>DATBKZ010000027.1:0-15738 GCA_036555615.1 Burkholderiales bacterium | reverse complement strand
TTGCCGCGCCGGTCGGGGATCAGCAACGTCTTCTCGTCCTCGACCACGACGAAGCCGGGCGCGTCGCCGCGCGGCGAGGCGTCCATGCCGTCCGGGCCGCCGGTGGCGAGCACGAAGAAGGGCGAGACCGCGATCAGCTTCTGGTAGTACGGGTGGAGGTAGTTGACCTCCTTGTTCACGGCCGCCCCGGCCGCCACGCCGTAGAGCTTGCCCAGGGTCTCGATGTCGGTGATGCGGTGTGCTGCGCTGTCGGTGATCATGGCCGCATGTTCTCCGTAATGGCGAATGGGTTAGCTTCGGGCCCTATCTGGGACGCTTGATTTCTTCGCCAGCGTCAGCGTGACGAGCTTGTCCGCGCGCGGCTCGCGGTCGAGATCGCGGCAGGTCGCGATCATTTCCTCGAACTGCGCGGCCGGGATCGGGAGCATCGGGATAACGCCGCGTATGCGCCGCCCCTCTTCCTCGAAATCCCAGATGAACTCGCGGCCGGTCCCCTGCTTGGTGTGGACCTTGCCGTCCTTCATGTAGATCGTGATGCGCGGTCCGAACAGCGTCATCGTGTGCGACGGGATGAGCGTCGTCCGCTGCATGAGGGCGAGAACCTCCGGCGCGACGTCGGATACGGCGGGCGGACCGCTGCTCATGCTCCAGGCCTGCGTAACCGGGAAGCCGCGGTTCACGACAGCGTAGGCCGTGAAGTAGGGCGTCATGCCCGGCTTCGGCGGTCGTGCGTCCTCGCGCCGGACCGGGTAAGCCGGACTCGGATACTGCGTTTCGAGCCAGTTCACCACCGCCTCGACGCGCTCGACGTCCTGGTGCCTGATGTCGTGCTCCTTGCAGAGCGCCGCGGTGACGTCGATGTGCGCAATGTTGTAGCCCGAAATGGAGTAGATGCGGTAGAGCGTT
The DNA here is from genome assembly GCA_036555615.1 of Burkholderiales bacterium. Classification (GTDB taxonomy): domain Bacteria; phylum Pseudomonadota; class Gammaproteobacteria; order Burkholderiales; family SG8-41; genus SG8-41. The sequence goes on along the minus strand of DATBKZ010000027.1, from coordinate 14,832 downwards.
TCGAGAAAGATCCAGTCCTTCCCGAGGTTCTCCGCGATCTTCGGGATGCTCGTCTTCGTCAGGCCTTCGAAGTGGTAGGTGAGCCGCCCCGTATTGCTGCCGGCGAACGCGTGGTAGAAACCGGCCTCGCCTTCGAGCACCGTTTCGCCGCCGGCATGGCCGGCCTGGGCGAGCGCCACCGCGAGCATGGCGTTGCGCACCGCGGCGCCCTCGCGCAGGGCCTTGCCGCCGCTGCGCGCCGCTTCCGGGTTGCCGCCCGCGAGGCTCGTGCAGAGCGCGATCGTGCTGTTCAGCTGCTCCGCGTCGAGGCCCAGGATCTTCGCCGCCACGATGGCCGCGCCGAAGATGCCGAAGACAGGTCCGGGATGGAAGCCGCGCGCCATCAACGTCGCGATGAAGTCCGCACTCATGCGCTCCGAGACTTCATAGCCCGCCACCACGCCCGTGATGAAGTCCTTGCCCGAGGCACCGGAAACTTCCGCCGCTGCCAGCGCGCTCGGAACGATGCTGGTGCCCGGATGCGTGAGCATGCGAAAGGTGTCCCACTTGCCGCCCGCGAAGCCCATCTCGGAATTCGCGAACGCCGCCCCGCCTTTCGTCACCCTCCTGCCATCGACCATGATGGTCGCGCCTCGCTTGACGCCGCTCTCCTCATCCGCGATGAGCTTCACGGCCTGCCGTCCGGCCGCCGTTTGCGAGCCGATGAGCACGGATGCGAGGCAGTGCAGCGTGACGCCCTTGGCGCGATCGACGACGGCAGGCGGGAGATCCTCGTAGCGCAGCGCGGCGACCCACTGCGCGAGCTCACGGCTCAACGATGCCATCCCCAGCTATTCGTCCCGGCCGTAGTGCATGCGCCGATAGGGCACGCTGGGCACCGATTTTGAAATGCGCAGGTCGACCATCATCGGGCCGGGCTTGGCCACGAACTCCTTTGCGGCCGCGGTCAGCTCATCGATGGTCGTCGCGTGGGCGCCGCGCCCGCCAAACGAAACGGCCACCTTGCCCAGGTCCGGCGTCGTGATCTGCGCGCCCCGGGTCTCCATCTGGTGCGCGTCGAGCTTGTAGTACTCGGCGCCCAGCGCCTCGTTGTTCATCACGATCACGAGCAGCGGCATGTTGTAGCGCACCGCCGTCTCGAACTCCGCCAGGTGCATCATGACGCTGGCGTCGCCGTCGAGCAGCATGGCGGGCTTGCCCGTCGCTACGACCGCGCCCATCGCGGCCGGCAGCATCTGCCCGATGCAGCCGAAGAAGTGGCCGCCCTGCACGAGCCCGCGCCGGCGCGTCATCAGCATGCTGGCAAAAGCCGAGGTCATGCCGCTGCCTGAAAGCAGCCCGATCTCCGGCGGCACGATCTGGTCGAGGGCGATCACGGCCTCGCGCGGGTCGACGGTGCCGGGATCCATCTCGAATTCCGTGCGGTCCGCCTGGTGATTGACGAGCTTGGCTTTCACGTCGGGCGTGCGAAAGCCGGTCAGCTTCACGTTACGCCTAGCGAGCAGCTTTTCCAGCTCCTCGACGCCGATTCGGGCATCCGCCTGAAGGTAGCAGTCGGCGGCCCGGCCCCCGCCCATCATCAGGTGCGGCTTCGAATCGATGTGCACGTAGCCGGCTTCGGGATACATGTAGCCGTTTTCGAGCGTATGGCGGTTCAAGCTCGCCCCCACGCCGATGACGAGATCGGCCTCGTGGGCCAAGTGCATGGCCGGGCGCGAGCCGTACAGGCCCGAAATGCCCGCGTGGTACTCGGACTCGTTGAGGAAGGTCTTCGTCAGCAGCGTCGTCAGGATGAGCGCGCCAATACGATCGCCCAGCTTGAGCACTGCCGGGCCGGCCCCCGCCCACTGAGCGCCGCGGCCCACGATGATGACGGGCTTCTTCGCGCCGGCCACCATATCGGCGGCTTGTTCCAGCGCTTTGGGGTCCGGGTGCACAACCCCGCGCGTGAAGAGCGAGGAGGACGGCTTGTACGCTTCATCGTCGTCTTCGAACTTCTTCTGCTGGATGTCCATCGGGCAGCTCAGCATGATGGGGCGGTTCTCGGTCTTCGCGAGGTAGAACGCCTTGCGCACGGCATCGTCCGCTTGCTCGGGCGCCAGCAGGCGGACAAAACCCGTTTCACAGGCTGCGGCAAAGCGCGCCTGGTCCAGAAACTGGGCGTACTCCTCGTCCGTGCTGGGTGCCTCGCCGCAAAAAGCGACCAGCGGCGAGTGCGCGCGGCTGGCGGTCACCAGCGCGGTGGCGAGCTGCGTCACACCCGGGCCGCAGGTTGCAGTGGCAACGCCCGGGGTGTGCGTGGTTCGCGCATAGCCATCGGCCATCCCGAGCCCCGCGCCTTCGTGGCGTACCTCGTGAACCTTGACGCCCAACCGGTCGAGCGCGTAGATCCAGTACATGTTGCCGTCGCCCATCATGCCGAACGTCGCTGTCGTGCCTTCCGCCTTGAAGGCATGGGCGAGTCTTTCATAAACCTTCATCTGTGCTGCTCCTCCGTTGGGTTGGGTCGATACGTCGAAGTTGACCTACAAGTCCAGCCGCGCTGCGATCGCCGCGGTGGCGATGACGATTTCGTCGTGCGCGCCTTCGGCGGGAACGTCCAGTCCGCCCTTCACGACCTTCACGGTAACCGTTCCGCGCGGCAGGCTGGCCTTGACCTTCGCCGCATCGACCTTGCCGGGCTGCTGAACGCCGATCGTGACTTCGACCCGGAGGCCATTCGGGTCGACGCCCAGCGTGCGCACGACGGAGAGCGACGAATGGTGCAGCGCGTCCTGCACCGCACGCAGCGCCGCCTTGGTGTAATCGGAGCCGTGCAGGTCGTTGCCGGTCCCCATCTCCAGGATGATGCGTTTGAGTGCCACGGCTAGAGATCCAGGCGGACAATCGCCGCCGCGCTCGCCATCACCGTCGAGCCGGTGCCGGCGTCGTTGACGATCTCCAGGCCGCCCTCCACCACCTTTACCGCGCCGGTGCCGTGCGGCAGCACGGCCAGCACCTGGGCCGTATCGACCTTCTCGGGCCTCGGCACGCCGATCAGCACCTCCACCACCATGGAGTCCACGGGCTTGCCGAGCGCATCGGCGACGTTGAGCGAGTTGTGCCAGAGCGCATCGCGCAGCGCCCGCACCGCGGCCTTGGTGTAGTCCGCGCCGCGGATGTCCGTTCCCATCCCGATCTCGACTGCCACGCGTTTCAGCATAGGCTACGCGCCTTGCGGGTTCGTTGGCTCGCTGCATTCTAGCCGGGAACTGCTATCCTTTCTGTCCCCACGAATCCAACCAGGAGCAGTCCACATGGCGCAATCCGGTAAAGAAGTCGCGGTCTCGGCCGCGGTGGAAGCGCTGCGCAAGGCGATGATCGCAGGCGACAGGTCGGCGCTCGATAAGATCGCCGCGGCGGAGCTGAGCTATGGGCACTCGAGCGGCCGGCTGGAGAACAAGGCCGAGTTCATCGAGGCCCTGGCTTCGGGCAAGTCGGGCTTCTCTGCGATCGAGCTGGAAGGCCAGACGATCAAGGTCGTGGACAAGATCGCGATGGTGCGCCACACCTTCCACGGCACCCGCCGCAAGGACGGCGACAAGGTGAAGCTCTACAACCTCCTGGTCTGGTTACAGCAGGGAGACCAATGGAAGCTGCTGGCGCGCCAGGCCGCGAAGCTTTGAGGCCACCCGGCATATGAGGTCACGGTAACTTTATCGGCTTGCCACCGGTAGCCCAGAGCACGCGGCGCTTTCCTCCAGCTCCGCCACATTCTTGATGCCCGGCACGACCGTGGCGATGCGCGGATCGTCGAGGCAGAAACGCAGCGCCGCCTGCGACAGTGTGGCGCAGGCCCCCTTCTTCAAATGGCTGAGTCCCCGGCTCCGGGCAAAGTCACGCGCGACGCCGGAGTCCGGGGCGACGTCCCTGTCCAGCCTATCCGTGAGCGCGCCGGCTGCGTGGGCGCGGATGCAGATGATTCCGATCTCGTTCCGGCTCGCAGCTTCGATGGCGCGGCCCTGGTCCACATCGTCGAATCCGCTGGGCGGCGGATGTGCCGCCGTCCGATTCAGCAGGTTGTAGAGTATCTGGGCCGTGTGGAAAACACCGCTCGCGAGTAGCGGCTCGACTACTTCGGGATGCCCGTCCCACGCGGTAATGCCGAGGAAACGCGCCTTGCCTTCCTCTACTGCCCGCTGCATGGCGTGGCCAAGCTCCAGGCCCTGCTCCGCGGTCAGCCGGTGGGCGTAGCGGGGCGGCGGCCCGACCGCAGCCAGGTACTCGCCCCCCTCCGGTCCGAGCTGGTGGTGAATTTGCAGCACGTCCACATGGTCCGTGCGCAGCCGCCGCAGGCTTTGCTCCACCGAGCGCCGCACCGCGCCGGCCATGTCGGCGAGGTCCTCCGCGGTTTGCAGCCGCACTTTGGTGGCGATGTAGACGCGGCCGCGCAGCCCGTCGAGCCCGCGCCCCAGGATCTCCTCCGACTTGCCGCGGCCGTACATGGGCGAGGTATCGAAGAAGTTGATGCCCAGCTCCACCGCCCGGCGCACGAGCCGGGTGCATTCCGCGTCCGTCGTCGCGCCCCACACCTGCCCGATGCCCGCTCCACCCACGCCCACTTCGGAGACGGAGAGGCCGGTGCGGCCGAGCAGTCGATACTTCATGGGGATATCTTAGGTCCGTTAGACTCTGCAAATGCCGCTTTCCGAAAAGACGAAGAGCATTTTGCTCGCTCCATTCGCGATATCGCCCATCCTGCAGCGATTCGCATGGCCGGGCATCGCGGGATTCCTGATTTTCGGAATCGGGCTTTGGCGGCAATTGGACTGGCTGATGGTGATCGGCGCCATCCTCGCTGCGCCGGTCATCTGGGCCTATGCCGTGCTGCTGCTGGTCTATGTTCCATACCTCCTTTTCGACAGCATCCGGCGCAGTTTGAACCGGAACAAGTGACCGCCCTCACCCCCACCCTCTCCCGAGTGGAGAGGGAGATTTGGCTCTCCCGCCTCAATCGGAACCATCCACACCATCCCGCAACACCGGGCGGATGTTCTGGTTGTGGTGGAAGACGTTGTCAGGATCGTACGTGGTCTTCACGTCCACCAGCCGGTCGTAGACGGAGGCGCCGTACGCCTCGCGGACCCGGTCGGGGGCTTCGTCGCCGCCGAGGAAGTTGACGTAGACGCCTTCCCGGAAGCGGCCGAGTGCGGCGAAAAACCCCCGCGCCCAGGCGGTGTCCCGGTCGCCGAAGTCTTCGCCGGGCCGCCACACAGCGTCGAGGGTGATCGCGTGCGACGCCTGCCGGTTCCCGAACGCCGTCCCGCCCTTGGCCACCCGGCTCACCGCCCCCTTCAAATGGAACATCGCCGCGTACGACCGCGGGGACGAGCAGGAGAACGCGTGCCCGGCGATTACGTCGATGAGATCGTCGCGCAGCTCGGGGAGGTGGGTGGACTTCCAGTAGTAGTTCCAGCCGTGGACGACGGTCGAGTCGAGCGCGCTCTGGAATCCTACGTACGGCGCGGGCCCGACCAGGTCGAGGAGCGGGGTCCGGCATGCGCGGAGCGGGCGGAGCACCTGCTCACCGTCCCCGATCGGCCCGGCGTAGCAGGTACCGACCATCACCACCGGGCGCCAGTGCATATCCCCGGGGATGACCGGTAGCGGCGGCGCGGTGCCGAACCGCACGACCGTGCCGAGCTCGTCGGGCGCGTCGCGGAGGAAGTCGCGGTAGAAGCGGAGGACCTCCGCGGAATCGGCTGCGTCCCAGAGGATGGGCCCGGCGAGGACGGTGGGCCCGACGGAGTGGAGCCGGAACTCGAACGAGGTGACCACGCCGAAGTTGCCGCCGCCGCCCCGCAGCGCCCAGAAGAGGTCCGGGTGCTCGTCCTCGGACGCGCGCAGCAGCTTGCCGTCGGCCGTCACGACGTCGGCGGCAAGCAGGTTGTCGACCGTGAGGCCGTGCTTGCGCATCAGCCAGCCGACGCCACCGCCGAGGGTAAGCCCGGCGACGCCGGTGTGGCTCACGATTCCGCCGGTGGTGGCCAGACCGTGCGCCTGCGTCTCGTGGTCGACGTCGCCCCACAGCGCACCACCCTGCACCCAGGCCTTGCGATTGGCGGGATCGACTCGTACCGCCCGCATGGCCGAAAGGTCAATGACGATCCCGCCGTCGCACACGGCGGTTCCCGCCACGTTGTGTCCTCCGCCCCGTACTGCGATCTCCAGATCGTGGTCGCGGGCGAAACGCACCGCCGCGGCCACGTCGGCGCTCCCGATGCAGCGGGCGATCAGGCGCGGGCGCCGGTCGATGGCGCCGTTCCACACTGCCCGGGCGATGTCGTAGTCGGCGTGGCCGGCGCCGATCAACCGGCCTCGGAAGCCGTCGATCCCCACGGCGGTTGGCTCCTTGCTCCGGTGGCGGACTTCCGCGGTCGTCGGTGTCGTCATGGTGTCCTCCTCTCTCGACGGCCATATCGGACCACCGCGGCCCGCGGCTGTGAAGTCAAGAATCTGGACTTCACAACCGAAGGCGGTTGCGCAACACTGGTGGTCGTGAGGACGTACGGCCAGTACTGTCCCATCGCCCGTGCCGCCGAGATCTTCGCCGAGCGCTGGACACCGCTCATCATCCGCAACCTGCACCTTGGCTGCGGAAGCTTCAGCGAGATCCTGGAGGGCGCGCCCGGACTCTCCCGCACCCTCCTCTCACAGCGGCTGAAGCAGCTCGAGCGGCTCGGTGTCGTCGAGTCGACAGCCAAGCCCGACGGGCGCGGCCGCCACTACGAGCTCACGTCTGCCGGCCACGGCCTCTTCACGGTCTGCCAGTCGCTCGGCGAGTGGGGTGCGCGTTGGCTCGAGATCGCCCCCGAGAACCTCGATCCGTTCGTGGCCCTGTGGTCGATGTGCAACGCGCTCCGCCAAGACCGGCTTCCGGATCGACGGGTCGTCATCCGCTTCGACTTCACCGGCCGCCCGCGCCGTGAGCGCTATTGGCTGATCATCGAGCGCGGGGACACCGAGATCTGCAAGACGTACCCCGGCCTCGACGAGGACCTCTACATCACGGCGGAAGCCGAAGCCTTCGTCAAATGGCATGCCGGCCAGCTCACTTGGGCCCAAGCCGCCCACGGCGGCCGCATCCGACTCGACGGCTCCCCGCCGCTCGCAAGAACCTTCCCAACCTGGAACGCCCGCAGCATGTTCGCCCACATCAGGCCGGTCTCCCGATAGCGAATGTCGATTTGTCTGCACCTCGATCGACCATAGGGTGATCCATCAACAACAGGAGCTCGTTATGCCCAGCACCATCCGTCTTCACCGCGTTCTCAAGGCGCCGCCCCAGCGGGTCTACAAGGCGTTCCTCGACCCCGCCGCCATGGCCAAGTGGCTGCCGCCGTACGGATTCACCTGCACGGTCCACCAGGCCGATGGCAAGGTCGGCGGCTCGCATAAGGCGTCATTCACCAACTTCACCACGGGGAAGAGCCACTCCTTCGGCGGGAAATATCTGGAGCTCAAGCCGAACGAGCTGATCCGCTACACGGACAAGTTCGACGACCCGAACCTGCCCGACGAAATGAAGGTGACCGTGACCCTCAAGAAGGTGTCGTGCGGGACCGACCTGTCGGTCGTGCAGGAAGGAATCCCCGACGTCATTCCCGCCGAAGCCTGCTACCTCGGCTGGCAGGAGTCGCTCATGCAGCTCGCGAACCTGGTGGATCCCGAAATTCCGGAGTAGCTCCCACCACCCCGGCGCTTCGCACCACCCCTCCTCTGGCAGGAGGGGATTTCTTGAGATTGACAACCCGTCACCGCTCGCAGGCAACTAACCCGCGATTGGCATGTCAGTACTTACGCCATGCCACTTAATGGGAGAACTATCGTGCTCAAAGTTCGGGAGTTATACCAAGTCGAGTTCGCTGACGGCGTCAAGGGTGCGCTCGGGATCGACGAGCGCGGGCGGCTGTACTGGAACGGCGAGCCCGTCGTCACCGCGCAGAAAGTGCTTCTGTCGTGGTGGATGAATCTCGCGATCGTCGTCGGCGGCCTGTCGACCCTGGCCATCGCGCTGTTCAACGCCCTGGTCTATCTCAGCATGCTGCCGGCCTGATCGCCGCCGCGATACGGCGGAACCTTGGGCTTGGTCTCCTCCTACCACCCCAGCGCGTAGGCGAGCCGTCTCGGGTCGGCGCCGCCTTCGAGTATTCCCGTGTCCGGGTTGACGCGGACGGCGCACACCGCCCCCGCGCGCCATTCGAGCTCGGGCCACCACTTCACATCGTGACCGAGCGCCGCCAGCGCCTCGCCGGTGCCGCGCGCGATGCGCTGCTCGAGATTGAGCCGCGCCGGATAGTAGGCATGCGGCTCCGAGGACGCGGGGAAGCTGTACGTCGCGAACCGCGGCGCCTCGATTGCGCTCTGCAGGTCCATCCCGAACACGGTGAGATTCAGGAATACCTGGAGCATCGCCTGCGGCTGGACGTCGTTGCCCGGCGAGCCGAACGGCATGAACGCCTTCCCGTTGCGCAGCGCCAGGGCCGGGTTGCAGGTGAGGCGCGGGCGCTTTCCGGGCGCAACCGCCGCGGGATGCTCGGGATCGCACCAGGACTGCGAGCCGCGCGAGGACGGGCACAAGCCCGTTCCCGGAATGACCGGCGTCGAGGACGAGGCGTCGCTCGGCGTGGCGGAGAACGCGTTGCCGTGGCGGTCGATCACGCACACGTACGAGGTGTCCGGCTCCTGCACGGATTCCCGCTGCGCCGGCTGCGCCTTTGGCAGCTTCGGCTTCGGCGCCGCGCCGACGCCCGCGTCGCCCGGCTCCGGCAAGCCGGGCGCGGCCCTGCGGGGGTCGATGCATTTGCGGCGCTCGGCGGCGTACGATTCGGACAGCAGCGCGTCCACCGGCACCTTCACGAAGCGAGGATCGGTGTAATAGCGCTGGCGGTCGGCGAAGACGAGCTTCAGCGCTTCGGCGAGCACGTGGATGTACTGCGGCGAATTGTGGCCGAGCTTGCGCAGGTCGAGCCCGGATACGATATTGAGCGCCTGCGGCAGCGCCGGTCCCTGGCACCACGGCCCGCAGGCAAAGAGATCGATGTCGCCAAAGCGCGTGCGCACGGGCGGCTCGAAGGTGACGGTATAGGCAGCCATGTCTTCCATGGTCACCCAGCCCTCGTGCTCGCGGTGGTAGCGGTCGATCGCGGCAGCGATATCGCCGCGGTAGAAGGCGTCGCGCGCGGCATGCAGTCCCGCGATGCGTCCGTCCTTCGCATGCGCCGCCTCCTCGTCCGCCATGTACTGCAGCGTGCGCGCGAGATCGCGCTGCACGAAGAGCTCGCCCGCCTTCGGCGGCCGTCCATTGGGCAGGAACACTTCGGCGGTTGACGGCCAGCGGCGGTAGTCCTCTTCGTGGTCCGCGATGAACCCGGCCATCAGCCAGTGCATCGCGAAGCCCTCGCGCGCGAGCCGGAGCGCCGCCTGCGCCACCTCGCCGAAGCTCATCGTGCCGAACTTCTCGAGCGCGGTGAGCCAGGCGTACGGCGCCGCCGGGATCACCGTGCGCAGGATCCCGGGCGGCATCCTGCCGCCGTAGCGCTTGACGAAGACGTTGATGTCCGCCTTGCGCGGCCAGGTGCCGAGACCGTCGATCGTCACCACCTCGCGCCGGTCGGCGAGGTAGATCATCATGGGCGCGACGCCCGCGAAGTTCACGAGGTCGGTCTGCAGCACGCCGAGCGCGATGCCCGCCGCGACTCCCGCGTCCACTGCGTTGCCGCCCGCCTCGAGAACGGTGAAGCCGGCGTGCGCGGCGGCGTGATGCCCCGCCGCGATCATGTGGCGCGTGCCGGTCAGCGTCGGGCGGTAGGCCGGCATGGCGCGTCCTATTCGGCCTTGATGCCGTACTTGCGGACGACGCTCGCCCAGTGCGCGGCCTCCTCGCGCAGCTTCTTCTGGAATTCCTCGGGCGTGATGGTGATGACCTCGACGCCCATTTTCTCCATCATGCTTCTCGTGTCCGGAGCGCTCATCAGCTTGTTGATCTCGGTATTGAGCCGCGTGGTGATGTCCTTCGGCAGGCCGGCCGGAGCGAACGCGCCGAACCACACGACTGCCTCGTAGCCCGGGAGCGTCTCGGCAATGGCGGGCACATCGGGCAGCATGGCGACGCGCTTCGCCCGGGTGACGCCGAGAAGCCTCAACCTCCCGGTCCTCGCATGCGGCAGCGTCTGGGTGGCGGCGGTGATGATCATCTGCGTCTGGCCGGTCATGGTGTTGAGCACCGCAGGCGCGCCGCCCTTGTACGGCACGTGCAGCATCCGGATGCCGGCCATCTTCTCGAACACCGCCGCATTGAGGTGCGTCGAGGAGCCGGTCCCCGCCGAGGCGTACGCGATGTCGCCGGGATGCGACTTGGCGACCGCGATGAACTCCTTGACGTTCTTCGCCGGCACGGAGGGATGGATCGCCATGGTGGAGATGACCGCCGCGAGCATCGCGACCGGCGTGAAATCCTCGACGCCGTCGAAGGGCATGTTCTTGTAGAGCGCCGGGTTCACCACGTGGGTGTTCATCAAGCCCACGAGGAGCGTATAGCCATCGGGCTTGGACCTGGCGACGATCTCGGAGCCGATGTTGCCCGCGGCGCCCGGCCGGTTGTCGACGAGCACGGGCTGGCCCAGCGCGGGGTGGAGCTTGCTCGATATCGTGCGCGCGAGGATGTCGGCGCTGCCGCCCGGCGCGAATGGAACGATGATCCGGAGCGGCTTCTCGGGCCAGGCTGCGTGCAGCGGCGGCACGTTGCCCGAGAAAACGAAAAGCAGCACCGCTGCGGCTAATCTCGTGAGACGCATGGCAGTTCCCTGTTGGCTGTCAGAAGACCCGCGGACGCAGGCCGCCGTGGAACCAGTTGATCATAGTGTAGATGTCGTAGACCGGCAATCCGAGCTCCTCCCGGAGCGCGGCGGAATACGGCGGCATGTTGGTGCACTCGAGCACGATGGCGCCGACATCGGGGTGGCGGGCGACGAGCTCCTTCCCCGCATCAAGGATATCCTGCTCCGCGGCCGCAACGTCCATGTCCTCCTTCTCCGCCTTGATCAGCACGCGGAAGAACTCGCGGCCGTTCTCGGTGCCGACGATCGGCGTGTCGGCTGGCGCGCCGGCCGACTCGAGATGGGCCGGCGTGAGCGTCGAGCCGCTCACCGTAATCACGCCGACCTGCTTGCCGGGCGGCAGCATGGCCTGCACCCAGCGCACCTGCATGAGCGCGGAGGTTGCGACCGGGACGTTCACCGCGCGCGCAAGCTCGTTCTGGAAGAGCGCAAGGAAGCCGCAGTTGGTGGTGATGGCCTCGGCGCCCAGACGGACAAGGTCCTTCGCCCCCTCGATGAAATCGGGCAGCAGCCCCCGCGCGCCCTGCAGCACGACCTTCTCGGGGCTCGCGCCGCGCACGACGCGATAGAGCACGGGAAAGGACCAGGTCGTGGCGTTGCCCATGTCGCCCGGGATGCGCGGGAAACGCGCTTCGAGCATCAGGATCCCGAGCGGCGCGCCGTAGACCGCCTTGCCGCCGCGGGCAGTGCCGGAATGGCGGGACGGCGTCATCTTGCGAAACTCGCTCTCAAGCGGCCGCGGGCCGCTTCCAGCCGAGCCAGGCGACGAACGCCGCGCCCATCACCTGCTCGAGGTCGCGGCCCTTCAGCCACGGCATCTCCTCGGTGAACATCGTCACGCACTGGCGGTAGCTGCACGGCATGCGGGTGATGTCGGTGCCCCAGAAGCAGCGCGCGGGGCCGAAGGCCTCGACGATCCGGCGCAGATATTCGTGGACGTTCTTGTACGGGTAGGCATGGGTCGAGGTGCTCGGCGCGCCCGAGAGCTTGACCGCGACGTTGGGAAGCCGGGCGAGCGCGAGCATGTCCACGAGGTCCGCGTAGGCCGCGTCGTCCTTCTTGTCGGCCCGGCCGCCCCCGCGCCCGATGTGGTCGATGTGGACCTTCAGGCCGGGATGCCGCTCCGCGATCTTCCCCACTACCTTGATGTTGGCGCCGCTCGCGAGGAGCCCCACCGGTAATTTCGCCTTCTCGGCCGTCTTCCAGAACCAGTCGAGCGAGCCGTCGGTCCACCACCCCTTCTGATTCGACTCGTTGAAGGTGAAGCGGAATCCGAGCATGCCGGGCCGATCGCGCCAGCGGGCGACGATCTTTTCGCGATCGGGGCTCGTCAGGTCGAAGTGCCCGAGGATGCAGAACTTGTCCGGATACTTGCGCACCGCCTCGACCGCGAGCGCATTGGCCGGCTCGCCCATCGCGCCGGGCGGATGGATCACCGCGCAATCGACGCCGGCCGTTTTCATTTCGGCGAGCGCGTCCTCGGCCGAAAAGGTCGGATCCTGGCGGTGGTGCGGGCTCATCTTTCCGTTCTTCCAGATGTGGATTTGGGAATCGACTATCAGCATGGGCTCCTCCTGTGAGCGTGTAGCATAGCCCAATCGAGAACACGCAAGAGTCCAGATCATGAGCAGTGCTGCGTTGCCAACGATTTTGCCGGTCGCGGGCTGGCCGGAGGCGCGCGCGCAGGAGGTCGAGATCACGGGTGGTCCCGATCCGATACTGCGCACGCCGTTCCGTATCGGCGAGGCGAGCAGCGCCGCGCTCGCGGCGGCCGGCCTCGCGGCCGCCGATCTGTGGGAGCTGCGCACCGGGCGGCGCCAGGCGGTCGCGGTCGATTTCCGGCAGGCCACGGCATCGCTCCGCAGCGGCCACTACATGAAGCTGGACGGCGCGCCCGTGTCGACCGAGCGCAACGCCGTGATGGGCTTCTATCCGGCGAAGAACGGCCGCTGGAGCTACATCCACGCCAACTTCCCGAATCATCGCGCCGCGGCCCTGAGCGTCATCGGCGTGCCGGAAGATCGCGAGGCGGTGCGCAAGGCGGTGGCGAACTGGGACGCGCTCGAGCTCGAGGAAGCGATCATCGCGGCCAAAGGCGCCGGCGGCATGGTGCGCACCATGGCCGAATGGGCCAGGCATCCGCAGGCCGCCGCGATCGCCTCGCTGCCGCTGATGGAGATCGTGAAGATCGGTGCGAGCCCGCCGGAACAGCTTCCCGAAGGCAACCGGCCGCTGTCGGGCATCCGGGTGCTCGATCTCACGCGGGTGCTGGCCGGGCCAACCTGCGGCCGCACGCTCGCCGAGCACGGGGCGGACGTCCTCAAGATCACCGCGGCGCATTTGCCGAGCCTCGGCTACCAGGAGCACGACACGGGCCACGGCAAGCTCTCCGCCTATCTCGATCTGCGCGACGAGAAAGAGGTTGCGATCCTGCGCGGGCTCGTGCGCGAGGCCGATGTCTTCTCGCAGGGCTACCGGCCGGGCACGCTCGCCGATCGCGGCTTCTCGCTCGCGGCGCTCGCGCGGCTGCGGCCTGGGATCGTCGTGGTTTCGCTGTGCGCTTTCGGCCACGTCGGGCCGTGGGCCTCGCGCCGCGGCTTCGACACGGTGGTGCAGTCGGTGAGCGGCGTCGCCTGGCGGCAGGGGGAGGTTTTCCCCGGCGCGGCGCCGGGTCCGCAGTTCTATCCGGTCTCGGCGATCGACTATCTCACCGGGTATCTCATGGCCTTCGGCGCGATGGTGGCGCTCGCCCGCCGCGCGCGCGAGGGCGGAAGCTGGCTCGTGCGGATTTCCCTCGCCCAGACCGGGCGCTGGCTCGTTTCGCACGGCGAGGTGCCGCAAGACCAGTTGAGGGACGTGCCGAAAGATTTCAATTCAGCGGAAATCGAGCGTTGGTCGACGACGAGCGAGACGCCAGACGGGCGGCTTCAGCATCTCGCGCCGGTGGTGCAGCTTTCAGAGACTCCGCCGCGCTGGAGCCGGCCCTCGGTGCCGCTCGGGTATCACAGGCCGGAGTGGCCGGCACGGGGCTGAGTACCCGAAGGCCCTGGCGCCCGGCTCTTACGAGCTGCGGCATGTGCTGTTCAATCACCTCGATTCGAACGCGAACACCCGCTTCCAGTCGTCCTTGATGCTGACGACGGTCCAGCCCTTCGCCCGCGCCTCGTCCAGGCCCTTGTCGAGGAGGCCGATGCCCGATTTGCGGTCGTAGGCCCACTCGCGCTCGGCATCGGTATGGTGAACATAAAGGCAGAAGCGCGCGCCGGGGCCGCTGCACGTCCATTGCAGCATCGCGAGGTCGCCGTCGGAATTGCCGAAAGCGGCGGTCGGCCGGCGCCCGATGATCTTCTGGATGTTGATGGGCTTGCCTTCCTTGTCGTCGATGAAATCCACCGCCGGCAGCTTCACCAGCACCGATCTTCCATCGCGCAGCTCGAACTTCTGCTTGCCCGAGCTGCCGATGGCCTGCTCGGGCGGAATGCCGTAGGTCTTCTCCGCGAAGGCGCGCAAGAACTCGACGCCGCCGCCCGACACGATGTAGGTGCGGAAGCCGTTGGCGCGCAGATACCGCAGCAGCTCCAGCATCGGCTGATAGGTTAGAGCGGTGTAGGGGCGCTTGAACCTCGGGTGCCGCGCCGCGGCGACCCAGTCCTTCACCACCTTCTCGAACTCCTCGGTGGTCATGCCGGCGTGGCTGGCGTGGACGATTTCCAGCAACGCGTGCTCGCCGCCGGCCAGCGCGCCCTTGAGATCCCCCTTGAGGATCGAGGCAAACGGCTCCTTGTCCTTCCACTCCGGGTGCCGCGGCGCCAGGGCCTTCACCCGGTCGATGGCAAACAGGAACTGGAAGTACATCGGCTGCTCGGCCCACAGCGTGCCGTCGTTGTCGAAGGTGGCGATGCGCGCCGTGGGCGGCACGTACCCGGGCCCGCCCTTCTTCGTCACCATCGCGACG
>DATBKZ010000026.1:0-25837 GCA_036555615.1 Burkholderiales bacterium | reverse complement strand
AGGTTCCAGTCACTCCTTGTCCGGCCTGAAGCGGGTTTCCGGCCTGAGGCCTTTTCGCCGCAGTTTCTCGCTCGCGCGGCCGTTCTCGAGGTAGCGGCCCTCGGCCGCGCGCTTCGCGGCTTCCTCCCACTGCGGCAGCCAATCGCCGCCCGCGGCCGAGCCGAACCACGGCGATTGCGGGCGCAGCCCGGGCAGCCCCAGCTCTTCCCACAGCCTGCGCGCGCGCTCCATGTACTCCTGCTTGGGCAGCGCAAGCGGCGGCAGGTCCTCCTTGAGCGTCGCGTCCATCAGCACGGTCGAGTCCGTGTCGTCCTCCGCTTCGTGCTCGCGTTCGGGTCCATGGCCCTGGCTGCGGTAGCGCAGCACCTGCATGTCCCACGCGGGGTCCATGCGAAAGGAGACGGCCCAGAGCAGCGCGTCCGAGCTCTCGGGGTCGATGTCCTCATTGACCGCGATGCAGATCTTGCCGCAATCGGCCTTGAAGCTCGACGCGCCCGTGAGCGCGCGCCAGACCTCGGTGCGCGGCGTGCCTTTCTCGATGGTGAGGATCGCGATGCGCCGCAGCGCCGTCATGCGCTCGTGCAGCGTCACGCGCTTGACGCCGCGGATGCCGAGCGTCGTGCGCAGGTGGGTGAGAAACATCGGCTCGTAGGAGACACGCTTGATGGCGCTCGACTCGCTCGGCGTCACCTGGCTGAGATAGGAGGCGACGATCGCGTCCCGGCGGTACGTGATCGCCGTGACGCGCATCGGCATGTTGAACTCCTCGAGCGCGACATGCCCATGCGACTCGCCGAACGGGCCTTCCGGCTCCAGGTACTCGGTGTCCACCAGCCCCTCGATCACGATCTCCGCTTCGGCCGGCACCAGCAGGTCCACGCTGCGGGCGCGTACCATATTGATAGGCCCGCCCGCGACGGCCCCCGCCACCCCGACCTCATCGAGGTCTATCGGGAGCTTCATCGGCGCGACGAACGCCACGCACGGGGGCGCGCCGAGCACGATCGCGCACGGCATGGTCTTCTCCCCGCGCGCCTGGTACTTGAGATAGTGCCGGTAGCCGCCGGCGCCGCCGATGCGGGTGGCCATGCGGATCACGCAACGGTCGGGCGCCTTCAGCCCCGCGCGGTAGGTGCCGTGATTCTGGACGCCGGATTCCGGGTCCCGGGTGATGACGTTGGTCGCGGTCAGCGTCGGCGCGCTGTCGAAGCCCGGCGTCGAAATCGGAATCGGCAGGCTGTCGAGCCCGTTGCCCTCCCCTTTCAGCGCCTCGCCCTCGATCACGACCTCCTGGCACGGCGCGCTCTCGACGATGCGGGGCGGAATCGGATTGGCTATGGCGTGGTCCCACTTCGGTTGCACCTCTTCGGGCGCGGCGCGCATGCCGATGCAGTAGATCGCGCGATTCCCCGCGTACGCGCCCACCACGACCGGAAACCGGTAGCGCCTGCCACGGCCATCCACCACATGGGTAAAGAGGAAGGCACGCCGCTCGTGCTCCTCGATGCCGCCCACGTACTGCCAGCGCACCAACGGGTGCAGCTCGGCGTCCTTGTTGACCGGCCGGTCGACGGTGAGGAGCAGGCCGCGCTTCTTCAGCTCCGCCAGGTGCTCGTGCAGGTCGACGTAGCTGCGCCCGGGCGCCGCCTTCACCGCGGCCGGGTGACGGGTAACTGGTGAAGTGTGTTGGGCAGTATCCAGTTGCCGCTTGGCCATTCGACTCTCCTCAACGATCGGCCTAATCGGCTTTGATCTTCGCGGCCTTGACGACGCGGTTCCAGCGCTCGAGCTCGCTCTTCACCAGGCCGCCCAGGCGCTCGGGCGGGCCGCCCGCCGCACTCATTCCGAGCTTGGACATCGATGCGCGAACCTCCGGCAGCCGGAGGAGGTCGTTCATATCCGCATTGATCCGCTTCACGGTGGCCGCGGGGGTCCCGGCCGGCGCGAACGAGCCGTACCAGGTGTAGATCTCCATGCCGGGCAAGCCCAGCTCGTTCATGGTGGGCACCCCCGGAAACGCGCTCGAGCGCTCCGCGCTCATGATGGCCAGCATGCGCAGCCGGCCGCTTTTCACGTGCGGATGCGCGCTCTGCAGCGCTGAGACCATCGCCTGCACGTGCCCCGCGATGGCGTCCGATATCGCGCCGGCAAACCCCTTGTACGGGACGTGCACGACATCGATGCCGGTTTCGAGCTTGAGCAGCTCCATCGAGAGATGCTGCGGCCCCCCGACACCGGGTGAGGAATAGTGGAGCTCTCCCGGACGGCGCTTCGCAAGATCGATGAAATCCTTCAGGGACCTCACGGGAAGCTGCGGGTGAACCACCAGGCCAAGCCCGCTGGTGGCGAACAGCATCACCGGCGCGAAGCTGTTGACCGGATCGAAGTCCAGATGACTGCGGATGGCCGGGACCATGCCAAACGAGGTCGCAATGAAGAGCAGCGTGTGCCCGTCCGGCGCCGATTTTGCCACGTGCGCAGTGGCGATGGTGCCGGTTGCGCCGACCCGGTTTTCCGTGACGATGTTTGCCTTCCAGCGCTCCGAGAGCCGGGGCCCGAACAGGCGCGCGAGGATATCGGCGCCGGTGCCTGGTGAGTACGCCACCACGAACTGCACGGTGCGGGACGGGAAGGCGGATTCCTGAGCGGCGGCGAAGCCGCTGCCGCAGGCCGTGGCGATGCCCGCGAGCGCAGGCACGAGCTGCCACAGGTACCACGACGACCGGCCACGTCTGTTTGCCATGTGCAGCCCTCCTCCGGCAGTGATTGCTCTGAAGACGCCGTATTATAGAGTCACCGCGAATCCGGAAGCGACAAATTGACGCCATTGATCGACACCCAGGTTCTCATTGTCGGAGCGGGTCCGGTCGGGCTGACGCTCGCCCTCGATCTCGGCCAGCGCGGCGTGCGGTGCACGCTGATCGAGCGCAACGAGACCTCCATCCAGCTTCCGAAGATGGAACGCTGCAACGCCCGCACGATGGAGATCTACCGCCGGCTCGGCATCGCGGAAGAAATCCGCGACGCGGGCCTGCCGCGCACCGCGCCAATGGACGTCTTTCTCGCGGCCTCGATGTCCGGGCCGCCGCTCGTGCGGTTGCCCTACCCCTCGGTCGCCGGCGCCAAGGCCGAGATTGCCGCCCACAACGATGGACGTCCGCTCGAGCCCTACCAGCTCATCTCGCAGTACACGCTCGAGCCGCTGCTGCGCTCGATCGTCGAGGCGCTGCCCACCGTGGCGGTGCGCTTCGGCTGCGAGCTCCTGTCATTTACGCAGGATGCCGGCTCGGTGAGCGCGCGCGTCGGCACCGCGGGCGGGGAGGAAACGATCCGCGCGGAGTATCTTGTCGGCTGCGACGGGGGCTCGAGCACCGTGCGCAAGGCACTCGGCATCCGGTTGCAGGGCCAGGGCAACATCCGGGAGCTGAGGCAGGCGCTTTTCCACTGCCCCGATCTCTACGAGCGCATTTCCATGGGCAAGGGACGGCATTACCACATCGCCGAGGGACCGCTCTTCCCGTTCATCATCCTGCAGGACAGCACGCGGCACTGGACGCTGCACGCGGCGGCGGCGAGCGACGCGGAAATGGCGGAGATCTTCAGGAAAGCGCTCGACATGCCGATCGAGTTCGAGATGCTCTCCGTCAACCAGTGGACCCAACACCTGCTCTGCGCGGAGCGCTACGGCGAGGGCCGCGTCTTCGTTGCGGGCGACGCGGCGCACCTGGTCATCCCCACTGGCGGCCTGGGAATGAATACCGGCGTGGGCGACGCCATCGACCTCTCGTGGAAGCTGGCCGCGACGCTGGCAGGATGGGGCGGCCCGCATCTGCTCGCCTCATACGAAACGGAACGCCGTCCCATCGGGTTGCGCAACGTGAAGGCCTCCGGCGCCGCGATGAGCGGGAGGTTGAGCTGGCGCGCGGTCTGGCGCCCGGACATGCGCAAGGACTCGCCCGAGTACGCGGCCATCCGCGCCGAAATGGCGCGCCGCTTCGACGTCGAGCAGCGCAAGGTGACCGAAATCCTGGGCATCGAAGCGGGATATCGATACGCAGGCTCGCCCCTCGTGTGGCCCGAGGCCGGAGACAGCCCGGATCCGGACAATCCCCGCTATGTGCCGACCACCTGGCCGGGCGCGCGGCTTCCTCACGTGTGGCTGGACGACGGCACGGCGCTGCACGATCGCCTGGGTGGGGGTTACACGCTGCTGCGCCTGGGCGGAACCCGGGCGGAGGTCTCGAGCCTGGAGCAGGCACTGCGCGCGCTCGGCGCACCCCTCGAAGTGCTCGACATCCCGGATCGCGCCGTGCGCGAGATCGCGGGCTTTGATCTCCTGCTGGTCAGGCCCGATCTCCACGTCGCCTGGCGCGCGAACCGGCCTGAGGATGACGCCGGAACAATCGCCGCCATCGCAACCGGCCGAGCCGGTCGGTGACGGATCAGCTCCGCTCCGACTTGAGGCGTCCCAGCGCCTTCGCCCGCCACAGTGGCCACGCGCGGTTGTATTCCTGCACCGGGACCGAGGCCTTGACCTCGGCCTCGTCGAGCGTCGCGATCTTTCCGCCGGGTCCCGCGATCAGTATCGCCTGGGCCTGCATCTTGGCGCTCATCTCGAGGTAGATGCTGCGGCCCACGGCACGCGGCAGGTTCTCGCCCACGATGACCGCGCCGTGCCCGCGCATCAGTGCTGCGGGCTTTGCTCCGAGCGTCTTCGCGAGCGCCTGTCCGAGATAGGGCGTCTTCACCAGGAGATCGGTGCCCTTCTGCGCGTCCCGGATCTCGAAATTCGGCAGCCCGTCCCCGATGAAGGCCGCCATGTGGAAGATCGCGCGCATCGGCACGGTAGTGATGCTGAAAGGAACCACCGACTGCGAGTGGCTGTGCACGACGGCAGTCACTTCCGGACGCGTCTTGTAGATCTCGCCATGAATGAAGCGCTCGCGCACGGATTCGCGTCCGCGTGCGTCCTGCGGATTGCTGTCGAGGTCGTACTCGATGATGTCGTCCTCGGTCACGAGCTCGGGCGCGCGATGCCCGGCGAGGAAATAACGGTTCGGGTCGCGCGGCGAGCGCACGCTCACATGCCCGTAGGCGTCGATCACCTCGTGCTCCGCGAGTATCCGGTAGGCTGCGACCAGGTCTTCGATGTGGCTCATATTTCCTCACGACTCCTTGAGTGCTCGGCGCTTCCACGCCTTCCACGCGCGCCCGAGCCCGTAGCCTTCGCGCCCTTCAATCAGCCGTGCTTCCTCCGGATGGAGGTATTTGATCGGCCCGCCTTGCGCCATGATCATCGCCTGCGCCTGAAGCTTCGCATTGAGGGCGAGAAAGATGCTCCGCGCGACGACCCGCGGTATCGAAGGCCCGACCACGGTCGCGCCGTGCCCGCGCATGAGGACGGCCGGCTTGTCCGCGATGCTCTTCGCGAGCGCGCGACCGAGCGCGGGATCCCGGATCAGCATGTCGGTCATGCCCGCGGCATCGCGTATCTCGAATATCGGTATGCCGAGCCCGACGAATGCCGCTCGGTGGTACATCGGCTGCAAGGGGATGCTGATGACGCCGAATGGAATGACCGGCGGCGCGTGCGAATGGACGATCGCCTTCACGTCCGGCCGCGTCTTGTAGATCTCGCCGTGGATGAAGCGCTCGGTGTAGAGATCGCGCTCCATCACCTCCACCGGCACGCTGTCGAGGTCGAATTCGAGGATGTCCTCGGCCTGCACCAGCTCCGGCGCCAGCGAGCGCGACAGCAGGAAGCGGCCGGGATCGCGGTCGTGGCGCACGCTCACGTGCCCCCAGCCGTCGAGCACGCCTTCGCGCGCCAGGATGCGGTTAGCGGCGACCAGGTCCTCGATCAGCAGCGGGTCCGCCGGCCCGGCTGACGCCGGGTGATTCGCGACTCGCGACTCGTGACTCGTGGTCATGCGCTACTTCTTCCGTGATTTCGCCCCGGCGAGCTTCAGGCGCAGCATCTTCACCGCGTTGCCATGATAGACCTTGTTGCGGACGGCCGGCGTGAGCTTGAGTGAATTGATTGCCCGGATGCTCTCGCGGATGAACGCCGGCCCGCCCTCGGGATCGAACGGGCAATCCGTGCCGAAGAGCACGCGCTCCGGGCCGAAGAAATCGAGGCCGCAGCGGATCGCCGGTGCGGAGCCGTTGACCGCGGTGTCGCCGTAGAACATCCGAAAATAATCGAGCGGCCGCTTGCCCAGGCGCTTGAGGAGCGCCCCATAGTCCTCGTCGGAAGTGCGCGCGCCCATCTGGTCCATGCCGAGCCCAATGCGCTCGTCGAAGTACGGCGCCATCGCGCCCAGGTGGTGCGTGATGATTTTCATGTCGGGCAGCTTCTGCAGCATGCCAGAGAACACGATGCGCGCCATGCATGCGCTCGTCTCGTAGGGCCAGCCGAACAGCCACCAGATCTCGTACTTCGACTTGGACTCGACCGGGTAGTCGGGAAATTTCGAGGTGCGGACCGGGTGCAGCCAGATCGGCAGATCGTATTTTCTGACGCAGCGCTCGAAGACCGGGTAGAACTCCGGGTCGTCCATCGGCCGGCCATTGACGTTGGTGAAGATCTGGACCCCTTTCGCGCCGAGCTTGGTGATCGCCCGGTCCATCTCCGCCAGCGCCGCCGGGACGTTATTCATCGGCAGCGAGGCGACGAACGCCGGAAACTGATCGGGGTGGGAGGCGACGATCTCAGCCATGCCGTCGTTGGCGAGCCTCGCGAGCGCCGGGGATTCCTCCGGGCCCGCCAGGAATTCGATTGCCGGCAGCGAGAGCGTCAAGACCTGCTGGTAGCCGCTGAATTTTTTCATCATGCGCAGGCGCGCGTCGAGGTCCCACAGCACCGGAATGTTGAGCCAGCGCTTGATCGAGGCCGCAAGCGCGGGGTTCGCCCCGGCGATTCCCTTCATCCGCTCAAAAAAGGTTTGCGGAAAGATATGCGGAAAGATGTCGAGCTTGAGATCGTTCTTCATGGCTTGTTCGCGTTGCGGGGGACAGGGATGAACATTAGACGATCTGACAGACCGCTGCAAATCGGTGTCGCCGATTCACGACGGGGCGCGTAATCCGCTGCACGACGGTTGCGCAGCGCAGCCCGTGCAACATTTCGTAACACTTTGTTACCCGGGCGGCTTGCACGATCTGCTAGTCTGGTTTCCAGGATCATGGACGAGGAACATTCCGTCATGAGCAAAAGCAGGACGGTCGCTGTGCTCGCAGCCACGCTCCTGACACTCGCAGCGAGCGTCCCGGCTCTCGCTCACGGCGGCGGCCATTACGGCCGGCCGGGCGTGAGCGTCGGTTTCGTATTCCACGGTCCCGGGTACTGGGGCTACCCCGGTTACTGGGCTTACCCCGGCTATTACGGAGCGCCGTACTACTATTATCCGCGAGTGGTCGGCGTGCCGGCCGAGCCCACGGTCTACATCGAGCGCGGCGATTCGTCCGCCGAGCCGGAGCAATCCCAGGGTTACTGGTACTACTGCCCCGACGCGAAAGCCTATTACCCCTATGTGAAGCACTGCGCCGGCACCTGGCAGAAGGTGACGCCGACGCCGCCAGCAGGCCGATAGTGCGCGACTCGCGGACCGACCTGGAGAACCGCATGAACCGCACATTACGGATTTCGTTTCTGGCCGCACTCCTCGCGCTGGCCGGCTGCGTGACGGTGCCGAGCGGGCCGAGCATCATGTCGCTGCCAGGAACCGGCAAGAGCTTCGATCAGTTCCGCGCCGATGATTTCGAGTGCCGGCAGTTCGCCAGCTTGCAGGCCGGCGGACCCGGCCCCAACAAGGCCGCGACCGACAATGCCGTTGCCACCGCCGCTACCGCGACCGCGGTGGGCGCCGCCGCGGGTGCTCTGATCGATGGCAGCAGCGGCGCCGGTGTCGGTGCCGGCATTGGCTTGCTGATGGGCTCGGCCATCGGGTCGAGCACTGCGAACGCCTCTGCCTACGAAGCCCAGCGTCGCTACGACATCGGCTACACGCAGTGCATGTACGCCAAGGGCCACAAGGTGCCGGTAGCGGGACGATTTGTCGCGGCAAGGGAGCGGCCGGCGCCACGGCGATATTACGCGCCGCCACCGCCGCCCCCGAACTACATGGAGCGGTGAGCGCCTTACAGTCCGAGGATGCGGCCGATCTCGGAAATGTATTGTCCGGTCTTGATGCCTTTGGCGATCGCTGTGTCGATCGCTTCCTCGAGCACCGTCCGCACGCCGTGCAGGCCGTCGCTCACCCAGTGATGCCGGCGGATCGGTGAGCTGAGGACATTCTTCAGCGTTTCCACCTCGTCCCGCAGGCGTTGCACGTCCTGGGAGCCGCTTCGCACCTGCGCGAGGTCACGCTCGAGGGCCTCGACCAGCCGGGCCACTTCCTCCAGGTCGATTTCCTTGACCGCCTTGTCCCGTCCTGCGTTCTCCGCCACCTGAAGCCTCCGTTTCAGTTCCTCATTGCGCCGGCGCGCTACCGCATTCTACGCAGGAAAACTCTCCTGTCTCACACGGGTGCGCGCCCGCTCGCGGCAATGAAACCACGGCGCAGAACCGACTGTGTTGATTCAAATCAAGGCTCCGGTCGGGCTCAGGGTGAATGTTATAATTCGCGTCACGTTTCGCGCCCGTAGCTCAACTGGATAGAGTACTTGGCTACGAACCAAGGGGTAGGGGGTTCGAATCCCTCCGGGCGCGCCAGACATCATGCAAAAGGCCAGCGAGCGCGCTGGCCTTTTTTCGTGCTTGCCTTTCTTCGCGCGCCACTGCGTCATCCCAGGACGGGATGGCTGCGCGTCCACTCCGTCGCCTGCTCATAGGCGTGGCCCACACGGTAGACCAGCGCTTCGGTGAAGGGCTTGCCGATGATCTGCATGCCGAGCGGCAATCCCGCTCCGGAGAAGCCGACCGGAACCGAGAGCGCCGGGCCGCCGGTGAGATTGAACGGCGCGCGCGCCTGGCGGCCGTAGGTGCGCTCGATCGCCTCGGGATCGTCGATGCGGCAGGCAGGATCCATGGAGCTCGCGGTCACGGCGACGTCAACGCCGTCAAGAAGCGCATGGAACGCCCGCGCCAGCTTGCCGCGAACGCGCGTCGCGTTGATGTAGTCGGCGGCGCGCACGAATGCTCCCGCCAGAATCCTCTCCCGCGCCAGGCGCCCGTAGTCCTGCGGACGCTCGCGCAGCCACTTCTCGTGGATCGCATACGCCTCGCTGGCGAGGATCGTGCGGTTGCATGCGTTCCATTCGGAGAGCGGAGCGGTTTCGATCTCGCGCACCTCGGCACCGAGGCTTTCCAGCACCTTGAGCGCCGCTTCGATGCCGGCGACCATCTCGGGATCGCCTTCCATGTCCCGCGTGTAGAAGTGGCGGATGACGCCGATTCTGAGCCCCCTCATCCCGCGGCCGAGCTCGGACGTGCAGCCCCCCGTCGCCGCGTTGACGCTGCCGGGATCGAGGGGATCGTGCCCGGCGAGGACATCCAGCATGAGCGCGTTGTCCTGCACGGTGCGGGTGAGCGGACCGACGTGATCGAGCGAGAACGCGAGCGGAAAGACGCCCCGGCGGCTCACCAGTCCGTATGTTGCCTTCATGCCGACGACGCCGCACATCGTGGCAGGATTCCGGATCGAGCCGCCGGTGTCGCTGCCGACCGCCGCGGGCAGGAAGCCCGCCGCCGTCGCGGCCCCCGAGCCGCTCGAGGAGCCGCCGCAGAAGTGGCCGCGGTTCCAGGGATTTCGCGCCGGCGGCCAGGGCAGATCGAACGACGGCCCGCCCACCGCAAATTCGTGGGTCGAGAGCTTGCCCATGAAGACGCCGCCCGCCGCGCGCAGCTTCTGCGCCACCACAGCGTCCGCGCCCGCGACATTCCGCTCCAGGATCTTCGAGTGCGCCGTCGTCGGAAGCCCGGCGTAGTCGATGATGTCCTTCAGCCCGTAGGGCACCCCGTGGAACGGGCCGCGCCAATTGCCGCGCATGATCTCCGCTTCGGCGCGATGCGCGTCC
Source organism: Burkholderiales bacterium (assembly GCA_036555615.1). Taxonomy (GTDB): domain Bacteria; phylum Pseudomonadota; class Gammaproteobacteria; order Burkholderiales; family SG8-41; genus SG8-41. The sequence continues at coordinate 15,820 of DATBKZ010000026.1, read as the reverse complement.
TCGAGCGCGATCTCCGGCGCGGGGCGCAGGAACGCGTTGAGCCTGCCGTCGTGGTGCTCGATGCGCTCGATCAGCGCCTTCGCGTACTCGACCGGCGAGAGCTTCTTCCCGCGCAACAGCTCCGCTGCGGCGGCAACGGTCAGAAAGGCGATCTCGCTCATCGACCGGCGTCCCGCTCGGCGCGGAACACGTGTGCGGGCTCGTCGGCCGGCAGGAGGCCGGCCGCCGGCAGCGCCGCGCGGCGCTGCTGCGCCGCCTTCGTCGCGCGCAACAGCTGTTGCAGGTGCTCATCGTCGAGGCGGGTGAGGCCGATCTCCGCCGCCATCCGGCGCAGCTCTTCGATATCGATCTCGTTCGTCATAGGTCTTCCGCAGTATCATAGTATGGCACCTGCGCTCGGGATTCACGCAAGCCAACAAAGGGAGCATCGAAACCATGAAACCGGACGTTCTCAAGGCTATTGCACTTCTGCTCGTATCGGTCACGCTTCTCCCCGCTGCCGCCGCGGCCGCGTGGCCCGAGAAGTCGATCCGCGTCATCATTCCATGGCCGCCGGGGGGCAGCACGGATATCACGGGACGGCTCCTCTCGGCCGAGCTGAGCCCGCGATTGAAGCAGCAGGTGATCATCGATAATCGCGCCGGCGCGGGCAGCATCGTCGGTCTGCAAATCGCGACCGCCGCTCCACCCGACGGATATACGTTCATGATGACCTCGACCGCCTACGGATTTCTCATCGACAAGCCGAAGGTGCCCGTCGACCTCGTCAACTCGTTCGCGCCCGTCGTGCTGATCGGCTTCGGCGACAGCGCTCTCGTCGTCCATCCCTCGCTCCCGGTGAAGACCGTGAAGGATCTGATCGCGCTTGCCAAGAAAAAACCGGGCGAGCTCCTGTATTCCTCCTCGGGGATCGGCGGCTTCCCGCACATGAACACGGAGCTGTTCAAGATCAAGGCCGGCGTCAATATGGTGCACGTGCCGTTCAAGGGCGGCGGGCCCGCCATCGCCGACACCGTCGCCGGCCACACCCAGCTGCAGATCGGATCGCTGGTCACGGTCTTGCCGCACGTCAAGAGCGGGCGCCTCAGGCTGGTTGCGATTGGCGGCGCAAAGCGCAGTCCGCGGCTGCCGAACGTGCCGACGATCGGGGAAACCGTCCCCGGCTACCAGTCGAGCATCTGGTGGGGCATCTTCGCGCCGCCCAGGACGCCGGCTGACGTCATCGCGCGCTTCCACTCCGAGACCACGGCAGTGCTGTCATCACCGACATTCCAGAAAAAGTTCGACGAGCAGGGGGGCGCGGTCGTCAAGATGAGCTCGGCCGAGTTTGGCAAGCTCATGGTATCCGAACAGAACAAGTGGCTCGAGGTAATCCGGATCGCGGGCATCAAGGGCGAATGAGCTGACCGTCACCGCGCGGCGCGCTGCACCCAGTGCGCTGGCAGCGCGCTTTGGTCTTTCGCCGCGAAGCCGCCTCGCACCGCGTCCTCGAAGCACTTGAGCACCGTCTCGGCCGCCGGCAGCGTGACGCCCAAAGCTTTCGCTTCCGCAACCATCGTCCTGAGGTCCTTGCACACCCCGTCCACGGTGAAATTCACCGCGCCAGGATCCCGCCCGGCGAGCTGTGCCGCGATCATCGGGCTCCGCACCTTGAGCACGTTCGCGCCCCCCGAGCTGTCGGCAAAGATGCTCAGAAGCCGCTCCGGACCGAGCCCGAGCGGGCGGCACAGCACCAGCGCTTCTCCAAGCGCCTGCCAGTAGATGAACAGAGGAAGATTGACCGCAAGCTTCATGCGGGCGCCGGACCCGACCGGGCCGACGTGTTCGACCCGGCGGCACATCTGCTCGAGCAGCGGGCGCGCCCGCGCCACGTCGGCGTCGGCACCGCCGGCAAAGCCGAAGAGCTTGCCCTCCCGAGCGGGTCCCGTCGTCCCGCTGACCGGGCACTCGACCAGCGCCGCGTTTTTCTGCTTCACCTTGGCGCCAAGCGCAATCTCGGTCTCGGGCCGCACCGTGCTCATCTCGAGAAAGAGCCTGCCGGCCACATTGCCCGACAGCAAGCCCTGCGGCCCGCGGTAAAGCGCGTCGATCGCCTTGTCGTCGGTGACGATGGTGATAATCACCTCCACCGCCTCGGCGAGCCTGGCGGGCGATGGGGCGACCCGCGCGCCCGCGGCGGCCAGGGCCTTCGTTTTCTCCGGCGTGCGGTTCCAGACCGTGAGCTCGTGCCCGAGGTCCATCAGTCTTTCCCCGATGGCTGCTCCCATCCTGCCGGTGCCGGCAATGCCGACCTTCATGCTCTCCTCCTTCCTGGTCTGGTAGCGCAAGTTGACACACCGCCCGCGCCCGGGTCAAATCCGCTGCACGCACCGCATCGCTCCGTGCCCGGCATCATATATACTGCCGCCGATAATTCCGAAGAAGTGATCCGTTACTCGTTTCTCGTTCCGGCACGAAGCGATTCACCAGGAACGAGCAACCAAGAACGAGTCACTCTCTCTACGACGAAAGGAGGAGAAATGAAGTACTACGGCTTCTGGCGCTCCCTCGCCGCCTGCCGGGTGCGCATCGCGCTGGCGATGAAGGGCGTCAAGGCGGAGGAAATTTCCGTCAACCTCATGCAAGGCGAGCAGTTGAAGCCCGAATATCGCGCCGTCAATCCGCTGGCGGTGGTGCCGTCCCTGATGACCGACGATGGCGGCGCGCCGCTCTTCGAATCGATGGCGATCATCGAATACCTGGACGAGACCCACCCGCAGCCGCCGCTGCTGCCGAAGGACGCGAAGGGACGCGCGCGCGTGCGCGGTCTTGCACAGATCGTCGCCTGCGACGGCCATCCCCTGATCGTCCCGCGCGTCCGCAACTATCTCGAGAAGGAATTCAAGGTGGACGAGGCCGCGCGCACGCGCTGGTGCCAGCACTGGATCATGGAAGCGCTGAAGGCGGTGGAAGCGCACCTCGCGAAGGAGAAGGAGACCGGGCGCTTCTGCCACGGCAATTCGCCCACCCTTGCCGACGTCTGCGTCGCGACCCAGGTGTTCGGAGCGCGCTTTTTCAACTGCGACACCGCGCCGGTGCCGACCGTGATGCGGGTATTCGACGAGTGCATGAAGCTCGAGGCCTTCGATAAGTCGCATCCGCTGAAACAGCCCGGCGCACCCAAGGAACTCAAGCATTAGGAGACGATCATGGACACCGCAACGCTTACCCGCCACGAAATTTCCATTGAAGACGTCGAGTACCTGCGCCATGGCGACAAGCCGCTGCTTGCGCGCATCTACAAGCCGCGCGGAACGGGGCCGTTCCCGCTCATCGTCGACGTGCACGGCGGCGCCTGGTGCAACAAGGACCGCACGAGCGATGCGGGCACCGACGAGCCGCTCGCGAAGAGCGGCGTGACGGTGGTGTCGCTCGACTTCCGGATGCCGCCCGAAGCCGGCTACCCGGCCTCGCTCGCGGACATCAACTACGCGATCCGCTGGTGCAAGTCGCGGGCTCGAGAGCTCTACACCCGGCCCGACCTCGTCGGCATCCTCGGCGTCTCGAGCGGCGGCCACCAGGCGATGCTTGCGGCAATGCGGCCGTACGATCACCGCTACGCCGCCCTACCCCTCTCTCCCAAGACGCCGGTGGACGCTAGGGTGCGCGCCGTTGTACTGTGCTGGCCCGTCATCGACCCCCTTGGGCGCTACCAATACGCGAAGCAGAACCTGGGCGGCCCTCTCAACAAGCACGCGGAGAACTGGATCCAATCCCACGATCGGTACTGGCGGGATGAAGCGGCGATGGCCGAGGGCAACCCGACGCTCGCGCTTGAGCGCGGCGAGAATACGCCGATGCCGCCCGTGCTCTACCTGCAGGGAAGCGCCGACATCGCGCATCCCGCGCCCAATCGCGACCGCTTCATCGCGAACTACCGCAAAGCGGGCGGCCAGGTGGAACTGCATCTCTTCGACGGCGTGGGCGAGGCTTTCATCACCAACGACCCGACTTCGCCTGCGAGCCTCTCGGCCATCGACAAGATCATCGAGTTCGTCCACCGGGAGATTCGGGTCTGACGCCGATCCACCTGAAGCTCGGCGGCTACCAGGAACCCGCATCCGTCCACAACCGGGCCGCCGCCCGCTTCGGTGAACTGCTCCAGCAGAAACTGGGCGATCGCGTTACCTTCGAGCTGATCGGCAGCGTCCTGAAGCTCGGGCACCGGTCGGGCGATCTCGTGCCGATGGTCGAGCGCGGAGAACTTTCGTTCTGCTACATGTCCACCGTGCGATTTTCCAAAGAGGCGCCAGCCCTGCAGGTGCTCGAGCTGCCGTTCGTGGTCAGGGACCGCGCCGCCGCGTTCAAGGCCCTCGACGGCGAGTTCGGCGAGCGTGCGCGGCACGATATCGAAGAGAAGACCGCCTGCCGTCTGCTCGGATACTGGGACAACGGCTTCCGGCATCTCACCAACCGGGTGCGCCCGATCCGCGCACCCGCCGACTGCCGCGGCATCCGCATCCGCACCCAGATGAGCGCGCTGCACGGTGAGGTCTTCCGCGCGCTCGGCTTCGTGCCGATCGCCGCCGACATCAAGGAATTCGTCGAGCAGATCGGAGGGGACCGCTTCGAGGCCCAGGACAATCCGCTCACCAACATCTACAACTTCGGCGTCCACAACTTCCACCGCCACATCACGCTCTCCGGGCATTTCTGGGGCGCGAGCGTGCTCGTGTGCAACGCCGCGCACTACCGGGGCTGGCCGCGCGAAGTGCAGGCGGCCGTGGATGCCGCCGCGCGGGACGCAACGGTGTATCAGCGGCAGCTTGCCGCGGCAGAAGACGCGGAGATCCTGGCGAAGCTCGATCCCGCGCGAAACGAGGTAATTCGGCTCAGCGACGCCGAGCGCGGGGCGTTTGTGAAAGCCGTCGAGCCCGTTCTCAACAAGTATCGCAAGGAGCTCGCGCCCGGACTCTTTGCAGCCTAGCGATTTCCTCTTTCTCGCGCAGGACGACTGCCAATAACCCTCCTCCCCCTTGCGGGGGAGGATTGAGGTGGGGGGTCGAAGGGGTGGGTTACTCTCCCGCTCACCCCAACCCTCTCCCCCAAGCTGGGGGAGAGGGAATTCCTGTATCAAATGCCGAGATAGCTCGACTTCACGCCTTCGTTGGCCCAGAGCTCCTGCGGGGTGGCGGAGTAGACCACCCGCCCCTTGCTCATGACGTGCACGTAATCGACGAGCTTCAGGGCCAGCGCGGCGTTCTGCTCGACGAGCAGAATCGAAAGCCCCTCCCCCTTCAGCTTCGCGATCGCCTCCCACACGCCCTGGATCACGATGGGCGCGAGTCCTTCCGAAGGCTCGTCCATGATCAGGCAATCGGGATTGGTCATGAGACCGCGCCCGATCGCGAGCATCTGCTGCTCGCCGCCCGAGAGCGTCTTCGCGCGCTGGGCGCGCCGCTCCTTCAGGCGCGGAAACAACCCGTAGACGCGCTCGAGACTCCAGCCGCGGCGGCCGTTGCCCCGCTCCGCGACCTTCAGGTTCTCTTCCACGCTGAGGGACGGAAAGACGCGGCGGCCCTGGGGCACGAGGCCCATCCCGCTGCGAACCGTCTCGAACGACGAGACATGGGTGATGTCGGCGCCCCGGAAGAGTATCCGGCCGCGGCGCGGAGGGTTGAATCCGACAACCGAGTTGACGAGCGTCGTCTTGCCGACGCCATTGCGGCCGAGAAGGCCGAGGATCTGCCCCTCCTCGACCTGCAACGACAGCCCCTGGAGCACGTAGGCGTCTCCGTAATAGGTGTGGATGTCCTGCACTTCCAGGATCGACATCGCTCACCCGGTCCCGAGATAGATTTCGCGCACCTTCCCGCTGCCGCGAATGCGCTCGGTCACGCCCTCCTCCACGACCTGGCCGAAATGCAGCACCGAGATGTGTTCCGCGAAGTCGAATACCACGTCCATGTCGTGCTCGATCAGGAGGATGGCGAGGTCGGGGTCGAGCCGCTTGAGAAATGCCGTCATCTCCTGGGATTCGCCCGATGCGAGCCCGGCGGCCGGCTCATCGAGCAGCAGGAGCTTGGGGTCGCTCGCGAGGCCGAGCACGATCTCGACCTGGCGCCGCTCGCCGTGGGAGAGGCTGCGCACCTCGACATCGCGCCGCTCCCAGTAGCCGGCGTTCTCCAGGAGCCGGCGCGCTTTCTCGTGCACGTCGCGGTAGGAGGACAAGGGCCGCCACATGACGAACTTGGACCGGCGCAAACCCTTGATGGCGAGGAGGACGTTCTCGAGCACCGTCAGCTTCGGAAAGAGGTTCGTGATCTGGAAGGTGCGTGCCATGCCCAGCGCGGTGCGCCGGTGGCTGGGCCAGCGCGTGATGTTCTGGCCGAAGAGCAGCACCTGCCCCGAGCTTGCGGGGAGGACGCCCGTGATGACATTGAAGAGCGTGGTCTTGCCGGCGCCGTTCGGCCCGATGATGGCCTTGCGGTCTCCCGGATAGATGCGCAGGTTGACATCCTGCACCGCGTGCAGCCCGCCGAAGCTCTTCGACAGGCCCTGCAGCTCGAGGACGGCTTCCTGCTTGTTCAAGGCGCGGCCTTTCGCGGTCCAGCCCGTCACTCGCAGTACTTGCACGGCGGATAGTCGCGGCTGTAGACCGGCTGCTTCAGGAACTCCTCCTTCTTCCATTTCCAGAACTGGCCCACGTTGGGATAGGTCTTGACCACCGAGTTCCAGAGCTCGTCCTTGTCGTAGCCGTGCTCCTTCTTTTTGCGCACGATCCGGATGTAGACGTTCTGCACCGGGTTCCTCATCTCATCGAGCCGGACGGGTCCGCGTGGCGTCTCGAGCTGGATGCTCGCGAGCATCTTCACGAACTGCTCCGCGCCCGGCCACTTGCCTTTCGTCTTCTTCATCACCTCGTGGATCATCTGGGCGGTCGAGTAGTTGGATTCCGAGTAGTACGAGGGCACCTTGCCGTACTTGGCGCGATAGGCCCTCACGAAGGCCGAGTTCCTCGGGGTGTCAAGCGCGGCGCTGTACTGGAGGGCCGAGACGTGGCCGATGACCTCATCGCCCATCGCGGGCAGCACAAACTCATCGTAGCTCGTGCCCCCGCCCAGGACCGGCTTGCGGATCCCCGCGGACGCGAGCTGCTTGGGAAACTGCAGCGACATCGGCCCGACCATGAGCGTGAAGATCGCGTCCGCATCCTTCTTGATGGTCGGGATGTACGGCCCGAAGTCGATGGTTCCCAGCGGCGGCCAGATCTTCTGGATGATCCTGCCGCCGCAATCCTCGAACGCCTTCTGGAATCCGCCCACGACCTCGTGGCCGAAGGCATAGTCGGCTGCGACCGCTGCGATGCGCTTGTAGCCTTGCTGGCAGGCCCACTCCCCGAAAGCGTGATTGGGCTGGGAGCTCGTCCACCCCGTGCGCACGAGCAGCGGGTATTTCGCGGCATCGCGCTGCGTCAAATCGTCCGCGGCCGGGATCGACGCGACGTAGACCGTCTTCAGCCGCGTGCTGACCGGGGCGATCGCGTAGCCGGTCGAGGCGAGCAGGCCCCCGATGAACATGTGAACCTTGTCCTGGCGGATCAACTTCTCCACCTTGCGCACGGCGACCGGCGGCTTTGCCTCCTCGTCCTCGACGATGAACGTCACCTTGGCGCCGGCGAAATTTCCCTTGACCTCATCCAGGTAGAGCTGGAAGCCGTTGACCATGTCCTTCCCGATCTGGGAGAACGGCCCCGTCGTCGGCGCGACGAAGCCGATGCGCAGCTCCTGCGCCGCTCTCGACTCGCCGCCCGGGCTCAGCCCCAGCGCCAGACCTGTTGCCAGTAATCCCAGACTGAAGACTCGTGTGACGTTGCTTGACATGACGATCCCTCCATTACAAAGACGCAGATTGCAATGACTTGGCCTCCCCGGCACCACCTGACCGGGCGCGCCGGTTCCGGATCCGTTGGGGAATGCTCATCAGGCCGCCCGGCAGAAATAGTATGGTCAGCACGTAGACTCCGCCCAGCACGTACTGCCACCACGGCACCAGCGTGCTCAGGTACTCGCGCAGAAAGACGACGATGCCGGCCCCAATCGCACCGCCCACCAGAGTGCCCGCCCCGCCCAGCACCACCATCAGCAGCGCGTCCACCGAGGTCGCGAGAACCACGTCCTCCGGGCTGACCAGACCGTGTGCGTGCGCCCACAATACGCCCGCAAGCCCGCCAAAGCCACCAGCGATGATGAACGCGATGTACTTGTGCAGCCAGGTGTTGTAGCCCAGGATGCGCATGCGCAGCTCGTTTTCCCGTATCCCGACGAGACTGCGGCCAAACGGCGATCGGACCAGCAGGTACAGCAGCGCCAGGGTCAGCACGAAGAAGCCGAACACGAGGTAGAAAAAGGTGACATCGTCGGCAAGATCGATGCCGAATGCGGGCCGCGGCGGGAGCACGATGCCGTTGTCGCCTCCGGTCAGGGAGTTCCACCGGTACGCAAGCCCCCAGACGCACATTCCCAGCGCAAGCGTGATCATCAGGAAATACACACCGCCGGCGTGGACCGCGAAGAGGCCGAAGAACGCCGCGGTCGCCGCGCCGATCGCCATGCCCATCACGACCACCAGCCAGAATGTCCAGTCGAGGCCGAACTGGAGGCGAGTGGCGAAAATTGCCGTCAGATAGGCGCCCATGCCGAGATAGGCCGCCTGGCCGAGCGAGGGCAACCCGGTGTAGCCGAGAAGAATATCCAGGCTCATCGCGAGGATGGCGAAAACAAGCGCGTGCGTGACGAGAACGATGATGTACGAGCCGGAGTGCGGCGTGACCAGCAGAACCGCGAGCAGCACGGCCGCGACGATCAACAGGTTGCGCCGGCTTTCCATCGTCACTCCCGCCCGAAGAGGCCCGTCGGCTTGAGCGCGAGAATCAGCACCATCGGCGCATACAGTGTGAAATAGGAGATCTCCGGAAACAGCGCCTTGCCGAAGTTGTCTGCCAGCCCCACCAGCAAGCTCCCCACGGCGGCGCCGGCCAAGCTCCCCATGCCGCCGATGATCACGACGGCGAACGCGATCGGCAGGATCGCGAAATCCAGTCCCGGATAGACGCCGAGAAAGGCCCCGCCAATGACGCCGCCCAGCCCCGCGAGGAAAGCGCCGAGCGCGAAGATGAGCATGGATACGAGAGACGTATCGATCCCCACGCCGCGCGCCATTTCCGAATCATCCACGGTTGCGCGCACCATGGCCCCTATGCGCGTCTTCTCCATCGCGAGCCACAGGACCACGCCTACGACGAGCGCCATGCCGATCATGAAAACACGATAGATCGGAAAATAGAATCCACCGATGACGGCGCTCTCCTTCAGCACCGCGGGCGGCACGATATCCAGGTTGTCGCCGCCCCATATATCGAGCGCCGCCTGCTGAAAGAGATAGGCAAAGCCTACCGTCAGCAGGACCTGCCGCAGGGGATCGAAGCCGAGCGGCCTCAGGAACACCCGCTCCATCACCAATCCCACCACCGCAACGGCGAGCGCCGCCGCGGGCAACGCGAGTAACCACGAGCCCGTGGTCCAGATCACCGTGAGGGCAACGTAGCCTCCCAGCAGGAAGAAGGAGCCGTGCGCGAGATTGACGATGCGCATGACGCCGAAGATGAGCGAGAGGCCGCTCGCGAGCAGGAACAACAGCGCGCCGTAGGAGACGCCGTTGAACGTCTGGATCACCCAGAAGTTGAGGTCCAACCCTCCTCCCCCTCGGGCAACGGGGCTCCCCCACCCGTCACCCGATACCTCTCACTGCATTACTGCGGCTCGATCTTCGCGGCGCGCGTGATCTCCGCGTAGCGCCTGAGGTCAGCCTGGAAGAGCTTTGCCCACTCCGCCGGCGTGTGCCCCTGGGGATCGTAGCCGTTGTTCACGAAATGATTGCGCACGTGCGGAACCTGCAGGGCGGTCCGGATCGCCTCCTGCACCTGCTTCACGATTGCGGCCGGTGTTTTCGCGGGCGCGAACACGCCGTGCCAGCCGGCGTCCGCAACGAATCCGGGCAACGCCGCTTCCGCCACGGTGGGCATGTCCGGCAGCGCGGTGAGCCGCTTCGTGCCGGTAAAAGCGATGCCCTTCAGCCGGCCGGCCTTGACATGAGGGATGCCAACGGCGGGCGCCGGGAAATGCAGTTGAACCTCGCCCCCGAGCACTGCGGTCACCGCCGGCCCGCCGCCCTTGTACGGAACATGCAGGAGATCGATGCCGGCCTTTGTGGCAAAAAGCGCGCCGGCCAGATGCTGGCCGTTGGCCACGCCCGCGGAGCTGTAGCGGATCTTCCCCGGCTCCCGCTTCGCGAGGGCGATCAGCTCCTTCACCGTGCTCGCCGGGAACTTGCCGTGGCCCACCAGCATGTAGCCCGTGCCAAGCGCGACATCCGTGACCGGCGCAAAGTCCTTCACGACATCAAACGGCATCTTCTTGCGTATCGACGGATTGACCGCGAACGAGAACGAAACGTGGAGCATGGTGTAGCCATCGGGCGTTGCGTTCGCGACGATGTGCGAGCCCAACATGCCGTTCGCGCCGCCGCGGTTGTCGATGACGACGGTCTGCCCGAGCTCTTTCTCCACCTGTGGCCAGAGGACCCGCCCGAACACATCCACGTTGCCCCCTGGCGGGAACGGGATGACGACCCGGATGGGCCGCAGCGGATATTTCTGCGCGTGGGACACGCCCGCGGCCAGCGTGGCCAGCGCGACGGCTGCTGCAACAAGGTATCGCGGCTTCATGGTTTCTCCTCGATCTTTTCTGAACGTTTCTGCAACCGCTCGTCACCGGCCATCCATCAGCGGTTCCGGCCGGTGACTTGCCTTTTTGAGTGTATCATTCATCGCGCCGCAAGGTGCCGCCGCGCCCCACCTGTCCCCCGACCGCCATGAAGCTGTGCCGATTTGACGACGACCGCCTCGGGCTGGTCGAGGGCGACGCGGTGCAGGACGTGACCGCGGCGCTCGATATCCTGCCGCGGCACGCCTATCCCCTGCCGCGCCACGATCCGCTTGTTGCGAACCTGGCAGCACTGCGCCCGCGGATCGAGACTCTTCGCGCCAGCGCGCGGCGCCTGCCGCTTGCGGGCGTCAGGCTCCTACCTCCCGTCGCCAACCCGGGCAAGATTCTGGCTGCCCCGGTGAATTACCGGAAGCACCTCGAGGAGGCGCGGCAAGACCCCGGCATCCACCATCAGAAGCAGGTTGCCGAAATTCAGAAGATCGGCCTCTTTCTCAAGGCGACCAGCTCGCTCGTGGGGCCGGCCGAAGGCGTCGCCTTGAGGCACCTCGACCGGCGCAACGACCACGAAATCGAGCTCGCGGCGGTGATCGGCAAGCGCGGCCGGGACATTCCGCGCGCGCGCGCTTTCGAGCACATCGCGGCCTACTGCATCGGGCTCGACATGACGGTGCGCGGGCCGGAGGAGCGCAGCCTGCGCAAGTCCGTCGACAGCTTCACCGTCCTCGGCCCCTGGCTCGTGACCGCCGACGCGATCGACAACCCCTCCGCGCTCGACCTGCGGCTCGCCGTGAACGGCGAGGTGCGCCAGCAGGCCAACACCCGCGATCTCATCCTGGGCATTGCGGAGCTGATCGAATTCGCGGCGTCGTTCTATAGCCTGCACCCGGGAGACATCCTGCTCACGGGCACGCCCGAAGGCGTCGGCCCGGTGCAGCCGGGCGACCGGCTGGTTGCGGAGATTCAGGGCATCGGGCGCATGGAAGTGCCGGTCCGCGCGGCGTAGAACACGGGCGCCAATGTTCACGATAAACTGCTAACGCTGCGTTCCGGATCGTCACTGCGCCGGAGCGCACTACTCTGGAGGAGTCCATGCGAATCAGGCAATTCATCGGCATATTGCTGTCCGGCGCGGCCATGCTGCTCGCCGCGGTGGCGTCGGCACAGACGATCAAGATCGGGGTCATCAACTCCTATTCCGGCCCGTTCGCGACGCTCGGCGACCTGATGGACAAGGGCATGAAGCTCTATATGAAGCTCAATGCCGACAAGCTGCCCCCGGGAGTGAAGATCGAGCTCATCATCCGCGACGACGGCGGCCCGAATGGGGAAAAGGCGAAGCAGCTCGCGCAGGAGCTGATCGTGCGCGACCGGGTCCAGTTCCTCACGGGCGTGGTGTTCACGCCCAACGCGATGGCGATCGCCCCCCTCACCCAGGAAGCGAAGGTGCCGTTCTTCATCGGCAACGCGGGGACTTCGGTCATCACCGAGCGTTCGCCCTACATCGCGCGCTTCTCGTTCACGCTGTGGCAGTCCTCCTATCCCCTGGGCGCGTGGGCGTCCCGGCGCTACCAGCGTGCCTACATCGCCGTTTCCGATTTCGCGCCCGGGCACGATAGCGAGGCGGCGTTCGAGCGGGGATTCACCGAGGGCGGCGGCAAGATCGTGGGCAAGGTGCGTATCCCGCTTGCCAATCCGGACTTCGTGCCGTTCATGCAGCGCGTGAAGGACGCCAAGCCCGATGTCCTGATGGCCTTCACCCCGGCGGGCCGGCAGGCCACGCAGATGATGAAGGCATACGGCGACCTCGGCCTCGACAAGGCCGGCATCAAGTTCATCGGCCCGGGCGATATCACCACCGACGAGGAGCTTCCCAACATGGGTGACGTCGCGCTCGGCGTCATTACCATGCATCACTACTCCGCGGCGGCGACGCGCCCGGCGAACAAGGCCTTCATCGCCGCGTGGAAGAAGGAGTACGGCGAAAAATCCTGGCCGAGCTTCATGTCCGTGGGCCAGTGGGACGCGATGGATGCGATCTACTACGTCATCCGCGAGCAGAAGGGGAAAATCGATCCCGACCGCACGATGGCGCTGGTGAAGAAGTACCGCAATCCGGCGAGCCCGCGCGGGCCGATCGCGATCGACCCCGAGACCCGCGACATCATCCAGAACGAGTACATGCGCGAGGTGAAAAAGGTCGGCGGCGTGCTCGCCAACGTGGAATTCGAGACCTTCGAGAAGGTGAAGGACCCCTGGAAGGAGCTGAGGAAGAAGTAGCTCCCGCCGGTCGGCTTCCTCCCCCCCTTGAGGGGGAGGATTAAGGTGGGGGGTCAGACTCGCAGCCTAATTGTTGTCCCCCCATCCCCGCCTTCCCCCGCAAGGGGGGAAGGAGCTCTTTCTTGGCGGTCTTGACGCTTGTCAAAAGTCAGAAATGCCATAGATGGACGCGTTCCTGTCCTCGCTCGTGAGCGTCGCCTTCCACGGCGCCGCCTACGGCATGATCCTCTACGTGATCTCCGTCGGCCTGTCGATAACGATGGGCCTGATGGGATTCGTCAACCTCGCCCACGGCGTGTTCGCAATGGCCGGGGGCTACATCCTCATCACCGCGATGGGCAGCTTCGGCGTGCCGTACCCCCTTGCGCTCGCGCTGGCATTCCTTCTCGTCGCGGCGGGAAGCGTCGTGCTCGAGCGGCTCCTGTACTCCCGCCTCTACACCGCGGGCGAGCTTGCACAGGTGCTGTTCACGATCGGCCTCATCTTCATCGCCGTCGCGACGGCGCGGCTCCTCTTCGGCACCATGCAGCTGCTCGTGCCGCTGCCCGATTACCTGAAGGGCCAGTTCAGCCTGCTCGGTCGCGACTTTCCGGCGTTCCGGGTGTTCCTCATCGCCTTCAGCGCGGTCATGGTCGGCGCGCTGTGGTTCGGGGTGGAGCGCACGCGCTGGGGCGCGATGGTGCGCGCGGCGGTAGACAACGCCCCGATGGCGCGCGCGGTTGGCATCAACACGCGCAGGCTCTTCACCCTCACCTTCGCTCTCGGCAGCGGGCTCGCGGGGCTGGGTGGAGCGCTCGGCGCGGAGATCCTCACGGTGCAGCCGATCTACCCGTTCGAGCATCTCGTCTACTTCCTCATCGTGGTCGCGGTCGGCGGTCTTGGCAGCCTGCGCGGGCCGTTCATCGCCGCGCTGCTGATCGGCATCACGGACACCGCGTGCAAGTACTGGGTGCCGCAATTCGGGGCGTTCTTCATTTACGCCGCGACGATCGCCGTCCTGCTGTGGCGACCGATGGGCTTGTTCGGGCGGCGGGTATGATCCGCCAGGCCAGCTACCACACCGGAGCGCGTATCGGCTGGCTCGAGTGGCTGCCGTTCGCGGCGGCCGTCATCGTGTTCTTCGCGCTTCCGGAGTACGTGCCGCTCGGCGCGCGCATCCTGGTCTACATCCTGTTCGCGCTTTCGCTCGACTTGATCCTCGGCTACGCCGGGATCATTACGCTGGGTCATACCGCGTTCTTCGGGCTCGGCGCCTACGTCGCCGGGATACTCGGGGCCAAAGCCGGCGTCACCGATCCCTTGCTGCAGCTCGCCGCCGCCGGCGCCTCGGGCGCGCTGCTCGGAGTCGCGACCGGCGCGGTCATCCTGCGCACCCGCGGCCTGACGCTCCTCATGCTGACGCTCGCGATCACCACGATCCTGATGGAGATCGCAAACAAGGCGACGAACCTGACCGGCGGCGCCGACGGCCTGTCGGGCATCAAGGTCGATCCGATCCTGGGACTGTTCCGCTTCGATATGTTCGGCAAGACGGCGTACCTATACTGCCTGCTCGCGCTCTTCGTCGGCTGGTTCGTGGTGCGCCGACTCATTTACTCGCCGTTCGGCGCCTCGCTCACCGGCATACGCGAGAACGTCGTGCGCATGCACGCGATCGGCTCGCCCGCGTACGCGCGCCTCGTGACGGCGTACATGATTTCGGGAACGATCGCCGGCTGCGCGGGCGCTCTGCTCATGCAGACCAACCAGTTCGTCGGCCTCAACGTGCTTTCCTTCGAGTTCGCCGGTGAGCTGCTGGTGATGCTGGTGCTGGGCGGCGTCGGCCGCATCTACGGCGCCTTCGTCGGGCCGGTCGTCTACATGATCGCGCAGGACCAGCTCGCGAAGCAGTTTCCCGAGTACTGGTATTTCGGCATTGGGGTGATGCTGGTGGTAGTGGTCCTCTTCGCGCGCGGGGGATTGCTCGGCATCGTGGACATGATCGTCGCAAAAGCGCGCGGGGGACGCGGATGAGCGCTATTCTGGAGACACGGAAGCTGTGCAAGCGCTTCGGTGCGCTCACCGTCGCCGAGAACATCGATTTCCGGCTGGAAGCAGGCGCCCGCCACGCGCTGATCGGCCCGAATGGCGCGGGCAAGACTACTTTCGTCAACATGCTGACCGGCAGGCTCGCGCCCTCCTCCGGGCGGATCCTTCTCGGCGGCGACGACGTCACGGGCGCCCGGCAGGACGCCCGCGTGAAGCGCGGACTCGGACGCACGTTTCAGATCAACACGCTGTTCCGCAGCCTTTCGGTTCTCGACAACGTGGCGCTTGGCATCGCGGAAAGGAGCGGCATCGCCTGGCGGATGTGGAGCCCGGCGAGTGCGTTTCGCGAGATCCGCGAGGAGGCGATGGAGCTGCTTGCGACGCTCGGACTCGCCGGCGACGCCGCCCACCACGTGCACGACCTGCCCTACGGCAAGCAGCGCCTGGTAGAGATCGCCATTGGGCTCGGCTTGAAGCCGCAGGTCCTGCTGCTCGACGAGCCGGCGGCAGGTGTGCCGTCGGCCGAGACGGAGCGGATCCTGCAGGTGCTCGACACGCTCCCCGCGGACATCGCCATTCTCATCATCGAGCACGACATGGATCTCGTCTTTCGATTTGCGCGGCGCATCACCGTGCTGGTGCAGGGAGAAGTCCTGGTGGAGGGCACGCCGGCGGAGATCGCCGCCAACCGCCGCGTGCACGAGGTCTATCTGGGCGAGCAGCGCCATGGGTGACGGCCTCAGGCTCTC
>DATBKZ010000025.1:0-6849 GCA_036555615.1 Burkholderiales bacterium | reverse complement strand
GGCGAGGACGGCACGGTGCAGGGGGCGCTCGAGTACCTCGGCATTCCGTATACCGGCAGCGGGGTGATGGCGAGCGCGCTCGCGATGGACAAGTGGCGGACCAAGCTGCTGTGGGATGCTGCGGGGCTGCCCACGCCGCGTTTCGAGCTCATCGGCGCGCGCTCCGATCCCGCGGAGCTCGCGGCGCGGTTGGGGCTGCCGCTGATGGTGAAGCCGGCGCGCGAAGGCTCGTCTATCGGCATGAGCAAGGTGACCACGGTCGAAAAGATCGCACCGGCGTACAAGCTCGCCGCGCGCTACGACGACGTGGTGATCGCGGAACGCTTCGTCGACGGCATGGAGCTGACGGCGGGAATCCTGGGCGAGGAGGCTCTGCCGCTGATCCGCCTGGAAACCCCCCGGGAGTTCTACGACTACGAGGCCAAGTATTTCGCCGACGACACCCGCTATATCTGCCCGTGCGGGCTGCCTGCCGCCCAGGAGCGGTCGATCCAGCAGACGGCGCTGGAAGCGTTCCGCGTTCTCGGCTGCAGCGGCTGGGGGCGGGTGGACGCCATGCTCGACCGCGGCGGCGCGCTGCACCTCCTGGAGGTCAACACCATACCGGGAATGACCGACCACAGCCTGGTACCGATGGCCGCCCGCGCTGCCGGGATCTCATTCGAGGATTTGTGCGTGCGCATTCTGGAGGCGGCGCATGTCGGATGAAGCGGGGAACGGGAAACGAGCAACGAGCGACGGGACGGTGAGCCGTGTGGAATAGGCCTGCGCTGATGAACTGGGTTGCTGGCGTGCTCTATGCCGTGGCGGGGATCCTGGCGCTCGCCATCGCCTGGAAGGTGGCCGCGCGCCAGCCGGTGTTCCAGTTGCGCGAGGTCACGGTGAGCGGGGCGCTGGCGCACGTCACCCGCGGCGAGGTCGAGGGTTTGCTGCAACGCGAGCTGAGAGGCAACTTCCTCACGCTCGATCTCGCCGCCGTGAGCGCTTCATTTCAGAAGCTCCCATGGGTGCGCAACGCGAGCGTGCGGCGCCAATGGCCGGCGCGGCTCGAGGTCGCGCTCGAGGAGCACGTGCCGCTCGCGCGGTGGGGGAGCAGCGCGCTCGTCAACACGCAGGGGGAAGTGTTCCGCGCGACCTACACCGGGCAATTGCCGGTATTCGTCGGCCCCGAGGGGGCCGCGCGGGAAATGGCGATCCAATATCGATACTTCCGCAAGAGCCTCGAGGCCATTGGCCAGACGCCGGTGCGGGTCGAGGTTTCACCGCGCCGCGCCTGGAAGCTGAAGCTCGCAAGCGGCGTGACGCTCGTGCTCGGGCGCGAGCAGGTGGAAGCCCGGGTCGCGCGTTTCGTCGCGACGTACGACCGGGCCCTCGTGCCGCTCGGACCGCAGGTCAACTACGTAGATCTCCGTTATGCAAACGGCTTCGCGGTGCGCTTTCCCGAGCTGCGCCGCGAGAAGGCCGCACCGAAGCGCGGCCGGAAAGCACTGAAGAGGGTGAGCTGAACGCATGGGCAAGGCGCGGGACAACAAGAAGCTGATCGTAGGTCTCGACGTCGGGACCTCGAAGATCGCCGCGATCGTCGCCGAGGTGAGGCCCGAAGGCGGCTTCGAGATCATCGGGATGGGAAGCCATCCTTCGCGGGGCCTCAAGAAGGGCGTGGTGGTCAACATCGAGACCACGGTCAACGCCATCCAGCGCGCGCTGGAGGAAGCGGAGCTGATGGCCGACTGCAAGATCCGGGAGGTCTACACCGGCATCGCCGGCAGCCACATCCGCAGTTTCAACTCGCAGGGCATGGTGGCGGTGAAGGACAAGGAGGTGGCGCTGGCCGATATCGAGCGTGTGGTCGACACCGCGCGCGCCGTGCAGATCCCGAACGACCAGCAGATCCTGCATGTCCTCAACCAGGAATTCATCATCGACGGTCAGGAGGACGTGCGCGAGCCCCTCGGCATGAGCGGGGTGCGCCTGGAGGTCAAGGTGCACATCGTGACCGGCGCGGTGTCCGCCGCGCAGAACATCGTCAAGTGCGTGCGCCGCTGCGGACTCGAGGTGCGCGACCTGGTGCTGCAGCCGCTCGCCTCCGCGATGGCCGTCATTTCCGACGACGAGAAGGACCTCGGGGTGGCGCTGGTCGACATCGGCGGCGGCACCTCCGATCTCGTCGTGTTCACCCACGGGGCGATCCGCCATACCGCGGTGATCCCGATTGCGGGCGACCAGATCACCAACGACATCGCGATGGCGCTGCGCACCCCGACCAAGGACGCCGAGGACATCAAGGAGCGCTACGGTTGCGCGCTGTCCCAGCTTGCCGATCCCCAGGACATGGTGGAAGTCCCGGGACTCGGCGAGCGCGAGCCGCGCCAGCTCTCGCGCAAGACGCTGGCGGAGGTGATCGAGCCGCGGGTCGAGGAGCTCTACTCGCTGGTGCAGACCGAGTTGCGGAGGAGCGGCTACGAGGAGCTGCTCTCGTCCGGCGTGGTGATCACTGGGGGCTCCAGCGTGATGCAGGGCATGGTCGAGCTGGGAGAGGAGATCTTCCACATGCCGGTGCGGGTGGGCTACCCGGCCTATCACGGCCCCCTCGCGGAGGCCGTGCGCCACCCGCGGCACTCGACCGGCGTCGGGTTGCTCCTCGCGGGAATGCAGCAGTTGCGGAGCCGCGAGCTGGCCCGCCTCAACGCGGGCTCGTTTCGCCAGGTGCTCGAGCGGATGAGGACATGGTTCACCGGGAATTTCTGATTCACACGACAATAGGAGGCTTTAGTCATGTTTGAGATAGTGGACGCACAAGCACAGGAGGCCGTGATCAAGGTGATCGGCGTGGGCGGCTGCGGCGGCAACGCCGTCGACCACATGATCGAGAAGGGGGTGGAGGGAGTGGAGTTCATCTCCGCCAACACGGACGCGCAGGCGTTGAGGCGTACTCAGGCCAAGACCCAGTTGCAGCTCGGCGCCGGCGTCACCAAGGGCCTCGGCGCGGGCGCCAATCCCGAGGTCGGGCGCAAGGCAGCGTTGGAAGACCGCGAGCGCGTCGCGGAAGCGATCGCGGGTGCCGACATGCTGTTCCTGACTGCAGGCATGGGCGGCGGAACCGGGACCGGCGCGGCGCCGGTCGTGGCCGAGCTTGCCAAGGAACTTGGCATCCTCACGGTCGCGGTGGTCACCAAGCCGTTCGCGTTCGAGGGCAAGCGCCAGAGAATCGCGCAGGAAGGCATCGAGGCACTCTCGCCCCATGTCGATTCGCTGATCGTGGTGCCCAACGACAAGCTGATGGAGGTGCTTGGCAACCAGGTTACGCTCGATGGGGCGTTCAAGGCCGCGAACGACGTGCTCCACGGCGCGGTTGCGGGAATTGCCGAGATCATCAGCTGCCCGGGCATGATCAACGTGGATTTCGCCGACGTGCGCACGGTGATGGCCGAGATGGGCATGGCGATGATGGGCTCGGCGCGGTCCTCCGGGCCCGACCGCGCCCGGCTTGCCGCGGAACAGGCGGTGGCCTGCCCGCTGCTCGAAGACGTCAACATCGCGGATGCGCGTGGAGTGCTGGTCAACATTTCGGCCAGCAAGGCGACCTTCCAGCTCCAGGAAATGTACGACGTGATGGGAACGATCAAGGCTTTCTCATCGGATTCCGCGCATCCCATCATCGGCACCGTGTACGACGATGCATTGGGTGACCAGTTGCGGGTGACGATTATTGCAACCGGCCTCGGCAAGCCGGTGGTGCAGCGGCAGAGCAAGCCGCTTACCGTCGTGACCGGCAAGACCGGCACCGACAACCAGCCGCTGGACGTGGACTACGGCGCGCTCGAGATGCCGGCTGTGATGCGCTCCAAACGCAACCGCGACGCAACGGTCGAAGCCATGCGGCAATCGGGCGTGGAGATGCTCGACATCCCGGCGTTCCTGCGCAAGCAGGCCGATTGACCGGCTGTTGGTGCGGTCGGCACGACTGACGCCGTGCACCGCAGGTGCATGGAGCCGGGCGGCTGGCTTGTTAACCGCAGTGAAAGTACGACGTTCTGTGACATTTTTGTTGCACGGCAACAATCGAGCGTGCTAATATTTTGTAAGTTAAGGACCTGAAATTTCAGGGAGTTTTGCGTGATCAAGCAGCGCACGCTGAAGAATATCATCCGCGCGACTGGCATCGGGCTGCATACGGGCGCGAAGGTCTACATGACGCTGCGACCCGCGGCGCCTCACACCGGCATCGTGTTCCGGCGCATCGATCTCAACCCGCCGGTGGAAATCAGGGGCGAGCCGTACTCGGTGGGCGATACGCGGCTCTCCTCCTGCCTGGAGAAGAACGACGCGCGGATCTTCACGGTCGAGCACCTGATGTCGGCGTTGGCCGGGCTCGGCATCGACAACGCGTATGTCGATCTCACTGCCCCGGAGGTGCCGATCATGGACGGCAGCGCCGGCCCGTTCGTGTTCTTGCTGCAGTCCGCGGGGATCGACGAGCAGAATGCCGCAAAGAAATTCGTTCGAATCCTGAAGCCGGTGGAGGTGTCGGAGGGCGACAGGTGGGTGCGCTTCGAGCCGTACAACGGCTTCAAGCTCACCATGGACATCGATTTCGCGCATCCCGTCTTCGACAAGTCCGGCCGCTCCGTGACGGTGGACTTCTCCACGACGTCCTATATCAAGGAGGTGAGCCGCGCGCGCACCTTCGGATTCATGCAGGACGTCGAGACGCTGCGCTCGCAGGGGCTTGCACTCGGTGGCAGCCTCGACAACGCCATCGTCATGGATGAATACCGGGTGCTCAACACCGACGGACTGCGCTATGAGGACGAGTTCGTCAAACACAAGGTGCTCGACGCGATCGGCGATCTCTACCTCCTCGGCCACCCGTTGATCGGGGCGTTCTCCGGTCACAAATCGGGGCACGCGCTCAACAACCGGTTGCTGCGCCGGCTGATGGAAGACAAGCCCTCCTGGGAATTCGCGAGCTTCGAACGCGACGAGGACGCGCCAGTGTTCCTCGCCTGGCAGCCCCAGCCGGCCTGAGCGGCGCGCTTGCGGGTGCCGGTTCTGAGTTCGAACGCTCGAACCTTGAACGTCAAGCCCGGAACAGACCTTCCTGTATGCTGGTGCTCAGGCTGATCGGCATACTGGCGCTGCTCGCCATCGCCGGCTCGATTGCCCTCTATCTGTTCACCCGCAACCGCCGCTACCTGACCATTGCCTGGCGGGTATTCCAGTTCGTCATCGTCTTCCTGGTGATCTTCCTGCTGCTCTACTTGCTCGAGCGCCTGGTGCTCGTGATCTGAGCTGCCGTGGCGCCTATTTCCGCTCGATTGGGCGCTTCGCGAGCCAGCGGGTGAGTGCAGATTTGAGCGGCGAGGGGGGCAGGGCAGCCTCAAGGCGTGCCAAATCCCGAATGGCTTCAGGGGGTAACGCACGCCGTGTGACTTCATGCTCAGCCTTGATTTTGTGCGTTTTTACTTGCACGCCCAAACGGATTCCAGTAATCTCCGGCTGTTGTTTTTGAACGTGTTTTAGGAGTCGCGGCGCAAGTTGCCTGAGTTTGGCTGCCACGGCCGGATTGTCAGCCAGAACAACGAGTGTCCCGGCCCTGAGGTCCACGACCCGGGTGGCCGCCGCGAGCGCAGAGGGAGTCGCTTCTAGCAGCAGCTGTTGCAGGTCGTCGAGGCGGCGCGCGTGGCGGGCAACCGCCGTGAGGTCGCCTGAGCGGGCGATGACATCGCCGATCTTCTGGACGGGCACCGGGGGGTGTCGGGAGAAGGACGATGAATATTATCCTGGTTTCGGAAAAGCTGGCGAAAGCACGAACCATCACCCTGAGGCTGCCGCACTTCGCGCTGCTCGGCCTGGGAGTGATGCTTTCCGTAGTGGGGCTTGCCGCGGCGATCAACTACGTGCTGCTGCGCTACGCCGCCGAGCTCAATGTTCCCTATTTGCAGTCGATCCTGTTGTCTGCCCAGCAGGAGCAGCAGGCGAAAACCGAGTCCTACCTGCGCGAGAATCTCAACGCGATGGCGGTCAGGCTCGGGCAGATGCAGGCGCAACTCGTGCGTCTCGATACACTCGGGGAGCGGCTTGCCAAGCTCGCGGGATTCAAGCCCCAGGACCTGGTGTTTAACGAACCCCCCGCGCGCGGCGGCGCGGTATCGTCACTGCCGCCGCAGGATATCTCGCTCAATGATTTCACCCAGCAGCTCGACGTCTTGACGCGGCAGGTGGAAGACCGCGGCGACAAGCTCGGCGTGCTCGAATCGCTCTTCACCGTCGACAGCGCGAAAAAGAAACTGCTTCCGACGATCCTCCCCGTGCAGGGCGGCTGGTATTCCTCGAATTTCGGCTGGCGCATCGACCCCTTCACCGGCCAGCGGGCGTTTCACGAAGGCATCGACGTCATCGTCGAGCATGGCACGGCGTTTCGCGCGGCGGCCGGCGGCGTCGTCGTCTTCTCGGCCATGCACCCGCAATATGGTAATATGATCGAGATCGATCACGGCAACGGCCTGATCACGCGCTATGCGCACGCATCGAAGCGGCTGGTGAAAGTGGGAGACGTGGTGCTGCGCGGCGCTAAGATCGGCGAGGTCGGCAAGACGGGGCGGGCGACCGGCACCCACCTGCATTTCGAGGTGCGCCAGCGCGGTGCACCGGTCAATCCGGCGCAGTTCCTGAGATTGCCCGGCTGATCCGAGAGCGCCAGGAATAGTGGAAGGGGTGGGGCGTTTCCCCACCCCTTTTTGTTTAGTACATGATCCAGACGATACTGAGAAAGATATTCGGCAGCCGGAACGACCGGCTGCTGCGCCAGTACGGGCGGCAGGTGCGCGCGATCAATGCGCTCGAGCC
>DATBKZ010000024.1:0-18839 GCA_036555615.1 Burkholderiales bacterium | reverse complement strand
TAGGCATTCATGAGCCAGAACATCAACCTTTTCAATCCGGCTTTTCGCAAGCCGCGCCAGCTGCTGAAGCTCTCCCTGGTGGCGCAACTGCTGGGCGTCACGCTCGCAGCGCTGATTGGCTACCACTATTACCTCCAGCAGCAGGCAAGCGGTCTCGCCGGGGAACTGGCTGCGACGGAGAAGCTGCTCCGCGCCCAGGGAAGCTTCGTGGACAAGCTGCAGGACAAGGCCGTCCCGCCAGTAACAGAGGCGCAGCTCGACACCGAAATCGGCCGGCTCGAGGCCGAACTGAAGCTCGCGGTGGAATCGGTAGCCGCGCTGAAGGGGGGAGCGTTCGGCAGCCGGCGGGGTTTTTCCGAGTATCTGCGGGCATTTTCGCGGCAGGCGATCGGCGGGCTGTGGCTCACCGGGTTCAGC
Organism: Burkholderiales bacterium; assembly: GCA_036555615.1. Taxonomy (GTDB): domain Bacteria; phylum Pseudomonadota; class Gammaproteobacteria; order Burkholderiales; family SG8-41; genus SG8-41. Next base: position 18,422 of record DATBKZ010000024.1, on the reverse strand, counting down.
ATCGGCGGCGGGGAGCTGGAAATTCGCGGTCGGGCACTTAGCCCCGACCTGGTGCCGAGCTTCATCCAGCGCCTGAACCGGGAGCAGGTGCTGGCCGGTCACCACATCGCGCGGCTCGAGCTGGCCCGCCCCAAGCCGGAACCCGTGGTGGACAGGGGGAAGGGTGCGGACAAGGCGGTGCGCGCGCCGCGCTACCTGGAATTCAGCCTGGCGTCGGAACCGGCGAGCGCGGAGAAGGCCCCATGAAAGAGCAGTGGCGGAAGCTCGCGGAGCGGTTCGCCGCGCTGAAGCCGAGGGAGCGCGTGCTGGTGCTGCTCGGCGTGGTCATCGGCGGCGCGCTGATCTACGACGCGGTCGTGTTTCAATCGCTGCAGGCGCGCAAGACCGCACTGGAGCGGCAGATTGCCGAAGCGCGCAACAAGCTCAAGGTCGCCGAGGCCCTGATGCAGACGAAGGAACCGGTCGGCGATTCCCACGCGGTCAAGCGCTCGTATCGCGACGCCCTGCGCGCGCGGCTCGACGAGATCAGGCAGAGCATGACCAGCCTGCAGGAAGGAATGGTGCCGCCCGAGCGCATGGCGCGGCTGCTGGAAGACATGCTCTCGCGCACCCGCGGCCTGCAGCTCATTTCGCTGCGCGCGCTGCCGCCGAGGCCATACGAGCCCCGCGGCACGGCGTCCGCTCCCCGGTCCGCAGCCAGGGCGGTGAAGCCGGCGCCCGAAGAGTCCGGCCGCGCGATCTTCCAGCACGGCTTCGAGCTCACGCTGCAAGGCTCCTATCGCGACCTGCACGATTACCTGGCGCGGCTCGAGAGGCTGCCGTGGCAGATGTTCTGGAACCGGATCAGCGTCCAGACGGAGCAATATCCCCGGTTGCGGGTGACGATCACGGTGCAGACGCTGAGCCTGACCAAGGCGTGGCTCATCGTATGAAGAACGGAAAGCAGAAGGCCGAAGGCACGAGACGGTGTTGGTCCTCCGCGTTGCTCGTCGCGCTGGCCGGCGCGATGGGCAGCTCTGCGGCGCAGCCGCAGATCATGACGGACCCCACGCGTCCGCCCGTCGGCATCTTCGCGGATGCGCCGGACGCGACCGCGCCCGGCAATCAGCTGCAATCGGTGATGATCTCGCCGACCCGTCGCGCGGCGATCATCAACGGCGTGGTCGTGGAGCTCGGCGCGAAATATGGCGACGCGGTCCTGATGCAGGTTGCGGAAGACGAGGTGGTGCTGAGGAGCGGCGATTCGCGGCAGGTGCTCAAGCTGCACCCGGCTGTCGAAAAGCAGGACGTCGCGCGGGCGAGACCGGTTGCGCCGGCAGCGGCAATGAGCGCGCCACGCGAGGCGAAGGCGAAGCGCGAAGCCGGGCGGGAGGCGGCGCCGAATGCAAAGTCGGGAGCGAGGGAGCCGGGCGCGACCGCCGACCGCAATACCGGGGCGCGCTAGGGGAAAGCGACCATGACGCGAAGACTGCTGATGCTTGCGATCGCACTGGCCGCCGCCGGCTGCTCCGATCATTGGACGCAGCGCGACGCGACGCGGGAAAGCATCGGCTCGGAGATGGACAAAGCGGTGGAGGAGCGCGCCAAGCGCGCGCTGCTGCCGCCGCTCGTGGTGGAAATGCCCAGGGACCTGGAGGCGAGGCCGCTCGAAACGCGCTTCGATCTCAATGTCAACAATGCGCCGGCCGCCCAGGTATTCATGGCGATCGTCTCCGGCACGCGTTACAGCATGATCGTCCACCCCGATGTGCGCGAGACGATCTCGGTGAACCTCAAGGACGTGACAGTGCTCGAGGCGCTCGATACGCTGCGCGAGCTCTACGGCTACGAGTACCGGGTTCAGGGGAACCGCATCACGGTGCATCCGGTGAGCCTGCAGACGCGGGTATTCAAGGTCAATTACCTGCAGGCGACGCGCGTCGGGCGCAGCGACGTGCGGGTGAGCTCCGGCTCGATCACCGATGCGCCCACCGCGGCCGGAGCGGCGCCGGGGACAGCCGTGGGCGGAGGCCCGGCGCAACGCCTCACGGAGAGCACGCGCATCACGACCAACTCCGACAGCAATTTCTGGGGCGACATCGTGAAGTCGATCACGGCCATCGTCGGCAGCGCCGACGGGCGCAATGTCATCGTCAACTCGCAGTCCGGCGTGATCGTGGTGCGCGCGTTGCCGGCCGAGCTGCGCTCGGTCGAATCCTTCCTCAAGGCGATGCAGCTGATCGTCGAGCGGCAGGTGGTGCTCGAGGCGAAGATCATCGACGTCACGCTGCGCGAGGGCTTCGAGGCCGGCATCAATTGGGCGGCGTTCCGCGACGGCAGCACCCGGGCCGCCGGCGGGGTGGTGCGGCCGAACACCACCATCGGCCCGAACCCCCCGGGTGCGCCAATCACGACGCCGACCGCGGTCCTGCCGGACGGCTCCATCGACCCCGCGTCTGCCTTCACCGCTACGCTGGGCGCCGCGGCGTCGCTCGCCACCGGGGCGACCGCGCCCGGCGCCGTCTTCGGGCTCGCCCTGCAGACCAGCGACTTCGCGGCGCTGCTCACCTTCCTCGAGACGCAGGGCACGGTCAACGTGCTGTCGAGCCCGCGCGTGGCGGCGATCAACAATCAGAAGGCGGTGCTCAAGGTCGGGCAGGACGACTTTTTCGTGACCAACGTTTCGGCCACCCAGACGACCGGCACCGGCGGCGGCGTCGTGACGACGCCAACCATAACGGTGCAGCCGTTCTTCTCGGGCGTCGCGCTCGACGTGACGCCCCAGATCGACGACAACAACAACATCATCCTGCATGTCCATCCGCAGGTGAGCCGCGTGATAGAGCAGCGCAAGGTGATAGACCTCGGTCAGCCGCCGTCCGGCCTTGGCACCTTCGTGTTGCCGCTCGCCTCCAGTAGTGTCAACGAGACCGACACCATCGTCCGGGTGCAGGACGGAAACATCGTGGCGATCGGCGGGCTCATGCGGCAGGAGAGCCTGAGCGTCGATTCCCAGGTGCCCGGCCTGGGCGATGTGCCGGGGCTCGGCCTGCTGTTCCAGCAGCGCAACCGCCGCATGACCAAGAGCGAGATCGTGATCCTGCTCAAGCCCACGATCGTGCACGGCGATCGCACCTGGCAGCGGGATCTTCTGGAGACACGTGAGCGGCTCCGGCGGCTGCAGCCCGGCTCGGCAACGGCCCCGCAGCCGGGCCCCGCTCCCGCCAGTCAACCCTCACCATGACGGCGGACCTGAAATCTGGATCTCGGGACTGGATTCCGGAACCCGGAAGCCGGGCTGCGACCCATGTATAAGACCCACTTCGGGCTCAACGAAATGCCCTTCGGGATCACCCCCGACACGAGCTTCTCGTATACCAGCAGGACCCACCAGGAGGCGCTCAACACGCTGCTGGTCGCGGTCAAGAACGGGGAGGGGTTTCTCAAGATCACCGGCGAGGTCGGCACCGGCAAGACGCTGCTCTGCCGCAGGTTCCTCGCGATGCTCGACCAGAATCACGTCTCGGCGTACATTCCCAATCCCTATCTCCAGCCGCGCACCCTGCTGTTCGCGCTCGCGGCGGAGCTGCGCCTGAACGTGCCGCGCGACGCCGACCAGCACCTCCTGCTGAAGGAAATTGCGCGCGGGCTGCTCAACTACGCACGCCAGGGCAAGACCGTGGTGGTGTGCCTGGACGAGGCGCAGGCGATGCCGACCGAGACGCTGGAGGCGCTGCGGCTCCTCACCAATCTCGAGACCGAGAAGCGGAAGCTCTTGCAGGTCGTGCTGTTCGGCCAGCCCGAGCTCGACCAGAAGCTCGATCACGAATCGGTGCGCCAGCTGAAGCAGCGCATCACGTTTCAGCACCACCTCACGCCCCTGCGGCTGGAGGAAGTCGAGCAGTACCTCGCGCACCGGCTGCGCGTTGCGGGCTTCCGTGGCGGGCGCCTGTTCGACCGCGCGGCGGCGCGCGCCGTGTACCGTTGGAGTGGCGGCATCCCGCGCCTCATCAACATCATCGCGCACAAGTCGATGCTGCTTGCCTTCGGAGAGGGCGAGCAGCTCGTGCGGACCGATCACGTGAGGCAGGCGGTCGCGGATACGCCGGCAGCGCGGCCCTACCAGCCGTGGCGTTGGTTCGGATTTGCGATTCTGGTGCTCTCGGCCGGAAGCTTCGGCTGGCTGGTGCTGCTGACATGAGCGGCGGACTCGCATGAGCGTCATCAACCATGTCTTGCTCAATCTCGAGAAGCGGCGTGCCAGCCCCGAGGAGCGCGGGTTGCTTCCCGCCCACGTACAGGTGCCCCCGGAAAGCGCGCGCCCGTCCTATCGGGGATGGATCGTGGCGGGTGTCGCGTTTGCGTTCGCCGCGCCGGCGGCCTGGATGGCGCTCACCGCGACCGTCGGTCAATGGACACCCGCGCCGGCACGGAAGGCAGCCGATGGCGTCACCGAAAAGGTGATTGCGCCCTCCGTGGGCGCAAATGACGCGGCTTCCCGCGCCCCGGAAACGTTCCGCCCGAGCCTCGAGTTGGCCAATCCGCCGGCAGACGCCACGCCGCCCCCCCGGGCCGAGGCAGCGCAGGCCGGTGCCGGGGCGCGGGAGCCGCTGAGCACCTCGCGATTGATCGGCCGCACGGACGCGAAACCGGCTACCGAGGCGGCACCAGCCACCGCGCCCGCGAAGAGGCGAAGTGAGGCGCGCGCGCAGGTAGCCGGCGCGCGACAGGTCCCCGCTGCCGTGCCCCCCATGACGCCCGAGATCCGGAAGCAGGTGCGCGAACCCACGCCGCGGGAGCTTGCTGAAAACCAGTATCGGAAGGCGGTTGCGTGGCTCAATCAGGGACGCACGGCCGAGGCCGAAGCGGGGCTGCAGGAGGCATTGGGCCTTCATCCGGAACATCTCCAGGCGCGCCAGGCCCTCGTCGGGTTGCTGGTCCAGGACAGGAAGCTCGAGGAAGCCGAGCGCCTGCTGGAGGAGGGCGTCAAGCTTACCCCCGGGCAGATCGGTTTCAATACGACTCTCGCTCGTCTGCAGGCGGACCGCGGCGACAACGAGCGGGCCATCGCTACCCTGCAGGCAGGGCTCGAGCATGCGCAGGGCAGCGCCGAGTATGCGGCCTTCCTTGCAGCGCTGCTGCAACGCCAGGGCCGGCACGAGGAAGCGATCGCGCAGTTCCAGACCGCATTGCGGATTCGCCCCAGCTGGGGCGTGTGGTGGCTGGGGCTCGCAATGTCGCTGCAGGCGACGGGCCGCCCGACCGCGGCCTCCGACGCTTATCGGCAGGCCCGGGCCGCCGGCAACCTTCATCCCGAGCTGGCGGCGCTCGCCGAGCAGCGGCTTCAGCAGCTGCGGTAGTCAAAGCGTCCGCGCCACGACCCAGCCTGCAACGCTGACGGCCCCTGCGGCGCGCACGACGCGCGCGAGTTCGTCCAGCGTCGCTCCCGTCGTCAGCACGTCGTCCACCACCGCGATCCGCTGGCCGGAAAGGTCGGCATCGCACGCGAAGGCGCGCCGGACGTTTCGAACACGCTCCTTCCAGGGCAGCGCTGCCTGCGGCGGCGTGTCCCTCACCTTGCGGACAGCGTGGCGGAGGAGAGGAATCCCGGTGCGCGCGGCGACCACGCGCGCGATTTCGAGCGCCTGGTTGAAGCCACGCTGCTTGAGACGCTCGGTCGCGAGCGGCATTGGGACAATCGCGTCCGCGCCCCCGGGGACCACCTGCGCCAGGGCTTCACCCAGCGTGCGCGCGAGTGCCAGCCGCCCGCCGTACTTCAGGGCGTGGATCAGCGCCGCTAACGGGTAGCGATAGGCGAAGGGCGCAGCGACGCGGTCGAAGCGCGGCGGTCGTGCGATGCACGCGCCGCACAAGTCGCCGCTGGCAACGGGCAGCGCGCACACCGGGCAGCGATTCGCCGGCAGCCACGGCAGGTCGGACGTGCACGGCGCGCACAGCGTGCCGGGGCGGGACTCCGCCCCGCACAGCACACACGCCTGCGGCCAGCACCCGCGAGCAAATTGCAGGCAGTAGTTCAGAAACGCAGCACCGGAATTTGACACGCTGCGGGACCGGGCTGAAGATACAAGTGTTTCAAAGAACTGGATTTTTCCGGAGCGCATCGGGAGCATCATGGATACAGCAGGCATTAACGCTTCTTCAATCACTACCGCCGACAACGCCGGCGCGAACTGGAGCGCGCAACAGGTCGAGGCGCTGTTCGATGCTCCTTTCAACGATCTCCTGCACCGTGCTCACAGCGTACACCGGCGCCATTTCGACCCCAACGCGGTGCAGCTTTCCACCTTGATCTCGGTGAAGACAGGCGGCTGCCCGGAGGACTGTGGCTATTGCCCGCAGGCGGCGCGCTATCACACGGGCGTTGGTGACGAGGACGTGCTGTCGCTCGCGGAGGTGACTGCCGCGGCCCGGCACGCGAAGGCGAATGGAGCGACGCGCTTCTGCATGGGAGCGGCCTGGCGCGGCCCGCGGCAGCGCGATCTCGAGCGGGTGATCGAGATGGTGAAGGCGGTGCGCGCCGAAGGCCTCGAAACCTGCGCGACGCTGGGGCTCCTGAAGGAAGGGCAGGCCGAGCAGCTGAGGGCCGCCGGCCTTGATTACTACAACCACAACATCGATACGTCCGCCGAGTTCTACGGCGAGATCATCCGGACGCGCAACCAGGACGATCGCCTGCAGACGCTCGAGCGCGTGCGTCGTGCCGGCATCCACGTCTGCTGCGGCGGCATCATCGGCATGGGCGAGACGCGCCGCACGCGCGCGGCGTTGATCGCTCAGCTCGCGAGCATGGACCCGCCACCGGAGTCGGTGCCGATCAACAACCTGGTGCAGGTGCCCGGCACACCGCTCCACGGGACGGCGCCGCTCGACTCGCTCGAATTCGTGCGCACCATCGCCTGCGCGCGCATCACCATGCCCAGGTCCATGGTGCGGCTCTCCGCCGGCCGCCAGGAGATGTCCGAGGCGGTTCAGGCGCTCTGCTTCTTCGCGGGCGCGAATTCAATCTTCTACGGCGAGAAGCTGCTGACTACCGGCAATCCCGACGTCGCGCACGATCGCGCGCTATTCGCGAAGCTCGGGATCCATCCGCTTTAGTGGACGACCGCTCACCCGTCATGCGGCACGCTCCCGGCGAGTCGCAAGGTCACCGGCCACTCGAGCGAGCCTTGGCGGCGGAACTCGCAGATCTCGAGTCCCGCGGGCTCAAGCGGCGGCGGCGGTTGCTGGAGACGCCGCAGCGCACGCGCGTGCGCGTGGACGGACGCGATTTCGTCGCGTTCTGCAGCAACGACTACCTGGGGCTCGCGGCGCATCCGGAGCTGATCGAGGCCGCCCGCGAGGGCGCGGCGCGCTTCGGCGTCGGTGCCGGCGCGTCGCACCTGATACTCGGCCACGCGACGGCGCACCACGAGCTCGAGCAGCGCCTGGCCGCGTTCGTGGGGCTGCCGCGGGCGCTGCTGTTCAGCACCGGCTACATGGCGAACGTGGGCGTGGTCTCCGCGCTGACAAGCCGCGGCGACGCCGTATTCGCGGACCGGCTGAACCATGCGTCGCTAAATGACGCGGCGCTGCTCGCGCGCGCCGATTTCAGGCGTTACCCCCATCGTGACCTGGTGGCGCTCGAGCGGCTGCTCGCGGGCTCGCGCGCGCGCCGCAAGCTCGTCGTCACCGACGCGGTGTTCAGCATGGACGGGGATATTGCCGCGGTGCCGGAGCTGGTCACGCTCGCGGAGCGCCACGATGCGTGGCTGCTGCTCGACGATGCGCACGGCTTTGGCGTGCTGGGGCGCGGGGGGCGCGGCGTGCTTGCTCACTTCGGCGCCGTCTCGCCGCGCATCATCTATATGGCTACCCTGGGCAAGGCCGCAGGCGTATTCGGCGCTTTCGTCGCCGGCCAACCGGAGGTGCTCGAGGCGCTGGTACAGGGCGCGCGTACCTATATCTACACCACCGCAACGCCGCCCATGCTGTCCGCAGCGCTGCTGAAAAGCCTCGATCTCATCCGTGACGATGAGTGGCGGCGGCACCACCTGCAGGAACTGATCGCGCTCCTGCGCAGCCGCCTGCGGCCGGCGCGCTGGCGCTTTCCGCCCTCGGCGACGCCGATTCAGCCGCTCGTGATTGGAGGAGCGGAAGAAGCGTTGACCGTGTCGGAGCGCCTGGCGCGCGAGGGCCTGCTGGTGCCGGCCATCCGTCCGCCCACGGTCCCGCAAGGAACCGCGCGCTTGAGGATCTCGTTGTCCGCCGGCCATGATTTGTCCGATGTCGAGCGGCTGGCCGCCGCGCTGAACCGGATTGAAAACTCGCTGTGAACCGCCGAGGGTGTCGGGAGCCTCGGCAGGGCAAGGTTCCTGATGCAACCGAATGTCGCGAAGCGCGATGTGGTGCTGGTGCACGGCTGGGGATCGGGCGCCAGCGTGTGGCAAGCCCTGGCGCCGGAACTCCAACCGCGGCGCTCCGTGGAAATGCCGGATCTGCCGGGCTACGGCGCCGCCCCGGTGTGCGCGCCATACTCGCTGGAGGAAATCGCCGCGGGGCTCGCGCGGAGCGCGCCCCGGCGGTGCGATGTCGTGGGCTGGTCGCTCGGCGCGCTGGTGGCCCTGGCGTGGGCGCAGCGGGCGCCGCAGCAGGTCATGCGGATGGGATTGATCGCGGCGACACCCTGTTTCGCCCAGCGCGCCGACTGGCAGCACGCGGCCGCACCCCCGGTGCTCGCGCGAATCGCGGGGGAACTTGCCGCCGATCGCGCGGGCACGTTGCGGCGTTTCATTTCGCTGGAAGCGCATGGCGACGTGAAGGCGAAGGAGGTCGCAAGGCAGTTGCGGGAAGCGCACGCCGCACGCGACGGACCGGCCCCTGAGGCGCTTGCAGCCGGGCTGCGACTCCTGCTCGAGACCGATATGCGCGGCGCCCTCGCGTCAATCTCGCAGCCCGCGCTCGTGATTCATGGTGACCGTGACAGCGTGGCGCCGCTCGCGGCGGGGGAGCACCTCTGCCGGTGCCTGCCGAACGCGCGGTTGCTGGTGCTGCCGGGCGCCGGTCATGCGCCGTTCATCTCGCAGGCGCGGACGGTCGCGGCGGCGCTTCTGGATTTCTTCGATGAGTGACGCCCTCGCGCTGGACAAGCTCATGGTGCGGCGCTCGTTCGAGCGGGCCGCGGCGAGCTACGACGCCGCCGCGGTGCTGCAGAACGAGGTCTGCCGGCGCATGCTGGCGCGGCTCGATTACATCAGGCTCGAGCCGGAGACGATTCTCGATGCGGGCAGTGGAACCGGCAATGCGGTCAGCGGGCTGCTCGGACGCTTCCCCGCCGCCCGTGTGATCGCGCTCGACCTGGCGCTCGCGATGGCGCGGCGCGCCCGCCGCCGCGGCCCGCGGCCTGCCCTGACCACTGTCGAAGGGTGGCGCGCCCTCTTCGGAGGCGGGAGCCAGCGGCTCGCCGCCGTGTGTGGCGACATCGAGCAGCTGCCACTTGCGACCGCGTGCGCCGGCATGGTCTGGTCCAACCTCGCGATCCAGTGGAGCATCGAGCCGCAGCGCGCATTTGCGGAGATGCACCGGGTGCTCGCGCCCCGTGGACTCCTGCTGTTCAGCAGCTTCGGTCCCGACACGCTGAAGGAGCTGCGGGCAGCGTTCGGGGCCGTGGACCGGCATACCCACGTGCACCGCTTCACCGACATGCACGACGTAGGCGACTTGCTGGTGGCCAGCGGTTTCGCCGACCCGGTCATGGACATGGAGGTGATCACGCTGACCTACGCCGACGTGCGCGAGCTGATGCGCGACCTGAAGGCAATCGGCGCGCACAACATGACACGCGGCCGCCGGCCCACGCTCGCGGGCAAGTCCCTGCTCGCGAAGGTGGCCCGCAATTACGAATCGGCGCGCCGCGACGGCCGCCTCCCCGCGACCTTCGAAGTCATCTACGGCCACGCCTGGAAGCCGCAGCCTCGAACCAGCCCGACCGGGCGGCCGGTGATCGAGATCAAGCCGCGCAGCGGCTGAAGGGCGGTGCATTGGCGAGTCACGAGTCACGAGTCACGAGTCGCGGATTCTTCGTGACCGGAACGGACACCGGCGTCGGCAAGACCTTTGTCGCCTGCTCGCTGATCCGGGCGTTCGCCGCGCGCGGCCTGAAGGTGGTCGGGATGAAGCCGGTCGCCAGTGGCGCGGCGCCGCGCGGTAACGAACTCGTCCACGACGATGTCGAGCGCCTGATCGCGGCGGGCAACGTGACGGCGCCACGTGATCAGATCAATCCTTATTGCTTCACCCCGGCAATTGCGCCGCACATCGCGGCAGCCGAAGCGGGAATGAGAATCGATCTGGAGCGTATCGCGCGATGTTTCAACGCCCTTGCCGCGCGGGCGGATATTGTCATGGTGGAAGGCGTCGGGGGATTCTGCGTGCCGCTCGGTCCCGGCAGCGATACCGCGCAACTCGCCGCGCGGCTCGCGCTGCCCATGGTGCTGGTGGTCGGCATGCGGCTCGGCTGCCTCAATCATGCCCTGCTGACCGCGGAGGCGATTGCCCGTCGCGGCCTTGCGCTCGCGGGCTGGGTCGCCAACCATATCGATCCACAGATGGCGGCGGCGGAGGAAAACGTGCGTGCGCTCGAGACGCTGATTTCCGCGCCACTGCTCGCGCGCATCTCGCTTGCCGCGGCGCCGGATCCCGACTTCGGCGCGGCGTTGCTGGACACGCGCAAGCTGCTCTGATTCGCAGGCGCACGCCCGACGTTTTGCGCCGCGTCTCCGATTGCTTGGCGAGGGGAGGCTGTGATACATTCCCCCCGCTCGACGCGGATGTCGGCGCCGGAAGAGATGACCGCAGTCACGGACTTCAGCGATCAGCCACGCGCAATCGAGTTCAGGCGGCTCGCCCGGCGCAACAACTCGCTCAGCTCTACCGGACGGCTTCTCGTTTTCGCCTTCATTTTCGTCGTTTCGGTCGGCATCGCCGCGGCGTTTGCGGTTTTTGGTGCGTGGCTGATCCTGCCGTTCGCCGGGCTCGAAATGCTGGTGCTGTACCTGGCGTTCCGCTATGTCGAGCGTCATGCGGCGGACTACGAGCTGATCGAGATCGACGGCGATCAGGTGAGGGTCGAGTGCTTCGACGGTGGCAACACGCGCTGTGAGGCGCTCAGCCGCTACTGGGCACAGGTGGTGGTCAACCGGAACGGCAGCAGGCTCGCGCTGCGCTCGCACGGCCGGGAGCTCGAGATCGGCCGCAGCATGAATGACGCGCAGCGTCTGGAGCTGGCACAGGCGCTCAGGCGCCGCCTGCGGGGCGCGAGCTAGCGCAGCTGCGACGCGGTGCCGGGACACGTACAGATTGAATCACGGGTGAGGAAAGCATGATCAGCAAGGGGTTACGACCGCTGGTGGCCGCGGCGGGTTGGTTTGCCCAGGGGACGGCGCTGGCCAACCAGTACAACCTGCAGCCGCCGCAGTCGATCATCGCGCGGGAGATCTACGATCTGCACACGCTGATCATGTGGATCATCGTCGGGATCTTCGTGGTCGTGTTCGGCGCCATGACCTGGGCCATCATCAAGCACCGCAAGGCGGCGGGCCACAAGGCTGAGCAATTCCACGAACATGTCGGGGTCGAGATCGCGTGGACCGTCATCCCCTTCATCATCCTGATCCTCATGGCGTTGCCGGCGACCAAGACCGTGATCGCAATGAAGGACACCTCCAGCCCGGACGTCACGATCAAGGCCACCGGCTACCAGTGGAAGTGGGGCTACGACTACCTGCAGGAGGGCATCAGCTTCTACAGCACGCTCGCCACCCCGCGCGCGCAGATCGAGGGCGGCGAGCCGAAAGGCACGCATTACCTGCTCGAGGTGGACAATCCGGTCGTGGTACCGGTGGGCAAGAAGGTGCGCATTATCACCACCGCCAACGACGTGATCCACGCCTGGTGGGTGCCCGCGCTCGGCATCAAGCAGGACGCCATTCCCGGGTTCGTGCGCGACACCTGGTTCAAGGCCGACAACCCGGGCACCTACCGCGGCCAGTGCGCGGAGCTTTGCGGCAAGGACCACGGGTTCATGCCGATCGTGGTTGAGGCGGTGACGCCCGAGAAATACGCGGCATGGGTCGCCGATCAGAAGAAGCGCATGGCGGCGACGGCGGTGGATCCGGGAAAGCAGTGGACGCTCGAAGAGCTGAAGGCCCATGGCGCAAAGGTCTACGCCGGCAACTGCGTCGCCTGCCACCAGGCGACGGGCATGGGCATGCCCAAGGTGTTCCCGGCGCTCTCCGGCTCGAAGATCGTCAACGGGCCGAAGGAGGCCCAGGTTCAGCTGGTGCTGAACGGGAAGGCGGGCACGGCGATGGCGCCGTTCAAGCATCTGTCCGACGCCGATATCGCGGCGGTCATCACGTACACGCGCAACAACTGGGCGAACAAGGTCGGGGACGCGGTCACGCCGGCCGAGGTGAAGGCCCTGCGCAAGTAGCCGGCCACGGAATTCGCAACTGGAGAACTTCATGGAAGCCGCACACGCTCACCACGGTCACGGTCACGACGCGCACGGTCACCACTACACGGGGATCATGCGGTGGATCACCACGACCAACCACAAGGACATCGGCACGCTCTACCTCGTGTTCGCCCTGTCCATGTTCTTCGTCGGAGGCGTGCTCGCGCTCGCGCTGCGGGCGGAGCTGTTCCAGCCCGGCCTGCAGTTCTGGAGTCCCGAGTTCTTCAACCAGCTGACCACCATGCACGGCCTGATCATGGTGTTCGGCGCGATCATGCCGGCCTTCGTCGGCTTCGCCAACTGGCAGATCCCCATGATGATCGGCGCGCCCGACATGGCGTTCGCGCGCATGAACAACTGGAGCTTCTGGCTGCTGCCGCCGGCGGCGACGCTGCTCGTCGCCTCGTTCTTCGTGCCGGGGGGTGCGACCGCCGCGGGCTGGACGATCTACGCTCCGCTCTCGACCCAGATGGGCCCGGGGATGGACCTCGCGATCTTCGCGCTGCACATCATGGGCGCCTCCTCGATCATGGGCTCGATCAACATCGTCACCACCATCCTCAACATGCGCGCGCCGGGGATGACGATGATGAAGATGCCGCTGTTCGTGTGGACCTGGCTCATTACCGCCTATCTCCTGATCGCGGTCATGCCGGTGCTGGCGGGCGCGGTCACGATGCTCCTCACCGACCGCCACTTCGGCACCCATTTCTTCAACGCCGCGGGCGGCGGCGACCCGGTGCTGTTCCAGCACATCTTCTGGTTCTTCGGCCACCCCGAGGTCTACATCATGATCCTGCCGGGCTTCGGCATCGTGTCCCAGATCGTGCCGACGTTCGCGAGGAAGCCCCTCTTCGGCTATTCCTCGATGGTATATGCAACCGCCTCGATCGCGATCCTGTCCTTCATCGTGTGGGCGCACCACATGTTCACGGTCGGCATGCCGGCTTCCGCGCAACTCTTCTTCATGTACGCGACCATGCTGATCGCGGTGCCGACCGGCGTGAAGGTGTTCAACTGGATCGCGACCATGTGGAAGGGCGCGATGACGTTCGAGACGCCGATGCTGTTCGCGTGCGGCTTCATCTTCGTGTTCTCGATGGGCGGCTTCACCGGCCTCGTGCTCGCGATCACGCCGGTCGACATCCAGCTGCAGGACACCTACTACGTGGTGGCGCACTTCCACTACGTGCTGGTCGCGGGCTCGCTCTTCGCCCTTTTCGGCGGCGCCTATTATTGGCTGCCCAAGTGGATCGGCCGCATGTACGACGAGAGGCTCGGCAAGTGGCACTTCTGGTTGTCGATGATCTTCTTTAACGTCACCTTCTTCCCCATGCACTTCACCGGGCTCGCGGGGCTGCCGCGCCGGGTGCCCGATTACAACCTGCAGTTCGCTGACTTCAACATGATCTCGACCATCGGCGCGTTTGGCTTCGGCATCGCGCAGCTGATCTTCGTCTACGTCCTGGTGAAGGCGATTCGGGGCGCGGGCGAGAAGGTGGACGAGCGCGTGTGGGAAGGCGCGCAGGGGCTGGAGTGGACGCTGCCTTCGCCGCCGCCGTACCACACCTTCGAGACCCCGCCGGTGGTCAAGTGAGGATAATGGACATGCGCGGCGCGATGGACAGCAATGTCAAGACCGCGTTGATACTCGCCTCCATCGCTGCCGCGTTCTTCATCGGTGTCGTGATCCGGCATTGGATATGGTGAGCCACGCCCAGGCCAACCAGCAGACGCTGGTCAAGCTCCTCGTCGTCGCGGTCGCGATGTTCGGCTTCGGCTACGCGATGGTGCCGTTCTATCGGGCCATCTGCGACGCGCTGGGCCTGAACAGCGTGGTCAAGGCCGACGCCGTCGCGAACACGCAGATCGACGCGAGCCGCTTCGTGACGATCGAGTTCGACACCAATCTGCGCAGCAACCTGCCGTGGATCTTCACCCCGGTCGAGAAGAGCGTGCGGATCCACCCCGGCGCGCTGACGCAGGTCACCTTCGAGGTCCGCAACCAGTCGGACCGCGCGGTCACCGGGCAGGCGATTCCGAGCTTCGGGCCGCAGCTGGCGGGCCGCTACTTCAAGAAACTCGATTGCTTCTGCTTCACGCAGCAGACGCTGGCGCCGGGCGAGGTGAGGCGCATGCCGGTCGCGTTCGTGGTCGAGCGCGATCTGCCGCAGGACGTGAATACCGTGACGCTTTCCTACACCTTCTTCGAGGTGGAGGGGAAGGCGCGGGGGGGCTAGGAAGTGGTCGCGAGCGAGCCGACGGAGAGCCCGCGCAGGGCGACGCCGCTGCAGGTGGCGAAAGCGGTGGCCTCTGCCTTCGTCGGCATCCGCAGGCGCGCAGCCCACGAGCGCGACGTCGTCACGATCACGCCGGTTCAGGCGATCGTGGCGGGGATAATCGGGGCGGCGATTTTCGTTGCAGGCCTGGTGCTGCTGGTGCGTTTCATCACGAGTTGAATGGGAGAATCGGGATGTTGAGTCAATCGGCACGCTATTTCATTCCGGATCCGTCGACCTGGCCAATCACGGGCTCGATCGCGCTGCTCTGCATGGCCTCGGGCGCCGCGTCCTGGTTCAACGGCTGGGCGCCGGGCAAGTTCGTGGTGCTCGCCGGCGTGGCGATACTCGGCTACATGCTGGTCGGCTGGTTCCACACCGTCGCGCACGAGAGCGAGTCCGGCAAGTACAACCAGCAGGTGGACACCTCGTTTCGATGGGGAATGAGCTGGTTCATCTTCTCGGAAGTGATGTTCTTCGGCGCCTTCTTCGGGGCGTTGTTCTACATGCGGGTGCTGTCCGTGCCCTGGCTCGGGGACCTCGAGCACAAGCTGCTGTGGCCCGATTTCAAAGCCGAGTGGCCGGCCACGGGACCCGGGATCAAGGAGGCGTTCACGCCCATGGCGGCGTGGGGCATCCCGGCGATCAACACGTTGCTGCTGCTGTCCTCGGGCGTCACGGTCACGCTCGCGCACTGGGCTCTTCTACGCAACGATCGCAACAAGCTCATCGCGTGGATGTTCGCGACCATCGGCCTCGGCGTCCTGTTCCTCGCGTTACAGGTCTACGAGTACGGGCATGCCTATTCCGACCTGAATTTGAAGCTCACGACCGGGGCGTATGGCGCGACCTTTTTCATGCTGACCGGGTTTCACGGCTTCCACGTCACGGTCGGCTGCATCATGCTTACGACGATTCTCTTCCGCTGCGTCGCAGGCCACTTCCGGCCCGACCACCACTTCGGATTCGAGGGCGTGGCATGGTACTGGCACTTCGTCGACGTGGTATGGCTCGGTCTGTTCATCTTCGTCTACTGGCTCTAAGCCGCCAATCCAACATCAAGAACAGCACAAGAACGAAGGCGCACGAACAACAAGGGGGGACCCCGTCAGTAGGCGAAAGGACGCCGCGCAAGGAGCGCGGCGCTTTTTTTGCGCCGGGGTGCTTACTGGATCTTGCCGGTGATGAAACCGAAGTAGTATCCCAGCATCAGCAGCACGAACAGCGTGACGGAAAGCGTGATCCGCACCGTCAATGCCTTTACCGTGCGCTCGCCCCGGCCCCGGTCGCGAACGAGGTAATAGAGCGCGGAGAACAGGCTCCCGACGATGAAGGCCAGGAACAGGATGACGACGATCTTCATGGGCGGGCGGCCGGGTGGAGAAGCGAGATACCTCTAGCATATACCGTTGCCCCTTGCCCGTCCGTTACCGTTTCGAACCGCGCCTGTTCACGACGCTCGCCGCCGCGGCGGGCATTGCGCTGACGCTGGCGCTTGCCAACTGGCAGCTCGGCCGCGCGCATGAGAAGGAGGCGGCTGCGGCGCGGCTCGGGAAGCTCGCCGAGGACCCGCCGGTGCGGGTCCCGGCGGCCGAGCTGAAAGCGGAGGACGTCGAATGGCGCCGCGTGTCGGCGCGCGGGCGGTTCGATCCGCGCTACGCCGTGCTGATCGACAACCGCGTGCGGCGCGGCACCGCGGGCTACCACGTGATGATGCCGCTGGCCATCGAGGGCAGTCCCGAGCGCCACGTGCTGGTGAACCGGGGCTGGATCGGGGGGACCGCGGATCGCAGCCGGCTGCCCGAGGTGACGACTCCCACTGGTACGGTGGAGATCACCGGCCTCGCGGTGACGCCGAGCAAACGGTTCCTGGAGCTGTCCGCAGCGACCATCGAAGGCAAGGTGTGGCAGAACCTCACGCTCGAGCGTTACCGGAAGGCGGTGCCGATTTCGGTGCAGCCGTTCGTGATCCTGCAGGAAAGCCCGCTGGACGACGGCCTCGTCCGCGAGTGGGACCCGCCGGACCTCGGCGTCGACAAGCATTACGGCTACGCCTTTCAATGGCTCGCGCTTGCCGTGACGGTTCTCGTGTTCTACCTGGCGACCCATGTCAAACGGCGCTCCCAGGCGTAACACGACGCTCTGGCTCATCGTCGCGCTGGCGGCGGCGCCGGTCGTCGCGTCCTACCTCTACTACTACTTTTGGCCGCCCTCCCGCACGGTGAACTACGGCGCGCTGATCGAGCCGCGGCCGTTGCCGGATCCCCCGCTTGCACTCGCCGACGGAACGCCGTTCCAGCTCTCGCGGCTGAAAGGCAGGTGGGTGCTGGTAATCGTGGATTCGGGGCGGTGCGACGAGCGCTGCGAGCGCAAGCTCGTCTACATGCGCCAGCTTCGCCTCACGCAAGGAAAGGAGATGGAACGGGTCGAGCGTGCATGGCTGATCTCCGACGACATCGTGCCGCGTTCCGACGCCGTCGCCGCCTTCCAGGGGACCTGGGTCGTGCGCGCGGCGGGTAGCGGGCTGCTGCAGCAGTTCCCGGCGCCGGTCGCGGCCGCCGATCACATCTACATCATCGATCCCCTTGGCAACCTGATGATGCGCTTTCCGCGCGATCCCGAGCCCGCGCGCATGATCAAGGATCTCTCGCGCCTGCTCAAGGCCTCGCGCATTGGATGATGCGGCAGCACACGGCCGATGCTAAAATTCACGCTCCTCCGAAGCGCCACGAGACCAACCTAGATGTCTTCGAGCATTGCGGGACTGTCGGCTGCCTCCCGGTTCAGCCATTTCTACCAGCTCACCAAGCCGCGCGTCGTCGCGCTCATCGTTTTCACGGCGGTGATCGGGATGTTCCTGGCCGCGCCGGGCATGGTGCCGCTGCAGCCGCTCATCGCCGGGACTCTCGGCATCGCGCTCACCGCCGGCGCGGCGGCGGCGGTCAACTGCCTGGTGGAGCAGAGAATCGACGCGCTGATGGCGCGCACTCGCGCGCGGCCGCTGCCGCGCGGGGAAGTGACTTCGATCGAGACGCTGGTCTTTGCGGGAGTCGTGGGCGGCGCCGGGCTTGCCATTCTCCACCAGTGGGTGAATGCGCTCACCATGTGGCTGACGCTCGCCACCTTCATCGGCTACGCGATCGTGTATACCGTGGTCCTGAAGCCGATGACGCCGCAGAACATCGTGATTGGCGGCGCCTCCGGCGCCATGCCCCCGGTGCTCGGCTGGACGGCAGTCACCGGCGAGATCGCGCCCGAGGCGTTGCTGCTGTTCCTGATCATCTTCGCCTGGACGCCGCCGCATTTCTGGGCGCTGGCGCTCTACCGCAGGGACGACTACGCCAAGGCTGGCGTGCCGATGCTGCCGGTGACGCATGGCGACCGCTTTACGCGCCTGCACGTGCTGCTCTATACCGTGATCCTGACGGCGGTATCGTTGATGCCGTTCGTCTCCCGCATGAGCGGGCCGCTCTATCTCGTCGCGGCGTTGGCGCTCGACGCCGTATTCCTGTGGTATGCGGTCCGGATCTACACCGCATACAGCGACCGCCTGGCGCGCCGGACCTTCCGCTACTCCATCGTTTATCTCGCGGCGCTCTTCGCGGCGCTGCTGATCGATCACCATATCGATGTCCCGCTGTGACGGCGGG
>DATBKZ010000023.1:0-21757 GCA_036555615.1 Burkholderiales bacterium | reverse complement strand
TTAGCCCGGAAGCCGAGGCGATCCGGCAGCGATTCCTGAAGGTCGACGCATCGACGGTGTCCGACGTGCTGGACGCGCTCGGCTATCTCCACCAGGGCCTCGCTCCGTCGTTTGCGCCGTATCCGGAGACGGCGGGAAGGCTCGCAGGCTGGGCCTACACCATCTGCGGGGAGATGCGGCCTTACGCGGGCGGCGGCGACCCGGACAAGATGAAAGCGGTGGACGGCCTGTCGCCGGGCTGCGTCAGCGTGTGGAGCGGTGCCGGCGGCGGGGTGTGCTTCTTCGGCGAGCTTATCGCGCTCGGCATGAGGACCCGTGGTTGCGCGGGCGCGCTGGTGGATGGCGGTATCCGCGATATCGAGTGGATCGCGAAGCAGGCGTTTCCGGTCTATGCGCGCTACCGCACGCCGGTGCAATCGATCGGGCGCTGGAAGGTGACGGCCTGGCAGGTCCCGGCATATCTCCCCGGCGCGACCAAGCAGCATGTCATCGTCAACCCGGGCGACTTCGTGCTGGGCGATGCGGACGGGGTCATTGCAGTTCCCGCCGAAGCCGTCGAGAAAGTGCTGAATGAGGCCGAGCGGCTGACCGCGACCGAAGTGAAGATTCGCGCGGAGCTCGCTGCCGGTGCCACGCTCGAGCAGGTGCTCGCCAAGTACGGGCACGTCTAGCGCTTTGGCACGCGGACCGTGTTGGGAAGGCTTGCCAGGATGACCTCCGCGAGCGCCTCGATGGCAGCAGTCCGCGGAAAGCTCTTTCTCCAGACGATCGAGACCCGCCGGAAAGCGTCGGGCACCTGAAGAGGCCTGGCGATTACCCCGGCATCTGTGGTCCAGGTGCCCCGCAGCGCGAGCGCCGGCACGAGGGTTGCCCCCATTCGCGCGCCGACCAGTTGCAGAACGGTCTCCAGGCTTGCCGCCCGGAGATCCGCCTGCTCGCCTGCGTCCCGGCGGCTGGACAGGCGGCAGATCTCCATCGTCTGTTCTGCCAGGCAGTGGCCCTCCGACAGGAGCAGCATCTCGAGCGACGCGAGATCGCGACGGGTGATCGGATCCTTGTGGTCCAGCGCATGTCCGCGTGGCAGCGCGAGCCAGAAAGGCTCCTCGAACAGCGCGCGTGCCCGCAGGTCGGCGTCCTCCACCGGGGTCGCGATGAGGGCCGCGTCGAGCTCATGGCGGCGCAGGCGCTCGAGGAGCTGCGCGGTGATCTCTTCGGACAGCACGAGCTTGACGCCCGGATAGCGGCGCTTAAGCGGCGCGAGAATCAAGGGGACGAGGTAGGGGGCGAGCGTCGGTATGGCGCCCACGCGCAGGGGCCCGACCAGCGGATCGCGATGCGCCTTCGCAAGCTGGGCCAGCGCGTCGGCCTCCTCGACGGCGCGCCGGGCGTGCGGCAGCAGCGCCTCGCCGAGGGGGGTGAGGGCCACGGTCTTGGTCGTGCGCTCAAAGAGCGCGGCACCCAACTCGGCCTCGAGCTTGCGGATCTGTCCCGACAATGTCGGCTGGCTCACGAACGTGCGGGCAGCCGCCTGGCCAAAATGGCGGGTATCGGCGAGGGCAATGAAGTACTTGAGATCGCGAAGGTTCATGGCGGATTCCGGTGGCGACGCATAAATAGGCAGTGCCTATCATAACGGCTCGAAATAACGATTGGAACAATTTATCGCGCATCGCTAGTCTGAAGCCCGAGCCACCTGCAGAAGGCTTGATCTCTGTCAGTACGTGCTCGATTGAGCCGGGCTAGCGTGGGCGGAGTTTTTTCGGCGAATTTTGTGAGCCGATGGGAGAGAGGACGGATCGTTCCATTCGGAATAACTCGAAGAGCATCGCAGAACACGATAGGAGACAAACATGGACATGAAGACTGTTGACAAGAGCGCGGGCCAGTGCCCGTTCACACACGCCGCCGGCGTCGGCCGCACGAACCGCGACTGGTGGCCGAGCCAGCTGCGGCTTGAGCTGCTGCACCAGCATTCCGCGAAGTCCGACCCGATGGGCAAGGGCTTCAACTACGCGAAGGAATTCAAGAGCCTCGACTACAGGGCGCTCAAGAAGGACTTGGTCAAGCTCATGACCGACTCGCAGGACTGGTGGCCGGCGGACTTCGGCCACTACGGCCCGCTCTTCATCCGCATGTCCTGGCACGCCGCCGGAACCTACCGCGTCACCGACGGCCGCGGCGGCGGCGGCCGCGGCCAGCAGCGCTTCGCGCCCCTCGACAGCTGGCCCGACAACGTCAACCTCGACAAGGCGCGGCGCCTGCTGTGGCCGATCAAGCAGAAGTACGGCAAGAAGATCTCCTGGGCCGACCTGATCATCCTCGCCGGCAACGTCGCGCTCGAGTCGATGGGCTTCAGGACCTTCGGCTTCGGCGGCGGCCGTGCCGACGTCTGGGAGCCGGACGAGGACGTGAACTGGGGCGAGGAGATTGCGTGGCTGGGCACCGACAAGCGCTTCAGCGGCGATCGCGACCTGGGGCCGTTTGGCGCCACTCACATGGGCCTCATCTACGTCAACCCGGAAGGCCCGAACGCGAGCGGCGACTACATGGCCGCCGCCAAGGACATCCGCGCCACCTTCGGCCGCATGGCGATGAACGACGAGGAAACCGTCGCCCTCATCGCCGGTGGCCACACCTTCGGCAAGTGCCACGGCGCCGCCCCGGAATCGCACAAGGGTCCGGATCCGGAAGGCGCGCCGCTGGAAGCGCAGGGCCTGGGCTGGATGAGCGACTACCGCACGGGGCGCGGCGCCGACACGATATCGAGCGGCCTCGAAGTGACCTGGACCAAGTCCCCGGCGCTTTGGAGCAACAACTTCTTCGAGAACCTGTTCAAGCACGAATGGGAGCAGGTCAAGTCGCCCGCCGGCGCCAAGCAATGGGTGGCGAAGAACGCGCCGGCGATCATTCCCGACGCGCACATCCCGGGCAAGTTCAACAAGCCGACCATGCTGACCACTGACCTGACGCTGCGCTTCGATCCAGAGTTCGGCGAGATCTCGCGCCGGTTCTACGAGGACCCGCAAGCCTTTGCCGACGCCTTTGCGCGCGCCTGGTTCAAGCTGACGCATCGCGACATGGGCCCGCGCGTCCGCTATCTGGGGCCGGAAGTGCCGAAGGAAGAGCTGATCTGGCAGGACCCGATTCCCGCGGTCAACCACAAGCTGATCGGCGTGAAGGAGATCGCCGATCTCAAGAAGAAGGTCCTTGCCTCGAAGCTGTCGGTGGCGCAGATGGTGTCCACGGCGTGGGCCTCTGCCTCCACGTTCCGCGGCTCCGACAAGCGCGGCGGCGCCAACGGCGCGCGCATCCGGCTCGCGCCGCAGAAGGATTGGGCGGTGAACCAGCCGGCGCAGCTGGCGAAGGTGCTGAAGACGCTCGAAGGCATCCAGGCCGACTTCAACAAGAAGGCGAAGGGCGGGAAGCAAGTGTCGCTGGCCGACCTGATCGTGCTCGCGGGCTGCGCGGGCGTCGAGCTGGCCGCGAAGAAGGCCGGCGTCACCGTGAAGGTGCCGTTCACGCCCGGACGCATGGACGCGAGGCAGGACCAGACGGACGTCGAGTCCTTCGCGGTGCTCGAGCCGATTGCCGACGGCTTCCGCAACTACCTGAAAGGCAAGTTTGCGGTTTCCGCCGAGCAGCTGCTGCTCGACCGCGCGCAGCTCCTGACGCTCACGGCGCCGGAGATGACGGTCCTCGCCGGCGGCATGCGCATGCTGGGGACCAACGTCGGCGGCGCGAAGCACGGGGTCTTCACCTCGAAGCCGGAGACGCTCTCCAACGACTTCTTCGTCAACCTGCTCGACATGGGCACGGAGTGGAAGCCGGTCTCGGACGCGAAGGACGTGTTCGAGGGCCGCGACCGCAAGACCGGCAAGGTCAAGTGGACCGGCACGCGCGTGGATCTCGTCTTCGGCTCGAACTCGCAGCTGCGGGGGCTGGCCGAGGTCTATGCGAGCACGGACGCGAAGGAGAAGTTCGTGCAGGACTTCGTGGCGGCGTGGGACAAGGTGATGAACCTGGACCGCTTCGATCTCGCCTGACCACATAGACGGCGGGCCGTTTCGGCGCTACATTTCGGGTAATCCCGAGGAGACCTGCGATGGCAAAAGCCAAGCCCTTTCTGACCGACATCAAGACCATTCGCGCCCGCGCGCGTCAGCACATCCAGGAAGGCGCAGTCACGCCCAGCTACCAGGCCGACCGCAAGACCGTGCTGAAGCTGCTCAATGAGGCGCTGGCGACGGAGATCGTGTGCGTCCTGCGCTACCGGCGCCATCATTTCATGGCTGCAGGCATGAACGCCGAGCCGGTGGCCGCGGAATTCCTGACACACGCCAACGAGGAGCAGCAGCACGCCGACCAGATCGCGCAGCGCATCGTGCAGTTGAACGGAGAGCCCAATTTCTCGCCGGAGGGCCTGCTCTCCCGCAGCCACGCCGAGTACGTCGAGGGAGAGAACCTGATCGAAATGATCAAGGAAGACCTCGTCGCCGAGCGCATCGCGATCGACAGCTACCGCGAGATGATCAATTACATCGGCAGCAAGGACACCACGACCACGCGCATGCTGGAGGGAATCCTCGCCATGGAGGAAGAGCATGCCGATGACCTGGTAGGGCTGCTGGAGGATTTCGAGCAATAGCGGTGGAAGAGGGTGCACGCGCGCCCTACGCGGCCGGAACGGGCATGAAACCGGCGAATCTTCTCGTCGTCATGTCCGACGAGCACAATCCCAAGATCATGGGGTGCGCCGGGCATCCGATCGTCAAGACTCCGCACCTCGACGCGCTCGCGGCGCGGGGAACGAGGTTCACTTCTGCCTACACGACCTGTCCGGTGTGCGTGCCCGCGCGCGCCGCGTTCGCAACCGGCAAGTACATCCACCAGATCGGCTTCTGGGACAACGCCGACGCCTACGACGGTTCCATCCCGAGCTGGCATCACCGCCTGCGCGAGCGGGGCCATCGCGTCGTCTCGATCGGCAAGCTGCATTTTCGCGGCCACGAGGGCGACGACAACGGCTTCAGCGAAGAGATCATCCCGATGAACATCATCGAGGGGAAAGGCGATCTCATGGGGCTGGTGCGCAGGGACCTGCCGGAGCGAGGCCTGTCCTGGAAGATCGCCAAGCTCGCCGGGCCCGGGGAGACTCCTTACACTGCTTACGACCGGGAGATCACGACGCGCGCGCAGATCTGGCTGCGGGAGGAGGCGCCCCGGTATCGCGACAAGCCATGGGTGCTGTTCGTCTCCTTCGTCTGCCCGCATTTCCCGCTGGTGGCGCCGGCCGACTTCTATTACCAGTATCCCCTCGACAGGATGCCCGTGCCCAAGCAGTACGCGAAGAGCGAGCGGCCGGATCATCCGTATCTCCGCGACTACGCCGGGAGCTTCGTCTACGACCGCTACTTCGATCCGGACAAGCTCAGGAAGGCGGTCGCGGCTTACTACGGGCTGTGCAGCTTCGTGGATGACAACGTCGGCAGAGTGATCCGCACGCTGGAAGCCGTGGGGCTCGCCGATTCGACGCGCATCCTGTACACGAGCGATCACGGCGACAACCTCGGCGCGCGGGGGCTGTGGGGCAAGTCCACGATGTACGAGGAAGTCGCGGGTGTTCCGCTGATCATTGCGGGTGCCGACCTGCCGCGCGGGAAACGGGTGAGCACGCCGGCAAGCCACGTCGACACCTACCCGTTCATCATGGAGTGCGTGGGAGAGGACCGGCCGGAAGTGTACGAGGAACATCCGGGCGCGTCGCTGTTCAAGCTTGCGCGTGGGGACGAGCCCCGCCGCAACGTCCTGTCGGAGTACCATGGAATGGGCTCGACGACGGGCGCGTTCATGATCCGCCACGGAAAGTACAAGTACGTTCACTATGTCGCGTACCGGCCGCAACTGTTCGACCTCGAGCGGGACCCGGAGGAGTTGCGCGATCTCGCCGCCGATCCGCATTACGCAAGCGTGCTGAAGGAGTGCCGCGAGCGGCTTTTCGCAATGTGCGATCCGGCGCAAGTAGATGCGCGGGCGAAGCGGCGCCAGGCCGATCTTCTCGAAGCGAACGGAGGGCGCGAGGCAGTCATCAAGCGCGGCGATCTGGGCTTCACGCCGCCGCCGGGCTATCCGGCGGTGTTTGGGTGAGGTTGGGAGGCAGAAGGCGGAAGTCAGAACGATGTAGCGTCGAGAACGAGGAGGGGACTATGAACAGACGGACAGCAGTGGCATGGACGCTCGTGGCGATGATCGTGGCCGGGCAGGCGGCATGGGCGCAGGAGTTTCCGGTACGGCCGATCCGGATGCTGGTGCCGTTCGCGCCGGGCGGAAACACCGATATTCTCGCGCGCGCGGTGGGCCCCAGAATGAACGAGAACTGGGGCAAGCCGGTGGTCGTCGATAACCGCCCCGGCGGTGCCGGGGTGATCGCAACCGAGATCGTCGCGAAGGCCTCGCCTGACGGGCATACGATCCTGGTTGCTTCGACCGGCGAGGTTGCCGTCAATCCGAGCCTGTTCCGGAAACTGCCCTATGATGTGAACCGGGATTTCGCTCCGGTGACGCTCGGCACGATTTCGCCGCTGCTGCTGGTGAAGCATCCTTCGTTTCCGCCGAAGAGCGTGAAGGAGCTGATCGAGCACGCCAAGGCGAAGCCGGGCGCGTACGCCTACGCGTCGGTCGGCGTGGGCAGCCCGATGCATCTCTCCGGCGAGTTGTTCAAGATGTCGACCAGAACCGATGTGACCCACGTGCCCTACAAAGGCGGTGCGCCTGCCACCGCCGCCCTCCTCGGGGGACAGGAAGCGCAGTTCGGCTTCGTGGGCATGGGGCCCGTTCTGCCGCACGTGAAGGCGGGAAGGCTGCACGCGCTTGCGATTTCGACGGCCAAACGCTCACCCCTGGTGCCGGAGGTGGCGACGCTCCAGGAACTGGGCGTCAAGGACTTCGACACGAGCATCTGGTTTGCCTTCTTCGTGCCTGCGCAGACCCGGAAGGCCATCGTGGGCAAGCTCAACGCCGAGCTGGTGCGCATCCTGCGCCTGCCCGACGTCAACCAGTTCCTGACGAACACCGGCGTGGAGATCGCGCCGGGCTCGCCGGCGGAGCTAACGCGCTTCGTGAAATCCGAAACGGAGAAGTACCGCAGGATCATCAAGGTTTCGGGAACGCGGGTCGATTGACAGTGAGAGGAGGGCGGCACATGAAACTCGCACAAAGCGCCACCGCCGCGTGTCTTGGCGGCGCGCTGGCGGTGGTGAGCGGCGGCGTCCCGGCGCAGGGTTATCCCACCAAGCCGATCCGCGTTGTGGTGCCGTACGCGCCGGGCGGCGCGACAGATCTGACCGCGCGCCTGGTGGGGCAGAAGATGCAGGCGGCCATGAAGCAGAACGTGATCGTGGACAATCGTCCCGGCGCGGGCGGCGTGATCGGCGCCGATATCGTGGCGAAAGCAGCGCCCGACGGCTATACCGTCCTCATCGCGGTGCCGGCGGAGATGGCGATCCTGCCCCACTTGCAGAAGATGCCGTACGACGTGCCGCGCGATTTCGCGCCTGTATCGCTCGCGGCGGTGACGCCGCTCATCCTCGTGGTGCATCCGTCGCTGCCGGTGAGGTCGGTCAAGGAACTGATCGCTTTCGTCAGGGCGCGGCCGGGCCAGCTGAGCTACGCGTCCGCCGGCACCGGCGGCGTGCAGCACCTGTCGGGCGAGCTGCTCAAGATCACGATGAAGCTCGACATGGTGCACGTGCCGTACAAAGGGGCGGGACCCGTGATGCCCGACCTGATCGGCGGCCACGTGCCGATGTTCTTCTCGGGCATGCCGCCGGCGATGCCGCACGTGAAAGCGGGGAGGCTGCGCGCGCTGGCGGTGACGACGACCAAACGCTCGCCCGCGGCGCCCGCGGTGCCGACGATGGAGCAGGCGGGGGTGCCGGGCTTCGACATCAGCAACTGGTTCGCGTATTTCGTGCCGGCCGCGACCCCGCGCGAGGTGATCGTCCGCCTGAACACCGAAGTCAATCGCGGGCTCGGCTTCCAGGATGTGAGGGAGAAGCTCGCCAGCGTGGGCGCGGAGACGGTGGGCACCACCCCCGAGGAGCTGGGAAAATTCGTGCGCGCCGAGACCGAGAAATTCGGGCGGCTGGTCAAGCTCTCTGGCGCAAAGGGCACGGACTGACCGAGGGATGAGGGCGGAGGGATGAGGGGAAGGCGTAAGGCGAGAAACGAGGAACGAGAAACGATCAACGAGGAACGATGCGGCTGACAGCGGAAGAGCGGGCGATGCTGCGCGGGGAGCGCGGCGAGCCCGTGCGCCGCGCGCTCGAGCTCCAGCTCGAGGTCGGGAAATTCTATGGGGCGCGGCGCTTGGTGCCCGTCACCAACGTGCACATGATGGGCGACATCGAGGTGATGGGCGACGGCGGGCTCGATCACCTCAAGCGCCTCGAGGGAGCGGGGGCGCGCTGCGGGGTCCCCATCACGACCAACGCGCGCTGCTTCGATTTTGCCTACGTGGAGCGGCTCGGGCAGGACGCGGGCGAAGCCGCCAAGGAGCGCGAGCTGATCGGCTGCCTGCGGCGGATGAACGTCGCCACGACCGACACCTGCATCAACTACCAGACGGTGTATCAGCCGCACTTCGGCGAGCGCCTCGCCTGGGGCGACACCGGAACGGTCATCTGGGCGAACTCCGTGTGCGGCGCACGCAGCAATTTCGAGTCCGGTCCCGCGGCCATGGCCGCCGGCATGACCGGACGCGTCCCGGAGTACGGGTTCCAGCTCGACCGCCACCGGAAGGGCACATTCGTCGTCGAGGTGGCCGCGGAGCTCGGCGACTATGCCGAGTGGGGCGCGCTCGGCAAGCTCGTCGGCGAGTCGCACCAGAGCTATTTTGCAGTTCCCGTTTTCACGGGCATCCGGCGGGTGCCTACGGCGGACGAGCTGAAGCACCTCGGGACCTCGCTCGCGAGCTATGGCTCGATGGCGATGTACCACATGGTGGGGGTCACGCCCGAGGCGCCGACGCTGACAGGCGCGCTCGGCGGCAACCGCTCATCGAGCCGGGCGAGAATCACCGGCGCCGACATCGAGCGCGTGTTTCGAAGCTGCAGCAATCCGGACGGGAGCTGCAATTTCGTCGTGTTCTCGGGGCCGCAGCTCTCCCTCCTCGAGATGCGGCACCTGGCGCAGCTCTTCGATGGGCGCCGCGTGCACGCCGGCACGACGGTGTTCGCGACGACCGGCAACGGCGTGCTCGCCCAGGCCCGCGCGCTCGGCTATGCCCAGGCGCTCGAAGCGGCCGGCGTCACGATACTGGAGGGCGTCTGCGTGTATATCCTGCAGAATCTCTCGCGCATGCGCGCGGCGAACCGCTGGACGAATATGATCTCGAACTCCGCGAAAATCGTGAACACGATCACTGCGCACAAGTTCAACACGATACTGCGGCGCACGGAAGACTGCGTCGAGATCGCCTGCAGCGGGATATTCAGGTGAGCGGCGCGAAAGTCGCGATCCGCGTGAAGCGCGCCTTCGGCCGCGCCGTGGAGGGCGAGGCGGTCGTGTCGGAGGAGGGCTTCAGCCCGCGCTATGATCTCGACCGCTGGAGCGGGGTCATCACCAAGCCCGGGCACAGGCTCGAAGGCGTCAATATCCGCGACAAGATCCTGTTCTTCCCGACCGCGAAGGGCGGCATCGCGGCGGGCTGGGCGTTCCAGGACATCAAGACCAAGGGCATTGCCCCGAAGGCGCTGGTTTTCGGGGTGACGAATCCCGTGATGGTGCAGGGCGCCGTGTTTGCGGGCATGACCATCACGGAAGGCTGGTCGCGCGACCCGCGCACGTGCATCCGGACCGGGGACATCGTGCGCGTCGACCCAGCGGCGCGGACGATAGCGCTGGTCAAGCGCGCCTGAGCGATGACTGCAAGGAACGGGGTCACCCCGCTGCCGGCCGCCACGGTCACGCTGGTGCGTGATGCACCGCGCGGGCTGGAGGTGCTCATGCTGCAACGAAGCCCGAACCTTGCATTCATGCCCGGGGCGCATGTGTTCCCGGGAGGCGCGCTCGACGCCGCCGATGACTCTCCCGCTCTGCACGCGCTGTGCGTCGGTCTCGATGACGCCGCGGCGAGCCGCGTACTGGGGCTCGAGCGCGGCGGGCTGTCATACTGGGTCGCGGCGATCCGCGAGGCATTCGAGGAAGCCGGCATCCTGCTTGCGTACGACGCGAGCGGCAGGATGATCACCGTGAACGAGGAGGCTGCCGAGCGCTATCGCCCCCAGCGCCGGGCGCTCGACGAGGGCCATGCCGCCTTCGTGGATTTCGTGCTCGGCGAGAACCTGCGGCTTGCCGTGGACCGGCTGCGCTATTTCGGCCACTGGATCACGCCGGTCGGCTCGCCGCGACGCTACGATACGCGCTTCTTCCTGGCTGCGGCCCCGGAGGGCCAGGAAGTACGGCACGACAACCGTGAGGCCATCGCGCATGTCTGGGTGCGGCCGGGGGAGGCGCTCGAGGTGTGCGCGCGGGAAGCGATGAACCTGCGCTTGCCGACTATCAGGACGCTCGAACGCTTCGCTGCCTGCGCGTCGACCGCCGAGCTGATTGCGGAAATCGAGTCCTCTCCCGAGGTGCGCGCCCAGCTGCCGCGGATGACGCGGGACGGGCGCAGCGTTCTCCCCGGCGAGCCCGGCTACGATGAAGCCTGAAGAAATCGTCCCGGGCAAGGTCGTTCGGCTGAACGATCTCGTTCGCCGCGTCACGGCGCCCAACCCGGGCATGATGACCGGACCCGGGACGAACACCTATCTCATCGGAACCGGCGAGATTGCGCTGATCGACCCGGGGCCGGAGAGCACGGTGCACCTCGCGGGAATGCTCGAGGCGGCAGGCGGGCGGCTGAAGTGGATACTGTGCACGCACACCCACCTCGATCACTCGCCGGGCGCGAAGGCGCTCAAGGCGGAAACCGGCGCCCAGGTGCTGGGTTTCGGCACGGTTCCGGGCGACGGCAGGCAGGACGCCGCTTTCGCCCCCGACCGGGCGTTACGCGAAGGCGACAGGCTCGACTGCGGCGGGTTTCAGCTGCGCGCGGTGCACACGCCCGGGCACGCGTCGAACCATCTGTGCTACCTGCTGGAGCAGCAGAAGCTCCTCTTCACCGGCGATCACATCATGCAGGGCTCCACGGTGGTGATCTCTCCGCCCGACGGAGAGATGGCGACCTACCTCATGTCGCTCGAGCGCCTGCTCGCGCTCGATCTCGCCGCGATTGCGCCGGGGCACGGCCACGTGATCGAGAAGCCTCATGACGAAGTGCGGCGCCTGATTGCGCACCGCATGAAGCGCGAGCAGAAAGTCGTCGATGCGTTCCGGCGCGCGAACCCCGCGACGCTCGACGAGCTGCTGCCGTTCGTCTATGACGACGTGCCGCAACGCGCGCATCCCGTGGCGCGCCGCTCGCTCCACGCGCATCTCATCAAGCTCGCGCGCGACGGCCGGGTGACCGAGCGCGATGGAGTCTGGAAATTGACGTGATTCCCCTCACCCTGACTTGCGGCACGAGACTGCATTCGCCGTGAATCCGAGCGCTCGGTATTTCATGGGCCCGGTGCGACTGATCAACGTCATCACCGCTTTCGCGATGATCGCAAATCTCGCCGGCTGCGCCTCGACCACGCTCGACGGCAGCTGGACGAGCCCCGAATTCGCCGGCAAGCGCATCGATGCGCCGGTGCTGGTAGTAGGCTTGGCGCGTGACGATACCTTGCGGCGCATATACGAGGACGAGATAGTGGCCAGGCTCCTCGCGCGCGGCACGAGGGCCACGCAGAGCCACGCGTTGGTGCCCGGCAGCCTCGGCAGCGATGCGCACGAGCGCCTGACGGCCGCCGCGCGCAAGGCTGGTGCGCGTTACCTGCTGTCGACCGCGGTCATTGGCCAGGACCGCGAGGTCGTCGTCACGCAGGACCCGATATGGTGGGGCGGCGCCTATGGCTATCGCAGCTGGTATGGCTACTACTGGGGCATGGCGTACCCGGTGCGCACTGATGTGCGCGCCTACAACGTGTATGTCGCGCAGACCTCGCTCACGGATCTGAGCACCGACCGTATCGAATGGGCAGCCCGCACACGCACCACTGAGACCTCGAATATCCAGAGGGAGGTGCGCGCCTTCGTCGACGTGGTCCTGGAAGCGATGGTCAAGTCAGGCTTGGTCGCGGCCGGTGGCTAGAGCAGTGCTACTGGAACGCTGGCGACAGAGGATGAAGGATAAGCTCGCTCAGGAACATGCACGCCGCCTGCGTGCGCGTGCGTGCATCGAGCTTATCGCAGATTTCGCGCACGACGCGGGTCACGCTGCGCGTCGTCAGGCCGAGCAGCGGCCCGATGTCCTTGTCGCGTAATCCTTCGCTTAACCATTGCAGTATTTTTTGCTCTCGTTTCGAGAGAAGATCATTGATTGTCGCTCTGCGCATCTCCGCACCGTCCAGGCAGCGCTCTTCCGGTTATCCGCGCCGAAGCTAGCAATCGCTGTGCCAAACCAAGGGACCTCAATTGGATTAGAGGGTTACAGAATTTCCTTCTGTTCGCGCCGGCGAATCATGGAGGACTTTGTCGCCACGCTACGACAACTGATTGCCGCTCGAATGTAATTTGCTGATTGATCGAATCTAACAGTGTCGCCAGCGAGTGACGGCACACAGACCCCGTTTCGGCGGGAGAACCCGAGATTCGTATGCAAGCGTTCCTATGCAACGATTTGCCAGCACGATATAAATGGCGCGTGAGGCTTTCGGCACATTTCTTCCGTGAGCCGCAGGCAGCTATTGGCCATCCGATTCCGCCGTAATCCGGACGAGGGGTGACGGGAACGTGGAGTCCCAGAAAGCGCGAGGCTACAAGCCCAAGTACAAGGTGCTGGTCGGGCTCCTGTCATTCGTATCCGGCGTCTACGGGGCCCTGTTCTATGCGGCGGAGGCAATGTCCGAGCGGGATTATTCCGGCATTCCTGACCTGCAACTGCGCGTTGGCTATTGCATGGTGTCGAGTACATCCAGTCCCGACAAATACATGTTTGCGGAGACCGCTGCCCGGCCGCCCGACTTCGCAATGTTCTCGGCCGTGATGCCCTACGCGCTTAGGGGTGTGATCACCGAGGAGAAGCGAGCCGCAATCTTGGCCTTGAGGGAGCGTGACGAACTGAGGCTGCGGGCGGTCAGATGGAGTCTACGAGCAGCTGACGCTTGCGGCTACGGGAATGTTGCCTGGCCGCCGGGGACCGCGCCACTGGACATCAGCATGAAATGGCTGGCGCACGACTCGACGTACCTGTTCTTCCTGGAGCGGGTCAAGACAGACCCCGACGCAGCGGCTCGCGTCTACGACGCGCTGAGACAATCAGACGACAAGGCGCGCGCGGCGAAATCCTGATCGGAGCAGTTTGAGTCGCCGCTTGGCTGCGCGACGCCCCAGTTCGGCCGCCGCAGCGTGATCACGAGCACCGTGCCCCGGAGGACGGTATCGAAGATGAACGGCCGATCGAGATTCAGGATGACCCGCGTGCGCTTGCCTGCCTGCACCAGTTGGATGCTGCGCAGTCCGCGCGGACTGACTTCGATCAGCCGCTTGCCGGTTGCGCTGACCGTGTCGGGAAAGTCGAACGTAATGCGGTATATCGGGTAATGGTTTACCAGCACATTGGGGGGCACCTCGGCTTGCCGGGCGAAAGTGAGCCGCACGAGCGCCGCTCCAGCAGGCAGCAGCGCGTAATCAATGGCTTGCAGCTCATTCGGGGCATCTTGCGGCTGTGCTTCCGCCGCCGAAGCCGCGCCTGGCGGCACCCCCGCAATCAGGCAAAACAGTACGAGCCAACTCGCAAACGGCATCAATTGACCTCGTTGCCTACCAATTCACTTTGACAGCGGACTCCGCAAAACGTCTTGAATCGGGCTCGCGTTGCGGCCGATACTAGTCCCATGCCCGCGAACCTCAGCCCCGAGTACAAGGCCGCCGAGGCCGCCTTTCGCAAGGCGCGCGACCCGCGCGATCGTCTCGACGGGCTGCGCGAGATGCTGCGCACCATCCCCAAGCACAAGGGGACCGACCACCTGCAGGCGGACATCAAGAGCCGCATCAAGGAGCTCTCGGAGGAACTCGAGGCGCCGAAAAAGAGCCCGGCCCGCGGCGGCGCCTCGCACGTCGTGCGCCCCGAGGGCGCGGCGCAGCTCGCGCTGATCGGGCCGCCCAATTCCGGCAAGTCATCGCTGCACGCGCGTCTGACCGGCTCCGGCGCGCACATCGCGCCCTATCCCTTCACGACCCAGCATCCCGAGCCGGGGATGATGACCTTGGAGGACATCCATCTGCAGCTCGTGGACCTCCCGGCGGTGTCGCCCGAGCACCCCGTGCCGTGGCTCGCCTCGGCGTTGCAGACGGCCGATGCCTGCCTGCTGATCGTGGATTTCGGCGAGTCGTCCTGCGTCGAGCAGGTCCTGGCGGTGCACGCCGTGCTGCGGGAGAAGCACGTCACGCTGACCGACTGCTGGGAGGCCGCGCCGGCAGCCGCGGAGCCGGGCAACGGCGACCCGTTCGCGCTCAGGCTTCCCGCGCTGTTGCTGGCGAACAAAGCGGATCTGGCTGCCGATGAAGCGGCGGAAGTGGAGGCGTTCCGCGAATTGACGGGCTTCAACTACCCCGCGCTTGCGGTCTCAGCGACCACGGGAGCGGGGCTTGCGGAAGTCGGCGCCTGGCTCTTCGGGCATCTCGGCATCGTGCGCGTCTACACCAAGGCTCCCGGCAAGCCCGCGGAGAAGGACCGGCCATTCACGCTGCGCAGCGGGCAGACGATCGAGGATGTCGCGCGGCTCGTGCACAAGGACCTCGCGCATACGCTCAAGTTTGCGCGCGTCTGGGGGAAGACCGGAATTCCGGGGCAGCACGTCGGGCGCGAGCACAAGCTCGCCGACGGCGACGTCGTCGAGCTCCATACCTAGCTGCCGGCTTTGATATTTCCCTTCTTGACGACCCCGGTCCACTTCGCGACATCGCGCCTGACGACTTCAAGGAAACGCTCCGGCGGCGCGTCGGCAGGATCGAGGCCTTCGTTCGCAAGACGCGCCCGCATGTCCGGCTGCTTCAGCGCCTTGCGGATCTCGGTATTCCATAGCGTCACGATGTTCTTGGGCAGCTGCTTCGGTCCCCAGAAGCCGTACCACAGCACCGCCTCGTAGCCCGGAACGACCTCGCCGATCGCCGGGATATCCGGGATCGCGCCGCTGCGCTTGGGCGTGGTGACGCCGATCCCGCGCACGCGATTCTGCTTGATCAGCGGGATCGTCGAGGGGAGGCTCCCGAACAGGACCTGGATCTGGCCGCCCAGCAGATCGTTCAGCGCCGGGCCGGTGCCCTTGTACGGAATGTGCATGAGCTGGGTGCCCGCCATCTGGTTGAAAAGCTCGGTGATGAGATGCGTGAAGCCGCCGGTGCCGGTCGACGCATAGTTCAGTTTCCCCGGGCTGGCCTTGTCGTAGGCGATGAGCTCCTTGATGCTGCGGATCGGAACCGAGAGTGGCAGCGCGATCACGTTCCCGGTTTCGCCGACCAGCGCGATCGCCGCGATGTCGTTCACGGAGTCGTAGGGCAGCCGGTAGACGGCCGCGTTCGCCGCGTAGCTGCCCGAGACGATGATCATGGTGTAGCCGTCGGGGTTCGCCCGGATCACGGTCTCCACGCCGATGGTGCCGCCGCCGCCCGCCCGGTTGTCCACGACCACGGACTGGCCAAAAGCCTGGCTCAGCTTCTGCGCGATGCTGCGCGCCATGATGTCGGTGCCGCCGCCCGGGGCAAACGGCACCACCAGGCGGATAGGCCGCACCGGATATTTTTGCTGCGCCTCGACCGTGCCCGCAGCGACCAGCAACGCGAGCCCGAACCCAACCAGCGCTGAATGCTTGCTCATGATTGCTCCCGATGAAGTTGCCGCAGTTCGTGGGCAGAGGTTCCAGCGATGCGCCGTCACGCGCGCTGCAGCTGCCGTGCGCGCTTGCCCGCAAGCAACGCGAGCAACTCCTTGACGGTGTGGCGCTCGATGTGCAGCACGGTGTCGGCGATCACATCCACGGGCAACTGCGGATTGATGCCGCGGAACTTCTCGATGACGCCGCGCTCGCCGACGGGATTGGCCTCCGAGCCGAGGGGATCGAGCACATCCACGCGCACCCACTTTCCGGCGTCCTCGACGGCGATCCACGCGGCGAACTGCTGGGGGTAGAGCTTGTCGAGCGCGGGGTCGTGCTCGAGCGCGATTCTTTGCGCGAGCTCGGTGATGGCCGGATCGGACAGCTTCTTGTCCGAGAACTGCGGCGGCAGCACCTGCCCTTCGAGCAACGCAGCGGCGACCACATAGCGCAGGCTCATCTGGGCGTTCAGCGCGCTGGTGGGGATGTACGCGAAGCCGCACTGGACATCTACCACCTTCGCGAGCCCGACGCGCACGCGCCGCTTCGCGTCCCACGGCGTGCCGAGGCGCCGGCGCAGCTCGAACGCGGCATCCACGTAGGAATGCGTGCTGCCGCAGCAGGAATAGGGCTTGATGCGATTGGTGTCGAGCCGGTAGGCCGTTCCGAGCTCCGCGGTGAGCGGGGCCGGGTCCGACCGGTCGGAATACGCCTTCAACACGCCGCCGTCGTGGAATTCATAGATCTGGGTCGGCCCGGTGAAGCCGATCGCGGCGAGCTCCGCGGCGAGCACGCCCGAATAGGCCGCACGCCCCGCGTGGAAGCGCTTGCTCATGGTGCCGTCGGCGTTGAATGCCCACACGCCGGAGCCTTGCGTGCCGGCGAGTCCCAGCGCCCAGGCCGTGTGCTCGTCATCGAGCCCGAGCAGCACGGCGCACGCCGCGGCCGCGCCGAACGGGCCGCACACGCCGGTGATGTGCCAGCCGCGCAGCCGCGTCGCGGACGGATGCATGGCGAGGCTGGAGCGGATCATCACTTCGTATCCGGCGGCGATGGCGGTCAGCAGGCGTTCCCCGCTCGCGTCGAGCTTTTCCGCCAGCGCGAGGGCCGCCGGTATGACGACCGCGCCCGCGTGCAGCTTGGCGTTGTGATAGTCGTCGAGCTCGAAGCCGTGTGCCGCAACGCCGTTGACGAGCGCCGCATCGGCCGCGCGGAGCGTGGGCGCGGCTTCGCCCCAGACGGTGGCTTCGCCCCGCGCCGGGGCGCCCGCTCGTGCCCACTGCAGAATCATCTTCGCCCACGGTGTCGAGTGGCCGTAGACGCCGCAGCCGAGCGTGTCGAGGAGCGCGATGCGCACGGTGTCGCGCGTGCGCGCCGGCAGGTCGGCATAACGCAGTTGGGCGATCCAGCGGGCAATCTCGCGCGTTGGCGCGGAAACTTCTTGGCGCGGGGAGTTCATGATATGGTCCCTTTCGGTGGCGTCGGGACGAGGGTTCCACGTATTCTAGCACCGCGAGTCATCAACACGGGACCAATCCATGGACTATGACGTGATCGTGGTTGGCGGGGGGAACGCGGCGTTCTCCGCTGCCGTATCCGCCCGGGACAACGGTGCCAAACGGGTATTGCTGCTGGAAAAGGCACCACGGGAGAAGCGCGGCGGCAACACGCACTTCTCGGGCGCGGTGTTCCGCTTCATCTACAACGACGTCTCCGAGCTCGATCGGTTCGTGCCGCATGCCGAGCGTGAATACCCCGGGTTCCACAAGGGCGTGCAGCCGTACCCGGTCGGCGTGTTTCGCGAGGACCTCATACGCGTGACGCAGGGGCGAAGCGATCCCGAGCTCGCGTCGCTCCTCATCGAAAATTCCTACGACACGATGTGCTGGCTGCAGGACGTGGGCAAGCACCATTTCGAGCTCGCCGTCTCGGTGATGGGCGTGCGCGTCGGCAACGAGGTGAAGTGGCCGCGCGGCGCCATGATCCGCACCGTGCACGAGGGTGTCGGCCTGTCCAAGACCTGGTTCGAGACCGGCGAGAAAATGGGCATCGAGATCCGCTACGAGACCGGGGCGCAGCGGCTGACCCAGGCCGAGAGCGGACGCGTCACCGGGGTCGTCGCGCGCGGGCCGGACGGATTCGTCACCTTCGGCGCGAAAGCCGTGGTGCTCGCCTGCGGCGGCTTCGAGACCAACCCCGAGTGGCGGCTGCGCTATCTCGGCGCGCCGTGGGACCACGCCAAGGTGCGCGGCTCCAATTTCAACTACGGCGACGGGCTGAGGATGGCGCTCGACATCGGCGCCATGCCGTGGGGGCACTGGAGCGGCTGCCACGCCACGCCCATTGTCGCGACTGCGGCCGATTACGGCGTGCAGAACCTGACCGACAAGACCAACCGGCTTTCCTATTTTCTGGGCGTCATGTTGAACGTCGAGGGCAAGCGCTGGGTGGACGAGGGCGCTGATCTCAATTCATTCACCTACGCCAAATACGGCGGCATGATCCTTAAGCAGCCGCAAAGCCTCGTCTACCAGATCTTCGACAGCAAGGTGGTGAAGCTGCTCGAGCCACGCTACTCGACCAGCGAGCCGTTCCGGTCGGACACGCTGGAGGGGCTGGTAAAGCAGCTGAAGATAGACCAGAAGCAGGCGATGAAGACCCTGGAGGAGTACAACCGCGCAGCGGGCCATGGTGGCCCGTTCAATCCGGCGATTCTCGACCGCCTGCACACGGAAGGCATCGATCCGCCCAAGACCAACTGGGCGTCAAAGCTCGACACCCCGCCTTACGTTTCATGGCCCGTCACCGGCGGCATCACGTTTACCTTCGGGGGTCTCAAGGTCAACCAGGACGCGCAGGTGATCGCAACCGACTGGAAGCCGATTCCCGGGCTCTATACGTGCGGCGAGATGGTCGGCGGGCTCTTCCACTACAACTATCCGCTGGGCACCGGGCTCATGTCGGGCGCCGTCTTCGGCCGCATCGCCGGCCGCAGCGCTGCGAAGGCGTGACGCAAAAAAGGTGTCAGGAACCTTTTTTCGCGCTCACGGGTTGAAGACGTACTGCAGCCCGGTCACGAACAGCAGGTCGTCCTTCTCCACGCCGGGCAGTGGATTGCTCTGGTGGCGGTAATTCAGGGTCGCGGTGGCGTTCCAGCGGTCGGTCACCTTGAGCACGATTCCGGCATCGAAGACCGTGCGAAACTCACCGCCGTCCTTCAGGTTGAGGTAATACACCAGGCGCTGCTTGAACGATACCATCGGCGTGAACGCGTGCGTCGACTCCTCGGCGAATAGCCATTCCGCCGACTCGCGGGTCTCGGTGGTGTAGCGCTCCCGGTTATAGGCGGGGCCGCTCGAGACGTCGAAGGACAGCCCCTCGCGCTTCACGACGTGATAGCCGAGACCA
This sequence comes from Burkholderiales bacterium, assembly GCA_036555615.1. Taxonomy (GTDB): domain Bacteria; phylum Pseudomonadota; class Gammaproteobacteria; order Burkholderiales; family SG8-41; genus SG8-41. The sequence goes on along the minus strand of DATBKZ010000023.1, from coordinate 2,390 downwards.
GCGGCGACCACGCTGCGCAGATCGAGATCGATCAGCTTGTTGCGCTCGAAATCGAGCGCACCGAAGCCGAAGGTGCGCTCATTGAGATCGCGGTCGTACTTGGCGCCGGCGCGGATCAGGTCCGACGTGCGCTCCGTGACGCCATCGACCTCGCGTCGTCCGTAGGTTGCCTGCAGATAGCCGCTCAGCTTGTCGCGGGTGGTCTGCTTCACGGCGTCGCCGTTGACGGAATAGGTTACGGAGTCGGTGTTGCCGGAACTGGCCGTGAGGCCGGCGCCGAGCGCTCCGCGCCATTGCCCGTCGGGCTTGGGCATCGTTTGCGCGCGGGCACCGCACGCGGCGAGAGCCAGGGCGGCGAGCAGCGGTACGATGCGGCGCACGGAGCGTTGGATGGAGCTTCTTGAATACGACGTTGCGGGCGCGCGAACCGCGTGCCCTTCCCCCACGACAAGATACCGGCTGCGGAGTTCCCATCATGCCCTGCCATGTCACGATCCATCACGTGACGCCCGTTCAGCGCAAGAACGAATGTGTTGTGGCCTAGCGACGCGCTAACCAGCTCACCGCGGTGAGATTCATCGCGTTCATCCAGAACACCGGCACCATGCCGAACGCCGTGCCGAGCGCGCCCGCCGTGAGCGGGATCACGATGCGCGCGAGATTGTTCGCCGTGAGCCGCAGTCCCGTCACCTCGCCGGTGCGGCCGGCGGGCGAGCGGTTGAAGGCCATCGTCATCGAGATCGGCTGGCCCACCCCCATCCCGAAGCCGATCGCAAACGTGACCAGCACGATCGCGTAGACGTCGCGCAGGAACGGCATCAGGAGGAATCCGCCGGCGGCGAGCAGCATGAACGCGAACAGCACCTGCTGCGGCTGCAGACGGCGCAGGATCAGCGGCAGGACGAAGCGGGTCGCGAAAGTCGCGGTCGCATAGGTGCCCATGATCACGCCGATGGTGGACGCCGACAGCCCGATCGAATAGCCGAACACGGGCATGTAGAAGCCGAAGAGCTCGTAGCCGGCGACCATCAGGCCGCTCATGACGATGACGCTGCGCAACGGGGGATCGCGCATCAGATCAAGCGCCCGCCGTTCCTCCCGCTCGAGCTTGTGGAGCGGCACGCGCACGAGCCGCGGATAGAACGTCAGCACCGCGATCGGGACGAGCGTGAGCAGCGCGAATATCAGGAACGCCCAGGCGTGGCCGGCGTAATCGATGGAGAAGCCCGCAATCATCGGGCCGATGAAGGTCGAGATGGAATAGCCGATGGTGAGGATATTGAAGTTGCGCGAGCGCTGCTCGGGACGGCCGTAGGCCCCGGTCAGGTTCTGGATGGAGACGTTGTAGAACACGAACGCCGCGCCCATCAGGGTTGCGATCACGAAGAGCGCTGCGAGTGCCTGCCACGCGAAGCCGCATAGCATGGCGAGGGCCGCGAGCGCGGCGCCAGCGAGCATCGGCACGCGCATGCCGATGGTGTCGGCGAGCCGGCCCGAATAGACTCCGAGCATAAGCGGCATCACGGCGTAGAGCGCGGCGAGCACCCCGATAAGAAGCTGGCTTGCTCCCAGCTCGAGCGCGAGCAGCGAGACGACTACCTTGCTGCCGATATAGCAAGCGTGGACCGCAATGCTCAGCAGGACGATGAGATACACGTGCTAGGTTCCCGCCTTCGCGGGAGTGACGGCATCACCGCGGGCAGACAGGAGGTGCTGCACGGCCGAGTGCGCGTATCGATACCCTTCAGGCCACTTGCTCGCGCGCGGCCCGGCGATATTCAGCACCGAGAGCCGGTGACGCTCGATGAATGCCGAGATCCTGGCAGCTGCCTCCCGCGGCCCGATGCGGGTGGCGTCAACGAGCTCGAACGGTTTGCCGTGCTCGACGCAATTGACCATGGTCTGGCGCGTGCCGCCCTCGAGCGTCCCGGAATGGATGATCGCGGTGCCGTCGCTGTCGAGGACGTTCTGCAGGGTGCGTTCCTCATAGCCGGCGCCTGCCAGCTCCTGCACGGGGTAGCGCGCGTGGATGTGCCCGTCCTCCGCTGCGCGGCCGCCGGGCGCCCATCCGCCGCACGGAAATCGCGCCTCGAGGGCCGCGTCGAGCGCGCCGCGGTCCACGCCGGTCTGTGCGCCGGAGACGATCTTTGCCAGTGCCATTACAATACGGTGAGTTTACCTGCGCGAGGGCGGACATGAAGCAACTGAAGATACCCGCGGTATTCATGCGCGGCGGCACCAGCAACGCCGTCGTGTTCAACGCAAGAGACCTGCCGCGCGACCGCGCGCTGTGGGACGAGATTTTTCTCGCCGCAATCGGCAGCCCCGATCCCTACGGGCGCCAGCTCGACGGCATGGGCGGGGGCGTGTCCTCGCTCTCCAAGGTCTGC
>DATBKZ010000022.1:0-10950 GCA_036555615.1 Burkholderiales bacterium | reverse complement strand
AGCCGGACGACGAGGTTGCGCTTGCCGACGAGCCGGTCCTGGTGATAGTCGGGTATCGCGTTCACCACGGCGAGCGCCATGATGAGGAACCCGGGGACGAGGGAAGCCCAGAATGCGCCCCACGAAAGTGCCTGGGTGTGAAGGTACAGGCTCCCCAGCACCATCCACGGCCCGTACGACAGCGCAATCACCAGTTCGCCCAGCCCGCGGTAGGCCCAGCGGATCGGCGGTGCGACATAAAAAATCGCGGCGAGGCCGCCCAGGACCGCGAAGGCGAGAATCGGCCAGCCGCCCCGGTACGTGAGATAGATACCGACTATCAGGGCCCCGGCAAACGCCGCGATGCCCAGTCCCAGCACCCAGCCTGACATCGGCGGCAGATCGTCCGGGTTGAACACGCGGTCGGTGCCCATCTGCGAATCGAAATATTCGTTGAACGACTCGACGCCGACGACGGCGAGCACGATCCCGCCGAGGCCGCTCCAGAACGCAGGGGCGTCGAACGCGCCGGCCTGAGCGTAGGCCCAAGCAGCGCCGAGCAGATAAGGCAACAACCCCGCGTAGAGGAAAAAGCGGTAGCGCACCAGGCTCGCGATCAGCAGCAGCCGGCGCCAGGGCGACGCAACCCCTGCCTTTGACGCGTGCGGCGGGGTGGTCAGAGATAGACCCATTGGTGCAACGTTGCCGTCTTGCGGGGGTCGGAGGCGAGGTCCTCGACGAATTTCGCGACGCGCGGATCCTGCCATGCCTGCTGGAATCGTGCCCAGATCTCGCCGAGCGTCTGCTTGCGCAAGTCGCCGCACACGAACGGCAGCGCGTTGATGAGCTTGACCAACCCGTTCGGCAGCACGATCAGCAGGGCTGCAGGATGGTGCAGGCGGTAGCGCAGCTCCTCGAGCAGCCCCATCTCGTGGAAGTGGACGCGCATGTGGCCGCGGTACTCCTCTGTCTTGCGGTGGAGCACTTCGAAAAACGTTTCATATTGGGCGTCCGAGGGTGCCATCCGTTGCCAGGTCTTGACGGCATTGCCGGTATACATCGTGCGCCCGGTGTAGAAGCTGTAGGCGCCGAGCTCCGCCGCGAGGTCCACCGCCGCGCCGATCTCGTGCGCGTTGAAGCTCGTCGGCGAAAAATTGATCTCGATCGGCACGCCCGCGGCGCGCAGGTTCTTCACGCCCTCGATCGTGCGGTCGAAATCACCACGCACCCGCATGCGGTTGAAGGTTTCGCGCGAGGCGCCATCGAGGCTCACCTGCACTGCTTTGACGCCAATGCACTTCAGCCGGGCGCAGTTCTCCGGCTCAAGGTAATGGCCGTTAGTCTCGATCTTGAGCTCGCCGTTGCGGCGGCACACATACTCGGCCATGTCGAAGAAGCGGGGATGGAGCATCGGCTCCCCGCCCGAGAACGAGAGGTAGGGGATCTCGAGGTCCATCGCCTGCTCGAGGAACGCGAATACCTGCTTGTCGTCGAGCTCGTCAGGGAACGCCTTGCCGGGGCCGCTTTCCTCGATGCAGTGGAGGCACGCGAGGTTGCATTCGTTGGTGACCTGCCATGCGATGTAGAGCGGCGCGCCGAGATCTCCGGAGCCGGTGGTGGCCGGAGTGGTATCCGGGACAGGGGAATTTTCCCGCGGCCGACCTGCCGGAGTCGCCACTGAAATCAGTCCTCCACCAGTCCTCTTTGGCGCAGCTCGGCGATGAAGGCGACGGCTTCACGCTCGATCACGCCGCCACGATCGTTGAATCGCTCCTTCAGCCGCGCGGGGATATCGCCCTCGGCGCACCCCGCCTGGATTTCCCGCACGACTGCGGTTGCCGTTGGATTGAGGGTGAAAACCTTCTCGGACCGCGTCTCGAACAGCACGCCGCCGAATTTCTCTTCGCGGAACTTGACGTACTTGGCAAGTTTCATGGGGCGGCTCGCAGACCGCAATTATATGCGGCCGGACAAGATTACACCCCTTGCTCAGTACTTGCCGTGCACCTTGTAGAGGTAGTTGGTGAGCTCGCTCGTCTGCATTGCCATGCGGTTGAGGATGACGTGCACCACCCGGAAGATCGCGCGCATGACGCGGTAGACGATGACCGGCTCGCGCGTGAGCAGGGATTCGAGCTTCTCGCGCTCCAGGCTCAGCACCTGCGTCGGCCCGGAAGCGCGCAGCGCCGCATAATGCGGCCGGCCGTCCATGAATGCCAGCTCGCCGGCAAGGTCGCCCTTGGTCAGCAGGTTCAGGTTGACCCACTGCCCGTCCGCCTCGACCTGTCTTGCGACCGCCAGCCCGCCGCTCACGATCACGTAGAGATGGTTGTCGCTTGCGCCCTGCTTGACGAGCACTTCACCGTCCGCAAGGGTGCGCAAGGACACCAGGTCTGACAGGACGGCGCATTGGTCACCGGTGAGCTCCACCGCGAGCGCGGAGTTGCGCAGCAGCTCGAGCTTCCGCGCGCCTTCCTGATTCTTCCCTCGGGAAATAGCTTCCGCCACCAATTTCTCCTTCTTGCCGTGAGTGCTTAACACCCCGCATTATTGCCCTTACGGTAAGTATGGCCTTGATCCAAATCAATCGCGCCGGTGTGACTTCGGCCGATAATTTGTCATCCAGATGCCGTCGGCTGGAGGATACATTACATTTTGGCTAAGACGTGCGCTAACGGAACCCGGCGGGCGCCGTACCCGCTAATATTCCAAGCGACGGCGCAGTTGAGGCCGGGCAGGGCGGGTATGCTGAAGGCATCGCGCGAGCGGGAGACTAACCATGGCCACCATCAAGCAGCAGGATTTCATCCAGAGCATCGCCGACGCATTCCAGTTCATATCCTACTACCATCCCGTCGATTTCATCCGCGCGATGGGGAAGGCGTACGAGACCGAGCAGTCGCCTGCGGCGAAGAACGCCATCGCGCAGATCCTGATGAACAGCCGCATGTCGGCGGAAGGCCACCGTCCCGTGTGCCAGGACACGGGCATCGCGGTGGTATTTCTCAAGATTGGGATGAACGTGCGCTGGGACGCCACGATGAGCGTTCAGGAAATGGTGGACGAGGGGGTGCGCCGGGCCTACACCGACAAGGACAATCCGCTGCGCGCTTCCGTACTCACGGATCCGGATGGCGCACGAAAGAACTCGCGCGATAACACGCCCGCGGTCGTTCACATGGAGGTCGTTCCGGGAGACCGGGTCGAGGTCAAGCTCGCGGCCAAGGGTGGCGGCTCCGAGAGCAAGTCGCGCTTTGCGATCCTCAATCCGAGCGACGACGTGGTGGAGTGGATCCTGGGGCAGATACCGACCATGGGCGGCGACTGGTGCCCGCCCGGGATGCTGGGAGTGGGCATCGGCGGCACGCCCGAGAAGGCCATGGTGATGGCGAAGGAGTCGCTGATGGCGCCAATCGACATCAACGAGCTGAAAAAGCGCGGCGCGAAGAACCGCGCCGACGAACTGCGGCTCGAGCTGCACGAAAAAGTCAACGCGCTGGGGATAGGCGCCCAGGGGCTCGGAGGTCTCACCACGGTCCTCGACGTCAAGGTCATGGACTATCCCACCCATGCCGTGATGAAGCCGGTCGCCATCGTTCCGAACTGCGCGGCGACGCGCCACATTGAATTTCACCTCGACGGCCGCGGGCCGGCCCGTTTCGAGGCGCCGAGCCTGGACAACTGGCCGAAGATCGCCCTCGATCTCGGCGCTGGCGCAAAGCGCGTCGACCTGGAAAAGCTGACCAATGCCGAGACCGCAACCTGGAAGGCAGGGGACCGGCTGCTCCTCACCGGCAAGATCCTGACCGGCCGCGATGCTGCGCACAAGCGCCTCACCGACCTCATTGCGAAGGGAGAGAAACTACCGGTCGATCTGAAGAACCGCCTCATCTATTACGTGGGGCCGGTGGACGCGGTGCGCGACGAGGTCGTCGGTCCCGCGGGCCCCACGACCTCCCGGCGCATGGACAAGTTCATGGACACCATGCTCGGCAAGACCGGGATGCTGGGCTCGATCGGAAAGTCGGAGCGCGGCGCGGACGCGGTGAAAGTGATCAAGCAGCACAAGGGCGTGCACCTGATCGCCATTGGCGGCGCCGCCTACCTGGTGGCAAAAGCCATTCGTGCAGCACGCGTGCTCGCATTCAAGGAGCTCGGCATGGAAGCGATACACGAGTTTGAGGTGAAGGACATGCCGGTCACGGTCGCCGTCGACACGAACGGAAACGCGGTCCACGAGAGCGGCCCGCGCGAGTGGCGCGCGAAGATCGGCAAGATTCCCGTCACGGTCGCGTGACAGAGTCGTCCCCAAGAGGCGGTTGATCTGGATCAAGCTGGCGTGCGGCCCCGCGCCGGAGAATGCGGCATCGTCGATAGAGAGGGGAGCGGATGCAATCGGTTCAAGCCGACGTTGTAGTGGTGGGCGGTGGCGGCGCGGGACTTCGCGCCGCGATCGCGGTGGCGCAAAGCGATCCGCGGCTACGCATCGCGCTCGTCTCGAAGGTCGTTCCCATGCGCAGCCACACGGTGGCGGCCGAGGGCGGCTCGGCCGGCGTCATCCGCACCGACGACAGTCTCGACAATCACTTCGACGATACGGTGGGCGGCGGCGACTGGTTGTGCGACCAGGATGTCGTCGAGTACTTCGTGGCCCACTGCACGGAGGAGATGACGCAGCTCGAGCACTGGGGCTGTCCGTGGAGCCGCAAGGACGACGGGCACGTCAACGTGCGCTTCTTCGGCGGCATGAAGGTGCAGCGCACGTGGTTTGCCGCGGACAAGACCGGCTTCCACATGCTGCACACGCTGTTCCAGACCTCGCACCGCTTTCCGTCCATCCAGCGCTACGACGAGTTCTTCTGCGCCGACCTGATCGTGGAGGATGGCCGGGTGCAGGGCGTGGTCGCAATCGAGATCGCGACCGGCGAGTTCCACCTCATCGAATGCAAGGCCGCGATCATCTGCACCGGGGGTGCCGGGCGCGTGTATGGCCAGAACACGAATGCCGGCATCGTCACCGGCGACGGCATGGGCATCGCGTTCCGCCACGGCGTGGCGCTGCGCGACATGGAGTTCATGCAGTGGCATCCCACGGCGTTGCCCGGCACCGGCATCCTGATCACCGAGGGTTGCCGCGGGGAGGGCGCCATTCTCACCAACAAGGACGGCTATCGCTACCTCCAGGACTACGGCCTGGGCCCCCCGGATCCCTGGCCGCGCCCGAAGGCGATGGAGCTTGGCCCCCGCGACCGCCTGTCGCAGGCGTTCTGGCACGAGGAGCAGAAGGGACGCACGGTTGCGACGCCTTTGGGCCAGGCCGTGTGGCTCGACCTGCGCCACCTGGGCGCTGCAACGATCCACGAGCGGCTGCCGCTCATTACCGAAGTCGCCAAGGTGTTTGCCGGCGTGGATCCGGTCGTCGCGCCGATCCCGGTGCGCCCCGCGGTGCACTACACGATGGGCGGAATCTACTGCAACGGCCAGACCGAAACGCCGTTGCGGGGACTCTATGCGGCGGGCGAATGCTCGAGCGTGGGCATCCATGGCGCGAACCGCCTCGGCTCCAACTCGCTCGCGGAAATCGTGGTGTTCGGAAAAGTTGCCGGCGAGCGGGCGGCGCAGTACGTGAAAGCGGTGCCCGCCGGCAAGAGCGAGGCTGCGCGCCGGCAGGCGGAGGGCGTCGAGGCGCGGCTTCTCGCGCTGCTCGGCCGGGACAAGGGCGAGCGCGTAGCGACGATACGCAATGAGATGCACGACGCCATGGAAACGGGCGTTGGCATCTTCCGCAAGGCCGACGGCATGCAGGCGGCGTGCGTCAAGCTCGCGCAACTTCGCGACCGCTACCGGCGCGGCCTCAAGCTCGACGACCGCAACCGCGCGTTCAACACCGAGTGGCTCTCGGCGATCGAGCTCGGCTTCACGCTCGAAATCGCCGAGGCGCTCGCGCAGTCGGCGTTGAACCGCAAGGAATCACGCGGCGCGCACACCCGGCTCGACGAGTTCAAGGAGCGCGACGACGTCAACTACCTGAAGCACACGCTTGCATACCGCACCGGTGACGGCCCGCCGCGCCTCGAATACGCGCCGGTGACGATAACCAAGTCCCAGCCCAAGACGAGGGTTTACGGGGGGGAAGGCAAGAAAGCTGTGTTGACCTGAGGACCGCGCATGGCCGATACGCTGAGAATCAAGATCGAGGTGCTGCGCTACAACCCGGAGCAGGGCGGAGAGCCGCATTTCCAGACGTTCGAGGTCCCCTTCACCCACGACACGTCGGTGCTGCAGGGCTTGCAGTACATCAAGGACCACCTCGACGGCAGCCTCACCTTCCGCTGGTCGTGCCGCATGGCGATCTGCGGCAGCTGCGGCAAGATGGTGAACGGCGTGCCGGTGCTGTCCTGCCACACGTTCCTGCGCGACTACTATCCGGGCAAGCTCCGCGTGGAGCCGCTGAACCATTTCCCGATCCTGCGCGATCTCGCGATCGACCAGAGCGACTTCCTCAACAACAAGCTGCCGTCGGTCAAGCCATATGTGATGCCGAAGGAGCAGAAGCCGCTGTCGGCGGGAACCCACGTACAGACACCCAAGCAGATGCACCAGTATTACCAGTACTCACAATGCATCAATTGCCTGCTTTGCTACGCGGCCTGCCCGCAGTACGGCCTCAATCCGAAATTCACCGGGCCGGCGGCGCTGGCGCTGTTGCACCGCTACAACGCCGACTCGCGCGACCGCGGCTGGGATGAGCGGGCGGAGCTGCTCAACGCCGAGGAAGGCGTGTGGGGCTGCACGCTGGTCGGTTATTGCTCTCAAGTGTGCCCGAAGGACGTGGATCCCGCGCATGCGATCAACCAGAACAAGGTCAACAGCACGATGGATTATTTCGGTGTGCTGAAATTTTTGATGCCGAAAGGGGGTGCCTGATGGCGCAGGTGAGGACTTATACCCGCCCCATGAGCGGCTGGTGGCTCAAGAACCCGTACTTCGTGCGCTACATGATCCGGGAGGCAAGCAGTGTGTTTCTCGCGATCTACGCGGTCATCCTGCTGGTGGGGCTGTGGCGGCTCACGCAGGGCGAGGCGGCCTGGGACGCATGGCGCGCGGCGCTGACGAGCCCTGGCTCCATCCTGTTCCATTGGATTGCCATGCTGACGGTGGGCTACCACGCCTACACCTGGTGGAAGGTCGCGCCCAAGACTGCGCCCGATCTTCGGATCGGCGGCCGGCCCCTGCCTGAATGCGCGATTGCGGGAGGCGGCTGGCTCGCGACTGTGGGAGCTTCCATCCTGATCTACGGCATCGTGCGGTGGATGTGACATGAAGCGCTCCAACGAACCCATCTTCTGGTCCCTGTTCGGGGCAGGCGGCATGCTTTCCGCGCTGATCGCGCCCATATTGATCTTCATCACGGGAATCATTACCCCTGTCGGGCTGTGGATGCCACCGCAGGCGTTCGAATACTCCCGCGTCCTCGGATTTGCACAACACTGGATCGGCAAGTTGCTGCTGCTTGCCGTGATCTCGCTCTTTCTATTTCACGCCGTGCACCGCATCTATCACGGACTGCACGACCTCGGGGTGCACGCAGGAACCGGGGCCATGGTCGCAGCTTACGGAAGCGCGCTCGCCGGCACGCTGATCGCCGCCTACCTGCTGATTGCTGTGGGCTTCTGATGCACTGAACGGCCCAGAGGCCCGAGGGAGAACAACATGAACATTCAGTGGAAAGCCGTTGCACCGGTCGCAGTCGCCATCATCATCGCCCTGATTCCGGCACCCGCGGGGCTGCCGCAGCATGCCTGGTATTTCTTCGCGATTTTCGTCGGCGTCATCGTCGGGCTCATGTTCGAGCCGCTGCCTGGAGGCGCGATCGGGCTGATCGGCGTCGCTCTGGTGACGGTGCTGTCTCCATATGTGTTCTTCAGCCCCGAGCAACTCGCCCAGAAGGGATTCAGCGCGACCCGGGCCTCGCTCTCCTGGGCGCTTTCCGGCTTTTCCAACAGCACGGTGTGGCTCATCTTCGGCGCCTTCATGTTCGCCCTCGGCTACGAGAAGACCGGCCTCGGGCGGCGCATCGCGCTGCTGCTGGTGAAGGCGATGGGACGCAAGACACTGACGCTGGGCTACGCGGTCACGATCGCGGACACGCTGCTCGCACCGTTTACGCCCTCCAACACCGCCCGCAGCGGCGGCACCATTTACCCCGTCATCCGCAACCTGCCCGCGCTCTACGAGTCGAAGCCCAACGACCCCTCCATGCGGCGCATGGGCTCCTACCTCATGTGGGTGGCGCTCGCGGCAACCTGCGTGACGAGCTCGATGTTCCTCACCGGCCTGGCGCCCAATCTCCTCGCCGTCGAGCTGGTACGGAAGACCGCTCAGGTCGAGTTCACATGGGTCCAGTGGTTCATGGCGTTCGCTCCGGTCGGCATCCTGCTGCTGGTGCTGGTCCCGCTGCTTGTCTACTGGATCTACCCGCCGCAGGTGAAGGAGGGCGCGGAAGTCCCGGCATGGGCGGCAAAGGAACTCGAAAAGATGGGGCCGCTCAGCCAGAGGGAAATAACGCTGGGTGTTCTGGTGGTGATCGCCCTGCTGCTGTGGATTTTCGGCGGCAAGATCATGGAAGCGACCACCGCCGCCATCGCCGTCATTTCGCTCATGCTGGTGCTGAGGGTCGTCACTTGGGACGACATCACGGCCAACAAGGCCGCGTGGAACACGCTGGCGTGGTTCGCGACGCTGGTCGCGCTCGCCGACGGGCTGACCCGCGTGGGGTTCGTGAAGTGGTTCGCGGAGAGCGTGGCCGGGCAGCTCTCTGGCGTCACGCCAACGGTGGCGGTCATCGCGTTGCTGCTGATCAACTTCTTCGGCCACTACCTCTTCGCGAGCATCACCGCCCACGTCACCGCCATGATTCCGGTGTTGCTCGCCGTCGCGTCGACGATTCCGGGCGTGAATATGCACACGATCGCTCTGGGCCTGTGCCTGCAGTTCGGCATCATGGGCATCCTCACCCCGTACGCGACCGGCCCGAGCCCGGTGTACTACGGCAGCGGCTATCTGCCGGCGGCGGACTACTGGCGCCTGGGCGCGATTTTCGGCGTGATCTTCTTCGCCGCGTTCATGGTGATCGGCGTGCCCTGGATGCTGGCCATACGGTAAGCGAGTGAACGTCGGCACCATCCGCCGCATCGGCCTGTTCGCGGGGCCGGTACTGGCGGCTCTCTGCTATTACTGGCTGCCCCCTCACTACTCGACCGGTCCCGGCGAGTGGGTCGAGTTCACGCAGGCCGGACGCACCACGCTCGCCCTCATGGTCTGGATGGCCACGTGGTGGCTCACCGAGGCGGTGGATATCGAGGTCACGGCGCTGCTGCCGATCGTGGCCTTCCCGCTGTTCGGCGTCGCGCCTCTCAGCAAAGTCCTGCCGCCCTACGCCTCGGACGTGATCTTTCTTTTCATGGGCGGCTTCATCATCGGGCTTGCGATCGAGCGCTGGGGCCTCGACCGGCGGATCGCATTCTTCGTGTTGCGCCTGGTCGGCGCGCGCCCGGGGGCGATCGTCGGCGGCTTCATGCTGGTTACCGCGTTCCTGAGCATGTGGGTCTCGAACACCGCGACCGCCGCGATGATGGTGCCGATTGCGCTCTCCGTCATCGACCTCGTGTTGCGCAGCCGCACCGGCAAGGGCCTCAAGGAATCGGGCGGGATTCCACAGGACCGCATTCCAGAGCGCAATTTCGCGACCGGGCTCCTCCTGTGCGTCGCGTACGCGGCATCCATTGGCGGAATTGCCACCATCATCGGTTCGCCGCCCAACGGTATCGCCGTGCGCTACATCCTGCAGACCTTCCAGAAGGAAGTGACGTTCTTCGATTGGCTACTCGTGGCCGGGCCCTTTACGCTCATCTTCCTGCCGATTGCCTGGTTGATGGTTACCCGCCTCCTGTTTCGGGCGGACATCGGCGAGATCGCGGGTGGCCGCAAGCACTTCGACGATGAGTATCGCAAGCTCGGGCCGCTTACCCGCGGCGAGAAGACCGTGCTCGCGGTTTTTTCCGCGACCGCGTTTCTCTGGATTTTCAGCCCGCTGCTGAAACCTGTTGTGGTCGCGGGCATGAAGCCGCTTGCCGGGCTCTCCGATGCCGGCATTGCCATGCTGGCGGCAATGGCGCTCTTTCTCATCCCGGTCGATCGCGCGAAGGGCATCCGCGCGATGGACTGGGACACCGCCGTGAAGCTCCCCTGGGGTGTGCTGATGCTGTTCGGCGGAGGGCTTACGCTTGCAGGCGCAGTCGAGACCAACGGCGTCTCCGAGTACATCGGCAACGCGAGCCGCGGCATGGCCGGGCTGCACCCGATTCTCCTGCTGCTTGCGATCACGGCCATGACGGTGTTCCTGTCGGAGCTCACCTCCAACACAGCGCAGGTCGCGACCATGGTGCCGGTGCTCGCCGCGATGGCGCCCGTGCTCGGGATGAACCCCTACGTCCTGATCATCGCGTGCACGCTGGGCGCGAGCAGCGCCTACATGATGCCGGTGGGAACGCCGCCGAACGCGATCGTGTTCGGAACCGGACTGGTGCGAATGCCGCAGATGATGAAGGCCGGCGTCTGGCTGAACCTCACCGGCATACTGGTCATCGTTGCGCTTTCCTGGCTCTTCATCACGCCGCTGCTCGGCAACGTCTACTAGCCGCCCCGAACATACGGTATATTCCCCTCTCCAAATTGATACTGCGGCACCGGAGAGATGGCCGAGTGGTCGAAGGCGCTCCCCTGCTAAGGGAGTATAGGCTCAAAAGGCTTATCGAGGGTTCGAATCCCTCTCTCTCCGCCAAACGCCATTGATTCGTATACTTTTTTCAGCAGTTTCTCAGCGCTTCCCATCCACTTTCCCATCCACCGGCCCGCGTTGCTGCTGAAGAGCGCGCGCCTGCCTCATCCCTCAACGAAAGCATCGAGAGA
>DATBKZ010000021.1:0-28508 GCA_036555615.1 Burkholderiales bacterium | reverse complement strand
GCACCAGCCGCGCCGCGGCGGCAAGAAGGAGGACGCGCTCCCGGTCGAGGTGCACAAGCTCGTGCTGGAGAAGCCCGGCTCGATGGACCCCGCGCAGTACGACCGCCTGGTCGCCGACCTGGTCAATTTCCTGGTCTACGTGGGCGAGCCCACCCAGCAGTTCCGCAAGCAGCTCGGCCTCTACGTGCTCATGTTCCTGGGCGTGCTGTTCGTGCTGGCCTACGCCCTCAAGAAAGAGTACTGGAAAGACGTCCATTGACCCCGGTGACTGGTGACCGGTGACCGCTAGGAATTCGCCCACCCTAGCCAGCACTCTTCGCCGTTTTACTGGTCACTAGTCACTAGTCGGTTCACCCCGCCCACAGGCGCGATTTGACGCTGTCACCGAATTTATGATGACCCTCTATTCCGGCACCACCTGCCCCTTCAGCCAGCGCTGCCGCATCGTGCTGTACGAGAAGGGCATGGACTTCCAGATCGTCGACGTCGATCTCTACAACAAGCCCGAGGACCTGGCGGTGATGAACCCCTACAACCAGGTGCCGGTGCTGGTCGAGCGCGATCTCATCCTCTACCAGTCGAACATCATCAACGAGTACATCGACGACCGCTTCCCGCACCCGCAGCTGATGCCCGCCGACCCGGTGATGCGCGCCCGCGCGCGCCTGTTCCTGTTCCGCTTCGAGCACGAGCTGTTCAGCAACATCGAGGCGATCGAGAAGGGCACGCAGAAGCAGGGCGACAAGGGCCGCGCCGTCATCCGCGATAATCTCACCCAGATCGCGCCGGTGTTCACCAAGCAGAAATTCATGCTGGGCGAGGAGTTCACCATGCTCGATGTCGCGATCGCGCCGCTCCTGTGGCGGCTCGACCTCTACGGTATCTCGCTGCCGAAGACCTGCGCGCCCCTCATGAAATACGCCGAGCGCCTGTTCAGCCGGCCGGCGTTCATCGACGCGCTCACCGCCTCCGAGAAAGTCATGCGGAAATAGCGGGGCGTTCCCGGCATGGCAGAAAAGTCGACCAAGCCGTATCTCATCCGGGCCATACACGAATGGTGCTCGGAGAGCAGCCTGACGCCCTACATCTCGGTGAAGGTCGACGACCATACGCGCGTGCCCCCGGAGCACGTCAAGAACGGCGAGATCATGCTCAACATCGGCTACGACGCGACGCACCGACTGACGATTGGCAACGAGCGGATCCAGTTCGCGGCGCGCTTCAACGGCGTTTCGCGCGAGTGCTCGATCCCTGTCGAGGCCGTGACCGGCATCTTCGCCAAGGAGAACGGACAGGGACTTTTCTTCCCGCGCGACGCGGCGCAGGAAACTGCGGCAACCCCCTCTCCCGACGCCACTCCGCCTGCCTCCCCCACCAACGGCGGCAAGCCCAAGCTCCAGGTCATCAAGTAGCCTTTACACAGCCGGGGCCGCGACGGAGAATAGCCGCGCGCCTTCCTGACCGAAATCAGAACACGGCGGAGCATCACGCCGGGAGTGCGTAAGCTCAGCGCATCGCCATTGGAGGACATCATGCTTTCCCCAGAGGAACTGGAGCAGGTATTACCGGCGGAGACGTCGGCGTTTCCCGCGCCGATACCGACGCAGTGCGTGTCGAGCGACGAATACATGCCCTGTCCGCAGACCGAGAAGCAGCGCGAGTTCGAGGCGCGCCTCAAGGCCTATGGAGCCGAGCTGGCCCGCAAGCAGGGAATGAGCCGACGGAGGTTCTTCAGGTCCGCGGCCGGCATGGCGGCGGCGTTCGTCGCGATGAACGACACCTACGGGCCGCTCTTCGCCGTGAGCCGGGCGGAGGCGGCGACGCCGGAGATGGCCGACGAGCGCGCGAAGAAGCTGAAGGGCCAGTTCGTCATGGACATGCACACCCACTTCCTGCGCGAAGGCACGCCGATCAAGATCTTCATCTCCCAGCGCGCGACGGTGGGCAAGCTCGGCTGGAACCCGATGATCGGTGAGAAGGAGCAGTCGATCAGCGACCTCATGTTCCCGAATTACTTCAAGGAGGTCTTCCTCGACAGCGATACCAAGATGGCCTGCATCAGCGGCTCGTACTCGGTCGACGAGAAGTACTCGTTCCTCACCAACGACATGAAGTACGCCGCGCGCGAGAAGGTCAACAAGGAGGCCGGAACCCGGCGCATGTTCTCGCACGCCATCGTCACGCCGGGCCGGGACGGCTGGCTCGACAAGGTCGAGGAGGAGCAGGCGCGGTTGAAGCCCGACTCGTGGAAAGGCTACACGATCGGCGACAACACCAACAAGCACCTGTCCAAGTGGCCGTGGCGGCTCGATGACGAGAAGCTCACCTACAAGTTCTACGAGAAGCTCGTCAAGTGGAGCAAGGACAGCCCGACGATGATCAATGTCTGCATCCACAAGGGCCTGTTCCCGCCGGAAATCGAGAAGAAGTTCCCGCACCTGCTGGCGTACTCCGACGTGCGCGACGTGGGCAAGGCGGCGAAGGACTGGCCGCAGTTGAACTTCATCATCTATCACTCCGGCTGGCGCTGGACCGGGCCCTCCGCGCCGAAGAACGCGTGGGCGCATTTCCAGAAGACCGGGCGCATCGAGTGGATCACCGATCTCGCGGAGATTCCCGAGAAATACGGCGTGACAAACGTCTACGGGGACCTCGGGCAGCTCTTTGCCTGGACCACGACCGCCAACCCGCGTCTGGGCGCGGCCGTGATGGGAAAGCTGGTGAAGGGACTGGGCGCCGACCACGTGGTGTGGGGGACCGACGCCGTGTGGACAGGCTCGCCGCAATGGCAGATCGAGGCGCTGCGCCGGCTGGAAATTCCCGAGGACATGCAGAGGAAATTCGGATTCAGGCCGCTCGGCCCCGCCGACGGCGCGGTCAAGAACGCGATCTTCGGCGGCAACAACGCGCGGCTCTACCGGATCACGCCGAAGCAGCAGGCGGAGGTGCTGACCGACCGCATCGCGCAGGTGAAGCAGACCTACGAGCGGATGGGCCCGGACCCGAGCAACCTGCGCTACGGCTACATCGCCAAGCCGGCCGCATAGACGGCGCTTGCATCAAGATGCAAACGGCGCCACCGCGAGGTGGCGCCGTTCTGCTTTTGATCGCCCGCCATTTTACGAGGCGCCGGTCACGAGTCACGAGTCACGAGTCACGCCATCTCGGTCTATAATGTCGCGCCGTGCCGACATAGCTCAGTGGTAGAGCAACCGCCTTGTAAGCGGTAGGTCGTCTGTTCGAGTCAGACTGTCGGCACCAGCACCACGCGGCGCCGAGAGTCCGGCGCGGGCGGCGGTGCACGGGAACCTTTGGCAATCTCCCGGTCAAATGGCGCGGGAGCCCGGGGGACGTCCGGCGGCCCCCTTGATAGCCGCAAGGCCGGACATATTTGTGGGAGCAAAAGAACGGGGCGGCGGGCCGTTCGTGACCGCCGTGGAGGACGCATGATCCGAGTCGAGAACCTGGTGAAGGCCTTCGGCGCGAAGCTCGCGGTGAACGACGTCTCGTTCACGGTCGAGCGCGGCGAGGTCCTGGGCTTTCTCGGCCCCAACGGGGCCGGCAAGTCCACCACCATGCGCATGATCACGGGATTCATCCCGCCGTCGTCGGGACGCATCACCATCGGCGGCCACGACATGCTGGAGGACCCGCTGCCGGCCAAACGCCTGATCGGATACCTCCCGGAGAACGCGCCGGGCTACGCCGACATGACGGTGCTCGGCTTCCTCAACTTCGCGGCCGAGCTGCGCGGGCTGCACGGTGATGCGCGCAAGCGCGCCGTCGGCCGCGCGATCGAGCTGTGCTTCCTCCAGAATGTCGCCCACCAGACCATCGACACGCTCTCCAAGGGCTACAAGCACCGCACCGGCCTCGCGCAGTCGCTGGTGCACGACCCCGACGTGCTGATCATGGACGAGCCCACCGACGGGCTCGATCCCAACCAGAAGCACGAGGTGCGCGGCCTCATCAAGCACATGGGCGAGAACAAGGCGATCATCTTCTCGACCCATATCCTGGAGGAGGTCGAGGCGGCATGCTCGCGCGTCATCATCATCGACCGCGGCCGGATCGTCGCGAACGGCACGCCCGCGGAGCTGAAGGCGCGCTCCCCGGAGGGCCGGCTCGAGGACGTGTTCCGCGCGATCACGCTTCCCGACACCGTCAAAGGGCACTGACGGGCATATGAATACCTGGGCCAACATCAAGACCATCGTGAAGCGCGAGCTGGGCGGCTATTTCACCTCGCCCATCGCCTACGTGTTCCTCGTGATCTACCTCCTCCTCACCGGCTTTTTCACCTTCACGGTCGGCAGCTTCTTCGAGCGCGGCGAGGCCTCGCTCGTGTCGTTCTTCACCTGGCACCCCTGGCTGTATCTCTTTCTCGTGCCCGCCGTCGGCATGCGGCTGTGGTCGGAGGAGCGCCGGCTTGGCACGATGGAGCTGCTGCTCACGATGCCCGTGACCACGTGGCAGGCGATCACCGGCAAGTTTCTGGCCTCCTGGCTCTTTCTCGCGCTGGCGCTCGCGCTCACTTTCCCCGTCGTCGTGACGGTCAACTGGCTGGGCGATCCCGACAACGGGGTGATCTTTGCGGGCTACGTGGGGAGCGTGCTCCTCGCCGGCTCCTACCTCGCGGTGGCGAGCATGACCTCCGCCATGACGCGCAACCAGGTGATCAGCTTCATCCTGTCGGTGCTGATCTGTCTCTTCCTGATCCTCGCCGGCTACGAGCCCGTGACCGGGCTCCTGTCGCGCGTCGCCAGCCCCCAGGTCGTCGAGGTCGTCGCCGCGTTCTCGGTGATGACGCACTTCGAGGGCTTCCAGCGCGGCGTGCTCGACACGCGTGATATCGTTTTCTTCGCCTCGGTGATGGGGTTCGCGCTCTTCACCACGGGTGTCATCATCCGCAACCAGCGCGCCGGATAGAGCCATGCGGAGCAAGCATTTCGAGATCCTGCTCTACTCGACCGGCGGCGTGATCGCGCTGCTCGCGGTGCTGATCGCCGCGAATTTCATCGTGAGCGCTTTCAACCTGCGTGCGGACCTGACCGATGGCGACGTCTATACGTTGTCGCCCGGCACCCGGCAGGTGCTCGCCAAGCTCGAGGCGCCGGTCAAGCTCCGCCTCTATTATTCGCAGGGCAGCGAGGCCGTGCCGGTGGGCCTCAAGACCTTTGCCAAGCGGGTGGAGGACCTGTTGAACGAATACAGGGCGGCCGGCGGCGGCAAGGTGGTGATCGAGAAGTTCAACCCCGAGCCGGATTCGGATGCCGAGGATTCGGCCCAGCTCGACGGCATCGAGGGCCAGCTCACCAACACCGGCGAGAAGTTCTACCTGGGCCTGTCGATCGCCTTTCTCGACCAGAAGGCGGCGATCCCCGTGCTCGCGCCCGACCGCGAGCGGCTGCTCGAGTACGACATCACGCGGGGCATCGCGCAGGTGGGCGAGTCGAAGAAGCCGGTGGTGGGCGTGATGAGCGCGCTGCCGGTAATGGGGCGCTCCCTCGACCCGATCCGCAAGCAGCAGCCGCTGGAATCCTGGGTGCTGATCCAGGAGCTGAAGAAGATCTTCGACGTGCGCGAGGTCAAGCTCGACGCGGCGAAAATAGACGACGACATCAAGGTGCTGCTGGTGATCCATCCGCGAAACCTGTCGGAGGAGACCGAGTACGCGATCGACCAGTATGTCCTGCGCGGCGGCAAGCTCATCGCGTTCGTCGATCCCTACGCCTATTTCGACCAGCAGCCCGATTTCCAGAACCCCTTCGGCGGATCGCAGGCGGGGCAGTCCACGTTCTACAACCTGTTCAAGGCGTGGGGCATCGACGTGGACATGGGCAAGGTGGTTGCGGACCTTACGTTCGCGAGCGGCGCGGGCCCGCGGCTGCTGCCGACGCTGCTCTCGCTCAATACGCAGGCGCTCAACCTCGACGACGTCGTGACCGGCCAGGTCGGCACGCTGCTCTACGCTTTTGGCGGCTCGTTCAAGGGCAAGCCGGCCGAGGGTCTCACCCAGACCGTGCTGGCGCACACCTCGAAGAACGCGATGCCGGTCGATCTCATCATCGCGACGCTCTCGGGCGAGCCCTCCACGCGCGGCTTCCAGCCCACCAACGAGGAAATGCCGCTCGCGATCCGCTTGACCGGCAAGTTCTACACCGCCTTTCCGCAGGGCAAGCCCAAGCCCTTCCTGCCGCCGCGCGCGGACCGGAAGAAGGGCGTGGAAGACAAGAAGCCGGCCGAGGCCGAGCCGCAGCTCAAGCAGTCGAAGGAGGAGAATTCGGTGGTCCTCGTCGCCGATGTCGACATGCTCTCCGACGGCGCCGCGGTGGACATCCAGGAAGTGTTCGGTCAGCGCGTCGCGATTCCGCGCAATGGCAACCTCGCGCTCGCGCTGGGCCTGGTCGAGCAGTTTTCCGGCGACAGCGCGTTGATCACCCTGAGAAGCCGCGCCTCCTTCAGCCGGCCGCTCACCATGATCCGCGAAATGGAAGCGCAGGCGCAGCAGCAGTATCTGGGCAAGATCAAGGAGCTCGAGGACAGCCTCAACGAGACCCAGGAGAACCTGAAGAAGCTCCAGAAGTCGAAGGCCGGCGTCACCAGCACCATCCTCACGCCGGAGCAGCAGGCCGAGCTCGACAATTTCCGCAAGAAAGCGGCGGAGACCCGCATCGCGCTCAAGGAGCTGAGGAAGAACTTGCGTGTCGAGACCGACTCGCTCGAGTTCTGGACCAAGGTCGTCAACATCGGGCTGGTGCCGCTGCTGGTCGCGCTCGCCGGGCTCGCGCTCGCGCTCGCGCGGCGCCGGAATATGCGCCTGGCGGCATGATGGCGCCCGGTCGGTGGTGATGCCAGCAGAGGCCGCAGCATGAACCGCAAGCATTTTCTCTACCTCGTCGTCGCGCTGGTGGTGCTGGGCGGCGCGGGGCTGACGCTGTTCTGGCAGGACATCGCTGCGTATCGCGCGAGCGGCGCGAAGATCGGGGCCAAGCTCCTGCCCGGGCTCAAGATCGCGGAGGTTGCCGAGATCCGGCTGCAGGGGCCGAAGCACCAGGTCACGCTTGTGCGCAAGGAGAAGAACTGGGTCGTGCAGGAGCGCGGCCGCTATCCCGCCAGCTTCGAGGAAATCAGCGACCTCATGATCAAGCTGGTCGAGCTCAAGGTGACGCAGTCCGAGCAGGTCGGCGCGTCGCTCCTGCCGCGGATCGAGCTCGCCGACCCGGGCAAGGGTGAAGGCGGCGGCACGCTGGTCGAATTCCGGGATGGCGCGGGCAAGGTGCTGGCGGGCCTCGTTCTGGGCAAGACGATCCTGAAGAAGGACCCCCTCAATCCGTTGCCGGCGGCCAAGGACGGCGTTCCTGCAGGGCGCTACGTGCGCATCATCGGCGCCAAGGACACGGTGGTGGTCGTGTCCGATCCCCTGGGCAAGGCCACCGCCGACCCCGGAAAGTGGCTCAACAAGGATTTTTTCAAGGCCGACCGCATCCGGACGCTCGCCGCCGGCCGCGAAGGCGCCGCGCCGGCGTGGAAGATCACGCGCGCCGAGGAATGGGGCCAGTGGCGGTTCGCGGGAGGGGACGGCGCCCTCGACGCGAGCGCCGCGGTCGCGGCCGTCAACCGCATGGGCTCGCTGTCGTTCGATGACGTCGCCTTGGCCTCCGGGAAGGAAGCCGCCGGCAAGCCGTCGGTCATCGTTGCCGAGACCTTCGACAATCTCGTGTACTCAGTGAGGCTCGCCGCCAGGGGCAAGGGCGACGACTACCTCGTCAGCTTTACGGTCAAGGGCGAGCCCCCAAAGGCGCGCGTTCCGGAAAAGGGCGAGAAGCCGGAGGACGGGGAGCGCCGCGACAAGGAGTTCGCCGAGAGCCGCAAGCAGCTCGTCGAGCGCGTGGCGTCGGAGCAGGCGCTTGCGAAGTGGACCTATGTCATCGGCCAGCGCGAGCTCGAGCCGCTGCTGAAGACGCGCAGCGAGATGCTTGCCCGGCGAAGAGCCGAGCTGCGGCGCTAGCCTACGTCATCCTCGCGGAGGCAGGGATCCGTTCGGTACCGGGTTCGCCTGGGTTCCCGTCTCCGCGGGAATGACGGGTTCGTGCCGGATCGGCCTTGGTGCGGGTCGGGGCGGTGAGGCTATACTTGGACTATGAAGCTCCCGATGTGCGCCACCGTACTGGCCTGCCTCTCCCTGGTCCTATCCGGCTGCTCGGTCGCCATGTACGGCTACCAGTCGACGAGCGGAGGCGCGACCGTCACGACAACCTCGACCCACGTCAGCGCCTCGACGCAGGGCAGCCATTACAAGGTTTCGTTTTCGTCGGGCGGGCACCCGGTGCCGCCGAAGGCGCCCGGCGGTCACGTGGCGGCGAGCGGGGGCGCGGCGTACGGGGTGGTCGGGATCGTCGCGCTGGCGGACTTCTGGAACTATTTTCGCGGTGAGCAGCAGCCGAAGCCGCTGCCCCCGGGCACAAGGATCGCCGACACGTGCTCGTGCTACGGCTACCAGCCACCGGTGAACGGCGAGCAATGAGCGGTTCACGACTCACGTTCTCATGAAGCTCAGGGAAATCCTCAAGTCGCCGGTGTTCCCGCTCGGCAAGAAGTGGGAAATCCGGAAGCGGCCGGACGGCTACGAGTCCGACGTCACGGCGCTGGTTCGCGCGATGGTTCAGGACGAGTCGGTCCGCGAAGACCAGCGCTGGGCATGGGAGCGCTGGCGCAACGACGCCGACGCGCTCAAGAACCGTGGCTCTTGATTGCGGCCTGTGATTCGACCTCAAGTCTTCGCTGCGGGCCGCCGGGGCGCGCGTGCCGTGTGGAGGGCATGAGCGTGACGAAGATCATCGGGGTGCTGCTCGTTGTCGCGGGAACGCTGGGGTTGATCTACGGCGGCTTTACCTACACCAAGGAACGGCACGACATGAAGCTCGGACCGCTCAAGTTCTCCGTGGCGGAGAAGGAAACCGTCAACGTCCCGGTGTGGGCAGGCGCAGGCGCCATCGCGATCGGCGTGGTACTGCTGCTGGTCGGACGCAAGCGCTAGCTGCGCAGCCGTCGCGGCCTCGCCACCCATCCCCTCATGCGCATCAGCCGTCGTCAGGCAGCGTGATGGCTGACGACTTCCAGCACGCGCGAGCCATCTGCGTTCCGGATCTCGGTGCGCACCGCGGCGAAGCTGCGGCCTTCGTGGAACCGTCGTGAAGCAATTTTCAGCGCCGTGCCCTGGCCAGGGCTGATGTACCAGGCCGCGACGGCGGAGAGCCGGGGATGCCGCGGCGCCGCGGCCCGCGCATTGGTCGCCGCAAGCCCCAGCAGCAGACCGCCCTGCACGTGGCGCACGCGGTTCGCGTGCTGCGGTCCGAGCCTGACCGTGCAGCGCGCGCCCGAATCTCCCGGAACCGGCAGTATCCTCCAGAAATGCTCGATGAAGGCGCGCTGGTGATCCGCGCGCTTGAGCGCCGAATTGCAGGCGGCCATCACCTGCTTCTCCTCGGGCTCGAGATCCTTCGCTCCGAGCGGTGCGACCGGCGCGCCGCGATTTTCGCGCTGCCACGGTAACGGCGCCAGGTTCACTCCAGGCGGCGGCGGCAGCACGACGAACGTGCCGCTTGCCAGGCATGCTGCCACACCGCCCGCGTAAACCGTCCCGGTCGTCAGCGACTCGCGCGCCACCGTGCCGGCCGTGTAGCCGTTCATCCGCGCGTGGGCCGTCAGGTCGCCGCGCAGCGGCGCTCCCGTGAACTGGGCGTGCAGATGCACGGTGGCTTGGCGCGCGCCGCGCTCGATCCTCAGGCGCGACGCGGTCGCGAGCGCGGTATCGAGGAGCACGCAGAACGCGGCAAGGCTGATCGAACCGTCCACATGGCGAGACAGGGGGGCATCGACCATCGTCTGCTCGAGCTCGTCCTCGCCGATGCGCGGCCACGCGCAGCCGAGGAGGTGGCCCGGAAAGTGGAAGCCCGGTGTACGGTTCGCCGCCAGCGCGAGCAGCACCTGCCGGCGAATGGCTTCAGCGTCGGACATGGAATGGACGTTCACGATGCGATTCTCGCATGCGCGCTGCGGGTTTCGCCGCCCGCATGTGCGCTAGAATCGGAATCAAAATGCCAAGCGACGCTGTACCGGGTTCTTCCCCGCTTTGCCGCCCTCTCGGTCTCACGCAAATCCTCGCGGTCGTCCTGCTGTGGAACTGCGGCTACAAGGGCGTGCGCGTCGCCAACACGCTCTACGCGCTGGAGCTCGGCGCGGGCCCGCTCGATACCGGGCTGCTGCTCGCTGTCTACGGCCTGTTCCCGCTGCTGCTCGCGGTCGCGATCGGCAGGATCGGCGACCGCTACGGCGTGCGCGTGCCGGTCTTCGCCGGCACGGTCATTTCGGCATTGGGCATACTGCTGCCCTGGCTGTGGCCCGTCTATCCGATGCTGTTCCTCTCCGCCGCCGTCAGCGGCGCCGGCTTCATCATGGTTCAGGTATCCGTGCAGTCCCTGGTCGGCTCGCTCGGCAGCGGCTCCAGGCGCACGCGCAATCTCAATCTCTATGCGCTGATCGTTTCGGTCTCCGACCTGTTGGGGCCGGTCCTGGCCGGCTTCTCGATTGACCATTTCGGCCACGTGCGCACCTACCTTATTCTCGCGCTGCCTCCCGTCGCCGCTGTATGCGCTCTGGTTTTCCTCGCGCGGCGCCTGCCGCACCACGCGATGGGCGCGACGGGCCGCGGTGGCCAGCGCATGATGGATCTCTTCCGCATCCGCAACCTGCGCCGCATGCTCGTGACGAGCGCTCTCGTCATGGGCGGACTCGATCTGTTCCAGCTCTACCTGCCGATCTACGGGCACGCCATCGGGCTGCCGGCCTCCAGCATCGGCCTGATCCTGGGGGCGTTCGCCGCCGCCGGGTTCGTGACGCGGGCGATGCTGCCGGCGCTCGTGCGCCGCTTTGGGGAGACCGCGGCGCTCGGCTATGCGATGTTCCTGGCCGCGGGCACGTTCTTCCTGATACCGCTCTTCGAGAGCGCCGTCGTGCTGGGCGTGGTGTGCTTCGTACTGGGGCTGGGCATGGGGCTCGGCCAGCCGCTCACCGTGATCCTGACTTACAACTACTCGCCCGTGGGGCGGCACGGGGAGGGCCTGGGCCTGCGGATCGCGATCAACAACTCGATGCACGTGACCGTGCCGGCGGTGTTCGGCGCGATCGGCTCCCTGATGGGGCTCGCGCCCGTGTTCTGGGCGAGCTCGGCAATGCTCGCGGCGAGCGGCTACGCGGCGCGCGCGCGCAGAGTGGCCTGACCGATGTCGATCGGCACCCTGCTCCTGATCGTGCTGTGCAACATGTCGAGCTTCCGCGCGAGCAAAGTATTGATCGCGCTGTTCGCGATCGAGCTCGGCGCCTCGCAATTCTTCATCGGGGTCATGATTGCGCTCTACGCGCTGTTCCCGGCACTGCTCGCGGTATACGCCGGCCGGCTTTCGGACCGGCTCGGCGTGCGGCTGCCGATGCTCGCCGGCTCGCTCGGGATGACGATGGCCCTGGTGCTGCCGTGGTTCTTCCCTTCGGTGCCAGCGCTTTATAGCTCCGCCGCGCTGATCGGCGCCTCGCACATGTTCTACAACGTTTCGGCCCAGAACCTGGTCGGCTCGCTGGGGGCCGCGGAGGAGCGCACGCGCAATTTCGCCAACTACGCGCTGGCGATGGCGATTGGATCGTTCATCGGGCCGCTCTTTGCCGGGCTCTCCATCGATTTCGTCGGACATGCGACGGGCTACCTCTATATCGCTGCGCTGCCGCTGGTGCCCGCCTTGATCATGGCTTCCACGCGCACGGTGGGCCGTGGACCGCGGGTGAAGACCGAGGACGAGCAGGCCGTGCTCTCGACGAGCCTCCTCGCCAACCCGGTGCTGCGCCGCACGCTCATCGCGAGCGCAGTAGCGGTGACGGCCCAGGACCTGTTCCAGTTCTACATGCCGATCTACGGGCACGCAGTGGGGCTGTCTGCCTCCGCAATCGGCGTGGTGCTGGCGATGTCCGGCATTGCGGCGTTCCTCGTGCGCATCCGGCTGCCGGCGCTGGTCAAGCGCTGGGGGCCGGACACGGTGTTCAACGGCTCGCTCTTCATCGCGGCCGCGACCTTCGTGCTGTTTCCGCTCTTCAGCAGCGCGCCCGCGCTGGCGGCGATCGCGCTCGTGCTCGGGCTCGGGATGGGCTGCGCGCAGCCGGTCACGCTGATGCTGATCTTCAGCCGCGCGCCCGAAGGCCGCTCCGGCGAAGCATTGGGGATGCGCGTCACCATCAACCAGTTGACGCACATCGCGGTGCCCGTGATTTTCGGCACCATCGGCTCGATGTTCGGCATTGCGCCGGTCTTCGTCACGAATGCTTTGATCCTGGCGGGCGGCGGGCTGTTGAACCGCGAGAAGACTCGGCCGCAGACGTAAGCCGAAGGGCGCCGGCAATCCGATATAGAATCACGCGTTCGATCCCAGGGGGAGGCCATGAAGGTTGCGATACTCGACGACTACCAGGACGTGTTCCGCACGCTGAAATGCTGTTCCCGATTGAAGGGACACGACGTCGCCGTCTATCACGATTCCGTGAAGGAGCCGGGAAAGCTCGCGGAACGGCTGAATGGCGCGGATGCCGTGATCCTGCTGCAGCAGCGCACGCCGTTCCCGCGCGCCGCGGCGGAGAAGGTCGCGACGTTGAAAGTGATCAGCCAGACCGGCCGCAATGCGAATCACATCGATCTTGCCGCGTGCACCGAAAAGGGCATCCTCGTCTGCGGCACCGGCGCGGGCGCGATCAACCACACCGCCGAGCTCACCTGGGGCCTCATCTTTTCGGTGCTGCGCCACATTCCCGAGGAAGTGCAGCAGTTGAAGGCGGGCAAGTGGCAGACCACGCTGGGCACGACGGTGGCGGGAAAGACGCTTGGCATCTACGCCTACGGCCGCATCGGAACCATCGTCGCGCGGGCCGGACGGGCATTCGATATGAAGGTCGTGTGCTGGGGACGCGAGGGCTCCACCGGGCGCGCGCGCGCCGACGGCTTCGAGATCGCGGCGAGCCGCGAGGCGTTCTTCGAGAACGCGGACATCGTGAGCCTGCACATCCCGCTCAACAAGGAGACGCGCGGCATCGTCATGCACGCCGACCTCGCGCGCATGAAGCCGACGGCGTTGATCGTCAACACCAGCCGCGGGCCGATCATCGAGGCGGGCGCGCTGGAGAAAGCGCTGAAGCAGGGGCGGCCGGGCTGCGCCGCGGTCGACGTGTTCGATGACGAGCCCGTGCTCGGCGGCAACCACCCGCTGCTCAAGATGAACAACGTCGTGTGCACGCCGCACCTCGGTTACGTCGACCGGGACACCTACGAGAAGTACTACGGCGCGGCGGTGGACAACATCCTGGCATATGCCGAAGGCAAGCCGGTCAACCTCCTGAATCCCGAGGTCCTGAAGAGAGCGTGAGTCGCGATCCGCGATTGCTGAGCGACCCTTCCTGCAACCCCTCTCCCCCGATAGGGAAGAGGGTAGGGTGAGGGGAAGAAAGCGAAAGGAATGGCATGGCAAAGATGAGATGCGGTGTCGCCGCGGTGGAAGCGCTGCGCGCGGCGGGAGTGAGCCGGGTCTTCGGGCTGATGGGATCCTCCACGCTCGAAATCTACGACGCGCTCTACGACGCCCGCGACATGCTCTACGTCGGCGTGCGGCACGAGAATTGCGGCGTGCACATGGCGGACGCCTATGGGCGTGTGACGCAGACCCCGGGGCTCTTTATCTGCGGGCAGGCGGGGCCGGGGGTGGCGAACATGATGCTGGGGCTCACCGCGGCGAAGCTCGCGTATTCCCCGGTCGTCGTGATCGCCGGGCTGCCGTCCACCGCCGATCTCGGGAGAGACACTTTCCAGGAAATCGACCAGCACACGATGTTCCTGCCGGTGACGAAACGCGTGATGACGGTGACGCGTCCCGAGCGCGTTCCCGAGTTCCTGCTCGAGGCGTTCCGCGTGGCGAACGCCGGGCGGCGCGGGCCGGTGGTGGTCCAGATCCCGCGCGATCTCCTCAACCACGAGGTTGACGTCGCGATTCCCCCGCGGGGCGGCCAGCTGGAAATTGCAGGGGGCGTGGTGGACCGCGCGACGCTGGAGCGGATCCGGGACATGGTGCTCGCCGCCCGGGCGCCGGTGATCCACGCGGGCGCCGGCATCAAATGGGGGCGCGGCACGGCGAGCCTTCTGAAGCTCGCCGAGAAGCTGCAGATTCCCATCACCAATTCCGCCGGTCACACCGACGTCGCGCCGGTGGAGCATCCGCTGAACGCGGGCGGAGTGGGCCCGCGCGGCAATCCGGTTGCGACCGGACTCATGCGTGGATCCGACTTGATCCTCGCGCTGGGCACGCGCCTCGGCTTCAATACCGCACGCTTCACGAGCGAGATCGTGACGCCGGCGGCGAAGATCGTGCAGGTGGACATCGATCCCCTCGCCATCGGGCGCTACTACCCGGTTGCGCTTGGTGTGGTCGGGGACGCCGGCGCGGTGGCCGGCGCGCTTGCCGACGTGATGGAGCCGATCGGCCCCGAGCGCGCGCCGTGGCGCGCGCGCAACGAGAAGTTCGCCCAGGACCGGCAGCAGCTGTGGCGGAGCCGCGAAGAGATCGCGGGCACAGGCGCGCGGCCGCTCCACCCGGAGACCATCTACTCGGAGCTGCGCAAGGTCGCGCCGCGCGACGCGCTGTTCACGATCGATGCGGGCACGACCTGCCTGCAGGCGACCGACCGGCTCCCGTGCCACGTCATGCCGTCGCTGATTGCGCCGCTCGACTGCGGCAACATCGGCTTCTCCTACGCGGCCGGGCTCGGCGCCAAGGTCGCGGCCCCCGAGCGCACGGTGATCTCGCTGATGGGCGACGGCGGATTCGGCATGACCATGGGGGAGATGACGACCGCGGTGCAGAGCCAGATCAACACCATCGCCGTCGTGATGGACAACGGCACCTGGGGCGCGGAGATCGCGTATCAGCGCGATTTCTACAACCAGCGCTACATCGGCGCGCACGTCCTCTCGCCGCGCTTCGACGAAGTGATGAAGCTCTGCGGCGGCACGGGCTATTTCGTGAGCGGCCCGGGCGAGACCGCCGATGCGGTGAGCCAGGCGATGAAGGCGGGCAAGCCCGCCGTCATCCATGCGAAGGTGGATCCCGACGCCGTCCTGAGCTTCCGGACGGACTCGATCGTCAAGCGCGGCTAGTGCAGGTGCTTGCCGCGCGGATGCAGCGGAATGACCGTGGATGAGCCGGTGGCGTGCTCGCCGGTGATCTTCCGCGCCGCCCAGTTCTGGTCGAAGAGCTGGTTGACGAGCGCGGCGACCTGGTCGACTTCCGCCTTGCCGAGATGGCGGCCGAGCATGGCGGAGACATCCTCCGTCACGCACTGCCGGCGGAACTCGTGGATGGCCTCGGCGGTGGGGCCGACGAAGAGCTGGTAGAACTCGTCCTCGCCGTTCTCCGGGTAATAGGTCGCCTCGATCTCCGAGGCGTACTCGGTGAGCGGTCCGATGCTCTGGAACGCCTCGGTCAGCCGCGCGTGGAAGCTGCGGCCGACTTCCCCGGTCCAGCAGATGTTGAGCGCGCGCTCGCGCGCGTCGAACTGGATGCCGGGCTCCTCGCGCTCGAGGCTGTGCGCCTCGGCGATCGTATCCACGTCGAGGTATTCGAGCCACGGCCGCAGCGCGTGCTCGACCTGCGACAGGCGCACGCCGCGCCCGAGGAAGACGTTGCCGTGGACGTGCACTTCCATTCTCATGTGGGGCCTCGGCGAGCAGTTTCCGGGGGCAGAAAGGATACCATGCTTCTCGCTCCCCTCACCCCTCGTCCTTCAGGATTCCCCGCTCCTTGAACACCTCCACGGCGAGGCGTACGGCGCCGTTGGACGCCGGGAAGCCGCAGTAGCCGGCGGCGTGGATGAACACCTCGATGATCTCATCGGGCGTCGCGCCGTTGTTGAGCGCGCCGACGATGTGCCCCTTGATCTCGTCCGGCCGGTCAAGCGCCGTCAGCATGCCGAGCGTGACGAGGCTTCTGGTCTTCAACGGCAGGCCCGGCCGCGACCAGATCATGCCCCACGCGATCTCGGTCACCAGCTCGATCTGCTGCCTGGTGTAGCGATCGGGGCTCGCGCCGCGCTTCGCAACATGCTGCTCGCCCATGACCTTGCGGCGCAGGGCCGCACCTCTTTCGTGCGCATTCTGGTTCATGATTGCCTCCGTGGAAAAGCGGCGAGATCGCGTGCCGCACGGGCGATGCGATGGGCTGGCGCAAGGAGCTAAGCTGCGTGGAACAAACGCCCGGCGCCGGGCACCACGCGCGAATCGCCCAACAGGCGCAGCATCTTCCACATCGACGCCTGGTTGCTGGCAACGATCGGCTTGCCGAGCTTGCGCTCCATCGAGTCGATGATGCCGAGCGTCGGAAAGTTCGAGCAGCTGACGAAGATCGCCTGCGTTTGCGGCCGGTCCACTTCCGTGATCAGCGCCTCGATCCGCTCCTTGGTGACCGCCGAGTGATTCTGCGTGTCGAGACCCTGCATCGCCATCACCTCGAAGCCGGCTGCGGTCAGATACCCTCGCAGCCGCTCGTTCAGCCACGGGGCATAGGGGGAAGCGAGGCTGATGCGCTTCGCGCCGAGCACGCGCAAGCCTTCAGCCACCGCCGCCGATGAAACCGCGACCGGAATTCCTGTCTCCTTCGCGATTTTCTCACCGAGCGCCCGGTCCTCGACCGGGCCCTTGAGAAATCCCCCGGCCGCGCAGCCGTAGCAGATGACATCCACTTTGGCGTGGGCAAGCAGGCCCGCCGCCGCCGGCGCCTGCGTGCCCAGCCACAGCAGCTTCTCCTCGGTGTCCGCCGTGTGCGGAATGCGCATGGAATGGACCGACATCTCCCCGGCCGCCATCCGCTGGACCTCGTATTCCATGACGGTGTTCCAGGAGGGGACGATCAGCCCCAGCTTGCGCTCCCACGTCGCCATTGCGGCTCGCGTCAGGCGGTAGCGGGCTTTGGCTTTGCCTGCCGCGCCGCTTCGTTCGGCATGAAGACGATCAGCAGGTTGGCGAAGAGGATGGTGCCGGCGAGGAAGTAGAACGCGGTGTAGAGATCGTAGGCGTCGGCGATCACGCCAAAGAGCGCGGGCGCGATGCTTGCCCCGACATGCTGGATGCCGAACTGCAGCCCCACCCCGCTGCCCGCAAGCTCGCGCGGGGTGGCCTCCACCGCCCACGCCTGCAGCACCGGGCGCATGGCGTAGAGGAAGAAGCCGACGAGCGCGATGAACACGACGAAGGCCGCGCTCTTCCCGGCGAGCGCCATGAACACGATCATCACGCAGGTGAGGACCATGCTCGACATGACGATCTTCTTGCGGCCCATCTTGTCGGAGAGGTGTCCCCCGATCGGGCTCGCAGCGAAGCCCGCGACCTGCATCGCCGACATGCAGACGCCGACGACGAACGGCGAGTAATCGAGCTCGTAGGCGAGATAGACCGGCAGGAAGGTGAGCAGCCCGGTCTGGGTCATGGTGCGGAACGCCGAGCCGATTGACACCAGCATCAGCGCGCGGTTGTGGAGCAGGCTCACGACGTCCTTCAGATAGTCCCGCACGCTGCGCGACTTGCCGCCGGCGTTGACGTGGTCATGGGACGTGCTCATCGTGAACGCGCCCAGCATGACGAGGATCATCGCGGCCATGACCAGCCCCGGCACGACGTTCATCACGACCACCGCGCG
Organism: Burkholderiales bacterium; assembly: GCA_036555615.1. Classification (GTDB taxonomy): domain Bacteria; phylum Pseudomonadota; class Gammaproteobacteria; order Burkholderiales; family SG8-41; genus SG8-41. The sequence goes on along the minus strand of DATBKZ010000021.1, from coordinate 10,734 downwards.
CCAGCTGAACCAGGCCAGGAGCGCCCCCACGACGAGCGGCGCGACGCCGTCCGCCACGTTGCCGCCCATACCGTGGACCGAGATCACGAGCCCCTTGCGCTCGGGATAGCGGTAGGCGAGCGTCGTGATCGCGGCGGGGTGCCACAGATTGTTGCCGATGCCGACCAGCGTCACGCACACGAGCAGCATCCAGTAGTTGTGCGTCAAGCTCATCAGCGCGTACGGAAAGCCGACCCAGAACAGCGAGGTGGCCATCAGGTAGCCCTTCTTGCCGACCATGTCCACCACCATGCCGCCAGGGAGGTTGGACAGCGCGCCCACCACGTGCTGCGTCGTCATGATGAGGCCGATCTCGGTGTAGGACAGGCCGAGCTCCCTGCCGATCAGCGGGAGCAGGAGGTAGAACGTCGCGGTGTACCAGTGCGTGAAGGCGTGCCCGGCGGAGATCAGCCACACGTCCTTGAATGAGCGCGGGGCGGCGACAGCGGTCGCGGCGGTGTTCACGATACGGACTTCGAAATCAATACGATGGCGAATGATATCACCGGCGACCGAGGCGCCCCAGTGCACGATGTGCCGTCGCGCGCACGGTGATAAGTTGTGCCGACGCGGTCCGCGCCGTCGCCCGAATGCGACCCTGATATGATTGCGCCGTCTTCGCGCGCACCGCTCCCGCCCGCGGCGCACTGCGCCAGTCACAGGAAATGCGCACCGACCTCGAACGCTTCTTCAACCCGCGCGCGATCGCGATCATCGGCGCATCCCAGGATTTCAATACCATCAGTGGCCAGCCTCTGAAATTCCTGAAGAGCCACGGCTACAAGGGCAGGCTCTACCCCGTGAACCCGCGCTATCAGGAAGTAGCAGGGGTGAAGTGTTACCCGGCACTCGCGGACGTGCCGGAAGTCCCCGATCTCGCGCTGATCCTGGTGAACGCCGCGCGCGTCGCCGACATCCTGCGCGAATGCGGCGTGAAGAGCGTGCCGTACGTGATCATCTTCACCTCGGGCTTCTCCGAGATGGGCGGAGAGGGCGTCAGGCTCCAGCGGCAGCTCACCCACATTGCGCTCGACCACGGGGTGCGCGTCATCGGCCCCAACTGCCAGGGCATGATCAACGTGGCGGACGGCGTCTACGCGGGCTTCGGCTCCGTGTTCAACGCGGACTACGAGCCCGGGACAGTCAGCATGGTCTCGCAGAGCGGCGGCTTCGGCTTCTCCGTCATGAACCTCTCGTCCAAGGACGGGGGCCTGCCGTTTCGCCAGATGGTCACGACCGGCAATGAAATCGGCGTTTCCACCCTCGATTTCATCGACTACTACATCGACGACCCGAAGACCGGGATCATCGTCGGCTACATCGAGGGGCTGAAGGACGCGGGGCGCCTGCTCGAGGTGGGCCTCCGCGCGCTCGATGCGGGAAAGCCGATACTCATGTGGAAGGTCGGCAACACCGAGCAGGGCCAGCTCGCCGCCCGCTCGCACACGGCAAACCTTGGCGGCGAGATGGCGCTCTACCGGGCCGCGTTCCGGCAATCCGGCATCATCCAGGTCGAGGACATCCAGGACGTGGTGGATTACGGGCGCGCCTTCGGTTGCGGCAGGCTCCCCCGGGGCAACCGCCTCGCCATCATCACCATCTCCGGCGGGGCCGGTATCCTGATGACCGACGAGTGCATCGCGCGCGGCATGCGGCTGCCAAAGCTCGCGCCCGAGACCGGTGAGAAGCTGCGGAGCTTCGTGCCCGCCTACGGCTCGCTCCTGAATCCCGTGGATGTCACCGCCGCGATTTTCAACAACACCGAGCTGATCGGACTCACGCTCCAGGCAATCGTGGACGACCCGAACGTGGACTGTGTGGCGATGATCAACGCCTCGCTCCAGGGCGAGCTCGCGGCCAAGGTTGCCGCGCAGGTCGTCGTCGGCGCTGCCCGCACCGAGAAGCCGGTTTTCATGTGCTGGAGCGCGCGCGAGGAAGTGGCGGCCGAAGCGTACGCCGCGCTCGATTCCGCGCGCATCCCGCGCTACAAGTCGCCGGTGCGCTGCGCGCGCGCGCTGGCCACGCTCAGCTGGTACGCGGAAGCGCGGCGTCGGCGCGAGCGCCAGAAGCGGGAGAAACCCGCCATGCTGTCGAGCACCGCCGCCCGGCAGACGCTTGCGGGGCGGACCGCCGACGTCACCGAACATATTGCAAAGCGGATGCTGGTCGACTACGGGATACCCGTCACGCGCGAGGCGCTCGCGCCGAACCGGGATGGAGCACTCGCCATCGCGCACTCCATCGGCTATCCGGTGGTGCTCAAGGTGCAGTCGCCCGCCATTTCGCACAAGACCGAAGCGCGCGCGGTGCGGCTCGGCATTACATCCGACGCCGAGCTCATGGCGGCCTATGACGAGCTGATCACGAACGTGCGCACGCACCAGCGAGGCGCGCGAATCGAGGGCGTCCTCGTGCAGGAGATGGCCAAGGACGGCGTCGAGGCGATCCTGGGCGTGACCAACGATCCCCTGTTCGGGCCCGCGGTGATGTTCGGGCTGGGCGGCATCTTCGCCGAGGTGCTGAAGGACGTCTCCTTCCGCCTCGCGCCGGTGACGGCCTCGGTTGCACGCGAGATGATTGAGGAGATCGCGGGCTACCCGGTGCTGGCTGGCGCACGCGGGCGGCCGCGCGCCGACCTGGACGCGCTGGTGGACGCCATCGTGCGGCTGTCGGCGCTCGCCGTGGATCTGAAGGACATCGTCGCCGAGCTCGATATCAATCCCCTCTTCGTGTTCGCCGAGGGCAGGGGTGTCAAGGCCGCCGATGCGCTCATCAAGCCCAAAAAGTGACTCGTATCTGGTAACTCGTGATGCAGCTCTCTCCCGACGTCACCCACTTGTGTGAGCAAGTGCGCCGCTTCCTCGAGAGGGAGGTGGACCCCCGCGCGCGCTGGATCGAGGAGCACGACGCGATTCCCGAGGAGCTCCTCCGCATGGCGCGCGACATGGGGCTCTTCGGCATCACGATCCCGGAGCAGTACGGCGGCAGCGGGCTCGACCTCGCGGGCAAATGCGCGCTCGAGGAAGTCATGGGGCGGTCGAGCTACGCTTTTGCCACGTTTCTCGGCAACCACACCGGCATTGGCACTGCCGGCATCGTCGCGCTCGGCACGGAGGCCCAGAAGAAGAAATACCTTCCGCGCATGGCGAGCGGCGAGTGGCTCGGCTGCTTCGCGCTGACCGAGCCACACGCGGGTTCCGACCCCGCGGCCATGCGGGCGACCGCCGTGCGCAAGGGCGACCGCTACGTCCTGAACGGCGAGAAAATCTTCATCACCAACGGCGGCGTCGCCCAGTTGTTCACGGTGATGGCGATCACCGACAGGTCGAATGGCATCAAGGGCATCTCGGCGTTTATCCTCGAGCGCGGCTTCCCCGGGTTCGCGATCGGGAAGAACGAGCTGAAGATGGGCATGCACGGGGTGACGACAGTGCCGCTCGCGTTCAATGACTGCGAAATCCCGGCGGAAAATCTGCTCGGGCCCGAGGGCATGGGCTACGTCCAGGCGCTGAAGACGCTCACCATGGGGCGCGTGACGATCGCGGCGCGCTGCTGCGGCATGATGGACCGGCTGATCGAGCGCTGCGTGGAGTACATGAAGACGCGCGTCCAGGGCGGCAAGAAGATCGCCGAGCATCAGGGACTGCAATGGATGCTCGCGGACATGGGGGTGGCGCGGGACGCCGCGCGCGCGCTCACCTGGCGCGCAATCGAGACCATGCTGAAGGGCGAGCGCGGCACGCTCGAAGCTTCCGCGGCGAAGCTCTTCGCGACGGAAGCGCTGGGAAAGGTCGTGGACTGCGCGGTGCAGATCCACGGCGGGATGGGCTATATGCGCGAGGCCGGGATCGAGACCGTGTACCGCGACGCGCGCATCACGCGCATCTACGAGGGCAGCTCCGAGATCCAGAGGAATATCATCGCCGCCCAGCTGCTGAAGAACGAGTGATGGAATTCTTTGTCCCCCTCTCCCCCGAGCCCCGGGGGAGAGGGTAGGGTGAGGGGGAGAAGGGAATTCATATGGCAAGCGTCAAACACCTGTTCAATCTCCAGGGTCGAGTCAGCATCGTGACAGGCGGAGCGACCGGGCTCGGGCTGCAGATGGCGACCGGGCTCGCGGAGGCCGGCTCGAACATCGTCGTGTGCTCGCGCCAGCTCGAAAATTGCGAGCAGGCGGCAACGGAGATCGAGAAGCTCGGCGTGAAAGCGCTCGCTGTCGGGTGCGACGTCACGAAGCCGGAGCAAGTCGAGACACTGAAGGACGCGACGCTGAGGAAATTCGGGCGCGTGGACGTGCTCGTCAACAATGCCGGCCGCGCCTGGGTCGCGCCCGCGGAGGAGATGCCGCTCGAGCGCTGGCAGCAGGTGATGGATTTAAACGTCACCGCGCCCTTCATCTGCTCGCAGATCTTTGGCCGCGAGATGATCAAGGCGAAAAAAGGCAGCATCATCAATATTGCCTCGATCGCCGGGTTGCGGGGCCGTGACCCCAAGGCCTACGACTCGGTCGTCTACTCCACGAGCAAAGGGGCGCTCGTCAATTTCACCCGCGATCTCGCGGTGAAGTGGGCCCGGCACGGGATCCGCGTGAACGCGATCTGCCCGGGCTTCTTCCTGACGCCGCTCAACCAGAAGCTCTACGAGCGCAATAAGGAGAACATCGACCGCCGGATTCCGCTCGGCCACATCGGGGGGGCGGATGACCTCAAGGGTATTGCAGTGCTGCTCGCCTCCGACGCTTCGACCTTCATGACCGGAACCGTCATCCCGGTAGATGGGGGCACGGTTGCCTGGTGAGATAGGCATATGAGTGTCATCAGCCCGTGGTATCACCTGGGTTACGTCATTCCGCACCCGTACACGGACCTCGACGCCTACCAGTTCTACCGCGTCGCACCCAAGGGCATGATGCTGGTGACGACGGGGCTCGACCTGAAGGACTACACCGCGGCCGCCGTCGAGCACGAGCTGCCCGCGCTCCGCAGCCGCTTCGATCTGCTCGCGCAGAAGAAGGTCAACCGCATAGCCCTCTCCGGCGTTCCGGTCGCCGCCGCGCTCGGGCGGAAGACGATGCGCGAGATACTCGCTGAAGGCGAGTCCCGCACCGGCTTGCCCTGCGACACGGATCTCGAGGCGCACATTGCCGTACTGCGGCACCTCGGCGCAACCCGGATCGCGCTGGCGACGCGCTGGCCCGAGGCGGTGAACGCCGCGCTCATCCGTTATCTCGCCGACGCCGGGGTCGAAGTCATCGCCTGTCGCTCGCGCCCCCGCTCGCTGGAGGAGAACAAGCAGGCAAGCGCGGCCGCTGACCATCTGCTCGCGCTTGACCTCGGCGGCGAGGTCCTGCGTGAAGCCCCGAGCGCGCAGGCACTCCTGATGCCGGGCGGCTTGTGGTACGCCATCCATGCCGTGCCGCTGCTCGAGGCCGCCCATGGCCGGCCGGTGCTGCTCAATATTCTTTCCACCACGTGGGCGGCGCTTCACGCGGCGAGGCATGTGCCGCACCTTCCCGATCCGCGCTGGGGCAAGGTGCTGGCGAGCCTCTGACGTTGAGGCACCTAACGGAGTGCTAAGATTCGACCTCCCCGGTCAACCCCGTCTGAACCCGTGATGGCAAGCAAGGGCCGCCAGCTGAGGGAGCTGATCAACGCTCCCGAGATCCTCGTCACCCCGGGCGTCTACGATGGCTACAGCGCGCGGCTGGTGGAGAAGGCGGGCTTCAAGTCCGCCTCGATCACCGGCGCCGGGACTTCCGAGAGCCGCCTCGGCTGGGCCGACCGCGGCGTGATGGGGCTGGATGAGAACGTCGCCAACGCGCGGCGCCTGGCCGACTGCTGCAACCTGCTGCTGCGCGCTGATGCCGACACCGGCTACGGCAACGCCATGAGCGTTTACTTCGCGACGCGCGCGTTCGAGAAGGCGGGAGTGGCCGCCGTCATGTTCGAGGACCAGGTGTGGCCGAAGCGCTGCGGGCACATGAAGGGAAAGAGCGTGATCCCGGCGGAGGAGATGGTGCAGAAAGTGAGAGCCGCGTGCGATGCCCGCCTCGATCCCGACTTCGTCATCATCGCGCGCACCGATGCCGCCGGCACGCACGGCGTGGACGAGGCGATCCGGCGCCTCAACCTGTATGCGCAAGCCGGCGCGGACTGCCTTTACGCCGATGCGCTGCTGTCGAAGGCGGACGTTGCGAAGGTCGCGAAGGGCGTGCCCAAGCCGCTCATTGTCAACATGGGCCTCGGCATGCGCACGAGGAAGACGACACCGCTCATGACGCCGAAAGAGCTCGAAGCGCTCGGTGTCGCGGTGGTGAGCTATCCACGGCTGCTCACGACCGCGGCGCTCCGGGGCATGATGAACGCCATGGCGGTGTTCAAGGATGAAGTGCTCGGCAAGCACCGCCTCGTCGAGCGCACGGATCTCCAGGTCTCCTTCGAAGAGCTGAATGACCTCATGGGCATGCAGGAGCTGGACGAGCTCGAGCGGCGATACGCCGGCGGTTGACCCAATAAAGGTGTCAGGAACCTTTTTTTTGGGGATTGCTGAGGAACAGGGTCAAGAAAAGGTTCCTGACACCTTTTCTTGCACGAGCAACGAGCGAGGAGCGGAGCCAACATGGGAATGACGATAGCCGAGAAGATTCTGGCCAGGAAGAGCGGCCAGAAGAAGGTCGCGCCGGGCGATCTGGTCACGGTCGAGGTGGACACCGTGGTGATGATCGACAACAGCTTCATGCCGAGCCGCTGGCGCGAGATTCAGAAGCTGCACGACCCCGCCCGTCTCGTCGTCGTGTTCGACCACCGGGCGCCCGCGGCAACGGAGGACGCCGCAGCCGCGCACCGCACGGGCCGGCGCTTCGTCGAGAAGTTCGGCATCAAGCGCTTCCATGACATCGGCTACGACCAGGGCATCAGCCATCAGCTCGTTGCGGACCACGGCTACGCGCTGCCCGGGACCGTGCTCGTCTGCAGCGACTCGCACACGTGCAGCGGCGGCGTGTTCAACTGCATCGCGCGCGGCGTTGGCGAGCCCGACGTCGTTTATTCGGCAATCAAGGGACATACCTGGTTCCGGGTGGGCGAGACCGTGCGCTACGAGTTGGCCGGCAAGCTCTCGCCCGCGGTAACGACGAAGGATGCTTTCCTGCAGATCGCCGGCAAGCATGGCGACCACGCGACGCAGAACATCGAATGGGGCGGCCCCGGCGTCGCAGGGCTCTCGATCGCCGCGCGCAAGACGCTCACGACGATGTCCGCGGAGCTTTCGGCCGAATTCTCTACGTTCGAGCCCGATTCGACGATGCTCGACTGGGTGCGCGCGCGCAATTCCGCGCCATTCGATCCGGTATACCCGGACCAGGACGCGAAGTACCTGGAAACCCGCAAGGTGGATCTGGGGACGCTGGAGCCGCTGGTTGCATTTCCGGACACCGTCATCGAGAACTCGCGGCCGGTCGCGGCGGCAGCTGGAAGGCGCATTGACCAGGCGTTCATCGGCTCGTGCGCGAACGGCACGATGGACGACCTGGAGCTTGCGGCGCGCATCCTCCGCGGCAAGCGCGTGGCGTCCACCGTGCGGCTGATCGTCACGCCCGGATCACAGAGCGTGTTTCGCGAGGCGGCGCGCGCCGGCATCGTGAGCGCACTCGTGGAGTCCGGCGCGGTCGTGACGCCCGCGACCTGCGGTGCGTGCGGGGGCGGGCACCTGGGAATCCTGGGCCCCGACGAAACCTGCATTACGGCGAGCACGCGCAACTTCAAGGGCCGCATGGGCGACTCGAGCGCGAAGATCTACATGGGATCTCCGGCGACGGTCGCGGCCTCCGCGATCCGCGGCGTGATCACCGATCCGCGCGAGTTCCTGAACTGACCGGTAACGAGCGACGAGCGAGAGGGACGCGATGAAATTCAAGGCCCGAGTCTGGAAGTTCGGCGACAACATCAACACCGACCTCATCCTGCCGGTGCAGGCGTTCTACCTGCCGGCGGAAGAGCAGCCGAAGTATGTTTTTCAGGCCAACCGCCCCGGCTGGGTGAAGGAGGTGAAGCCGGGCGACATCATCGTCGGCGGCAAGAACTTCGGCATGGGATCGAGCCGTCCGGCGGCGCGCTCGCTGAAGAACCTCGGCCTCGCCTGCCTGGTTGCCCCCTCGATCAACGGCCTGTTCTTCCGCAACTGCGTGAACTTCGCCTTTCCGGCGATGGAATGCCCGGGCGTCGATGCCGCGTTCCAGGAGGGGGAGACCGCGGAAGTGGACTTCGACGCCTCGGTCGTGCGCAACGTCACCCGCGGCGTCACGCTCCAGGGGCGTCCGATCCCACCGCAGCTGATGGAGCTGGTGAAAGCAGGCGGGATCTATCCGCTGCTCGAGAAAGAGGGCCTCATCGCTCCCAGAGCGTGAGGCGAATTGCGATGTGAATCATGACTGGGGGAGAGAGAAGATGCTGCGAACGTTGAACGCACCTTGGGTGGTTGCCGCTGTCCTTGCGCTCGCACCCGTTCACGCCCCGGCGCAGGGCAAGCCGTCAGGACTGCCCGAGGGCGCCGGCAAGGAGCAGGTCGAGGCGGTGTGCCTGGCGTGCCACCGGTCGCGCGAGATCCTGAACAGCTCGGGCTACACGCGCGAGGGCTGGCGGGAGCTGATCGGAACGATGATCGACCTCTCGGGGGCGCCCGAGGTGCGGGACGGCATCACGCAGTATCTCGCGGCGAACTTTCCGCCGAACAGCCGGCGCGCGCCCAAGCTGATCGCCGGGAGCGTGCGCGTCGTGTTCAAGGAATGGCAGACCCCGACGCTCGGCTCCCGCTCGCGCGATCCCGTCCAGGCGGCCGACGGCATGATCTGGTACGCCGGGCAGTGGAGCGACCTGATCGGGCGCATCAACCCCAGGACCGGCGAGATCAAGGAATACAAGCTGCCGGTCAAGGCGAAGCCCCACACTGTCACGCTCGACGCCAAGGGCAACGTCTGGTACATGGGCAACGGCAACGCCACCATCGGCTACCTCGACCCGAGCACGGAGAAAATCACCGAGTACAAGATGCCCGACCCCGCTGCGAAGGATCCGCACTCGGCGATATTCGACGCGAAGGGAATTCTGTGGTTCACCATGCAGGTGAGCAACCGGGTGGGCCGGCTCGATCCGGCGACCGGTGAGATCAGGACCGTCCCGATGACGGTCCCGAACTCGAGGCCGTATGGCATCAAGATCTCGCCCGTGGACGGCGCGCCGTGGTTCGCGTGCAACGGCCGCGGGTGCATTGTGCGCATCGACCCGGCGACCATGGCGCTGACCGAGGTCAAGGTGCCGGGGGACAAGGCAACCGTGCGGCGCCTCGCCTTCGATCGCGACGGGACGATCTGGTACGTGAACTCGGGCGAAGGACGGCTCGGCCGCTACGACCCGAAGTCCGGCGAGATCAAGGAGTGGCCTTCGCCCAGCGGGCCGAAGTCCCACCCCTACGCCATTGCGGTGGTGGATGGTATCGTCTGGTACAATGAATCGGGACAGAGACCGGATGCGCTGGTGCGATTCGACCCCAAGACAGAACGATTCCAAAGCTGGCCTATCCCATCCGGCGGTATTTATGCCGGCATCATAAGGCACATGAGGCCCACCCGGGAGGGCAATTTACTGATCCACCAGAGCAGCACCAACCGCATTATGTTGGTGACGGTGAAACGTCCATGAGGGCGCAGTTCAAAGTTCAAGGTATCGGCAGCAGTCACGCAGATTAACACCGATGCCGTTCTAGTCGGCCAATGCTCACTTCGTTCAAGCCCTGCATCGGTTTAGCCGTCAACGAGGCTGCGCGGCATGCGCGCTGGATAACGCTTCCTTGCGTGCGGATCCGCCGTTAAAAAAACCATCGACGGCGGATTCGCATACGGTTCCCTTGAAAAAATCCCGATTCAAGCCGGCATAAAGCCGAACCGAGTTGGTGAAGGTAAAGTCGCGAAAGTCCTCCTCGCTGATCAATCCCTCTTCCACCAGCTCGTAAGCCTCTTCTACCACCTCGGTCATGTCGGTTACGTCCCAATGGCCGATATCGGAGCTCATCATGGCGCCGAGGCGCGCTCCCATGGGGTTCACTTTACGGTCGAAGGCCCACGCAACCATGCGATCATCCGCCTCGCAGCCAAAGAAGAAGTTTGGAACAAACAGATCTCTGATATCCTCGATGGTTTGGATTTGGCACTTCGACCAGTCGTCCAATCCCGAGGGACGGCGCGCGGGCCGGGTGAGCCCCTGCATGATCTCCGCCGACATGCCCTTCATGATGTCTTCGCCGTATTCAACAAGCAGACGGTTGAACAGCTCGATGTTCATTGACTTCGGATCGAGGTTGCCGATCGCTTGGGTGTTACGTTTTTTCCAATGTTCGATCATGTCGGCATAAAGGCTACAGGCCCAGCTCACGCCGCCTTCTAAGAACCCAAACGGCAGCGTCGGAAAACGCCGGGTCACTCCGCCGAAAAACAGCGCCTTACACATGGCCTCTCCGGATGCTCCGAAGTGGCCGATGTGGTTGAACATGTAATTCGTGATCGAGCGCCGACTCCCCCAGCCCATGCCGCTTGAATGTGTCGTGACCGCCACTTTTAGTTCCACGCACTTGGCCCAGAAAGGATCGTAATCGTACTCGCTATCGAGGGCGAGCAAATCCAGATAGGAGGCATGACGCGAGACC
>DATBKZ010000020.1:0-8786 GCA_036555615.1 Burkholderiales bacterium | reverse complement strand
GGAGGTGACCACGGCGATTGCCAGGGGCGACCTCTCGAAGAAGATCACGGTGGACGTGCGCGGCGAGATCCTGGAGCTGAAGAGCACCATCAACACCATGGTGGATCAGCTCAACCGCTTCGCCGGCGAAGTGACGCGCGTCGCGCGCGAGGTCGGCACGGAAGGCCGCCTGGGCGGCCAGGCCAACGTTCCGGGTGTCGCCGGCACGTGGAAAGACCTCACCGACAACGTGAACCAGATGGCCGGTAACCTCACCGGCCAGGTGCGCAACATCGCCGAGGTGGCGACCGCGGTGGCGCGCGGCGATCTCTCGCGCAAGATCACCGTAGACGTGCGCGGTGAAATTCTCGAGCTGAAAAACACGATCAACACGATGGTGGACCAGCTGAACGCGTTCGCCTCGGAGGTGACGCGGGTCGCGCGCGAGGTCGGCACCGACGGCAATCTCGGCGGCCAGGCGCGGGTGCCGGGGGTGGCGGGCACCTGGAAAGACCTCACCGACAACGTGAACGCGATGGCGGCGAACCTGACCGGCCAGGTGCGCAACATCGCGGAGGTGACCACGGCGATTGCCAGGGGCGACCTCTCGAAGAAGATCACGGTGGACGTGCGCGGCGAGATCCTGGAGCTGAAGAGCACGATCAACACCATGGTGGACCAGCTGAACGCGTTCGCCTCGGAGGTGACGCGGGTCGCGCGCGAGGTCGGCACCGACGGCAAGTTGGGCGGCCAGGCGCAGGTGTCGGGGGTGGCGGGCACCTGGAAAGACCTCACCGACAACGTGAACGCGATGGCGGCGAACCTCACCAATCACGTGCGCGGCATCGCGCAGGTGGTTTCCGCGGTGGCGCGGGGCGATCTGAAGCGCAAGGTCGTTTTCGAGGCGAAAGGCGAGATCGCGGCGCTCGCGGACACGATCAACGAGATGATCGACACCCTGGCGACGTTCGGCGACCAGGTCACCAACGTGGCACGCGAGGTGGGTATCGACGGCAAGCTCGGCGGCCAGGCCAAGGTGCCCGGCGCGGCCGGCCTGTGGCGCGACCTGACCGACAACGTGAATCAGCTGGCGGCAAACCTGACGACGCAGGTGCGCGCGATCGCGGAGGTGGCGACCGCGGTGACCAAGGGCGATCTCACGCGCTCGATCATGGTCGAGGCCCAGGGTGAAGTGGCTGCCCTGAAGGACTACATCAACGAGATGATCCGCAACCTCAAGGACACGACGCGCAAGAACACCGAGCAGGATTGGCTCAAGACCAACCTCGCCAAGTTCACACGCATGCTGCAGGGACACCGCGATCTGGTCACGGCGTCCAAGCTGATCCTGTCGGAGCTGGCGCCGCTGGTCAACGCCCAGCAGGGCGTGATCTACGCGCAGCCGGCCCGCGGGGAAGAGCTGCGCTTCGACCTCGTCGCGAGCTACGCCCACAAGTCGAGCAAGCACCTGCCGAAGACGCTGCGCGTCGGGGAAGGCCTCGTCGGACAGTGCGCGTACGAGAAGAAGCGGATTCTGCTGGTGGACGTCCCGCAGGATTACATCCGGGTGGGCTCCGTTCTGGGCTCCACCGGGCGGCTCTCCATCATCATTCTTCCGGTGCTGTTCGAGGACGAGGTCAAGGCGGTGATCGAGCTGGCGTCGTTCGGTTCGTTCAGCGAAACGCACCTGTCGTTCCTGGAGCAGCTGACCGAGAGCATCGGCATCGTGTTCAACACGATCGAGTCCAGCATGATGACCGAGGAGCTGCTGCAGCAGTCGCAAACCCTGACCCGGGAGCTGCAGAGCCAGCAGGGGGAGCTGAAGAAGACCAACGACCGGCTCGAGCAGCAGGCGGTCAATCTGCAGAAATCGGAGGCGCTGCTCAAGACGCAGCAGGAAGATCTGCGGGCGACCAACGAGCAGCTCCAGGAAAAAGCCAAGCTGCTCTCGGAGCAGATGACGCAGGTGGAGTTCAAGAACCGGGAGATCGAGCAGGCCAAGGCGGCGCTCGAGGAAAAGGCGGAACAGCTCGCGCTCTCCTCGCGCTACAAGTCGGAGTTCCTCGCCAACATGTCGCACGAGCTTCGCACCCCCTTGAACAGCCTGCTCATCCTGGCGCGGACGCTGGCGGACGACAGGGACGACCGGCTCACCCCGAAGCAGATCGAGTACGCGAAGACCATCCACGGGGCCGGCACCGACCTGCTTTCGATCATCAACGACATTCTCGATCTCGCCAAGATCGAATCGGGCACGGTCACGCTGAGCATCGAGCAGCAGCGCTTCTCCGAGCTGCAGGACTTTGTCGAGCGCACCTTCCGCCAGGTGGCCGACAACAAGGGGCTGGCGTTCGACATCAAGCTCGCGGCGGGGCTGCCTGCCGCCATGCAGACCGACGGGAAGCGCCTGCAACAGATACTCAAAAACCTGCTCTCCAATGCGTTTAAGTTCACGGAACGCGGACGGGTATCGCTGGAGGTGGCGGCGGCACAATCGGGCTGGACGCGGGGTCACCCGCAGCTCGATGCCGGCGGCACGGTGGTTGCCTTTTCGGTGATCGACACGGGCGTGGGCATCCCCGCGACCAAGCACCGGAGCATATTCGAGCCCTTCCAGCAGGCCGACGGGACCACCAGCCGCCGCTACGGGGGCACGGGACTCGGGCTTTCCATCAGCCGCGAGCTGGCGCGCCTGCTCGGCGGAGAGATCTGCGTCATCAGCGCCCCCGGCGAAGGCAGCACCTTCACGCTCTACCTGCCGCTCGACTACGTGCCGGCGTCCGGGGAGAAATCCGCGCCGGCGAGCGTCGCGTCACGCGCCGTGGCCGAGCGCGTGGAGCGCGCCTACGCAACGATCAAGACTGCTCTGCCGTCGGGCGTGCGCCCGGCGCTGCTCGACGACCGCGGCGAAATCAAGCCCGGGGATCGCGTGGTCCTGATCGTGGAGGACGACCCCAAGTTCGCCTCCGTGCTGCTCGATCTGGCGCGCGCGAGCGGGTTCAAGGCCGTGGTGGCTCTCGACGGCGGCGCGGCGCTCAAGCTCGTGGAGGAGCTGACCCCGGACACGATCACCCTCGACCTGAAGCTGCCCGACATGGACGGCTGGGCGCTGCTCGATCTGCTCAAGCACGATCCGAATACGCGGCACATCCCGGTCAACGTGATCTCGTTGACCGATCGCGCGCAGCGGTGCTTCCATATGGGGGCGCTCGGAGTCGTGCAGAAGCCGGCGGCGACGGAGGTACTGCAGGAGGCGCTGGCGCGAACCCGCGATTTCATCGAACGCGAGGTGAAGACGCTGCTCGTCGTCAACGGGGACAAGGCGCTGCGGGAGGACATCCGCGGCGCGCTGGGCGAGGACGGCGTCAGGATCACCGCGGTCGAGAGCGGGAAGAAGGCGCTCGAGGCCCTGCAGCGGAAAGCATTCGACTGCGTGGTCGTGGGCCCGGCGCTCGCCGACATGAGCGCGCTCGAACTCGTGAGGAGCCTGACAGGAATCGAGCGTGCCGGCGAGGTTCCCATCGTTCTGTACGGGGCGGAGGAACTGGACGGGGGCGAGCGGGAGAACCTGCGCAAGCTGGCGGAAATCGTGGTGCTCAAGAGGGCCAGCACGCCCGACGCCGTCCTCGCGCAGACGACGCTGTTCCTGCACCAGGCGTTGACGGGCCTCCCGCAGAGGACGCGCGAGCTGCTGGCGCGGTTCCAGCGGTCGGTGCCGGAGCTGTCGGGCAAGAAGATTCTGGTCGTCGACGACGACATCCGCAATATCTTCGCCTTGAGCAGCGTGCTGGAGGAGCACGGCATGGTCGTTCTGAACGCGGAGAGCGGCAAGGACGGCATCGAGATCCTCAAGAACAACCCGGATATCGATGCCGTGCTCATGGACGTCATGATGCCCGAGCTCGACGGCTACGACACGATCCGCATCATGCGCCAGCTGGAGGCGCACAAGGACCTGCCCATCATCGCGATTACCGCCAAGGCCATGAAGGGCGACCGCGAAAAGTGCATCGATGCCGGCGCCTCGGACTACCTGGCCAAGCCCGTGAACACGGAACAGCTGCTGTCGCTGTTGAGGGTATGGATTTCCCAGTCAAATCCGGCTACACCCGGGATGGTGTCTTGAGGGATACTAGGAGCAAAGGGCTCTAGGGACTCCCGGCATGGGCGGCGTATCCCAGGTGGAGATGTCGGCGGGGGCGGTTGCCAACGTCCTGATCGTCGATGACGACCGGCGCAATCGCATGGCGCTGCAGGAGGTGCTGCAGCGGCCGGAGCTCAAGCTGGTGCTGGCCGATTCCGGGGAAGCGGCGCTGCGCTGCGTGCTGAAGGACGATTTCGCGGTCGTCCTGCTCGATGCGCGCATGCCGGGCCTCGACGGCTTCGAGACGGCGAAACTGATACGGCAGCGGCCGCGTTCGCGGCACACGCCGATCATCTTCATCACCGGCGTCTCCGAGGATCTGAGCTCGGTGTTCCGCGGCTACGAAGTCGGGGCGGTCGACTATATCGTCAAGCCGGTCGACCCGCAGGTCCTGAAATCCAAGGTCTCGGTGTTCGTCGAGCTTCACGCCGTGAACGCCGCGCTGCACCTGGAGATCGGGGAGCGCAAGCGTACCGAGCAGCGGCTGCGGGAGTCGCAGGAGAAACTGCGCGCACTCGCCGCGCGCGTGCAGTCCGTGCGCGAGGACGAACAGATCAGGATCGCGCGCGAGGTCCACGACGGTCTGGGCCAGGCCCTGACCGGGCTGAAGATGGATCTCACGTGGCTGGTCGACAAGCTCCGGGCGGATCAGGAGCCGCTGGCGGAGAAGATCGAATCGATGTTCCAGCTGATCGACGATACCATCGGCTCCGTGCGCAGGATCGCCGCGGGATTGCGCCCGGAGCTCCTGGACGAGGCGGGCCTCTCGGCGGCGATCTGCTGGCACGCGCGCGATTTCCAGCAGCGCACGGGGATCCGGTGCATCGTCGACGCTTCGCCGGACTGCAACGGGCTCGATCCGGGGCGCTCGACTGCCGTGTTTCGCGTGTTCCAGGAAGCGCTGACGAACGTGGCGCGCCACGCAAACGCCACGCGCGTCGACGTGGCGATGCGCATCGGCGGGGCCGTCCTCACGCTCGAGGTGCGGGACAACGGCAAGGGCATCGCTCCGGACGCCCTGCGCGACCCCAAGGCGCTGGGACTGCTGGGCATGCGCGAGCGCGTGCTGCCCTTCGCCGGCAGCGTCGAGATCAGCGCCAGCCGGGGCAAGGGCACACGGGTGGTCGTGTCGATCCCGAAGGATCGAACGCCACGAAATGACCCGGCGCGACCGCGGTCAACGGAGCCTACGAGCGAATCGAGGCCCGATTCTCGGGAGACACCGCCATGAAGGTGCTGATTGCGGACGATCATCCAGTGGTGCGCCATGGACTGAAGCAGATCCTGTCCGGCGATCCCGACATGACGGTGGTGGGCGAGGCAACCAATGGCACCGAGGCGATGGAGCTCGCGCGCAAGCTCGACTGGGATGTGGCCGTGCTGGATTACTCGATGCCGGGGCGCAGCGGGCTCGATCTGCTCGCCGAAATGAAGCGCGAGTTTCCGCAGCGCCCGGTGCTCGTCCTCTCCATGCATCCGGAAGAGCTGCATGCGCGGCGCGTGTTGAAGGCAGGCGGCGCCGGCTACATGAACAAGGAGAGCGCGGGGCACGAGCTCGCTGCCGCGATCCGAAAAGTGGTGAAGGGCGGCCGCTACGTCAGCGCGTCGCTGGCCGAGAAGCTTGCGGTGGAGCTCTCGCCGGACGCACAGCGACCGCCGCACGAGACGCTTTCGGACCGCGAGTATCGCGTCATGTGGATGCTCGCCTCGGGCAAGCCGATCAACCGGATCGCGAAGGAAATGTTCCTGAGCCCGAGCACCATCAGCACCTACCGGGTGCGCATCCTGCGCAAGCTCGGGCTCGGCTCCAACGCGGAGCTGGTGCAGTACGCCGTCAAGCACCAGCTGATCGAGTAGCCCGGCCTCCCCGCCAGGAAAGCCCGCCGCACCGAACCTCCCCTCTCCGCTCGATCCCTCATCCCCGCCCTTCTCCCGAGAGGAGAAGGGAGGCTCGGCCCTTCCTCTCTCCACTTGGGAGAGAGGGACGGAGTGAGGGGATGGTGGGGCGGGGGTGAGGGGTTAGGGCGTCACGTCGAATGCGTCGACGATGACATGCGCGCCGCCGGACGTGGTCGCGCCGGTAACCGTAATCACCAGGGTGTGATTGCCGGGCGCGAGGCCGGAGGACGTAAACACCGCCTCTGAGGCGAGGCCGGGGCTGCCCGGAGCGGCCGGGCCTGCGGTATCGACCGTGCTCGTCGGGCCGCCGTCCACGGAAACCGTCGCGATCCCGCAGGCATTGCATTTCAACCCGATCCAGGTTACCTGACTGCCGGTGAAGGTGAACGTCGCGGTCGCCCCTGCGCTATCCGAGCTGCCGGCGGCGCCGCCACTGAATGCGGCGATATCCGCGCCGCGCAGCACCCAGGCGCCGGTCGCGGCCACGGTGGGGCTGTTTTCCTCGAAGCGGCCGGCCCCCCCGCCGCCCGCGCCGTTGGAAACGTTTACCGTGACCGCAGCCGAGGTCGTGCGGTTGCCGGCGGCGTCGCGGGCGACGGCGGTCAGGGTGTGCTGGCCGTTGGCGGTGCCGGTCGTGTCCCAAGGTACGGAATAGGGGGCGGTGGTGTCGTCCCCGCCTCGCACCCCGTCGAGGAAGAACTCGACGCCGACGACGCCGACGTTATCGGAGGCGCTGGCGTTGACTGTAATGGTCCCGGAGACGGTAGCGCCATTCGCCGGCGAGCTGATCGACACCATCGGCGGCGCGGCGTCGGCGGCCGGACCGTTCGAAACGGTGACCGTGACCGGGGCGGAGGTTCGTGTGTTGCCGGCCGCGTCGTGGGCGACGGCGGTCAGGGTGTGCGAGCCGTCGCCGGCAGTGGTCGTGTCCCAGCTCACGGAATAGGGGGCGATGGTGTCAACGGCGCGAACGACGCCGTCGAGCAGGATTTGAACGCCGACGACGCCGATGTTGTCGGATGCGCTGGCCTTGACCGTGATGGTCCCGGAGACGGTAGCGTCGTTCGCCGGCGAGGTGATCGACACCGTCGGCGGCGTCGTGTCGGGGGCCGGGCCGTTCGAAACGGTGACCGTGACCGGGGCGGAGGTACGCGTGTTGCCGGCTGCGTCGCGGGCGATGGCAGTCAGCGTGTGCGAGCCGTCGGCGACGCCGGCCGTGTTCCACGAGACCGAATAGGGGGCGCTCGTGTCCTCCGCGCCGAGATTGGCGCCGTTGAGCCGGAAGCGGACTCCGGCGACCCCGCGATCGTCGGACGCCTGGGCGGTGACGGAGATCGTTCCGGAGATCGTGGCGCCGTTCGCCGGCGCGGTAATCGACACCGTCGGGGGGGTGGTGTCATTGGAAACCGTGACCGTGACCGCATTGGACGTCCACCGCGCTCCCAGCACATCGCGCGCGACGGCGGTCAGGGTGTGCGAACCGTTGCCGGCGGTTTTCGTGTTCCAGGAGATCGAATACGGGGCGCTCGTGTCCTCCGCGCCAAGATTGGCGCCGTCGAGCCGGAACTGGACCCCGGACACGGTGAGGCCGCCGACGATGCTCACGCTCGCGCGGACCGGGATCGTTCCGCTCACGGTTGAACCGGACGACGGCGCGGCCAGCGTGACGATCAGCTGTCCACCGGGCAGAGGCGGCAGGACCGGCGGGGGCGGCAGGAGCTGCGCCCAGGCCCGCATCGGCGCGAGCCAGACGCAGACCGCCGCCATGACCAGAACTGCTGCGCGTACCAGTCTCTTTTTCATTGGGCCCCGTCCTTCCCTGCTCGGGTTGCACGCATGATGACGGACAAATTTTCGCGCGCCTGTCTATGCAGTCATGACGCACGCCGGCAGTCCGGTTGGAGCACAGACCCATGCACCGTTCGGCGCATGGAGGTCTTCGCGGGCAGCGCGAGCGCTGGTGAGATGCCCCCGCCCGCCCGACTCCCGGCCGGCATTGACCGGGCGGAGGACGGTGACGCGGCCGCCGCCCGATCAGGGATTTGAAACCGTGACAGTGACCGGCGTCGATGCGGCCGTGTTGCTGGCTGCGTCGCGGGCGATCGCGGTCAGGGTGTACGAACCATTCGGGACCTGGTTCGTGTATGCGGTGGCCGTGTAGGGAGGGGTAGTGGCCTCGCCGCCGAAGTTGATGCCGTCATAGTAAAACCGTACTCCGACGACGCCGACGTTGTCGGAGGCGTCCGCCATCACCGTGATCGTGCCGGAGACGGTGGCCCCGGGGGAGGGAGAAGTGATGGCCACCGTCGGCCGGATCGTGTCGGAGGCGCCGACCGATATGCGTCCGTCGGCAGCGATGGTAACGGTCTTCTCGCCGACCGGCACGGTCCACACGCCGTTCGACTTGCTCGCGCTCGCCGCGACCGGCGCGCAGCCGACGTTGAGCAGCACGACGAATTCCGCCGCGGCGAGCGGCGCCACGCTTTCGAATCTTCCGTGCCACTGCCGCGGCTTGCCATTGGCGGGGTCTGCGGTAAAGAGATCGGTCTGCGTGAATTGCACGCCCGGGCCCGCCAGCATGTCGACGCACAGGATCTGGGAACCGGATTGAATGGATATCGATCGGCTGGAAATGACCGTCATCGCGTTCAGCGCGTGGATATTCCACTCCCATCGGCGCGGAGCGTCGGAGACCAGGCGGTCGTACACGACCGCGAAGGTCGGGCGCAGGTAGACCAGTGAGCGCCGGGCTTCGCTCAGCGCC
>DATBKZ010000019.1:0-24700 GCA_036555615.1 Burkholderiales bacterium | reverse complement strand
GGGTCCTTGCCGGAGAAGGCGCCGCCGCTATGCCGCGAATAGCCGCTGTAGGTGTCCACGATGATCTTGCGGCCGGTCAAGCCGGTGTCGCCGAGCGGCCCGCCAATCACGAAGCGGCCGGTCGGATTGATGAGGTAGCGCGTTTCCTTGGTGATCATCTGCTTGGGCAGCACCGGCTTCACGATCTCCTCGTTCACGCCCTCGGTGAGCGGCTCGTGCGAGACGTCTTCCGCGTGCTGGGTCGAGATGACGATGGTGTCGATGTGGTGGGGCTTTCCGTTCACGTAGCGCACCGAGACCTGCGACTTGGCATCCGGCCGCAGCCACGGCAGCCGGCCATCCTTGCGCAGCTCGGCGTGGCGCTCCATCAGGCGGTGCGCGTAG
The DNA here is from genome assembly GCA_036555615.1 of Burkholderiales bacterium. GTDB lineage: Bacteria > Pseudomonadota > Gammaproteobacteria > Burkholderiales > SG8-41 > SG8-41. The sequence continues at coordinate 24,316 of DATBKZ010000019.1, read as the reverse complement.
AAGATCGGCATCGGCATCAACTGCGGCGTCTCGTCGCACGCAAACCCGTACATCAGCCCCTGGTCGCCCGCCCCCTGCTCGAGATCGAGTCCCTTGCCTTCGTCCACGCCCTGGGCGATGTCCGGCGACTGCCGGTCGTAGGCGGTCAGCACCGCGCACGAGCGGTAATCGAAGCCGCTCGCGGAGTCATCGTAGCCGATGCGTTTGATGACATCGCGCGCGATCTCGCCGTAATTGAGGACGGCGCGCGTCGTAATCTGGCCCGCCATCATGACGAGGCCGGTTGCGCACAGCGTCTCGGCCGCGACGCGGCCGTGCTTGTCCTGCGCGAGCACGGCGTCGAGCACGGCGTCGGAAATCTGGTCCGCGATCTTGTCGGGATGGCCTTCGGAAACGGACTCGGACGTAAACAGGAAATCGCTCATTGGGTTGTTTCGTGAAACGGAAAAAGGCGCATAGAATAGCAGATAAGCCTCGATTTATAAACAAAAATCATGCTCCCCGCGGTCTTGCGTCTGCTCGCCCGGCTGCCGCTCTCGTGGCTACACCGCGCCGGTGTCGTGCTCGGCTGGGTCGTGTACAAGTGCTCGCGCCGCTACGCCGAACGGATGCGGGAAAATCTTTTCGCGAGCGGCGTGTGCATTGGCGACGCGCAATGCGAAGCGCTGCTGCGCAGCGCAGTTGCCGAAGCCGGCAAGGGAATGCTGGAGCTGATCGCCGTCTGGTTCGGCAGCGACGAAAGAGTGGCGCGGCTTGCGGTCGCATGCGACGGATGGGAAGCCGTGGAAGCTGCGCGCGCGCGCGGCAAGGGCATCATCATCGTGACGCCGCACCTCGGCTGCTTCGAGATGGTCTCGCTCTATGTCGTGCAAAGAATGCCGATGACCGTCATGTACCGCGCGCCCCGGCAGGCGTGGCTCGAGCCGCTCATGATCGCGGGGAGGAGCCGCTGGCAGGCCACCGTCGTGCCCGCGAATCTCCGCGGCGTGCGGGCGTTCTATCGAACGCTGCGGGAAAACGGGATGGTGGGACTGCTGCCCGACCAGGTGCCCGGTGCTGGCGAAGGTGTATGGGCGGACTTCTTCGGGCGCCCCGCCTACACCATGACGCTGGTCGGACGCCTGCAGCGGGCGACGGGAGCGGCGGTCATCATGGTTTTCGCGGAGCGCCTGCCGGGCGGGCGGGGCTACCACATGCACTTTGAAGAGCTGCCCACGGAGCACCTGGATGAAGCGGCGCTCAACCGCGCGATCGAAACGCAGGTGCGGCGCTGTCCCGCGCAGCATCTGTGGAGCTATTTCCGCTACAAGGGCGGGGCGGGGATCGGGGCGCCGCCTGCGGCCGGGAGCGCGGCGTGCTGATGCGCGTCGGCCTGGGCGTGCTCTGGCTGCTGCATTGGCTGCCGCTGCCGGCTCTCGCGGCGCTTGGCCGCGCGCTGGGCCTCCTTGCCTACGCGCTGGCCCGCAAGCGCCGCAGGATCGCGCTCGTGAACCTCCGGCTGTGTTTCCCGCACTGGAGCGACGCGGAACGCCGCCGCGTTGCCCGCCGCCACTTCCAGGCCCTCGCCCGGAGCATCCTCGAGCGCGGCATCCTGTGGTGGGGCTCCAGGGAGCGGATCCAGAGGCTGGTGCGCGTCGAAGGGCTCGAGAATTGGGACGCCGTGCGCGACCGGCCGGTGATCTGGCTCGCGCCACATTTCATCGGGCTCGACATGGGCGGCGCTCGCATCATCACCGAGTGGCCCGGATGCTCGATGTACCGGCACCAGAAGAACCCCGTGATTGACCGCATGCTGTTACGGGGACGGACGCGCTTCGTCGAATCGCGCCTGTTCTCACGCCAGGACGGCATCCGCCCGCTGGTGCGCGCGATGCGGGAAGGCTTGCCGTTCTATTATCTGCCCGACCAGGACTTTGGTCCGCGCGATTCGGTCTTCGTGCCCTTCTTCGGCGTTCCGGCGGCGACGATCACCGGGGTCTCGCGTATCGCGCGGCTCGCCGGCGCGGTCGTCGTTCCGGCCGTGACCCGCCAGTTGCCGGAGGCGGGCGGGTACGTGCTCACGTTCTACCCGGCGTGGCGTGATTTTCCGAGCGCAGACGAGGTGGGCGACACGCGGCGCGTGAACGAGTTCATCGAGCAGCGCGCCGTCGAGATGCCGGAACAGTACCTGTGGGTGCACAGGCGCTTCAAGACGCGCCCGCCTGGCGAGGCGGGGTTTTACTGATGCGGGACGGCGACGAGTCGTAGGAGAATGACGGAAATGGGAAAGCTGCGCGCGGCCGTGATCGGCGTCGGCTACCTCGGCCGCTATCACGCCGAAAAGTATGCGGCGTGCGAGGGCGTGGAACTTGTCGGCGTCGCCGACACCAATGAAGCGCGTGCTCGCGAGATTGCCGCGCGCCATGGCTGCCGCGCAGTGACGGATTTCCGCGAATTGCTGCCCGAGGCGGACCTGGTTTCGGTCGTGGTGCCGACGGATGCGCATTACTCGGTGGCAAGCGCGTGCCTGGCGGCGGGCCTGCACGTGCTGGTCGAGAAACCGATCACGCGCACCCTTGAGGAAGCCGACGCCCTGGTGGCGCTCGCTGCCGCCCGCGGCTCGCGCCTTGCGGTGGGTCACCTTGAGCGCTTCAATCCCGCTTTCGTCGAGCTGCAGGCCATGCTGTCTCAGCCGCTCTATATCGAGACGGAGCGACTGTCCGCGTTCAAGGAGCGGGGCACGGAGGTCGACGTGGTCGCCGACCTGATGATTCACGACATCGACCTGGTGCTCGCCATGGCCCGTGCAGAGATCTCCTGGGTATCGGCCTGCGGCTACCGGGCGTTGACGGATTCCGTCGACATTGCCAGCGTGCGCATCGAATTTGCCGACGGGTCGGTTGCCAACCTGTCAGCGAGCCGGGTGAGCCAGACTCCGGTGCGAAAACTGCGCGCATTCGGCGCCGACCGCTACGTCTCGGCGGACCTGCAAAACGCCAGAGTGCGTGTCGTGCGCCGGGCGGATGGCGGCAGGATCGTGCAGGACGAGCGCGCATTCCCGGAGGCGGATGCGCTGCGCGACGCGGTCGCGTCCTTTGTCGCGGCGGCGCGCGAGAACCGCGAGCCGGCGGTCTCCGGGATGGACGGCCGCCGCGCGCTCGCTCTGGCCATCGAGGTGCGCCGCTTGATCGACGAAAGGCTGGAGCGCATGTCGATGGGGGCGACGGGGCAGCGCGCATGAGCGTCCGGAGGCCCGATCTGGGGCCCGAGTGCCGCGACGTTGAGGCGGCGGCACCGGGAAAGCATTTGCGAAGGGTTTGATTGGGAACGGCGCCGGAAAACCGTGCCCGTATCGAGCCGCTGGCGGCGGGCGATGTCGAGCGCCTCGCGGCGCTGGCGCGCGAGATCTGGTATGCGCACTATCCGGCCATCATCAGCGCCGCGCAGATAGAATACATGCTCGCGGAGCGCTACCGCGCGGAAGTCGTGCTCGCCGAGCTGCGGCGCGACGGGGTGTGGTGGGACAAGCTGGTGGTCGCGGGCGCAATGGAGGGGTTTGCCTCCTATTTCCTTACCGGCGCTCCGGGGGAGATGAAGCTCGACAAGCTCTACGTGCATCCCCGGCTCCAGCGCCGCGGCTACGGAGGCATGATGATTGCCTGTGCCAGCGGGTTCGCCCGCCGCCGCGGCTGCGACCGCCTGGTGCTTGCGGTGAACAAGAACAACCGCAGTGCGATCGACGCCTACCTGAAGCACGGCTTTCGCATCGCCGACGCCGCGGTGAAAGACATCGGCGGCGGCTTCGTGATGGACGACTACATCATGGTCAAACCCCTGACGGGTGATCCTGCGTCCTTCGACAAGCTCAGGACCGGCAAGCTCGGGACAGAGGCCAGTGATGGCTGAGGCGTTGGCGGGATTCCAGAACCCGGGTGTCGAGGAACGCTGCGCGCTGCTGCGGCGGGTGAAGACGATCGCCGTGGTCGGCCTCTCGCCCAATCCCTCCCGCCCCAGTTATGGGGTGTCGCGGGCGATGCAGGGGTTCGGCTACACCATCATTCCGGTGCACCCCGCGGCGCGGGAAGTGCTCGGAGCCAAGGCCTATACCCGGCTTGGGGCGATCCCAGTCCCGATCGACCTGGTCAATGTGTTCCGCCGCCAGGAGTTCATTGGCGAAGTCGTTAACGAGTGCTTGGAGCTGGGCATCAAAAACCTTTGGATACAAGAGGGTATCGTAGACGCGCCGGCTGCGGCAAAAGCGGTAAGGGGCGGCATTTTCGTGGTCATGGATCGCTGTATCTACCGTGATTACCTGCGATATTGCAGCTAAATGCGTCTAAAATTCACTAAAATGCAAGGACTAGGCAATGATTTCGTCGTTTTGGACGCTTTTGCCAGTTCCTTGACCCTCACGCCCGGGCAGCTGAAGCACATCGCCGACCGCCATTTCGGCATCGGTTGCGACCAGATCCTCCAGGTGGAGCCGCCGCGGCAGCCGGATACCGATTTCTACTACCGGATCTTCAACGCCGACGGAGGGGAGGTGGAGCAGTGCGGCAACGGCGCGCGCTGCTTCGTGCGCTACGTGCGGGATCGCGGCCTGACCACAAAGCGCGAACTGCGCGTCGGCACCCGCACGGGAGTCATCATGCCGCGGCTCGAGGACGATGGCCAGGTCACCGTCGACATGGGCGTGCCCGAGTTCGAGCCTTCCCGCATCCCGTTCGACGCCCCCGCGCGTGCCGCGAGCTACGCGCTCGAGGTGGATGGGCGGCGGCTCGAAATCTGCGCCCTGTCCATGGGCAATCCGCATGCGGTGCAAGTCGTCGCGGACATCGAGCGCGCGCCCCTCGCATCCGAGGGCCCGCTGATCGAGCGCCATCCGCGCTTCCCGCAGCGGGTCAACGCCGGCTATATGCAGATCGCGGGCCGCCGCCGCATTCTGCTGCGCGTATACGAGCGCGGGGCGGGGGAAACGCTGGCATGCGGCACCGGTGCGTGCGCGGCGGTGGTGGCCGGCATCATGCGCGGATGGCTCGATCACGGCGTCGTCGTGACGACGCGGGGCGGCGACCTCGGTATATCATGGGCGGGAGAGGGCAAGCCGGTGATGATGACCGGACCAGCCGAGAAGGTATTCGAGGGCGAGATTGAAATTTAGCGGTCAGCTGTCTGCGCGTGACTGTCGGCCCGGACTCTATCGGCTGACGGCTCGATGCAGAAGGCGCGCAGCTTGCAATCAGGGAGAACGATGAAACCCGATGAGGTCGCCGCATATCTGAAGGAGCACCCGGAGTTTTTCGAGCACTACGCCGCGCTGCTGAGCGAGATTTATATTCCGCATCCGCATGGCGGGCGCGCGATCCCGATCAGCGAGCGGCAGATCCTGACGTTGCGCGAAAAGAACAGGCAGATCGAGGGCAAGCTGCGCGAGGTGATCCAGTACGGCGAGGAAAATGATGCGATCAGCGACAAGGTGCATCGCATATCAGTCGCCCTGCTCGCGGCCTCGGAACTGCGCGGTGTGCTGAACGCGGTCTACCTCAACCTGCGCGAGGACTTCGCCGTGCCGCACGTGGCCCTCCGGTTGTGGCGGGGCGGGCCAAACCGCGCCGACATCCCGGAGTTGAGGCCGGTGAGCGAGGGCGCGCGCGAATTCGCCGCGAGCCTGGCAAACCCTTATTGCACCGGCCATGCCATGGTTGACACCGGCGGGTGGTTTGGCGACGCGGGCGCCCATCTACGCTCGTTTTCCTACCTGCCGCTGCGCGACGGTGAAACCTTTGGGCTGCTCGCGCTCGCCAGCGAGGACCCGCAGCGCTTCTATCCCGAGATGGGAACGCTCTACCTGAAGCGCCTCGGCGAGCTCGTCAGCTCCGCTTTGGCGCGGCACCTCAGGTAGCCACGGCGCGACAAGTGACGGGTGATGAGTGATGATCGGCGAAAAACAGGTGACCGGTGCCGACGCTCAGCTTGAAAGCCCGTGCACTGAACTTATTATTCGGTAATTCAAAGAGTTATTATCTGTAAGTGGGCGCTAACTCCGACGCGCAAAAAGCCGTGACCCGCCCCGCCCAACCGCTCCTGCGGGGCTATCTGGAGCAACTCACCAACGAGCGCCGTCTCAGCCGGCACACCGTCGCCAGCTACGCCCGCGACATCGGGGCTCTGCTGTCGCTTGCGGGCGGCGCCCAGCTTCAGCGCCTGGACACGCATCAGGTGCGCCGTTACGTGGCGCAGCTGCACGCGCGCGGCCTCGACGGGAGAACGCTTGCGCGCATGCTCTCGGCGTGGCGCGGCTTCTTCCATTACCTCGCGCGCTACCACGGCCACCCCCAGAACCCATGCGTCGGCATCCGTGCGCCGAGGACGGCAAAGCGGCTGCCGCAGGCATTGTCGGCGGACGAGGCCACGCGGCTCATGGGCGTCGCCGCGGCGGATCGCCTCGCGCTGCGCGACAAGGCGATCATGGAGCTCCTCTATTCGTCGGGGCTGCGGCTCTCGGAATTGACCGGGCTCGAGCTCGACGACGTCAATGTCCGCGACGCCACCGTGCGCGTGACCGGAAAGGGGGCGAAAACGCGCGTCGTGCCCGTGGGAAGCTTCGCGCTCGCCGCGCTTCAGGCCTGGGCTCCGGTGCGACGGGAGATCGCGCGCCCGGGCGAAAAAGCGCTGTTCGTCGGCCGGGATGGCACCGCCCTGGGGCCGCGCGCGGTGCAGGTTCGACTCAAGCAGTGGGCGCTCAAGCAGGGTCTTGCCGACAAAGTGCACCCGCATACGCTGCGGCATTCGTTTGCCTCGCACCTGCTGCAATCGAGCGGCGACCTGCGCGCGGTGCAGGAGATGCTTGGGCACGCGAGCATATCCACCACGCAGGTCTACACGCATCTGGACTTTCAGCACCTGGCAAAGGCCTACGACGCGGCGCATCCCCGCGCCAGGAAGCGTTAAAGCCGGACGCCGGGCGCCGCTGGGACTCCGCGCGCTGGAGCGGACGAATTCGTCGCCGCACAAGGCGCGGAACGTGGCGGCTCGAGCATGAACAAACTGATACTCAAACCGGGACGGGAGAAGTCGCTCAAGCGCCGCCATCCGTGGGTGTTCTCCGGGGCAGTGGCAAGAGTGCAGGGCAAGCCGGAGCCGGAGTCGGGCGAAACCATCGAGGTGCGCGCCGCGTCCGGCGAGTTCCTGGCGGTCGCGGCCTTCAGCCCGGAGTCGCAGATCGTGGCGCGGGTGTGGGACTGGAATGAGCGCGCCATCGATCGGGCGTTCTTCAGGGAGCGCATCGACGGGGCAGTCGCACACCGCCGGGCGCTGGTCGACGCGGCTGCCACCGACGCCTGCCGGTTGCTCCACGGCGAATCGGACGGGCTCCCGGGCGTGGTGGCCGATCGCTACGGGGATACGCTGGTATTGCAGTTGTCGAGCGCCGGAGCGGAGCGCTGGCGGGGAGCGATAGCCGATGCGCTGCTCGAGGCAACGGACGCCCGCCGCGTTTGGGAGCGCTCGGATGCCGAGGTCAGGGCGCTGGAAGGGCTCCCGCCCGCGACCGGGCCGTTGCGGGGCCCGCGCGAACCCGCTCGCGTCGTCGTGAGCGAGTATGGCGTCAAGTTCGAGGTCGATCTCGAGCGCGGCCACAAGACCGGCTTCTATCTCGACCAGCGGGAAAACCGGAGGCGACTGCGCGATTTCGCGCGAGAGCGCGACGTGCTCGACGGCTTCTGCTACACGGGAGCCTTCGCGCTCAACGCCGCGAGGGGGGGAGCACGCTCGGTGTTCGGTCTCGACAGTTCCGCGGAAGCGCTGTCCCTGGCGAAGGCCAACGCGCAGCTCAATGCGCTATCCGGGATCGACTGGGTCGGAGGCGACGTCTTCCAGATGCTGCGGCGCCTGCGCGATGGGCGCCGCCAGTTCGATCTGGTCGTGCTCGACCCGCCGAAGTTCGCGCCTACCGCGGCGCATGCCGCCAAGGCGGCGCGCGCGTACAAGGACATCAATCTTCTCGCGTTCAAGCTGCTGCGCCCCGGGGGCCTCCTGATGACGTTCTCGTGCTCGGGAGGCGTTTCAGTCGATCTCTTCCAGAAGATCATCGCCGGCGCGGCGCTCGACGCCGGGATCGACGCGCAGATCATCGAGCGCCTCGGGGCGGGCCCGGACCATCCCGTCGCGCTCAATTTCCCGGAAGGCGAGTATCTGAAGGGGCTTCTCTGCCGCGTCGGCGGCTAGATTCCCCCGGGAGGCACGGGGTCGGTCCCTCCCGGATGCCAGGGCCCGCAGCGCACGATGCGCCGGATGGCGAGCCACGAGCCCTTGAGTGAGCCATGTACCGCGATCGCTTCCTGCGCGTAGGCCGAACAGGAAGGATAGAAGCGGCATTGCCCGCCGAAGAAGGGCGACAGCAGCACGCGGTACGCGCCGATCAGCGCCAGCAGCACGGTCTTCATCGGGGAGGAGTATAAACGGCGGCCGCCCTAATGCAACAGGATTGCGAAAATTCCGCATCCATGTTCCAATGCCGGCCGTGGAGCCGACAATACACGATCGTGCCGAGTCCCTGGTCCAGCGCACCGGCGCGCGCGTCACGCGTCAGCGCGTCGAGGTGCTGGCCGTGCTGCTGGCGGCCCCGCGGGCCCTTACCCACCACGAGATCGAGAAGCGCGCCAGTCGCAGCCGGGGGATAGACCGCGTGACCGTCTACCGGGTGCTCGAGTGGCTGACCTCCCACAATCTTGCGCACAAGATCGCCGGCGATGACCGGACCTGGCGCTTCAAGGCTGCCGGCGACAAGCCCGAGCTCGGCCACGACCACGCCCACTTCATGTGCAACGATTGCGGCGATGTCATCTGCCTGGACGAGGTGCGGGCGGCGCGCGACATCCGGCTGCCTACCGGATACCGGCCCCAAGAGGTGGAGTTGACCGTGAAGGGATTGTGCGCCGAATGCATTCCGGGGCGCAGGCATTCCTGATCCCGGTTTTTTTCGAATGTATTGCAACCCAGTTGCATGAAAGCGCGGAACCGTCGGGGGAAAGTGCGCCAAAGTGACCTTGCTCTGGATCCTGGGATGCACGCTGGCGGGCGGCGCCCTGAGCCTGCTGCTTGCGGCCGCGCTCGCGTTGAGCCTGCTGATGCGCTGGGTCGACCGCATGGTGAGCTATGCGGTTGGCGCGTTGCTCGGGGCCGCTTTCCTGCATCTGGTGCCGGAGGCGCTGTCGCGGGCCCGGTTCGTGAAGCTGCAGCCGGAGATGTTCGCGCACGCCGTCGATGCCAGCGCGCTGTTTGCGGCCATGCTCGCAGGCGTGCTCGGGTTCTTTCTGCTGGAGAGAGCGGCGCTGTGGCGCCATGCCCACGCGCACGGCACGCGCGCCCCGGTCAAAACCAGCGGGGCGCTGATACTCGTTGGCGACGGGATTCACAATTTCGTGGACGGCGTCGCCATCGCAGCCGCCTTCCTGGTGGACGTCAGGCTCGGAATTGGCACGACGATTGCCGTCATTGCCCACGAGATACCCCAGGAACTGAGCGATTTCATCATCCTGATCGACGCCGGCTACAGCCGGAGCCGGGCGCTCGCGTACAACCTGCTGTCGAGCCTCACCTCCATAGCTGGCGGCGTCGTAGGTTACTTCGTGCTGGGGCACGCGCTGGCGGCGCTGCCTTTCGTGCTGGTGATCTCCGCCGCGTGCTTTGTCTATATTGCAATCGCGGATCTGATCCCAGACCTGCACCGCACCCAGGGTGCTCGCAGCGCCTCGTGGCAGGTCGCGCTGATCACGACGGGCATCGCAACGACCGCGCTCCCGCGTTTCCTTCACTACTCGTATTGATGGCGCAGCTGAGCGAGCGCGTGAACCAGTGGAGAGTGCGGGGTTCCAATGGTGGTGCCGCGCACGAGGAGGCGGATGTTCGCATTGCGTAATTTGAGGCATGCGTATGACGGGCAGGAAGTGCTGCGCGTCGACCACTGGCAGGTCGGCCAGGGCGAGCACTGGCTCGTGCTGGGGCCCTCGGGCAGCGGCAAGACAACATTGCTGCATATCCTTGGGGGCATCCTTCGGCCGACCGCGGGAGACGCCCGCGTGGCAGGGGAGGAGCTCTCCGCCCTCAACCCGGTCGACCTCGACCGGTTTCGCGGCCGGAACGTCGGCATCGTGCTCCAGAGACTGCATCTCATCCCGAGCTTGAGCGTCATGGGTAACCTCCTGCTCGCGCAATATCTGGCCGGCCTGGCCCAGGACCGCGCGCGCGCGCGGCAGGTGCTGGAGACGCTCGATCTCGGCGGCAGGGAAGGCGCCTACCCGCACGAGCTCTCTTTCGGCCAGGCGCAGCGCGTGGCGGTGGCGCGCGCGATCGTGAACCGGCCGAAGCTGCTGCTCGCCGACGAGCCGACCTCCAATCTCGACGATGCGCGTTGCGCGCAGGCTTTCGATCTGCTCGAATCGCAGGCCCGCGCCTGCGGCGCGACCCTGGTGGTCGCGACCCATGACCAGCGCATCAAGGTGCGGATGCCCAACCGCTACGAGCTAAGGGGCGAGGCGTGAATCTCGCGACGGTGAGCCTTGCGTACCTGCGGGCCCGCGCGCTCAATACGGCGCTCAACGTGCTGCTGCTCGCGCTCGGCGTGGCGACGATCACCCTCCTGCTTCTTGCAACCTCGCAGATCGAGGAGCGCATGCAGCGCGACGCGCGCGGCATCGACCTCGTGGTGGGCGCAAAGGGCAGCCCGATGCAGATCATCCTGTCGAGCATCTACCAGCTCGATGTTCCGACCGGCAACATCCCCCTCAGGCAGGCGCGGGAGATCGCCGCGCACCGCATGGTGAAGAAGGTGATCCCCATCGCGCTCGGCGACAACTACCAGGGCTTTCGCATCGTCGGCACCAACGCCGATTACGTCACCCACTACGGCGCGCGCTTCGCCCGCGGGCGCCTGTGGGAGCGCCCGCTCGATGCGGTGCTGGGCGCCGACGTCGCGGCACGTGTCGGCGCGGACATCGGCTCGACCTTCGTCGGCGCCCACGGCCTGGGCGGAGGCCCGGGCGAGCACCTGCATGAAGCCTATCGCTACCGGGTCGTGGGCGTGCTCGCGCCGACCGGCACGGTGCTTGACCGGATCATACTCACCGGCGTGGCGAGCGTGTGGGCGGTGCACGCGGACCAGTACGACATCAAGGACGTGGACCGCATCGCTGAGCTGATGCCGGAAGAGGAAAAGGAGTACACCGCTCTGCTCGTCCAGTACGCATCGCCGATCGCGGCGGCGGCGCTGCCGCGCTATATCAACAACAATACCGACATGCAGGCGGCCTCCCCGGCCTACGAGACGGCGCGGCTGTTCTCGATCATCGGAGTGGGCGTCGACGTGCTGCGCGGCTTTGCGCTGGTGCTGATCATCGCCGCGGGGCTGTCCGTCTTCATCGCGCTCTACAACGCCCTGCTCGAGCGGCGCTACGACCTTGCGGTGATGCGGACGCTGGGGGCGTCGCCCGCCCGGCTGATGGCGCTGATGCTGTTCGAGGGCGCGCTGCTGGCGGGCTTCGGTGCGGTCCTGGGAATCGCGCTGGGGCACGTGCTGACCGAAGTACTGGGGCTTGCGTTTCGCGCTGCGCAGCAGGTCGCGGTGACCGGCTGGACATGGGTGGGCGGTGAATGGTGGCTCTTCGTGCTGGCGCTTGGCGTCGGGATCGTCGCGGCGCTGCTGCCCGCATGGCGCGCCTATCGAACCGACATCGCGGGCACGCTCGCCAGAGGGTAGGTTGGTTCAACCGAATTCGGAGGATGCACCAATGAAAGCGAAATGGATGGCAGGCATGGTAGCAGCCGCAATTGCGGTCGCGTTCGCTCTCCCGGCAGCGGCGCAGCAGACGAAGAAGAAGTCCCACAGCGCCGACGAGGTCAAGGAGGACATTGCGGACCATCGCGCAATGGCCGAAGCGCATCTGAACGCTGCCAAATGCCTCGAATCGGGAAGGAGCGAGAAGGAATGCCATGCCCAATTGGCCAAGGATTGCAAGGGCTTGGGCATCGGCAAGTATTGCGGCATGAAGCACAGGCATTGAAGTCAGGCTCATGCAAGGAACTTCGGAGTAGAATCAGCGGCCTATGAATCGATGCGGGCTACTGGCGCTTGCCTGGAGGGCTTCATGAAACGGATGCTCCCGATCCTTGTTCTCGCTCTGGGCTGCGGCTCAGTCGTCTGGGCGCAGCAAAAGGGCATTCCCGGCAAGGAGCTCTACATGCAGGACCCGCGCGCGATGGACGCTCCCCTGCCGCCTTCTCCGTACGCAATGAAGCCGCTGCCGGACTTGAAGGGAGTCGTATCCTGGAAGACGCTCGGCCAGGTGACTCCCGTGAGGCAGCAGGACCGCTTCGTTCCCCAGTTCTCGAAGGACGTCACCGCGCTCGACAAGAAAGAGATCAGGCTGCAGGGCTTCATGATGCCGCTCGACATGGGCGAGAAGCAGAAGCGCTTCTTGCTGGTCGCGATGCCGCCGACGTGCATGTTCTGCCTGCCGGGAGGCCCCGATCAGCTGGTCGAGGTGCAGGCAAGGGTCCCGGTCAAGTACGGGTTCAACCCCATAGTCGTCAGCGGCAAATTCGCCGTGTTGAGGGACGACCCGATGGGGCTCTACTACCGCCTGACCGACGCTGTAGCAGTCTCGCAATAGCGCCTTTCGGTTCACTGTCGATCTCCAGGGCGAGATGAGGCGCGCCGAATTCCCAGTAATCTGCGCGTTGCTGCTGCTGACCGCGCAGCTTACCGCGCTCACCCATTCGGTCTGGCACCTCCACGACTATTTCCCGGCGCACGCCCATCACGACCGCGCCGGCGCGGCGCACGATCACGGCGACGACGAGGCGCCCTCATCCCAGGCCGAGCTGTGCGTCTTTCATGCCGCGCTCGGCAGCCTGTTCGCGGGCGGTTGCGCCGCTCAGCCTGCCGTCGCGCCCGCCGGCTTCCCCGACTGGTTTGCGAGCTATCCCGCGGCCTGGCGCATCGCCCAGGCCGCGCTAATACCCCCTTCCCGCGCCCCGCCCGTTCTCCTCTGACACGTTCCCAGGCGCAATCGGCAATGCCGGTTGCGGTGTTCCTGCTGTGTTCAGAGGAGAACTCAAGTGTTCAAACCCAATTTGATCGCTGCGGCGGTCGCGCTCGCCTGCGCGAGTGCGGCCCTTGCCCAGGATGCGGATTCTTCGAAGATCCGCGAGGAATTGAAGCAGATGAAGGACGATTACGAACAGCGTGTGCGAGCGCTCGAGAAGCGCGTTTCTGAAGCGGAAGCGACGGCCGGCAAGTCCGAGCGGGGCACGCCCGCCGGCGCGGTGGCGGGGCGCAGCGGCGAAAGCGCGTTCAATCCCGCCATCTCGCTCATCCTGCAAGGCACCTACGCCAACACCTCGCAGGATCCCGAAACATACCAGATCACGGGCTTCGTGCCCTCGGGCGGGGAGGTCGGCCCTCCCAAGCGCAGTTTCGGCCTCGACGAAACGGAGCTGGTGGTGAGTGCCAACGTGGATCCCTATTTCCGCGGCCATCTGGTCGCGGCGCTGACACCCGAGAACGAGGTCGAGGTCGAGGAGGCGTACTTCCAGACGCTTGCGCTCGGCAAGGGCTTCACGCTGAAGGGCGGGCGGTATTTCTCCGGGATCGGCTACCAGAACGAGATCCACCAGCACGCCTGGGACTTCCAGGATGCGCCGCTGCCGTACAAGGCGTTCCTGGGCGGCCAGCTCAAGCAGGACGGGCTGCAGCTGCGCTGGGTGGCCCCGACCCCGTTCTTCCTCGAGCTCGGCGCGGAGGCCACGAGCGGCGACCAGTTCCCGGGCAGCGACCGCAACAAGAACGGCACCAACGGCGGCTCCGTATTCGGGCACGTCGGCGGCGATATTGGGCCGAGCTACGCCTGGCGCGCCGGAGTGTCCTACCTGAAGGCCACCGCTCAGGACCGGCCGTACGAAGACGTGGATTCGGTCGGCGGCGCGGTGACGAACAGCTTCACGGGCGACGCCAAGCTCTGGATCGTGGATGCGATCCTGAAATGGGCGCCCAACGGCAATCCCGCACGAACGAACTTCAAGCTCCAGGGCGAGTATTTCAGCTTCGAGCAGGACGGCACGCTGACCTACGACGACACCGGGGGCACGAACGCCTTTGGCACCGTTGCCAGCTCCTTCGCTACCGACCAGTCCGGCTGGTACGCGCAGGGCGTGTGGCAGTTCATGCCGCGCTGGCGCGTGGGTTACCGCTACGATCGGCTGGACCGCGGAACGGTAACGAACGGCATCGTCAACAACGGCCTGGGCCCGACCGCCGCCGATTTTCCGGTGCTCGCCGACCACAATCCGTCGCGCAACACGGTGATGATCGACTGGAGCCCGTCGGAATTCAGCCGCCTGAGAGTGCAGTACGCCTCCGACGAGTCGCGCATCGGCGTCACTGACAGGGTGTTCATCGTGCAGTACATCATGAGCCTCGGCGCGCACGGGGCGCACAAGTTCTGAGCGATCACGGACCCTGAGAGGAAAGGAACCAGATATGAAATGGCTCAAAATCGCAATGACGGCCCTGCTAGCTGCTCTTGCTGCACCGGCATCGGCCGCGCTCAATATCTTCGCCTGCGAGCCGGAGTGGGGCGCGCTGGCGAAGGAGCTCGCGGGCGAAAAGGCGAGCATCTACGTCGCGACGACCGCGCTGCAGGACCCGCACCGCATCGAGGCGCGCCCGAGCCTGATCGCGCGGGCGCGCACGGCCGACCTGGTGGTGTGCAGCGGAGCGGAGCTCGAGATCGGCTGGTTGCCCCTGCTTCAGTCCCAGTCCGGCAACCCGAAAATTCAGACCGGCCAGGCCGGCTTGTTCGAGGCTGCGGACCATGTCGCGCTGCTCGAGGTGCCGCGGGTGCTCGACCGCTCGCAGGGCGACGTCCATCCCGGCGGCAACCCGCACATTCATCTGAGTCCGTATAACATCGAGGAAGTCGCGGTGGCGTTGGCGCAGCGCATGGCGCAGATCGACAGCGGGGAAGCCGCCCATTACCAGGTGCGGACCAAGGCTTTTCTCGAGCGCTGGCGGCAGGCGATCGTGAGATGGGAAAGAGAAGGGGCGCCGCTCAAGGGCATGCCGATCGTCGTCCATCACAAGGATCTGACCTATCTCAGCAAATGGCTCGGCTTGAGGGAGATCGGGGAACTGGAGCCCAAACCCGGGCTGCCGCCGACCGTCTCGCACCTGAGCAATCTTCTGTCCCGGCTCGGCAGGGACCCGGCGAAGGCGGTCGTGCGCTCCGCCTACAGCGATCCCCAGGCCGCCGAGTGGCTGTCGGCACGGGCCAAGATTCCGGCGGTGACGCTGCCGTTCACGGTGGGCGGCAGCGACAAGGCCAAAGACCTGTTCGGCCTGTATGACGACACGCTGTCCCGTCTGCTCGCGGTAAACAAGTGACGACCCCGGCGATCGAGCTGGGCATCCTGCTGCCTGCGCTCGTTGCCGGGCTGCTGGTAACGTCCACCCATGTGCCGCTCGGTATCCAGGTCCTCTCCCGCGGCATCGTATTCATCGATCTCGCGATCGCCCAGGTCGCGGGTGTGGGGGTGATCTTCGCCGACTGGCTGGGCCTGGAGCACCACGGCTGGGCGGTTCAGTTCGCGGCGCTCGCAGCAGCTCTCGCCGGAGCGCTGCTGCTTACCTGGACCGAGAAGCGTTGGCCCGAAGTGCAGGAAGCCGTAATCGGCACCACCTTTGTGCTGGGTGCGAGCGGGGCGTTGCTGTTGCTGGCTGCCAATCCTCACGGTGCGGAGCACCTGAAGGACCTCCTGGTGGGCCAGATCCTGTGGGTCGATTGGCCGCGCCTGCTGCCGGTGGCCCTGGTGTACGCGGTGGTCCTGGCGCTCTGGTTCGGCATGCGCGAGCGGCTCGGCCGCACCGGCTTCTACCTGCTGTTTGCCGCGGCGGTGACGGTATCCGTGCAGCTCGTCGGCCTCTACCTGGTGTTCACGACTCTCATCGTGCCCGCGCTCGCGACGCATCAGGTGCAGCGTGCGCGGCTCGCCATCTGCTACGCGCTCGGAGCGTGTGGCTATGCAATAGGATTGCTGGCATCCGCCCTGCTCGACCTGCCATCCGGCGCCCTAATCGTTTGGGCCATGACGCTCTTGGGGGTGCCGGTGTTTGCGTGGGCCGCCGTCAGACAGAGGCGCGCCGGCGCCAGTTGAGGCTGCGGCACTGAAGATATAATCCGCCTGCTCACTGCGGGATGACCATGCGCGACAGGAATGATGCTGAGGCTCGCCCCGAGCAGGCCGGTGCGCGAGATCGCGGGCGGCGCGCTCTCTTGCCGTTTCTGATCGCGAGCATTGCCGCTCATGCCGCCGTTTTCGGTGTATTGCCGGGGCTGCAACGTGAATCCATCCTTCCAGTCGTGACATTGGAGGTCGTGCTGTCCGTGCCCGAGGCGCTGGCCGTTGCACCGCAGGAGCCTGCGGCGCCGCGTCCGCCCGCGCGGTCGGAGCCGAAGCGCTCACCGCCGGAAGCGCGGCCGCAGCCGCGCCATGAGCCGCCGTCTCCCGTCGTGGTGCGGCCCGCGTCGCGACCGGAAGAGCTGCATTCCTTTGCCGTTGGAGCGGCGGCTCCGGAGCCCGAGCCGGCGTCTCCGGCGGTGCCGGAGCAGAAGATTCAGGCGGCGGATGCCGCGGTACTCCCGCCCATTTCCCGCGCCGCCTACCTGCGGAATCCTCCGCCCTTTTATCCGCTCGCAGCGCGGCGCGCCGGAGAACAGGGCACGGTATTGCTGCGGGTACTGATCACGCGCGAGGGCGCGGCCTCGCGTGTCGAGATCGAAAAGGGCAGCGGATCGGTGCATCTCGACGCGGCCGCACAGGAAACGGTCAAGGCCTGGCGATTCACGCCTGCGCGCCGAGGCGCCGAGGCAATCGAGTCCTGGATGCGGGTGCCGGTCATGTTCCGTCTCGTAGGCGATTCATAGCCTGGACGCGCGGCCCGGATTCATTGACCGCGGGGGAAACCTGCACGTAATATCAGCCGCACCCATGCACAACCTTGCGAGGAGCCGCCTGGCCCGATGGATCGCGTTGGGCGCCGTCCTGTACGCTGCCGCATCTCCACTGCTGGCGGCGCTGCGCTTCCAAGGCGCGCCGGAAGTGCTGGCGCAGATCTGCAGTCTGGGCGGGGTCAAGAAGGCGCCGGCACAGGAGCCGTCCGCTCCCTCCCACGAAGACGCGCTTTCGCTCAAGCATTGCGCCTTCTGCCTGAACGGAGCCTGGCAGCCGCCTCCTGACGAGGCGCTGGCCGACGTCTCCCCCGCCGCGCCTGCCGCGAGGGCGGGAACCCGGCTCGACGAGGTTTCTCCACCCAATCTCTCCGCACTGCAGCCGCTCAATCCGCGCGCGCCGCCGCGCTCGTAGTTCCCCGGTTTCCTGTCCGCCCGCAAGGGCCATTTCCTTCTCACCAGGAGTCAACCATGTACGCACGCGCATCACGAACGTTCTTGACCGGAGCCGCCCTTGCGCTCGCTGTCGCAACCGGGCCGTCACCGGCCGCTCAATCGATAGAGGTCAAACAGCCGTGGATCCGCGGCACGGTGCACGGCCAGAAGGCGACCGGGGCATTCATGGAAATCACCAGCAACGTGCCGGCCCGGCTCGTCGCGGCCTCGAGTCCGGTGGCGGGCGTGGTTGAGATTCACAACATGAAGATGGAAGGAGGCGTGATGCGGATGTTCGCGGTGGACGGAATCGATCTGCCGGCGAACCGGACGGTGAAGCTTGCCTCGGGCGGCTATCACGTCATGCTGCTGGATCTCCAGCGGACGCTCAAGGCCGGAGAGCGCGTGCCGTTGAAGCTTACCTTCGAGCTGGCGGGGGGAAAGCGCGAGACGATCGAGCTCGCGGTGGAGGTGCGCCCGGTCACCGGCGTGCCGAAGCACGGCCACTGATCGGGGCTGCCGGGGCCCGTTATCGCGTGAGCACGAAGGGCCGGACGCCCAGCGCCTGGCTGATGCGGTCGGCATCCCGCCGCGCTTCCGCTTCCCGCGGATAGGGCCCGGCGTGGACCCGGAACATTCCGTCGCCGCTGAAAACGTGCAGCGCGCTCGCGAGCCAATCGATCTGGACCTTCATGCGCGCCAGGAAGTTCTCCGCGTTGTCCCGGGATCCGAACGCGCCGAGCTGCAGGTAAATGCCCCCCGTATCGACGCGCGCCGGCGCCGGGGGTGAGCTCACTGCCGCGATTGCCGGCGGCTCCGCGGCGGGAAGCTCGTTCGCGGGCGGCTCGGGTTCCAGCGCGGCGGCAAGCGGCGCGCTCTCGGGGCTCGCAGGCGGCGCCGCAGTCGGCCGCGGTGCCGCGGCAACCGCGGCCCCGGAGCCGTCGGGCAGAATGGTTTCAACCTCGACCAGCGCGTTGCCGCCAGCGATCACGCCGATGCGGTGAGCGGCGGTGTATGAGAGGTCGATGATGCGCCCGTCGACAAACGGCCCGCGGTCGTTGATGCGCACCACCACCGATTTCCCGTTCTTCAGGTTCGTCACCCGCGCATAGCTCGGGATCGGGAGCGTCGTGTGCGCCGCGGTCATGGCATACATGTCGTAGATCTCGCCCGAGGCGGTCTGACGTCCGTGGTAGCGCCGGCCGTACCAGGTGGCGATGCCGCGGGCCTTGTATGGCCCGAGCGACGTCATCGGGGTGTAGCTCTTTCCCATGACGACGTAGGGCCGCGCCGTGCCGCGATTGATGGGCTCGGAGCGCGGCATTGCGTCGGGGACGCTTTCCAGATTGGCCGGCGGATTTGCGCCCGGGCCGTCGTCGAGGTAGTAGCCGCCGGGGCGCTTGGCCGGCGTGCCGCAGCCGCCCAGCACGATCGCCATCAGCGCCGCGAGCGCGACAATTCTCCTCCTGCTCATCGCTCTGCCTGCCCTGAGCCTGTCGAAGGTTCACCCGTCATGTCTGCACGAGTTTCTTGTGGCTGTTGATGCTCATCAGGATGCCGAAGCCGAGGCAGATCGACACCAGCGCCGTGCCGCCATAGCTCAGGAAAGGCAGCGGCACGCCGACGACGGGCAGAATCCCGCTCACCATGCCCATGTTGACGAAGGCGTAGGTGAAGAACGTGAGCGTGATCGCGCCGCAGAGCAGCCGCGCGAACAGCGTCGGCGCGTTGGCGGTGATCAGCATGCTGCGCGAGATCGCGGCCAGGAACAGGCCGAGCAGCACCAGGCAGCCGAGCAGGCCGAACTCCTCGGCGAACACCGCGAACACGAAATCGGTGGTGCGCTCGGGAATGAAGTCGAGATGCGTCTGCGAGCCGTTCAGCCAGCCCTTGCCGAACCAACCCCCGGAGCCCACCGCGATCATGGACTGGATCGTATGGTAGCCGGTCCCGAGCGGGTCCTGGCTGGGGTCGAAGAGGGTCAGGATGCGCTGCCGCTGGTAGTCGCGCAGCGCCGACCACACAAACGGCAGGGCAGCGGCGCAGGCAATCCCCACCGCGGCGATGATCCGCCACGACAGCCCGGCGAGGAACAGCACGAAAAACCCCGCCGCGGTGATGAGCACTGCGGTGCCGAGGTCGGGCTGCCGGGCGATCAGCGCGACTGGAATCAGCAGCATTGCCACGGCGACCCCGTAGTTATAGAGCCGCAGCGTCTTCTCGTGGCGGTCGAAATACCAGGCGAGCGCGAGCGGCACGGCGATCTTCATGAACTCGGAGGGCTGGATGCGGGTGACGCCCAGATCGAGCCAGCGCCGCGCGCCGTGCGCGACCTCGCCGAACAGCGCGACCGCGACGAGCAGGCAGAGCCCGACCACGTAGAGCGGCAGCGCAAGCCGCATCAGGTAATGAGGCGGGATATTGGCAAACAGCCACAGCACGGCGAGCGCAATCAGCATGTTCGCAAGTTGCCCGGTCACGCGCGCGGCGTTCAAGTTGGACGCGCTCACCAGCACCACCACCCCGACCGCCAGCAGCGCCAGCACGATGCCGAGCAGCGTGCCGTCTATGTTGCGCGTGAGGAAGCGCTCGAGACGTCTAACCGCTGGATGCATCGTCGTTGCCGGCGCGCCGCTCGCGCGCGGGCACCTTGCCGAGGAGGTAGTAGTCAATGACCTTGCGGGCGAGTGGCGCGGCAGCACGCGCCCCAAACCCGGCATTCTCCACGATCACCGCGAGCGCGATGCGCGGATTTTCCGCCGGCGCATAGGCGATAAAGAGCGAATGGTCGCGCAGCTCCTCCTGCACCCTGCTCTCGACGTACTTCTCGCCTTGCTTGATGCCGATGACCTGGGCGGTGCCGGTCTTGCCAGCGCTCGCGTAGGGAGCATTCGCAAAGGAGCGGGCCGCCGTGCCTTCCTTGTTGACGCCGACGAGCGCATCCCGGACGACTGCGAGATGCTCGCGCTTGAGGTTGAGGGTGCGCAGCTGGTGCGGCTCGACGGGGGCGCGATCGCGCGTGCGGTGGTCCTCGACGGCGCTCACGAGCTGCGGCCGGTAGGCGGTGCCTCCGTTGGCGAGCATCGCCACCGCCTGCGCGAGCTGCAGCGGCGTGTACGCGTTGTAGCCCTGCCCGATGCCGATGCTGATCGTCTCCCCCGCGTACCACTTCTGGTTGAACCGCCGCATCTTCCATTCCTGAGACGGCAATATGCCGGTGGCCTCGCCCGCGAGGTCGATGCCGGTCGGGGCGCCGAAGCCGAATTGCGCCATGAACCGCGCGATGGCGTCGATGCCCAGGTCATTCGCGAGCATGTAGTAGTAGGTGTCGCTCGATTTCACGATCGACTTGTGCATGTCGACGATGCCGTGTCCGCCGGCGTGGCTGTCGCGGAACTGGTGGCCCCCGAACATGAAATAGCCGGGATCGTTGATCGTCTGCTGCGGCGTGCGCTTGCCGTAGGCGAGAGCGGCGAGCGCCATGTACGGCTTGAACGTGGAGCCGGGGGGGTAGGTGCCGGAGAGCGCCCGGTTGACGAGCGGCTTCTCGGGCGAGGTGTTGAGCTCGTTCCAGTTCTGGGAATCGATTCCATCGACGAACAGATTGGGGTCGAATCCCGGCTTGCTCACGAAGGCGAGGATCCCGCCCGTTGCCGGATCGATCGCGACCAGCGCGCCGCGGTTCTCGCTGAACGCCTCGTAGGCGACCTCCTGCAGGCGCGCATCGAGGTTCAGCACGAGGTTGTTGCCGGACACGGGGGGAGTCCGCGAAAGCGTCCGGACCGGGCGCCCGCCCGAATCGACTTCGACTTCCTCCACGCCGGTCGTGCCGTGCAGGGTGCTCTCGTACTGGTGCTCGAGCCCGGTCTTGCCGATGTAGTCGGTCCCGCGATAGTTGGCCCAGAGCCCGTTGGCCTGGAGCCGCTCGACCTCGCGCTGGTTGATGCGGCCGATGTGCCCCACCACGTGCGAGAACATTTCGCCCTGGGGGTACTGGCGGAACAATCGAGCGTTGATCTCCACGCCCGGAAAGCGGTAGCGGACCGCGGCGAAGCGCGCGATCTCCTCGTCGGAGAGGCGCGTGCGGATCGGAAGGGTGCCGATGCTCTTCGACTCTTCGAGCAGCCGCCTGAAGCGGCGCCGGTCACGCGGCGTGATCTCCACCACGGTGGCGAGCTCGTCGATCACGCGCTCCAGGTTCGCGATGCGGTCAGGCTGGACTTCGAGCGTATAGGCCGAGTAGTCGTGCGCCAGCAGCACGCCGTTGCGGTCGACGATGACGCCGCGATTGGGCACGACGGGCACGATGGCGATGCGGTTCGCCTCCGCCAGCGTGTAGAGCTCGCCGTGCCTCACGACCTGCAGGTAGAAAAACCGCCCGGCGAGGAGCAGAAAAGCGAGCAGCACGAAGCCCGCCGCGATCGCGAGCCGCATCTGGAAGTGATGCAGCTCGAGCTCGGCGTTCCGCAGCTCGATGCCAGGATTGATAGAAAGCTCGGAGGGCACGGCCGGGTCCTAGAACTGGTCGGGATCGTTCCGCGGCCGCAGCGGGAGCTTGAGCAGCGCGCCGAGCGGCAGCCAGAGCGCCGCCGCGACGATGCTGCCGAGGAAGTACTGGATCCCCGGAAAATCCGCCCCGGCCGCGAGACGGATGGCAAGCACGATGAGATCGTTCATCAGCAGCAGCAACAGCACGTGCACGACCTGCGGTGTTCCCGAGAACATGCGCACGCGCCGGTGGAGCACGATGCCGGCATAGGCGAGTATGGAATAGGCGAGCGCGTGCTGGCCGAGCAGGGTGCCGTCCGCGATGTCCATGAACAGACCCATCAGCCAGGCCGAGACAAAGCCGACCTTCCGCGGCTGCTCGATGCACCAGTAGAGCACCACCAGCGCCACGAAATCGGGCTTGATCCAGAGCCATGCGCCGGCCCAGGGCAGGAGGTTCAGCATCAGCGCCGCGATGAGAGTGAGCGCGATGAAGCCCGCGCGCACGGGCAGCAGGATTTCCTGGGGCTCGATGCGCGTGTCGGCCATCAGCTTTTTCTCGCTCTCTTGCCGCGGAGCGGCTTCTTCTTCTCGACCGGCCGCGGCGGCAGCTCGCGGGCCCCGCTCACGACCAGGACGTGCGAGTGGTTCGCGACACCGCCCAAGGGCGCGCAGGTGATGCGGGCGAAGATCTGGTCGATGCTGCGCTCGACATTCGTCACCCGCGCCACCGGCAGGCCAGGCGGGTACACCCCGTCGATGCCGGAGGTGACGAGCTCGTCACCGTCCTGGAAATCGGCATTGAGCGGGATGAAGCGCAGCTCCAGCGCGCCGTCGCTGCCGGTGCCCGAGAGCACCGCGCGCAGGCCGTTGCGCACGTTCTGGACCGGGATGAACTGCCCCTTGTCGGTGACCAGCGTGACTTCCGCGAGCCATGGATAGGCGCGCGTCACCTGGCCCACGAGGCCGCGGTCGTCCACGACCGGCTGGCCGGGCCGCGTGCCCTGCTGCGAGCCGCGGTCGATGACCACCTTGCGGGAAAAGGGATCGCGCGCGGCGTAGAGGACCTCGGCGGCCGCGAGCTCGATCTTGAACCGCTCGCGCGCGGCAAGCAGCTGCCGCAGCTGCTCGTTCTCGGCCCGCAGCGCCTTCAGCTGCAGCAGCAGCGCGCCGTTCTCGAAGTTCTGCTGCCTCAGGCGCGCATTGTCCTCGCGCAGCGAGCCGTGAATGATGAAGAAGTCGACGATGCTCCGGGCGATGCTCGTGGGCGCTGCCGCGATCCGTTGCAGGGGATAGGCGACGACCGCGGCGACGTGGCGCAGCGGCTCGAGATAGTTGAAGCGGACGTCGGCGACGAGGAAAGCGAGGGACAGCGCGGCGAAGATCAGCAGTCTGGCGAGCGGCGTCGGGCCGGTCTTGAAAAACGGCGGCGGCGAGTATTCCATCAGTCAGCTACCAGCAGTCAGCGCTCAGCGGTCAGCATGGTTCGGAGGCGCGCCCGCACGGATTGGAGCTGAGAGCTGGTGGCCGAGCGCTAGTTGCTTCAGTCGTTGGTGAAGATGCTGGCCAGCCGTTCGACTTTTTCCAGCGCCTTGCCGGAGCCGCGCACGACGCACGTGAGCGGATCCTCCGCGACGATCACCGGGAGCCCCGTCTCCTCCATCAGCAGGCGGTCGATGTCGCGCAGCAGCGCGCCGCCGCCGGTGATCACCATGCCCTTTTCGGCGATGTCCGCGGCAAGCTCGGGCGGCGTCTGCTCGAGCGCGGACTTGACGGAGGAGACGATCGCATTCAACGGCTCGGTCAGCGCCTCGAGAATCTCGTTCGAGGAGATGGTGAAGCTCCGCGGGATGCCCTCGGCCAGATTGCGCCCCTTCACTTCCTTCTCGCGCACTTCCGAGCCCGGGAAGGCGGAGCCGATCTCCTTCTTGATCTGCTCGGCGGTGGTCTCGCCGATCAGCATGCCGTAGTTGCGGCGGATGTAGTTGATGATCGCCTCGTCGAACTTGTCCCCGCCCACGCGCACCGAGCCCTTGTAGACCAGGCCGCCCAGCGAGATCACGCCGACCTCGGTGGTACCGCCGCCGATGTCCACCACCATGGAGCCGGTCGCGTCTTCGATCGGCAGATCGGCGCCGATCGCCGCAGCCATCGGCTCTTCGATGAGGAACACGCGGCTCGCGCCCGCGCCGATGGCGGACTCGCGGATCGCCCGGCGCTCGACCTGGGTGGAGCCGCACGGCACGCAGATGATGATGCGCGGGCTCGGCTTGAACAGCCGCGAATTGTGAACCTTGCGGATGAAATGCTTCAGCATCTGCTCGGTCACGGTGAAGTCGGCGATCACGCCATCTTTCATCGGGCGAATCGCAGTGATGTTGCCCGGCGTGCGGCCCAGCATCTGCTTCGCG
>DATBKZ010000018.1:0-4057 GCA_036555615.1 Burkholderiales bacterium | reverse complement strand
CTGATGTAGCGCACGCGGTCGACCAGGAAGCGCCGCGCCCACAAGCCGGCGAGCCCGGCGAGCATGGCGAAGCCGGCGTAGATGCCGAAGGGCTGCACCAGCGCCACCCAGGACCACACGGGGTCGGTGAAGTAGCGCAGGTGCCGCGCGAGCACGAGCGCGAGCGCGACGTGGAAGGTCCAGCCGAAGAGCCAGATCCACTTGTTGGAGCGGTAGAGGCTGCGGAAAAGCGTCACCTCGGCAGCCATGCGCAGCACGACGCCGCCGCGCGTGGTGGGCGCCGGCGGCACCGGGATCTTGAGCGGCTGCGGCGTGCGCGCGTAGCGCCAGCACCTGTACGCCACGCCGCCCGCGAGCGCCGCCGTCGCGACGTAGAAGAGAACCGCGTACAGGACGGTGAGCGCCGACAACGCTTTGCCTTACACGCAGCCGGTCGGCTTGGGCAGGCCCGCGTACTTGCACGCCTGCTTGGCGGGGCCGTACGGATAGAGCTCGTACAGGTACTTGCTGTTGCCCTTGTCGGCCCCGAGCTTCTTGCCGATCGCCTTGGTGAGCACGCGCACCGCCGGGGCGATCTGGTACTCCTCGTAGTACTCGCGCAGGAAGTTGATCACTTCCCAGTGCGCGTCGGTCAGGTCGCAGCTGTCCTGCCGCGCCATCTCCTTCGCGACGTCCTCGGACCAGTCGGTGCGGTTGGCTAGATAGCCCTCCTCGTCGGTCTCGAACGTCTGGCCGTTCACTTCGATGCTCATAGCGTTTCTTTCCTCTAGGGTTTCAAAGCCAGGCTTGCACGGCGTTGTGCTCCGCCACGAGGTCCACGAACCCCCCGTAGTCCACCAGGCGAACGCCGTCCATCACCCGGTTCTGCATGCCACGCGCCTCGACGTCGGGCTTGAGCGCGTACACCTGCACGCGCTTCATGGCCTCCTGCACTGCCTTCGCCACGGCGGTGTCGCGCGCCGTCGCGTACACGCCGTCCTCGATGAGCAGCACCGAGCTCCCCGGCCGCGCGTAGCGCAGGCAGGCCTGGAGCGCGCCGTGATCGAAGGGCGACTTGTTCACCGTATGCAGCATCTTTCGCATCCTCAGAAGCTCAGGACCACGTCCTGGCCGTCCATGATCTCGGCCATGCGCTCGGCGCTCACCACCTCCACCGGCACGACCAGGTCCTCGGCCGCGAGCCCGCGCGCGCGCAGCGACTCCTCGTCGACGTAGAGCTTGTTCACGTCGTAGTCCTCGAGGGCGCGGAACGCGGGCGAGAAGTTCTTCACTTCCAGCCCCTTCGTGTCCTGGCCCTTGGTAAGCTGGTAGACCCCGTCGTCGATGAACGCCAGGCTCACGTCCTGCTCGAAGGCCGCGCCGATCAGCACCACTTCCAGCGACTCCAGCGCGTAGATCGTCCCGTACGGCGCCTTGCGGTTGACGTACAGGAACTTCTTGACCTTGCCGCCCGCGGTTTCTTCAGTCACCGAACACCACCAGCCGGTCGGCTTCGATGCCGGCCTCGATCAGCTGCCCGAGGCCCGAGATGCGAAAGCCCGGCGCGAGGTTGTCGGCGTCCTTGCCGTGGCGCTTGGATTCGTTCTTGTCCATCAGGCCGCGGCGCTGCGCCGCCGCGATGCACAGAACGAGATCGAGCTTGTGCTCGGCGGCGAGCTCGCTCCAGCGCTTGACGATGTTGCGGTCGTCCTGCGGCGGCACCGTGAGGCGCGTGCCGTTGTTCACGCCGTCGTGGTAGAAGAACACGCGGCAGATCTCGTGGCCCTTGGCGAGCGCCGCTTTCGCGAACTGGTAGGCGCTGTCCGAGGCCTGGTGCGTGTACGGCCCTTCGTTTACCAGGATGCCGAGCTTCATGGTCAGAAACGAATGTGCGCCGACGCGTTCAGGCTGTTGCGCGCCCCGCGCCAGTTGTCGATGTGGAACTTGGTGAAGGGCAGCCCGGTGAGCTCGAAGAAGCGCGGCCAGCCGATCCTCTCCACCCAGTCGCCGACGCGCTCCCAGTGGCGCGCGTCGTTCTTGTAGGTATAGAGGATCTTCTTCACCACCGCCGCCACCTCGGGCCAGCGCGGCGGGTTGTTGGGCAGTCCCGCGGCCACCAGCTTCTGGAACATCGGCTTGGAGCGCGCGTTGGAGTTCTTGCCGCCCACCCAGATGGCGAGCTTCGAGTGCACCGGGTCGTTGATCTGCATCGGCGGGCACGGCGGGTAGCACGCGCCGCAGCAGATGCACTTCTTCTCGTCCACTTCGAGCGAGGGCTTGCCGTTCACCATCGCCGGGCGGATCGCCGCCACCGGGCAGCGCGCCACCACCGAGGGCCGCTCGCACACGTTCGCCACGAGGTCGTGGTTGATCTTGGGGGGCTTGGTGTGCTGCACGTTGATGGCGATGTCGCCCTGGCCGCCGCAGTTGATCTGGCAGCAGGAGGTGGTGATGTGCACGCGGTTGGGCATCTCCTCCTTGATGAACTCCTCGTAGAGCTCGTCCATCAGGGACTTCACCACGCCCGAGGCGTCGGTGCCCGGGATGTCGCAGTGCAGCCACCCTTGCGTGTGCGAGATCATGGTCACCGAGTTGCCGGTGCCGCCGACCGGGTAGCCGGCGTCGTTGAAGGCCTGGATGAGCGGCCCGACCTTCTCCCACTTCGACACCATCACCTCGAGGTTCGAGCGGATGGTGAAGCGCACGTGGCCCTCGCCGTACTTGTCGACGATGTCGCAGAGCAGGTTGATCTCGTAGGGCCCGAGCTGGCGCTGCGTGCCGACGCGCACCGTCCAGATCTCGTCGCCCGAGTGGGCGACGTGGTGCAGCACGCCCGGCCGCGGCCGGTCGTGATACTTCCAGTTGCCGAAATTCTTGACCATCAGCGGATGCATGAACTGCATGCCGTCGGGGCAGCCGCTCTCGATCGGCGGGCGCATCTGCTTCTTCTCCACCGCCTTGCCTTGGACAGCCTGGTTCATGCCGCCTTCTCCTTCTTGCGCTCGATCCATTTCTGGGCTTCCTGGTCCCAGTCGTCCATGCGCACGTAGGAGCTGGTGCGGGGGTGGGCGATCATGTTGGGATCCACCTCGACGCCGATGCCCTCGAGGAAGTTGGCGAGGCCGATGCGCTCGATCATCTCGCCGCAGCGCTCGTGTTCCAGGCCGTTCTCGGCCCAGAAGTCGATCACCGTGGCGGCGAGGCTGCGCAGCTTCTCGTAGTCCTCGTCGGTGTCCATCTTCATGAACGGCACGATCACCGTGCCCATGATGTCGCCGATCTTGAGCGTGCGCTTGCCGCCGATGAGGAGGGTGATGCCGCGGTCCTTGCCGGGCTTGAGCGCCTTGGTCATGACGTTGATGCAGTGCATGCAGCGCACGCAGCTCTTGTTGTCGACTTCCAGCGTGTCGTCGTCGTTGAGCGAGAGCGCCTTCGTCGGGCAGCGCGTGATGACGTTGTCGATCGTGTACTTGCGGCCGTGGCTCGCGATGTATTCCTTGACGCCCTTCTGGTCGACCTGCATGTCGTCGCGCCAGGTGCCGATGACGGCGAAGTCGGCGCGCTGGATGGAGTTCATGCAGTCGTTCGGGCAGCCCGACACCTTGAACTTGAACTTGTAGGGCAGCGCCGGGCGGTGCATGTCGTCGATGAAGTTGTTGACGAGCGTCCTGTGGATGCGGTGCTCGTTGGCGCACGACTGCTCGCAGCGCGCCGCGCCGACGCAGGACATGGCGGTGCGCACGCACGGGCCCGCGCCGCCCAGGTCGAAGCCGTACTCGTTGATCTCGTCGAAGAAGTGCTGCGTGTTCTCGCTGGTCGAGCCGATGAACATGATGTTGCCGGTCTGGCCGTGGAAGGCGATGAGCCCCGAGCCCCACTTGCTCCAGGAGTTGGAAAGCTGCCGCAGCATCTTGGTGGTGTAATGGTTGCCGGCCGGGGGCTGCACGCGGATCGTGTGGAACTCCTTCGATTCCGGGAACATGGCGGCGACTTCCGAGAAGCGCGGGATGATGCCGCCGCCGTAGCCGAACACCGAGACCGTGCCGCCCTTCCAGTAGCCCAGGCGCGTCTTGTACGA
>DATBKZ010000017.1:0-42572 GCA_036555615.1 Burkholderiales bacterium | reverse complement strand
CCCGTCAGAGCGGTCGCGATCTTCTCCGGATTTCCCGCCCACCTGGTCAATTGATCAGGACAACTCCCTAATAGAGCCAGTACCAGTACCGGAAATCCGGAACCAGATCCCAACCGCCACCCGGCCCGCGGGTGTGCTGAGGTGCGCGGGTGGCAGAAGGGTCTGGGTTCGATCCGGGGCTTCCGCGACTGGTATGCACTCGAGAGAACGCGATGGCCAAGTCAAATGCCCGGATGCGCGGGAAGCCTCGGAGCGGGCCCCGACCGTTCTGACAGGACCCGCGCTGTGCGGCATATCTTGGAAGCAAGCTCATACTGCTCCGAGGATATTTTTGTGACGGGTTCTCGTCACTCGTCACTCGTCACTCGTCACAGTCAGCAGGATTTTGCCGGTGTGCTGCGCGGATTCCATCAGCGTGTGCGCCTGCGCCGCCTCCGCGAGCGGAAAGGTCCGGCGCGTGACCACCCGGATGCGGCCGCTTTCGATGAGCGGCCACACGCGCGCCTCGAGCTCGCGCGCAATCTGGGCCTTGAACGCGGGCGGGCGGGTACGCAGCGTCGAGCCGGTATAAGTCAGGCGCTTCAGCATCACCGGCATCAGGTTCACCTCCACCTTGGAGCCGGCCGCGAACGCAAGCTGGATGATGCGGCAGTCGTGGCTCGCGGCCCGGAAGTTCTTCTCGATGTTCGCGCCGCCCACGATGTCGAGAATGACGTTCGCGCCGCCGGCTTGCCGCACGATCTCCACGAAGTCCTCCTGCCGGTAGTCGATCGCGCGGTCGGCCCCCAGATCGCTGCAGATGCGGCAGCGCTCCTCCGGGCTGTCGGTGGCGATGACCTTCGCGCCGAAGGCTTTCCCGAGCTGGATTGCCGTGGTGCCGATCCCGCCTGCGCCACCGTGAACCAGGAAAGTCTCACCGGCCGCAAGCCGGGCGCCCATGAATACGTTGCTCCACACCGTGAAGAACGTCTCGGGCAGGCCGGCGGCGTCGAGCAGCGAGACTCCCTTCGGCAGCGGCAGGCAATGCTGTGCATCGGCGGCGCAATACTCGGCGTAACCGCCCCCGTTCGTCAGCGCGGTCACGCGGTCGCCCACCGACCAGCGCGCCGCCGGTGCGGACACGGCCACGACTTCACCGGATACCTCGAGACCCAGAAGGTCTGACGCGCCGGCGGGCGCGGGATAGAGGCCTTTGCGCTGCATCATGTCCGGCCCGTTGACGCCAGCCGCCGCGACCTTGATCAGGACCTCGCCAGGCTGTGGCGTCGGGACGGGCCGTTCGACGCGTTTCAGAACGTCTGGCCCCCCGGGGCGGGAAATCTCGATTGCTTTCATCGTGGTGGGCAAGCTGGCACTCATCTGGATTCCTGTCTCGTTGTTGTTGCCGGTTACGCCTGCGCAGCGATGCGTTTCAGCGCCGCGCGGTCGACCTTGCCGATCCCGATCTCCGGCAGGGCCTCGAGCAGGATCACCCGCGCGGGCACGTAGCTGCGGGGAAGCTCCGCCAGAACGCGATCCTGCACCTCCCGTTGCCTCACTTCCACGCCGTCGCGAGCAACCACGAATGCCACGGGAACTTCGCCGAGATCGGCGTCCGCGGCACCGACGACGCAGCAGGCGCGGACAGCCGGATTGCGCAGGATTGCCTCCTCGATGCGTCCGGGCGAGAGGTTCTCTCCGCCGCGGATGATGATCTCCTTGAGGCGTCCGCTCACCGTGAGATAGCCGTCGGCATCGAGCCAGCCGAGATCGCCGGTGCGCAGCCATCCGCCGCGAATGGACGGCCCGTCCCCGTGCCCGGCCGGCGGTACATAACCTTTCATGAGCGAAGGCCCCGCGATACAGATCTCTCCTTCGGCGCCGGTCGGGACGGGATTCTCGCTGCCAGGCGCGAAAACGGCAATCCGCTGTCCCGCGAGCGCGGTGCCCACGGTGCCGATCTTGCGCGCGGCCGGGGGATTCATCGCTGCCGTGCAGGTATCCTCCGAGAGCCCGTAGGAGTGGATCAGGGGCAGGCCGAGATGACGCTCGATGTCCCGGTGCAATTGCGCGTTGAGTGGTGCTGCGCCCGAGCGCAGGAAGCGCAGGCTCGCCAGCGCGCCGGCAGGAGGCATGTGCGCCAGCAGGCGCGAGTAATGCGTGGCGACGCCAGTGATATAAGTGGGCCGGTGCGGCGCGATCTCGTGGAAAAACGTCTCGGGATGAAAGCGCTCCAGCATCACCACCGACGCGCCGCAGCAGAAAGGAACGATCAGAAGATTGTTGGTGCCGTTGGTGTGATACAGGGGGAGCATGTGCAGGACGCGGTCCTGCGGCGTGACACCCGTGCGCTCGGCGACGCCGTATGCATTGGAAAGCAGGTTCTTATGCGTGAGCAGCACGGCCTTGGGCACGCCGGTGCTGCCGGAAGTCATGATGAGCAGCGCATCGTCGTCCCGCCCGATGTCATCGATGAGGCGGGGCGCGGCGCGCGCCGCATCCTCGAGCCGAAGGTGCTTCACTCGCGCCGCCGCTGCCGCCTGCGCCCGGTGCGCGGCATCGTCCAGCAGCCAGCCAATCCCGGCGCTCTCGAGCCGGACGGCAAGCTCGGCGGCCGGGAGCCGGGGATCGATGACGCAGGCCGCCCCGCCGGCGGCCATGACGCCGAGGACGCCCGCCACAGCGTCCACGGTCCGGCCGGCAAGAAGCGCAACCCGCTCCCCGCGGTTGAGCTTGTGCTCGAGCAGCATGCCCGAGACGCGGGTGATGGCATCCGCCAGCGCCGAATAATCCAGCGCGCGCCCAGCAGCCCACAGTGCCGGCCGTGCGCGGATGGCAGGGTCTCGCGCGGTGGCGAGTATCAGCTGTGGAATGGATTCAGCGTCGAACATTCTGCGGATGCTCGTATGGTAAGTTTAGCTTCCTTTCTCCCGGCAAGGAGCGATCCGATGGCCTCCGTACTGCTGCCCAAGCACAACCGTTACGACTACTCGCCTCTCGTCGAGCGCAAGGACTACAGCTGGCCGGGCGGCAAACGGCTCGCGTTCTGCATCACGACGAACGTCGAGGTGTTCGCGTTCGGCAAGGGCAGGGGACACGACAACGCCAAGCTCGGGGAGCCGCAGACCCACCGCAACTACTCGTGGCGCGATTACGGCAACCGCATCGGCATCTGGCGCCTGTTCGACCTCGCCCAGGAATTGCAGATGCCGCTCGCCCACAATGCCAACAGCCTCCTCTACGAGCACGCGCCGCAGATCATGGAGCGGATCCGCGCCCGCGGCGACGAGCTGATCGGGCACGGGCGCACCAACTCTGAGAACCTGCACGATTTCCGCTGGGAGTCGGACGAGGCGCGTGTCATCGCGGAAGTGAACGACACGTTCGCCCGCCACGAAGGCCGGTCCCCGAAGGGGTGGATGGGCTCCGGCACCTACGAGAATCCCTGGACGCCCGATCTCCTGAAGGAGGCAGGCTACACCTACCTCATGGACTGGCCGCACGACGACCAGCCGATCTGGATGCGCACGCGCGCGGGGCCGCTTCTCTCCGTGCCTTATCCGGCGGAGCTGAATGATTCACCGCAGGTGATCCACCGCCAGCACGCGGCGCGCGAGTTCTGCGACATGCTGGTGGACCAGTTCGAGGAGATGATCGAGCAAAGCGCGCGGCACCCGCTCGTTTGCCACATCTCCATCCACCCCTATGTATTCGGCTATCCGTTCCGGCTGCGCCCGCTGCGCAAGGCGCTCCAGCACTGCTTCGCGAGCAAGTTCATGGACCGGGTATGGAAATGCAAGCCCGGCGACATCGCGGATTTCTGCTACGCGCTGAAGCCCGGCATCATCCCCGGCAGCTGACGGCGCGGGAACGAGCGCGGCCCTCACCCCCGCACGCCAGCGGCAAACTCACCCCGCGGATCGAGCGCCTCGAGCGCCGCGCGCTCGCGCGCGGTGATCGGAGCTGTTTCCCTCGCCGCGCCGGCATCGAATTGGAAGCCGGTGCGCTGGATCACCTCGTCGAGCGTGACCTGCGGATTGCGTGATTCCAGCGCCAGGCGCCCGCCGCGCTTCTGGAATACCGCAATGGGCGTCACCACCGCCTGGAGATTGCCCGCGGCAGTCACGAAGTCGAGCTTCTCCACCAGCGTGCGGCTCGAGTGCTCGGTGCGCCAGGTGACGACGCGCTTTGCGGTCGGCATCATCACCGCCGCGCCGCCGCCTCCCGGCAACCGCACTTTCGGCGCGCGCCAGTCGCCAATCACGGAGACGTTGGTGCGGCCCTGTGCGTCGACCTGGGCGCAGCCCAGGAACACGAGATCCAGCCCGCCGCGCGCGCAGAGGTCATAGAAGTCCTCGTTGCCGAAGATCGCCGGCGAGCCCGCAATGAGCGCCGGGTCGCTGCTGGAATGCGGGATCTTCGCGGGAACCGGCTCGACGCCGCCGGCGACATTGAGGTAGGTGAAATGGAAATCGTAGGCGCGCTTGGCGAGCAGGCACGCCAGCATCGCAAGCGTCGAATTGACGCCGCTGAAGGTGATCTCGCCCGGACGGATCTGCCGCGCGAGGTTCAGGACAACATGGGAGAAGGGCGTCCAGGGGGTCGTCACGGATCACGCACTTGCTTCAGGGGCGGCGGCGAGATGCGTCTCGAGGGCGCCGGGCTCGTCCTCGAGATACGCCTTGACCGCGGGATAGTCGATTTCATAGAGCGGGTGCATCGATCCGGGCCACGCGCCGCGCGGAACCACGGCGGCGGCCTCCACCAGGAATCCGGGCACGAGCGTCAATTCCGGCCGCGCCGCAAGCGATTCCGATGGGACGAGCCGCTCGGCGGTGACGAGCACGCGCTTGGCCGCGCGCGTCAGCGGGTGGTCCCAGTACGGCGAGCCCAGCACGCGCGCATTGCCCTGCTCGTCGATCTCGTTGGCGTGGATGACCGCGACGTCCGGCCGGATTGCAGGGATCACGTAGACCTCCTGCCCGGAGCCGTAGGGATCCTGGAGCTTGCGCCAACCGTTCAGCGCGGCGAGGTCGCTGCCGTGCACGCCGCCGACCGGCTGGAAGGGTACCCCGTATGCGGCTGCACGCAGCCCGGCAACGAGGGTCATTCAGGCGTGCTCTTCGAGCGCGGCCTCCTTGCGTTCGATGGCCCTGCGGTACCACGGGGCGAGCCCGAAGTTGCCCTCCATGGCGACGATGCCGGCCCGCACTCTCGCCACCGCCCGGGCGCGGCAGAGCAGATCGAGGTCGTAACCGGGTGAAGACTTGATGATTTCGAGATGACGCCGCCCGCGCCGCACGAGCTCGCGCACCAGCGCGAACGGGCCGCGGTGCAGGAACACGCCTCCCAGCCCGAGCGCGCAACCGTCGGGCACGCGCTGCGCGAGATCCGCGAGACTGCAGAGCTTGGACGGCGCCGCTTGTGGCATGATGAGCGTTCCTTGATCGGGGAAAATCATAGCACCAAGCTGGAGACCACCATGCACGCCGAAGTGAAGGCCCGCGGCTCCGCCGTGTGGAGCGCCGAGTACTGGGCGCACAAGAAGAGCGTCCGGCTCTACGTCTACCGCAAGCGCGCCGCCGCGCCGCGACAACAGGACCGCGCGCCGGTGCTGTTCCTGGTGCACGGCTCCTCCATGTCGAGCCGGTCGGGATTCGATCTGCAGGTGCCGGGGCGCACGGACTACTCGCTGATGGACCATTTCGCCGGCCTGGGCTACGACGTGTGGACGATGGATCACGAGGGCTACGGGCGCTCCGACATGACCGACTCGAATTCGGACATTGCATCCGGGGCCGAGGATCTTGCCGCCGCCATGCCGATCGTGGAGCGCGAGACCGGGCAGTCGCGCTGTTTCTTCTACGGCGGCTCCTCCGGAGCGCTGCGCGCGGCGCTGTTTGCGCAACGCCATCCGGCGCGGGTTGCGAAGCTGGTCCTCTCCGCCATGGTCTATACCGGCGAGGGCTCGCCGACGCTCGCCAAGCGCAAGGAGAAGCTCGAGGAGTACCGCGCGCACAGCCGGCGAAAGATCGACCGCGCGTTCTTCCACAGCATGTTTACCCGCGACCGCCCGGGGACCTCCGAGCCGATCGTCGCCGACGCGATGGCCGACGCCGAGCTTGCGCTCTACGACTCGATACCGACCGGCACCTACCTCGACATGTGCGCGCACCTGCCGGTGGTGGACCCGAAGAGAATCGCCTGCCCGGTGCTGATCATCCGCGGCGAGTACGACGGCATCGCGGCGGAGCCCGATCTCCTGCGTTTCTACGCCGAGCTGCCGAGCAAGGACAAGCAGTTCGCGTTCATCTCGGGCCTGGCGCACAATTCCACGCTCGGCATCAACCGGCACAAGGTGCGGCACGTGATCCACGCGTTCCTCACCGTTCCCGAGAACCGCGCGATCGGCGGCTGACGTGGGCGCGATCGAGGCCAAGCTCGCGAGGATGGGCCTGCGGCTGCCGCCGGTTCATCCCTATCCGAGCGCCAACCGCATCCCGTGCGTGCGGGTGGGCGAGATCCTGTTTCTCGGCGGGCACAGCACGGCGCGTCACCCCCTGATGCTCGGCGCGAAGAATACCGGCAAAGTGGGCTCCGAGGTCACCGAGCAGGAAGCGTACGTCGCGGCGCGCGCGGTCGCGCTGCAGATTCTCGCGTCGATCAAGGGCCTGGTCGGGGACCTCGACGCCGTCAAGCGCGTGATCCGTCTCCACGGCATGGTCAACTCGGCGCCGGGCTTCGAGCGCCAGTTCGCGGTGATCGACGGCGCCTCCGACCTGTTTTTCGAGCTGTGGGGGGCGGAGCGGGGCGCCCATGCCCGCTCCGCCGTCGGCGTGGCGGAGCTGCCGCGCCGTTCGATTCTGGAAATCGTGGGCGAATTCGAGCTTTATCCCTGAAACCCGGAGGAGGAGAAAAACCATGAACACGACACTGAGATTGTCATGGCTTGTTATGGCCGCGCTGTCCCTCGCGGGCGCCGCAGTGCAGGCGGCGGCACAGAGCTATCCCGTCAAGCCCGTTCGGATCGTCATACCGTTTCCGCCGGGCAGCGGGGCGGACATCCTGGCGCGCACGGTGGCCGCCAAGCTCACCGAGCGGGCGGGCCAGCAGGTCCTCGTGGATCCGCGGCCCGGCGGCAGCGGCATCGTCGCCGCGGATCTCGTGCTCAAGGCGCCGGCCGACGGCTATACGCTGATCGTCGGCACCTCCTCGACCCACGCCATCAGCGTGAGCACCCGCCGCGATCTCCCGTACCATCCCGTGCGCGATTTCGTCCCGGTCTCCAAGATCGCCGTCGTGCCGATGCTGATGACCGTACATCCGTCGGTGCCGGTGAAGAACGCGAAGGAGGTCATCGCGTTCGCCCGCGCGCGGCCGGGGCAGATTGCCTTTGCCACGGCCGGGGTCGGCACAACCGGCCATCTCGCCGGCGAGCTCTTCAAGTCGATGGCGCGCATCGACATCCTGCACGTCGCCTACCGCGGCAGCCCGCAGGCGCTGATCGAGACGGTCGCCGGGCAGGTGTCCATGGCGATTTCGCCGATACTGACCTCCCTGCCTCACGCCAAGGCAGGCAGGCTGCGGCCGATTGGAGTGACCACGCCGCAGTCCTCTCCCACCGCGCCGGAGGTGCCACCGCTCGCCGTGGCGGCCGGACTGCCGGGCTACGAGGCGACCCTGTGGTATGGCCTGTTCGCGCCGACCGGAACGCCCCGGGAAATCGTGAACCGGTTGAGCAGCGAGACGGTGACGATACTGGGGCTTCCCGACGTCGGTGAGACGCTCAAGCGGCAGGGCGCGCAGCCCGAGGGCATGACGCCCGACCAGTTCGCCGCCTACCAGAAGTCCGAGATCGAGAAGTGGGCCAAGGTGGTCAAGGAGTCCGGCATCACGGTCAACTGAGATCTTCCGTCCGCGGTTTATGGCTTCAGGGGTCTTCGACGATGCGCTGATCAAGCACCTGTGGAGCAGCGACGAGCTGCGCGCCGTATTCAGCGACCGCAACCGGGTGCAGAAGTGGTACGACCTCGAGGCGGCGCTCGCCCTGGAGCAGGCCGGGCTCGGCATCATCCCGCGCGCGGCCGCGGAGGACATCGCCGCCCGGGCGAAAGTCGAGAACGTCGACCTCGAGGCGATTGGCGCCGAGATCCGGCGCATCAAGCACCCGCTGGTGCCCGCGCTGAAGGCGGTGGAGAAGTTGTGCCGGGATGGCCACGGTGAATACATCCACTTCGGTCCGACCACCCAGGATGTGCTCGACACCGGGGTCGTCCTTCAGATCAAGGACGCTCACGCGATCTACCTGCGCGACATGAAGGCGATCGGGCGCGCGCTCTATCGCCTGGCAGAGGCGCACAAGGCAACGCCGATGGCCGGGCGCAGCCACGGCGTGCAGGCGCTGCC
The DNA here is from genome assembly GCA_036555615.1 of Burkholderiales bacterium. Classification (GTDB taxonomy): domain Bacteria; phylum Pseudomonadota; class Gammaproteobacteria; order Burkholderiales; family SG8-41; genus SG8-41. The sequence continues at coordinate 34,187 of DATBKZ010000017.1, read as the reverse complement.
GATCACCTTCGGGCACAAGGCCGCGATCTGGCTCTCGGAAATGGGGCGGAACTTCGAGCGCCTGCGCGGACTCGAGGCGCGCGTCTTCGTGGGCGGGATGGTCGGGGCCGTCGGCACGCAGGCGTCGTACGGCCCGCAGGCCCGCGAGCTCGAGCGGCGCCTGATGAACCGCCTGGGCCTCGGCGTCGCGGACATCAACTGGCAGCCGGCGCGCGACCGGTTCGCCGAGTACGTGTGCGTGCTCGCGATTATCGGCCAGACGCTGGGGAAGATTGCCAACGAGATCATCAACCTCGAGCACACCGAGCTCGGCGAGGTGTTCGAGCCCTTCAGCGCAGGCAAGGTCGGCTCCTCCACCATGCCGCACAAGCGCAATCCCTCGAGCTGCGAGGCGGCGGTGGCGGTGAGCCGCGCGCTGCGCTACAACGCGGCGCTCATGCTCGAGTGCATGGTGATCGAGCACGAACGCGATGGCTCGGCGTGGCGCGGGGAATGGAAGGCGTTGCCCGAGTCCTGCCTCATGGCCGGGGGGCTCCTCGCGATGATGCGCTACGTCCTGGAAGGGCTGACGGTCGATGCGCCGCGGATGCGCAGGAACCTCGATCTGCTGGGCGGATTCCTGCTCTCGGAGCGTGTCATGTTCGCGCTCTCGGAAAAGGTCGGCAAGCAGACCGCGCACGACCTGGTGTACGAAGCGTCCATGCACGGGATCGAGCGCGGCATCAGCTTCGAGCAGGCGCTGCTGCAGAGCCGCAGGGTGAAGGAAGCGCTGGATGCCGGCACCCTGCGCGCCGCGCTCGACCCCGCGACCTACGTGGGACACGCCCCGCAGATCGTCGAGCAGGTCCTTGCCGAATCGAGGGCGAGCGGCTGGCTGAACTGAAATGAGAATCTCGATCCTGGACGACTACCAGAACGTCGTGCGCACGCTCGCGTGCTTTCCGAAGCTCGCCGGGCACCAGGTCACCATCTGGAACGACCACACCAAGAACAACGATGTGCTCGCGCAACGCCTCAAGGACACCGAAGCGCTGGTGCTGATCCGCGAGCGCACCCCGATCCGCGCGCCGTTGATTGACCGCCTGCCTGACTTGAAGCTGATCAGCCACTACAGCGTCTATCCGCACATAGACGTCGATGCCTGCACGCGGCGCGGGATCCTTCTGTGCTCGGATCTCCACGCCGGCGCGCCATCGTACCCCACGGCCGAGCTGACGTGGTGCCTCATCATCTCCGCGCTGCGCAGCGTGCCGCAGGAAGTTGCTGCGCTGAAGAGCGGCCGCTGGCAGTCAACCATCGGCACTGCCTTGCGCGGACGCACGCTCGGCATTCTCGGCTACGGGCGCATCGGCGCGGTGCTTGCCCGATACGGAAAGGCGTTCGAGATGAAAGTACTCGCGTGGGGCCGCGACCGCTCGGCAGAACGGGCGCGCGCCGACGGCGTCGAATTCGCCGCGTCCAAGGAAGCGCTGTTCGAGCGCTCCGATGTGTTGACGCTCCACGTGCGCCTGACGCCGGAGACGCGCGGGCTGGTTACCGCCGCGGACCTCGCGCGCATGAAGACCACGGCGCTGATCGTGAACACGAGCCGCGCCGGGCTGATCGAGCCGGGCGCGCTGGTCGCCGCGCTCGAGTGCGGGCGGCCGGGGCGGGCCGCGGTGGATGTGTACGAGGAGGAGCCGCTGCTCGACCCGGATCACCCCCTGCTCAAGATGGACAACGTGGTCTGCACGCCGCATCTCGGCTACGTCGAGCGCGACGGCTACGAGCGGATCTTCGGCGCCATCTTCGACCAGATCCTCGCCTTCGCCGCCGGCAAGCCGATCAACGTCATCAATCCGGCGGCGCTACGCGGGCAATAACCGCCGAGCGCTCGCGGCGGTCCCCATTTGCGGTTCGGTTGCGCGAGGCGGACCGCCCGCGTCGGAGGTCACCGCAGAACAAACGGGTTGGGAACTTCCGTCGCGGTCGATATCCAGATGCTTTTCACCTGCAGGTAATCCTTGATCATCTCCTGCCCGCTCTCGCGCCCGAGGCCGCTTCTCTTGTAGCCGCCGAAGGGCGAGAGGTAGGACACCGCGCGGTAGGTGTTGACCCAGACCGTTCCGGCCTGCAGGCGCTCGGCCATCGTGACGGCGCGGCGCATGCTCTGGGTCCAGACGCCAGCGGCGAGCCCGTACACCACGTCATTGCCGACTGCGACCGCGTCCTCCTCGTCCCGGAACGGGATCACCGCGAGCACGGGTCCGAAGACTTCCTCCTGCGCGATGCGCATCGAGTTTCTGACGCCGGTGAAGATGGTGGGCTCGACGAACCAACCTTCGCCGCATTCGGGACGCGTGGCCTTGGCCCCGCCCAGCACAGCCTTGGCGCCTTCGCCGTGGGCAATGTCGATGTAGTCGAGGATCTTCCTGAACTGCGGCGGATTGGTGACGGGGCCAACCTGGGTATCGAGGCTCATCGGGTTGCCCATCTTCGCCGTTCTCGCGAAATCGACCAGCCGCTCGACGAACCGGTCGTGGATGCTCTCCTGCACGAGTAGGCGGGAGCCGGCGATGCAGGTCTGGCCGGTGGCGGCGAAGATCCCGGAGACGACGCCCTTCACGGCGTTATCGAGGTGTGCGTCGTCGAACACGATGTTCGGGGACTTGCCGCCAAGCTCCATGCTCACGCGCTTTAGCCCCTTCGCCGCCGTCTGGTAGATGAGCGTGCCGGTGCGGTCCGAGCCGGTGAATGCGATCTTCGCGACCAGCGGGTGCTCGACGAGCGGCATGCCGACCTCCGCCCCGAATCCGGTCACGACGTTGACCACCCCGGGCGGGAACCCCGCCAACTCGACGAGCTTCATGAATTCCAGGATGGAGGCCGAGGTGAACTCGGAAGGCTTGAGCACCACGGTGTTGCCGGCCGCGAGCGCGGGCGCGAGCTTCCATGCCGTGAGGAGGAGCGGGGAGTTCCACGGCGTGATCGCCGCCACCACCCCGAGCGGCTCGTAGCGCGTGTAGTTGAGCATGTCGGGCTTGTCGGTGGGGATGACATGCCCTTCGATCTTGTCCGCGAGGCCGCCGTAATAGTAGTACCACTGCGCCATGTAGGCGGTCTGCGCGCTCATTTCGGCATAGAGCTTGCCGTTGTCGCGGACCTCGATTTCAGCGAGGGCTTTCGCCTTGTCGCCGATCAGGTCGCCGAGCTTGCGCAGCAGCGCGCCGCGCCGCGAGGCGTTCAATTTCGGCCACTCGCCGCTGGTAAATGCCTGATGCGCAGCACGCACCGCGCGGTCTGCGTCCTGCGCCCCGCCGCGAGGGATCAGGGCCCAGGGCTTGCCCGTGAAGGGGTTGTCGCTCGGGAATGTCTCGCCGGAGGCGGCATCGACCCACTCGCCGCCGATGAACATCTTGTAGCGGGTGAGGGTGCTGGTTGGGGTGTCCATGGCGCTACCTCCAACTTCACTGCGTGACCTGCGACGCGCAACGCGTCGCCTATTACTCGTAGGCTCTCGTGCCGAGCAAAGCGGTGCGGAAGCGGTTCTTGAGGGCCGGGCCCTCGCGCACCGGAAGGACCAGCGGGGCTGCGAGCGCCGTCACCTTGATGTCGCAGAACACCGGTCCGGCCTGGCGATAGAAGCGCGGAATCCACGTCTTGAGTTGCGCGGCGGAGTACACGGTCCCCGAGCTCCGGAAGCCCGCCGCTTTCGCCATCCCGGCGAGGTCCACGCCAAAGCGGGTGTGCGTGTCCTGCATGCCGGTTTCTCCGTAGCGCTCGTTGTCGATCACGATCAGCGCCAGGTTGCGCGGCCGTTGCACACCGATGGTCGCGAGCGATCCCAGGCCCATCAGCATGTCGCCGTCGCCGGTGATCACGAGGACGCGCCGTGCCGGCTGGGCGAGCGCGAGACCGAGGCCGATCATGGCCGTGCCGCCCATGCCACCCCAGGTGTAGAAATTGAGCGGGCTGTCGCCGGCCGCCATCGTGTCCCAGCACGTTGCGCCGAGACCTGCGACGACGAGGGCGTCGCCGCGATCCTTGAGGATTTCCGCCACGACTTTTCTACGGTCGAGCGCCGGTTTTTTTTGCCTCATGACATCCCTTCATCCGAGAGCGACAGGCCGCTCGTCACTTGAATTCCTTGGTTCCGACCACGCGCTGCGCGATCAGCACGGCGACGGCGCGGCCGGTGTTGAAGGCGAGCCTGCCGGCCGCCGCGACCGTGGCGCCGACGTCGTCGGCCTGGTCCACTGGCTTGACGGCAACATGGATTGCCGCCAGAGCAGGTGCGGTGGCCTGCGACATCGGCACCTGCCAGGGATTGAATTCACCCCATTGCCCGCGCATGGTGACCAGCATGAGCAGCGGCACGCGGACTTCCTCGATCATGCCGAGCATGTTGATGCAGTTGCCGGCACCGCTCGACTGGAGCAGCAGCGCGCTGCGGTCGCCGCCCAGCCAAGCCCCGACCGCCATGGCCACGCCTTCCTCCTCGGTCGTGAGCGCCACCGCGCGCATCTGGCGATCCGCCTGCACCAGCCGGATCAGCCGGGCATGGCCTGTATCGGGGACGTAGCCCACCTGCCGCACGTTGAGCTCGCGCAGCTTCGCGTGAACCTCGTCAGGCCAGGAGAGCGCGGAGCGTGTCTCGTGACCGGTGACTCGTGACTCGACTTTTTTCTGCACGCGGTTACCTCGTTTGGCGGACCCGTTCCTGCGCCCGCTTGAGCCCGTCGTCGTCCAGGATCTCGGCGATCTCGACGCGCCGCCCTTCGCGGGCCGAACGGATGCCCGCCAGCAGGACGGCCAGCGAGGCGGTCCCTTTCTCGCCGTCCATCTCCGGCTCGCCTTTACCACGCACAGCTTCGGCGAACTCCTCCAGCTCCTCGCAAATGGTATCGTTCTTCGCGCAGGTGACCGGGCTCGCGGTGCTGGTGCCGCGCTTGAGCCAGCGCAGGCCATTGTGCAGGTCGTAGTAGGCAGTGGCTTCCTTGCCGTAGATGTTCATGAGGTAGTACTCGGATGCGGAGGCATAGCACGCATTGAGCGTGGAGAGCGCGCCGTTCTCGTGCTCCAGTATGAGGCTCGCGATATCCGGGTTCTCGCCGGGCAGCACGAGCTGCGCGAGGCTGCCGCGCACCGCCTTGATCGGCCCCATGAGGTACTCGAGAACATCGGTGTAGTGGATGCCGATCTGCAGCATGACTCCGCCCGGCATGCCCTCGGCGGTATAGCGCCACGAGCCGAGCTGGAACTGCCCGAGCCGGTCGCGCGAGATGTTGGCCTCGGCATTGACGAGCTTGCCAAACACGCCGTCCTCGATTCTCTTGCGGATCCAGCGGAAGTGGCTTTCCTTGCGCCGCTGGTAGCCGAGCGCGAGCACGACGCCCGCCTTGCGGCAGGCAGTGGTCAGGGCGCGGGCATCCGCGATCGTGTTGGCGATCGGCTTGTCGAGAAAGACATGCTTGCCGGCTTGCGCCGCCGCGCGCGTCGTCTCCGCATGCACGTTGTTCGGCGTCGTGTTGATGACCGCCTCGACGACGCGGTCGTTCAGGATCGCGTCGTAGCTCGGCGCGGCGTGGCAGGTGTATTTTTTCGCGAATGCCTTGCGCTTGTCCTCGGAGCGCGTATAGCAGGCGACGATCTTGAGCTTTCCCGAGCGCTCGATGGCGTCGGCGAGCACATCCGACCACCAGCCCATCCCGATGCACGCCACTCTCAGCGGTTCATCAGCCATTGTTGAATTTTCCAGTGTCCTCGAATGTTCAGTCGAAGGATGACCTCAGCGGCGCAGAAGCCAGAATCGCTTCATCCCTCAGCCCTCAAATCTTATAGGTGGCGCCAATCGCCTCCACGGCCTCGCGCGCAAACTGGTCGTCGAGCTCCCAGGTCGCGCCGGAGACCCCGATGCCGCCCACGCATTCGCCCTCGAAGATGATCGGATAGCCACCCTCCATCGGCGTCCAGCGCTCGGCGCCCGCCGCGAGCGCGAGCCCGAGAGCGTGCAGCGTGTCGAGCGCCTGTCCCGCGGCACCCTTGGTCGTCGTCGGGCGCTTGTTCGACGCGGCGCATACGGCTTTGGTGGTGGAGGAGTGCACAGTGTGGAATCGCCCGCCGTCCATGCGCTGGACGAGGAGTGGGTGGCCGCCGGCGTCCACGATGGCGACCGCGATCGCGTGCCCGGCCTTTTCCGCTCTCGCGGTGGCGGTGTCCATCATCTTCCTGGCACCGGCAAGCGTGAGACGCTTGGAATTCGTGACGTACATCGCTCCCCCGAGTGGACTGACGCGGTCTTGGAGACGGCTGGCCGCCGTTTCCATCTATAATCAGCCGTATTTTCCAGCATTCCCGCGGCCCGTCAATGAAGCCCGTTTCCGGACACGACGATCACAGCGAGCTGCGCGACGCGGTCCGCGAGCTGTGCAAGCGCTTTGGCGGAGAGTACTGGCGCAAGATCGACGAGGAACGCGCTTATCCTGACGCGTTCGTGAAGGCCCTGACCGAGGCCGGTTGGCTCGCCGCGCTGATACCGGAGGAGTACGGCGGCTCGGGGCTGTCCGTCACCGAGGCGTCGATCATTCTCGAAGAGATCAGCCGCTCGGGTGCCTTTGCCGGTGCGGTGCACGGCCAGATGTACGTCATGGGATGCGTGCTGCGGCACGCTTCGGCGGATCAGAAGCGGGCCTATCTGCCCAAGATCGCAAGCGGCGAGCTGCGCATGCAGTCGATGGCGGTGACCGAGCCTACCACCGGCACCGACACGACGAAGCTCAAGACCGTCGCGGTGAAAAAGGGCGACCGCTACGTCGTGAACGGGCAAAAGGTGTTCATCTCGCGGGTCCGTCATTCGGACCTGCTGCTCCTGCTCGCGCGCACGACCCCGATCGACCGCGTGACCAAGAAGTCGGAAGGGCTTTCGGTATTCATCGTCGATCTGCGGCAGGCGGTCGGAAAGGGACTTGCCGTCAAGCCGATCCGCAACATGGCGAACCAGGAGACCAACGAGCTGTTCTTCGACAACCTGCAGGTTCCGGCGGAGAACCTGATCGGCGAGGAGGGGAAGGGGCTCAAGTACATACTCGACGGCCTGAACGCCGAGCGTATCCTGATCGCCGCCGAGTGCATAGGCGACGGCTACTGGTTCGTCGACAAGGCGACGGCCTACGCCAAGGAGCGGGTCGTGTTCGACCGGCCGATCGGCAAGAACCAGGGCATCCAGTTCCCGATCGCGCGCGCTTATGCAAGCGTGCAGGCCGCGGATCTCATGCGCTACAAAGCCGCCGAACTGTTCGACGCCGGCAAGCCGTGCGGGGCGGAAGCGAACATGGCGCTCTACCTTGCCGCCAGCGCGTCATGGGAGGCGGCGAACGTGTGCCTGCAGACCCACGGCGGCTTCGGTTTCGCGGCGGAGTATGACGTCGAGCGCAAGTTCCGCGAGACGCGGCTCTACCAGGTCGCGCCCATCTCCACCAATTTGATCCTGTCGTATATCGGCGAGCACGTGCTTGGCATGCCGAGGTCCTTCTAGTGACGGCTGATGGATAAGCGACCGCTTGATGGCATCACGGTGGTGGCGCTGGAGCATGCGGTGGCGGCGCCGTTCTGCTCGCGCCAGCTCGCCGACCTCGGCGCGCGCGTGATCAAGATCGAGCGGCCGCGGGTCGGCGATTTCGCGCGCGACTACGATCAGACGGTGAAGGGGCTCTCTTCGCACTTCGTGTGGCTCAACCGCTCCAAGGAAAGCCTCGCGCTGGACGTCAAGCACGCGGCCGCGAAGGAGATCCTCGCCCGGCTGCTCGCGCGCGCCGACGTCTTCGTCCAGAACCTCGCGCCGGGCGCCGCGAAGCGGCTGGGCTTTGCCGCGGGCGACCTGCTCTCCAGAAACCCGCGCCTGATCGTCTGCGATATATCGGGCTATGGCGACAGCGGCCCGTATGCCGGGAAGAAAGCGTATGACCTGCTGGTGCAGAGCGAGGCGGGCGTGCTGTCCGTGACGGGGACGGCGGACATGCCCAGCAAGGTCGGCATTTCCATCGCCGATATCGCGACGGGCATGTACGCCTACTCGGGAATTCTGGCGGCGCTCCTGCAGCGCGAAAAGACCGGCAAGGGGGGGCGGATCGAGGTCACGATGCTCGATGCGCTGGGCGAGTGGATGGGCTATCCCCTCTATTACACGCACTTCAGTGGCGCCGCGCCCCCGCGCACCGGCCCCGATCACGCGACGATCGTACCCTACGGGCGCTACCTCACCGGCGATGGCAAGAGCGTCATGCTCGGGCTGCAGAACGAGCGCGAGTGGGCGACGTTCTGCGACAAGGTGCTGGGCCAGCCGGAGCTGGCGACCGATCCGCGTTACGACAGCAATTTCAAGCGCAACGAGCGCCGCGAGGAAGTGCGGGCGCTGATCGACAAGGTCTTTTTGCCGCTGACGGCGGAGCAGCTAATCGAGAAGCTCGACGCGGCGGGAATCGCCAATGCGCGCATCAATTCACCCGAGGAGGTGTGGAATCACGCGCAATTGAAAGCGCGGCGCCGCTGGCGCGAGATGGGCTCGCCCAAGGGAAAACTGCCGACGCTGCTGCCGCCGGCGACGCATGACGGCTTCGAGGCGCGCCTGGATCCAGTGCCGGAAGTTGGCGAGCACACGGAGAGCATTCTGCTTGAGCTGGGCTTCACGAAGGAGGAGGTCGCTGCGTGGAAGTCGGCTGCCGCAATCTCCTTCGAGCGCCGCAAGTCAACCTAGATCCCTCACCGGTCACGCCCTCCGGAAATGGGCGGTGGCCTCTTCCTCAGCCCGCGCCATCCTCCGTTCTTGGGGTCAGGGCAAGAAACCGGGTCTAAGTCAGTGTTTCTGCTCTGGCCCTTATTCCTTAAGACTCTCTTAATTTTCCCCCACTATTCTGCCCTCAATCATGGTGGCGTGATCGAGGCCGTCCTTGTATCTAGGCACACCAGCTTGAATACCGATCTTCAGCACTTTGAAACCGTCATCATCGGCACGGGCCTTTCAGGCTTGCTGGCGGCCATCCGTTTGAAACAACATCATCTCGATGATTTCGTGATGTTGGAGCGGCGCTCCGAATTGGGCGGCACTTGGCGGGACAATTCGTATCCGGGCGCCGAGGTGGATGTCCCCACCGGCCTGTATTCCCTTTCCTTCGTGCCCTATCCCTTCACAAAACGCTATGCGCCTCAGAGCGAATTGCTCGCATACACCAATCACATCATCGACAAATTCCATTTGCGCAAACACGCGAGAACCAACCAGGCCGTCACCACACTGACCTGGGACGAAAGCCGGTGCGTGTGGCAAGTCGAGGTGGCATCGGGCGAGCGCTACGTTGCACGTTTCGTCATCGACACCAGCGGTGTGCTGGCCAACCCCAGGACGCCGTACATCAAAGGCGCGGAAACCTTCCGGGGGGCGTCCTTCCACACCGCGCAATGGGATCACAACGTGTCCTACGCGGGCAAACGCGTGGGCATCATCGGCTCCGGATGTTCCGCGGCACAGGTCGTACCGGCCATTGCCGGCCAGGTCGCCCGGCTGACGGTGTTCATGGGGCGGGCCCAGTGGATCATTCCGCGCTCGGATCGCGCCTACAGTGCCGCCGAGCGCTTCATCACGAACCTGCCCGGGATCCGGCATCTCAAGCGGTTCACGATCTTCGCCTGGCACGAGGTGCGATTCATCGCGTTTCGCCGCTATCCGTTCACCTCGGCCATCAGCCGGTCCATCAAGAAGCTGTACGCGCGAACCCTCCGGAAGAATCTCGAGACCTACATTGCGGATGAAAGACTGCGTCAGCACATGATGCCGGACTACGAACTGGGTTGTCGGCGGGTCATTCCGACCGACACCTACCTGCCCGCATTGTCCCGGGACAACGTGGATGTCGATATCAGCGGCATCGAGGGGATCACGCCGACCGGGATACGGACCCGGGACGGCAAGGACATCCCCCTGGACATCATCGTGTATGCGACGGGATTCTATGCCTATACCGACATGGACAAGGCGCTCACGTTCCAGGTCCATGGCAGGAATGGCCGGAACCTGAACAATGAGTGGGAGCAGGAGATCACCTCCTACAAGGGCATCACCGTCTCCGGCTATCCCAACTACTTCAAGGTCAACGGCCCCAACACGGGTACCGGCCACAGTTCACAGATCAGTTACATGCAGACGATGGTGAGCTACACGGTCAAGGCGATTCGCGCCGTCAAGCGGCAACAGGGCGTCAAGGCCATCGACGTCAAAAGCGATGTCCAGCGCGCCTACGTGGCAAAGGTGAGAGAGAAGCTGAAACTGACCGTATGGCAAACTGGCGGGTGCACGGCCTTCTATCGAAAGAACATGACGGGTGAGGTCACCAGCCTGTCACCGGAATCCGTGGTTCATTTCATCTTTTCACGCCAATGGTTCCGCTTGGGTGACTACCACCTGATCCAGTGATCGTGATCAAGGTCGGCGCCGCGAGTCGACCTGGCCATCGCCTCCCATCACTCGTCACGCGTTTCGAAGATGGGCGGTGGCTTCTTCCTCCGCGCGCGCCTTGATCTCGCGCGCCATCGGCACGCGCATCTCCTCCAGGATGTGACCGACGAGGCCGATCGCGCGCGCCATCACGCCGATGCCCCGCACGATCTTCCACGGCAGCTTCAGCTCGCTCGCGATCGCGGCGATGGCGCCGGTGGCATTGATGGGGAGCGCCTTGCCGTAAACGGATTGCGCTTCGTTCGCCACCTGCTTCATGAGCTTGATGTACGGCCCGTCGAAGCCGTTCTCGGCAGCGATCTGAAACAGCCGCGGCGCGCGCGGGTCTTCCGGCTTGTGCAGGTGATGCCCGACACCCGGCACGGCCTGCTTGCGGGCGTGGAAGCGTTGCACGATCCCACGGGCAAGCTCGCCCAGGTCCGCTTTTTTCGAAGGATCGGGCAGCGCCTCCTGCAGCATGCGGGCGGCGGTTTCCATGCTGCCGACGAATACGCTGCCGAGCCCGCACAGCCCGGCCGCCACCGCTGCCTGCATCGCTTCCGGCGCGCCGGTGTAGGTCATGCGCGTCGCGATGGCGCTCGGCGTCAGCCCATGCTCGACGAGCGTCACCGCGATGGCGTTGAACACGACCGATTCGCGCGTCGTCGGCAGCCGGTCGGTCAGCTCCAGGAACGCGATGTCGCCGAGCGAAAGCGTCCCCAGGATGTCCTTGCAGAGATCAAAGCCCTTGACCGTGATGGTCGAGGGCGTGCTCCACGCGATATCGGTGCGGATCGGCTTGCGTTTACTCATGACGGGGGATCCTAGCGATTGACGAATCGGCTTATCGGGGGATTCTAGCGGACGGGCTGGAGGTTTGTTCTAGAATAGCCCGTCGTCTCCATCCCACGGTCAAGAGCATGGACACCAAGTCACAGCCCGCCGCGGCCCCAACGCCGGGGGAGAACGACCGCAAGATCCTGCAGCGCGACCCCAACCCGCACATCTTCCGTCCGATGGCGTTCCGGTCGGTGACGGTACGCAACCGGATCATGGTCTCACCCATGTGCCAGTACTCCGCGATCGACGGGGTGGCGAACGACTGGCATTTCCAGAATCTCGCTTCGCGCGCCGTTGGCGGAGCCGGGATCGTTTGCGTCGAAATGACGAACGTGGAGGCGCGCGGGCGCATTACCGCGGGGTGCATGGGGCTGTGGAACGATACGCAGCGCGACGCGCTCGCCCGCATCGCGCGCTTCGTGAAGTCGCAGGGCGCGGCAGCGGGCATCCAGCTCGCGCACGCGGGGCGCAAGGCCTCGACGATGCGGCCTTGGGAAGGCGGCAAGGGACTGACGCCCGCGCAGGGCGGATGGCCCGTCATCGGTCCCTCCGCGATTCCGTTCGGGGAAGGCCACCCGGTGCCGCAGGAAATGGACGAGAAGACGATCTCGGACGTCGTGAGACTTTTCGCCGCCTCGGCCCGGCGGGCGCGCGAAGCGGGATTCGACGTGATCGAGATCCACGGGGCGCATGGCTACCTGATCTCGTCGTTCCTGTCGCCAATCACGAACCGCCGCAGCGACCGTTACGGGGGCAGCTTCGAGAACCGGGTTCGCTTGCTGCTGGAAGTGATCGACGCCGTGCGTTCGGAGTGGCCCGACGACAAGCCGCTGTTCGTGAGGATTTCCTGCACCGACTGGATGGAAGGCGGGTGGGACATCGAGGCGAGCGTCAGGCTCGCGCAAGCCCTGAAAGCCGGCGGCAACGTGGATCTCATGGACTGCTCGAGCGGTGGCGTGGATCCGCGGCAGCGGCTCAATCCGTTTCCGGGCTACCAGGTCCCGTTCGCCGCGGCGGTTCGCAGCCGCGCCGGCATCGCGACCGGCGCGATCGGGCTCATCAACAGTCCCGAGATGGCCGAGCAGATCGTCGCCAGCGGGCAGGCCGACCTCGTCGTCATGGCGCGCGCGTTTCTCAACGACCCCTACTGGCCGCTGCATGCCGCCAAGGTGCTGAAGGCGAAGATACCCTGGCCGCCGCAATACGAGCGCGGGGACATTTTCTAAGGCAGAAGGCAGAAGGCAGAAGGCGGAAGGCGGAATGAAAGGCGGCTCCAATTGGACAAGGTAATTGCATCACCCGCGCAGGCCATCGCCGACATCCAGGACGGCGCATCGATCGCCATCGCCGGCTTTAGCGTGGCGCACCGTTTCGCAACGAGCCTGATACTCGCTTTACGCGAGAAGGGAACCCGGGAACTCACGCTCGTATGCAACTCGCTCGGCGACCCCGGCGCGACGCGCGGCCAGATTCTGGCTGAGAACAATCAGGTGAAGAGACTGATCGCCGCGTTTTCCGTGCGTCCGGGCACCCCGACCGCGAGCGAGGCGCAGATCGCCGCGGGAGAGATGGAGATCGAGCTGGTCCCGCAGGGGATACTCGTCGAGCGCTGCCGCGCAGGCGGCGCTGGGATCCCGGCGTTTTACTCGCCGACCAGCGTCGGCACCGATCTCGTGCACGGAAGGGAAATCCGCGAGTTCGACGGCAAGCCCCATGTCCTCGAGCGCGCGATCCGTGTGGATTATGCGTTTCTCAGGGGCCACCGCGCGGACCGGCTCGGCAACGTCCAGTTTCGCGGCGGGAGCCAGAACTTCAATCCGGCATTCGCCAAGGCGGCCCGCGTTGCGATCGTCGAGGTCGATGAAATCGTTGAGCCGGGGGGCATCCCGCCCGAGCTCGTCGATCTGCCGGGGATCTTCGTGTCGCGGGTCGTGAAAACGACGCAGAAGTTCGATCTCTGGAGGCGCCCGGAGCGGCGGCCATCGGACCAGCCGCGGCTCTACAACGGCAAGCCGGGGCTGACGCGCGCGGGCATCGCGAAGAACGCCGCGCGGCTCGTCAAGGACGGCAGCTACGTGAATCTGGGAGTGGGCATCCCCACGATGGTGTCGAACTATCTCGTGGACCGCGACGTGATCCTGCACGCCGAGAACGGGGTGCTGGGGTACGGCCACATGATGAGAGAGGGGGACGACGTCGACCCGGATATCTACAACGCCGCCGGCCAGTATGTCGCCCTCAAGCCGGGCGCGTCCTTCTTCGACAGCGTGACCTCCTTCGAGATGGCGCGCGGCGGCCGGATCGATACGGTCATCCTCGGCGCATACGAGGTGGACCAGACCGCCAGCGTCGCCAACTGGAGCACGGCGGACGCGAAGCGCGGCGGCATCGGCGGCGCGATGGACCTGCTCTCAGGCAAGGGCGATCTCGTCATCGTAATGGAGCACACCGACAGCAAGGGCCGCCCGAAACTGCGGAAGCGGTGCACCTATCCGCTCACGGGGAAGGGCTGCGTTACCTTTGTCGTCACCGATCTCGCGCTGCTGCGGTGGGACGGCAGGCGCTTCGTTCTGGACGAAGTGGCGCCGGGATTCACGCCGCAGGAAGTGGCCGCTCTGACGGAAATGGAGATCGCCGTCGCGCCCGACGTCCGAACCATGAAGTAATACGTGGTTCGAACCAGTGGCATTTCGTGGCCGAAAAAGGTTCCTGACACCTTCTTTCAGGCGGGGCGGCGGGCGCCGCATTTCCAGCACGCGGTGAATTGGCCCTCCAGCTGCTCGCCGCACTGCGGGCAGCGCCAGGGCCGATCGCGGAACTCGCGCGCCAAGTCTCCCCGCAGGAACGCGACGATCAGCGCGTTGGCGCGCTCGTACTGGGCGTCGTTCTCGATCCATACGGAGCACAGGTCCACTGGCAGCTCGCCCCAGCCGCTGGTGAGAAACTCGCCGCGCACCACGGCGGGGATGCCGTTCGACTCGAGGAAGCCCTTGACGAGATGCGCTTCCGGCGCGTGCTTGGCGACGTGGATCTGCTTCATGAGGGATGAGGGCGGAAGGATGAGGGATGAGGGGCCAATGAGGCGGCACTCAGCGAGCTAGAGTGCGGTGGACCCACTCGGCGCACAGCAGTGTCACGCCATCCTTCCCGAACGAACCGATGACCTGCGCGCCGATCGGCAGGCCCTGTGGTCCCCGAAAAACCGGCACCGACACGGCGGGGACGTGCAGCACCGTCCAGCTGGCCCCGAAGATCGGGTCGCCCGTCGACTCGAGCCCTTGCGGCGCCTCGCCCACTGCGCTCGGGGAGAGGAGCGCATCGTATTCGCGAAAGATGTCCGCAAGGCGCGCGCGGCAGCGCTGCGCGGTTGCCTGCGCGTCCTCGTACTGTGGCCGAGTCACGCGCCCGCCGCCGAGAAGGCGGCCCATGAGCATCTCCGAGATCTGGTCGGGAAAATGCGTGCGCTCGTAGGCCAGCGCGCGGAACATTTCGTAAGTGCTGATCGAGATCTGGACCTCGACGAGGCGCGCGAACTCGCCGTCGAGATCGACTGGCCTCACGCGCGCCCCGGCGCGTTCCAGCCGCGGCACGGCCCCCTCGAGCGCGTCCTGGGTCGCCCGGTCGGCCTGGCTCCAGAAGGGCGTGCGGCAGAAACCGATGCGCGGCTTCATGCCCGGCACGGCGTCGAAAGAGGTCACGGGAGCGCCGCTCAACTCCTCGACCAGCAGCGCCGCGTCGGGGACGGTACGCGTCAGCGTGCCGACGTGATCGAGCGCATCCGACAAGGTTTTCAGCCCGGCGCGGTTCACCAGGCCGAAGGTCGGCTTGTAGCCCACGACGCCGCAGTAGGCCGCCGGACGGATCACGGAGGAGGTGGTCTGGGTGCCGAAAGCGAGGGGCACCATGACGTCCGCAACCGCCGCGGCCGAGCCTTGCGAGGAGCCCCCGGGCGTGTGCTTGAGGTTGTGCGGGTTGCGCGTCATGCCCGGATACCGCGTCGCAAACTCGGTCGTGACCGTCTTGCCGAGGATCACCCCGCCCAGTTCGCGCACCTGCGCCACGCACGCGGCGTCGCACGCTGGCCGATTGCCGCGATAGATCGGCGAGCCGTACTCCGTGGGCAGGTCCGCGGTATCGAGCACGTCCTTCACCCCGACCGGTATGCCGTGCAGGCGCGTGCGGGGCGGCTCCTTGTCGCAGGCGCGGGCCTGGGCCAACGCAAGCTCGGGATCGACGAAGGCCCATGCCTGGACGTCATTTTCACGCTGGTGGATGCGCTCCAGGCAGGCGGCTACGAGCGCTTCGGACTTGAGCGTGCCGGCGGCGATGCGTGTGGCTGCTTCGGTGGCAGAGAGCTGATTGAGCGCGTTCATCGGACCGGGCCGGATGGAAGGGATGAGCAAACCCATCTTAAACCAGGGATACTTGGTGTTAAAGTTCGACGTTTTGAACGGGGGACGGGCGTGGCGGTGTTACGCATTTTGAGCGCGGGCGCGGCGCAGGCGGTGGTGGAGGGAATCGTGCCCGCCTACGAGAGGGGGACCGGAAACCCGGTGCAGGCAGAGTTCAGCGCGGTGGGCGCGATGAAGGCACGCGTCATCTCCGGCGAGCCGGTTGACGTAGTGATACTCACCCGCGCCCTGATCGACGAGCTGGCTGCTTCCGGCCTCATTGTGTCCGGGTCGCGCCGCGATGTGGGCGCCGTCGCCACTGGCGTTGCCGTCCGTGCCGGGACGCCGCTGCCCGATGTGTCCGACGCCCGCAAGCTGCGCGGGAATCTGCTGGCCGCGACAAAGGTCGTGTGCCCGGATCCCGCCACAGCTACCGCCGGCAAAGCCGTGATGCAGGTGCTCGACACGCTCGAGATCGCCGGGGAGATGCGGTCGCGCCTGCAATTTTTCCCCAATGGCTATGCCGCCATGAAGTGGCTCGCGGATAGCCGCGGCCGGCTCGAGATGGGCATCACGCAGGCCACCGAGATTCTGGCCAACCCCGGTGTAGTATATGTCGCGCCTTTGCCGGGGGACCTGAGGACTACGACGATTTACTCGGCGGGGGTTGCTTCCCGGGCGTCGAACAGGGAGGGCGCGGAAGATTTCGTCGCCCGCCTCACCGCGCGTGCCGCGCGCCCGCTTCTTGCCAAGGCCGGATACGAATTCGAAAGCTGATAGAGTGAAAGCGGGCAGCGACACGTGAGCGGGATTCCGGCCGACGCAGGACACCTTCCGTGATGTCATTCAAGCTAATCGATCGAAGCGAGCTCGTCGCGGCGGGGCTGCTGGTTGCGCTCGGCGTCTTCGTGGCGGCCCAGGCGTGGGATTGGCCCTATCTGACCAAGGATGGGCCGGGGCCGGGCTTCTTCCCGCTGTGGATCGGGCTCCTGCTGGCCGCCTTGTCGATCGCGCTGGTCGCGTTGCAGGCCAGGGATGCAGCCGCCGGCAGGGCTCCCGAAAAGACCGACTGGCGCGGCACCGGCCGTGTGCTGGTCGGCTGGCTCGCCGTGATGGCAGCGGCGGCATTGCTCAAGCCGGCGGGATTTGTCGTGAGCTACGTCCTGTTGACGGCGTTCCTGATCCGCGTCGTCTTCCGCCAGCGCTGGACACAGGCCGCCGCGGTGAGCCTCGGATCCGCTGCCGCGTTCTGGCTCCTCTTCGTGAAGCTGCTCAAGGTCCGGCTTCCGGCCGGCCCCTGGGGCTTCTAGCAACCGCCCATGGACATCCTGGCCGGTCTCACGCAAGGGTTTGCGGTCGCGCTCGAGCCGATGAATCTGTTCTGGTGCTTCATCGGCGTTTTCTTCGGCACCGTCGTTGGCGTGCTGCCCGGCCTCGGGCCCTCGGCGACGGTGGCGCTGCTGCTGCCGCTCACGATGCAGATGAATCCCACCGCCGGGCTCATCATGCTCGCAGGCATCTACTACGGGGCAAAATACGGCGGCTCGACCACGGCGATCCTGCTCAACGTGCCGGGCGAGTCGGCTTCCGTGGTGACCTGCCTCGACGGGTTCGAGATGGCGCGCCAGGGCCGCGCCGGGCCGGCCCTCGGCATCGCCGCGATATCCTCGTTCGTCGCCGGCACGTTCGGCGTCGCGCTGCTCATGCTGGTTGCGCCGCCGGTCGCGGAGTTCGCGCTGCGATTCGGGCCGCCCGAGTACTTCGCGCTGATGGCGCTCGGGCTTTCCATGGTGGTGCTGCTCGCCGGACGGTCCATGATCAAGGCTCTGCTCGCGATGCTCGTCGGGCTGTGGCTCGCGACCATCGGCATCGATCTCTTCACCGACGGGCCACGCTACACCTTCGAGCAGATCGAGCTGATGGACGGCGTGGATTTCGTCGTGGTCGCAATCGGCGTTTTCGCGATCGGCGAAGTCCTCGCCAACCTGAGCGTAAAGGCAAGCGGGCAGATGTTCCCGGTGCCGAAGGGGCTGCGCAATCTGCTTCCCAACTGGCAGGACCTGAAGGACTCCCGTTTCGCGCTGGTGAACGGATCGATCGTCGGCTTCTTCGTCGGCGTGCTGCCGGGGGCAGGCTCGACCATCGCCTCCTTCGTGTCCTATGGCCTGGAGAAGGCGGTATCGCGGCGCCGGGAGAGATTCGGGACCGGCGTGGTCGAGGGTGTCGCCGCGCCCGAGGCGGCGAACAACTCCGAGACCGGCGGCGCGCTCGTGCCGTTACTCACCCTGGGCATCCCCGGGTCCGGCACGACGGCGATCCTGCTCGCGGCGCTCATCCTGTGGGGCCTGCGGCCCGGCCCGCTGCTGATCCAGGACAATCCCCAGATATTCTGGGGCCTCGTCGCCAGCATGTACATCGGCAACGTCATGCTCCTGATACTCAATCTGCCGATGGTGCCGCTGTTCGCGCAGATTCTGCGCCTGCCGGGCTACGTGCTCTATCCGGTCATTCTCGGCGTCTCGATCGTCGGCGTATACAGCCTGGATCAGCGGCTCTTCGACGTGTGGCTGGTGGGCGGCTTCGGCCTGCTTGGATTCCTCATGCGCCGGCTCGAGTATCCCTCGGCGCCGCTGATCCTGGGCCTCGTACTGGGCGACCTGATGGAGAACGCGGTGCGCCAATCGCTGATGATGTCGAACGGGGACGTCTCGATTCTCTACTCTAGACCGCTCGCGGCCACGATGCTATTGTTCACCGCTGCAATTCTGGCGGGGCCCCTGTTCCGGCAAGTCAGTTCGTGGCGCCTGAAGGCGATGGAGCGGGAAGCCTGAGCGTCGCGCATTCCAACACCAACGAAGAGGAGATTACATGAGAATCGCATCGGCAATATCGCTCTCGGCCCTGCTGGCAGCCGGAGGCATGGCGAGTGCGGGCGCACAGGGCTTCACGCCCGACCGCGTCGTCGAGGTCATGGTCCACTCCGGGCCCGGCGCGGGCAACGATGTCTTCGCGCGCTCGGTCCTCAAGGTGCTGAACGCGATCAAGGCGGTGCCGCAGAACATGCAGGTCGTCAACAAGACCGGCGGAGGCGGCCTGGTCGCGATGTCGTACTTGAGCGAGAAGAAGGGGGAGACGCACCTGCTGGCGGTGTTTACGAGCGTGTGGTGGGTCAACCCGATGATCCGCAAGGAAGCCAAGGTCACGATGCGGGACCTGACGCCGGTCGCGCGCCTGGTGCTGGAGCCGGCGGTGATGGCGGTGCGGGCGGACTCGCCGTACAAGACGACCAAGGACTTCATCGCGGCCGCCAAGCAGAACCCCGGGAAGCTGAAGCAGTCCGGCGGATCGCTGTCGAGCCGCGACAACAGCTACCGGTTCCTGCTCATGAAAGCGACCGGGACCGAATGGCAGTTCATTTCCATGAAATCGGGCGGCGAGCGCGTCGCCGCGCTGCTTGGGGGCCACGTCGACGCAATGGTGATGGAGCCGGCCGAAGCGCTCGAGCAGATCCGCGCCGGCAAGGTCCGCGTGATCGCGACGCTGATGAACCAGCGCCTGGCAAGCATGCCCGACGTGCCGACCCTGAAGGAGCAGGGCTTCAACGTGCCGGAAGTGCCCCAGGCGCGCGGCTTCGTCGGCCCGCCCGCCATGCCGGCCAATGTGAAGGCGTACTGGGAAGGTGTCTTCACCCGAATGCACAAATCGTCGGAATGGCAGGGCTTCCTCAAGGAAAACCTCTACGAAGACGGGTTCCTGACCGGCAAGGGGCTCGTCGCATTCGTCGCCGAGTACGAGAAGACGATGCGGCCCATCCTGAAGGAGGCGGGCATCAAGCTCGTGCGCTGAAGCGGGCGACGGCTGAAACGTGCCCCCGGCGGCCGCTGTCGCGGAGCTACTAGCCGAGCGCGCCGTCAGGCTCCGCGCCGAGGACTTTCCCGCCGCGCTGCGCCGGCGCGCGGAAGAGCTGCTGATCGACGTCGTCGGGCTGTGCGTCGCCGCGCGCGGCACCGATTACATGAAGGCGCTCGTCGCCGCTGCCGACGCCGGCGGCGGCTGCACAGCGGTCGGGCACGCGGCGACCTACGATCCAGGCACCGCCGCGCTCATCAACGGCACTGCCACCCACGGCGAAGACTTCGACGATACCTTCGAGGGCGGGCCGGTGCACTCGAGTGCGGCCGTCATCCCGGCGGTGCTCGCCGCCTGCGAGCGCTTCGGGCGCGACGGGCGCGCCGCGCTGGCCGCGATCGTCTGCGGGGTCGAGGCGACCTGTCGGCTCTCAATGATCATTCCCAAGGCGATCCACAAGGCGGGATTCCATCCGACGAGCGTGCTCGGCACGATCGGCGCCGCGCTTGCCGCCGCGAAGGCAATAGGGCTCGATCGCCGCCAGACGGTGGACGCGCTCGGCGTTGCCGGAAGCATGGCGGGCGGCATCATCGAGTACCTCGCCGAGGGCGCCTGGACCAAGCGCATGCATCCGGGCTGGGCGGCGCAGGCTGGCCTCGCGGCGGCGCGCCTGGGAAAAAGCGGATTCCTTGGTCCGCGCACGGTGCTCGAGGGCAGCCACGGCCTGTTTCACGGGTTCGCGCGCACGACCGAAGGCGATTACGGCGTCCTGACCGATGGCTTCGGCGAGAGATGGTTCATGGACGCCATTACCTTCAAGCCGTATGCGACCGGCACCATGAACCAGCCGTATGTGGATTGCGCGCTGCGGCTGCGCGCGCGGGGCGTGCGGGCGGAGGAGGTCGAGGAAATTCTGTGCGAGACCGCGGAGGGCTACGTCCACCGGCTCTGGGAGCCGCTCGCATCCAAGCACCGGCCGGCGAACGCGTACGCGGCGAAGTTCAGCACGCCGTTCAACATCGCGGTGGCGCTGGTCACGGGGGGCGCCGGCCTTGCTGCTTTCACCGAGGCAACCGCCAGGGACGAGCGCATCCTCGCGCTCGCCTCCCGGGTGCGCTACGTCGTCGACCCGAACAACCCCTATCCGAAGGCCTTCACCGGGCACATCCGCGCGACGCTGCAGGACGGCCGTGTGCTCGAGGAGCGGCAGCCGCACATCCGCGGCGGGGCGCACGAGCCGCTCTCCCGCGCGGAGATCGAATCCAAGTTCCTGGGTAATTGCGAGCACGGAGGCTGGCCACGGAAGAAGTCGCAGCGATTTCTCGATTCGGTGCCGGCGTTCTTCGACGGGCCGATTGATCTATCATTTCTTCGCGGGTGAGGCGCGAAATGAAAAGCGGCCGGCGTGAGTGGTTGAAGCTCGCTTGCGGGGCGCTGGCGGGCGCGGGACTGCAGCGGGCGGGCGCGCAGGCGCAGGCACCCACGTTTCGCGACGCGGACCGCACCCGGGACAAGATCGTCGCGCTGGTGCGCGCGTTTCCTCGCGACGATCCCCGTGCCATGCGCCACATCCAGAAGATCGAGCCGATCACCGAGATCAGCATTCCCGGGGCCAACGTGCCGCCGGATGAGCTGCCCTTGATGGACTATTTCGTCGGCGATCTTCATCTGCGCTACTCGTTCGACCATCCCCAGTACGTCTCCAGCGTCAGCGCCCGGGACCTGAAGCGCCTCGGGCTCAAACGGGATCAGCTGCTGCCCCTGGCGGTCGAGAATTTCCGGCGTCTCTATCCGAATCGAAAGATCGAGTACCCGGTGCCCCAGATCGCGCTCGTCACGGAAGCGGGAAGCCTGGAGCCCTGCCTGATGCTGGATGCGGGCTTCTGGGAGAAGGAAAGCCAGCGCCGCGGGAGCGCCATCGTCGCTGCCGCGCCGGCCCGCGATGTGCTCATGTTCTCGGACCGATCCGTCCGGGGCAACGTCGACCTGCTCAAGAAGCTGGCGGTCGATGTCTACGCCACCGCGGAAAAGGAAGCGTTGTCGAAGACGGTATTTCTCTGGAACTACGGGCGCTGGGAAGCTTTTGCCTAGCGAGAACCTATCTCAACAATCCCCCCGGAGCAGTGTGAACATGGGTGTGAGGTGTATGGAACGGCGCGGGTCCTGTCAGAGCGGTCGGGGCCCGCTCCGAGGCTTCCCGCGCATCCGGGCAATTGACTTGGCCATCGCGTTATCTGGAGTCAGTACCGGTACCGGAAGCCTCGGATCGAACCCCGACCCTTCTGCCACCCGCGCACCTCAGCACCCCCGCGGGCCGGGGCCCGCTCCGCGGCCTGCGCGCTACGCCCGGGATGAACAGTCGGAGGCAAAGGGCGAACGACCGGGATCTTGAGATAGGTTCGAGTGACTCTCCGTTTCTCTGGGCGCCCCGGCAGTTAATATAACTCATGCCGTTTATCCAGGCGCCGCCTGAGCTGGGCAATCAATACACCGCCGACCGCGCGCTGCGCTCCTACCTCGCGCGCGTGCTGCACGCTGACGTGCTGGCCGAGATCGAGCCCGACCTCGCCGCCATGGGGGAGCTCGCGGGCGGCGAGCTGTACCGGTTCCAGCTTGCGGACCGGCGCAATGAGCCCGTCCTCACCCAGTGGGACGCGTGGGGGAACCGTGTGGACGACATCGAGGTGTCGCCGCTGTGGCGCGAGGCGGAACGTATCGCGGCCGAGCGAGGGATCATCGCTACCGCCTACGAGCGGCAGCACGGCCAGTATTCGCGTGTGCACCAGTTCGCGCTCGCCTATCTGTTCACGCCGTCGACCGACCTCTACAGCTGCCCGCTCGCGATGACGGACGGCGCGGCGCGCGCGCTCATCGCGGCGGGCAACCAGGCGCTGATCGAGCGCGCGGTGCCGCATCTCACCAGCCGCGACCCGCGCGCATTCTGGACGAGCGGGCAGTGGATGACGGAGGCAACCGGCGGCTCCGACGTCGGGCTCGCCGAAACCGTGGCGCGCCAGGAGAACGGGCGCTGGCTGCTCTACGGCCGCAAGTGGTTTGCTTCCGCCGCCGCCTCGCAGATGGCGCTGACCCTCGCCCGACCCCACGGCAATCCGCCGGGAGGAAAGGGATTGGCGTTGTTCTACCTCGAGACGCGCGATCAAGAGGGGCGCTTGAACCGCATACTGGTGAACCGCCTGAAGGACAAGCTCGGGACGCGCAAGGTGCCGACGGCGGAGTTGACGCTCGACGGCACGCCCGCGGAGCTCGTGGCGGGGAGGGAAGACGGTATCAGGAACATCGCGCCGATGCTGAACGTCACGCGCACGTGGAACTCGGTGGCTGCCTGCGCGCTCGCGCGGCGCGGTCTCGCGCTCGCAGCCGATTTCGCCGGGAAGCGCGTCGCCTTCGGCGCGCCCCTTGCGGAGAAGCCGCTGCACGTGGATACGCTCGCGGGGCTCGAGGCGGAATTTCTGGGCGCCCTGCACCTGACGTTCTTCGTGGCCGAGCTGATGGGCCGGGAGGAAGCGGGCAAGGCGAGCGCGGAGCAGCAGAGCCTGCTGCGGCTGCTGACGCCCGTTGCCAAGCTCCTGACCGGCCGGCAGGCCGTCCAGATCCTGTCGGAGGCAATCGAGTCTTTCGGGGGCGCGGGCTACGTCGAGGACACCGGCCTGCCGCTCCTGCTGCGCGACGCCCAGGTGCTGCCGATCTGGGAAGGAACGACCAATGTCCTCTCCCTCGAGACGCTGCGGGCGCTGCAGGCGGTCGGCGGGCTTGCAGTCCTCAAGCGCGAGATCGGCATCTGGCTGCGCGAGGTGCGCGAGCCCAATCTGGTGCGGATCTCGGCGCAGGTCGAACGCACGCTGGAGCAGGCTGAGAGCTGGCTCGCAGCGGCGAAAGGCGATGCGCTCGAGGCCGGCGCGCGGCGCTTCGCCATGACGCTCGGCCGCGTGGCCGAGCTCGCGCTCCTGGCGCAGCACGCGCAATGGTCGTTCGCGGTGGAGAAGGATCGGCGCGCGGCCGCAGCGGCACGGCGCCTGGCGGCACACGGAGTCAATCAGTTGGCGGACATGGACCCGGAGGACGCGCGCCGCCTCGCCGGCTGACCGGCGTCTCAGAACAGCGAGCGGATGATGCCGCCGTCGACGCGCTGTGCCGCGCCGTTGATCGCGGCGGCGTGCTCCGAGCACAGGAAGGCGATCTGGGCGGCGATTTCCTGCGGCGTCGCCCAACGCTGGAGGAGCGAGGCCGCCCCGGTAGTCTCGAAGTAGGCCGTGCGCATCTCGTCCACCGTCTTGCCGAGCCCGGGCGCGATCTTGCCCAGGAACGCCTCCACGCCTTCCGACCAGGTGGGGGCGACAAGCGCGCTGTTGACGGTGACGCGCGTGCCCTTGGTGAGCTCGGCAAGGCTGCGCGCGATCGAGACCTGGGCCGCCTTCGACATCGCGTAGTGCGCCATGCCGGGATTGGGCTTCGCGCTCTGATCGCTGGCGATGAACACGATCCTGCCCCAGTCCCGCTCCAGCATTCCCGGGAGCAGCGCGCGCGACAGGCGCACCCCGCTCATGACATTGAGCTCGAACATGTCGAGCCAGTCCTGGTCCGAAATGGCGGTGAATTCCTTGACCTCGAAATAGCCGACGTTGTTGACCAGGATGTCGACCGGCCCGAACTTCGCCATCGCATCCACGACCGTGCGCGCGCCGGCGGCCGTGCCCAGGTCCGCCGCGATGCCGTGCACCGTTCCACGCCTCGACAGCGCCGCCACCGTGCCGTTCACGGTCGCTTCGTTGCGGCCATTGACGATGACGTGCGCGCCCTCGGCTATCAGGGTTTCCGCGACGGCGCGTCCGATTCCCATCGTCGAGCCCGTCACCAGCGCGCGCCGGCCCTTGATCTTCAGATCCATCGGCGGTCTCCGTTGTGCTGCGTGCGCGCCATAGCGGTGCGTCCAGCCGCATGTTAGATGCTATCGGGACGCCCAACAAACGGGAATCAATGGTAATCTCAGGTGCAATCCGGCCGTCACGCGTGCCTGCAGATGGAGTGGGAGATGAGCGAGAAGAGCCTGCAAATCGACATCGTGTCCGATGTAGTCTGACCCTGGTGCTTCATCGGCAAGCGCAAGCTGGAAAAGGCCTTGGGCCTCTACCGCGAGCGCCATCCCGATGGGCCCGAGCCGGCCGTGCGCTGGCTTCCGTTTCAGCTCAATCCGGACCTTCCCGACAGCGGCATCCCGCGCGAGGAGTACGTCGCGCGCAAGTTCGGCGCGCGCGGCAAGAGCGTCAACGAGCGCGTCACCCTGGCGGGCCGCCAGGTCGGCATTCCCTTCGCATACGAGAAGATGAAAGTCCAGCCCAACACGCTTAACGCACACCGGCTGATGTGCTTTGCCGAGCGCGCGGGCAAGCAGGACGAGCTGGCCGAGGAGCTGTTCCGCGCTCACTTTACCGAAGGCGCCAATCTGACCGACCCCGAGACTCTCGCCGGCCTCGCTGCCCGCGCCGGCATCGACCGCAAGGCGGCATCGGACTACCTCGCCAGCGACGCAGACCGCGAGACGATCGCGCGCGCGGATGCGGAGGCGCGCCGCGCCGGCATCGGGGGCGTGCCGTTCTTCATCTTCAACCGCAAGGTCGGCGTATCCGGGGCGCAGGACTCCGAGACCCTGCTCGCGGCCATGGAGCAAGCCCTCGACGACAGTGGCCCGTGATACCTACCGCAACGCGCTGCCGCTGCAAAGCATGTTGCAGGAGTACCGCCTGGAGGCGGTGCTCGGTGCCGGCGGCTTCGGCCTGACCTACCTCGGCCGGGACACGCACCTCGAGAAGCACGTCGCGATCAAGGAGTTCCTGCCCACCGACCTGGTCGTGCGCGCGCTCGACGGCAGCATCGTGCCGATCACCGGCGAGCTGCAGCGCGAATACGAGTGGGGGCTCGAGCGCTTCATCCTCGAGGCGCGCACCCTCGCGAAGTTCAGCCATCCGCATATCGTGCGCGTGAACCGCTTCTTCCAGGCGAACGGCACTGGCTACATGGTGATGGACTACGAGAAAGGCGAGTCCCTTCACCAGCTGCTGAAGCGCGGCCAGAAGCCGGACGAAGCGGGGCTGAAGGGCATCCTGATGCCGTTGCTCGATGGGCTGCAGGCGGTACACGCCACGGGCTTTCTCCACCGCGACATCAAGCCGAGCAACATCTTCGTCCGCGAGTCCGGCAGCCCGGTGCTGATCGACTTCGGGGCGGCGCGCCATGCCATCGGCGCCACTCGCAGCCTCACCTCCGTGCTCACCCCGGGCTACGCGCCGCTCGAGCAATATTCGAGCGACGGGCATCAGGGCCCGTGGTCGGACATCTACGCGATGGCGGGCGTGGTCTACCGGGTTCTGGTGGACGAGAACCCGCCGGACGCGGTGAGCCGGATGAAGCTCGATACCCTTCCCGCGAAGCTCGCGCGTGCGCGCGGGCGGGTGAGCGAGCCGTTCCTGCGCGCGGTCGAATGGGGGCTCGCGCTCGACGAGAAGCAGCGCCCGCAAAGCGTCCAGGAATGGGGACGCGCGCTGGAAGGGCAGGCGGCAGCGCCTTCCGCGACGCGGGTCGCCGTGCAGTCCGCTCCCACGGTGGTTTCCGTGCCGACGCCCCGCGAGCCGCCGCCCTCGCAGCCATCGGGGCCACCGGCGCGGTCAGGGCCCGGAAAGTCCGGCTCCACCTGGCGCTGGGTGGGGTTTGCGGCAGTCCTGCTGATTGCCGTTCTTGCGTTCAATGCCTGGAACAAACAGCGCGTGGCGCGGACAGTGGCATCGGAGCCCGCCGCCTCTTCCAAGGCGCAGGCCCCGGTTCCCCGGCCAAAGCCCGCCGCGGCGCAGTCGCCTTTCGACCTGCCGCGCGAGCGCCCCGCGCGCGACCGCGAAGATCGCCCCGGCGGGGAGCAGCGGCCCGGAGCGGAGGAATTCCGGATGAAGGTGTTGAAGGACTTCCGCTCGGCCGATCGGAATGATGACGGATATCTCTCGCGCGACGAAGCCCGGGCCCGGTTTCCCGGCATCGCGCGCGAGTTCGAGCGCGTGGACGCCGACGGCGACGGCCGCGTCTCGCCGGAAGAGTTCCTGCGGCTGCGGCGGTTCCAGGCGCAGCAGAAATTCAAGAGATAGCGAGGCGACTCAAGGCTTCCGGCGCCGCTCGAGTTGCTCGCTCAGTTTCTCGGCATACGCCTGCTCGACGCGCAGATCCCCCTGGCGCCGTCCCGCCGCGCCGCGCGCGAGCAGAAAGTTGATGCGGGAAAGCAGCCGCGCCCGCCCGCTTCCGTCGTCGGTCTGCAGCAGCAACGCCTCGATCTCCCGGATCTCGCGGTGCGGCTCGAGCTGCGGCGGCAGCATCCCGGCATTCCTGAGGATGCGATGGGCAACCCTCAGGTCCTCGGGCACCAGTGCGTCGTCTCCGAGCTCGAGCGGCGCCCCCGAACCGGGGAGGTTGTCGAATTCACCGCGCTCCCGCGCTTCATCGATGCGGCGCTCGGCGATGACATCGAGGAACCGCATCCGGGTCACCCCTCGAGGAGGAATTTCCGCACCACCTGGATCTGCTCGTCGGCCATCAGCATTGGCGCATGTCCGACGCCATCGAATTCTATCAGCCGCGGACGCGGGCCACGCCGGGTCATGGCGGCCGCGGTGTCCTTGAGCAGCACGTCCGAGTGGGCGCCCCGGACGAGCAGCGTCGGGCAGGTGATGGCGTCCCAGTACTGCCACAGGTCCACATCGGCCAACGCCTGCGCGCGGAAGGGAACGGCGATCCCCGGGTCGTAACAGAACCCCCAGGAGCCGTCGCCGTGCTGCTTCGCGCCGGTCACGGTGAGATGCCGCCATTGGGCATCGGTGAGCTGGCCGAATGGCGCCGACACCAGGCGCACGGCGGCCTCCATCTCTTCCAGGGTTCTGAAACGCGGATCCTTGCCGACGTAGGCTCCGATGCGCTCGAGCGCGGCCTTGGGGATGAGGGTGCCGACGTCGTTCACCACCAGCTTCTGGATCGGGGAGTTGGGGCGCGAGGCGAGCAGCATGCCGATGATTCCGCCCATGGACGTGCCGATCCAGTAGATTCGTCGCGGCCTGCCGCCAGCGGTCGCGCGGGCGATCAGCGCGGTCATGTCGGCGCAGTACTGGGGATAGCCGTAATCCTCCTTGGCGGGGAGCCAATCGCTCGCGCCGCGGCCGGCGACATCGGGGCACATCACCCGGAACTCCGGTATCAGCGCCTGGGCGAGAACATCGAAATCGCGGCCGTTGCGGGTGAGGCCGTGGACGAGAATCGCCACCCGCTCTGCGTCCGGGTCGCCCCACTCGACGTAGCGCATCCGGTGGAAGCCCTTGCTGGAAAGGCACAGCACGTGGTCGCTTTTCATGTCCCGTTTGGACCGGCCTGGTCGCGCAATAGTTTTCCGCCGCGATAGAAAAGGGCCACGCCCGCGATCTGGATAACGTGGTAGAGGTCGTTGTGGTTGAAGTGCTGGTGCAGCGCGACGCGATGGTACTGCACCAAGGCCGCCAGCGCGGAAACCGCAATCGCGGCGAGCACCCAGAATGACGCTTCGTCGCGGCGGACGGCGGCGGACCAGCCGTGCAGGAGCAACAACACCGCCATCAGGATGGCGCTGTTCAGCACGACGTAACGGTATTCATCGTGGCCGAGCATCCACGCGGTGTAGAGCGCGAGTTGGATGGCGGCGAAGGCCAGAAGCCCGGTGCGCGCCGCGCCGCGAGCCGTCGCGAGCACGCTTCCCGCCATCATGCCGAAGCTGAATACGCCGATAGCGAATACCGTGACCTTCCAGCTGAGGTCATACACGGCCCGGCTCATCACGCTGGCGAACCCATGGTGCGCGCCGCCGAGGAAAGCGGACACCGCCAGCGCGCCGAACGCGAGCGCCCAGCATCTTCGGGCGCGATCTTCCCGTGAATGCTGGTAGAGGCGCCAGGCGAGCACGCCGGCGACCGCCGCCAGCACCCAGTCGGTCACCAGGGTCATCGGCTCGCTGATCATCCGGGTCTCAGCTCAGGAACATCTTCCGGTAGTGGCGGTACCAATCGCTCTGGAACACTTCTCCGGGGTCGTAGCGGCGCTTCAGCTTGAGAAAGTCCGCGAACTGCGGGTAGCAGGCCGCCACCTGCTTGCGCGTCGCATACTTGTGGTAGGTCGGAAAGTAGCTGCCGCCGTGCCGGATGCCGATGTCGATCAGGCGGCGGAAGGCGTCGGCCGCGTGGCGGATGCCGTCCGGCGTGTGGACGACGTGCAGGTTGAAGATGACGCAGGCGTAGGGCTTCTTCGCCCACGCGAGAAAGCTTTCCCGGTCCTGCTCGATGAGGCGGATCGTGCCGTAAATGATTTCGACGTGATTGCGGCGCGCGTCGTCGCGCACCGCCGCCATGAAGCGCTCAAGCGCGCCGCGCTCGCAGTAGATCTCGGTGATGGCCTCGGTCGCCTGGCGCTTGGCCCCGATCCTGCGGTCGAGCGCCGCGTGGTAGTGGTCGGGATAGATGCTCATCTGGTGCTCGTCGGACCAGTAGACCTGGCCATTGGTCGCGAGGTAGTAGTCCGCGTAGCGCTTGAACGCCTCGGCCTTGTCGGCGTGCGCGAGGTAGAGGAGCTCCGTCCAGTCGGCGTCGGCCAGCTCCTTCTGGGCGGGCGGGATCGACGTGGAATCGGAAACCGGCTTGTAGCAGGAGAACACCCCGCGGCGCAGAAAGGCCTCGGAGCGATCGTCGATCGAGTACTGAAAATCCCCGTAGAGAAATCCGTCCCGGATGCGCCCGGCGAACGCCTGCGGCAACCCCTCGATGTCGCGCACTTCCACCACGCGCTGCACTTTGCGCCGGGGGACCAGCCGCAGGGTGACCGAGTAGATGAAGCCGAACAGTCCATATCCGCCGATCGCAAGGCGGAAGAGCTCCGGGTTCTCGCTCCGGCTGCACTGGACGAGCTCTCCGCCGGCGTCGAGCAGCGTGAACGACTCGACATCGCCCACGAACGGCGGGAGCGTGAGGCCGCGCCCATGCACGTTGGCGGCGAGGCATCCCCCCATGGTGAGACGGTCGGCGCCGGTCTGTTTTTGCGAGAAGCCCCATTGCCGCGACCGTCCGCGCTGTGTGGATACAAGGTATTCGAGCAGCCGCGGCCATTGCATGCCGGACTCGATCTCGATCAGGCCCCGTTCGGCGTTGAACGCGAGGACCCGGTTGAGCCTGCGGATGTCGATCAGCACGCCGTCGGTGGCGAAGGCCTGTGCCCCCATGGCGTGGCGGCCGCCGGCGATACAAACGGCGCGGCGCTCGCGCCGCGCCGCACCGATCGCGTTGCGCACTGCGTCGAGCGTCTCGGGCTCCACAATCCGGTTGACGCGCGTCGCGTTCAGGCCGGAATGGATGTCGTTGACGACGACGCCGGCAGCACGCGCCGGCATGTAGGGCCATGCCGCCGCCAGGGCCGCCGCCCGGAGAAAATCCCTGCGATCGATCATGACCGTCACCCGTCGCGAGTCATAGCATGACCAGCCCGGCGCTTCCAGCGCCGAGGAAGATGACGAAGTGAACCACGCTCCAGACGCGGTAGCGCGCGCCGATTTTCGCGGGCATTTCATTGGCCAGCAGGAACAGCCGCCCGTCCGCGGGCTTGCGCAGGATGTTGACACCTTCGGTCGAGCGCGACCGCACATCGGCGTGGAGCGCGCGCACCTCGCGCCGCGCCTGCAGCCGTGCGAGCTCCCATTCCTTCATGCTGATCTTGCCGTCGAGATCGAGGTCGAAGCGCTCATGGAGCTGCCGCTTGTCCGTTTTCCACTGCGCCAATAGCGCGCCGATGTCGGCGCGCTCGTCCCCGGGCGCGACCGGCGCGGCCGTGGTGCTGCTGAACTCGCCGATCGCGTAGATGACAGACTTGGGCAGGAGGAGCCATTCCGTCAGGCGACGGTCGAACTCCTCCCAGTGCCTGCGATCGTGCGTCAGCACCTCCGCGCCTTCCGGGGAGATGACGCATTGGGCGGTGTCATCCACCAGCAGGAACTGCTCGACGCTCCTGCCACTGTCCACCGTGCTCCACTTGTCATTCGCGCCTTTTTCCTCGACCTGGTAGGAATACCAGCAGCAGGGTGTACGGCTGAGCTTGCTCGTGACCGGCTCGCCGGCGAGGAGCTCGGTGCGCCCGAAGAGCTCGACGTAGCCCTGCGCCGCCGAGGCAACCTTGGAGGTGGGAAGATCGTGGATCGCGCGAAAACGTCGGTAGTTGGCGATCCAGGCGAAAAAGCTTACTCCCGACATCGCGAGCAAGGCATAGGGCCAGACTTCGCTGCTCTCAGCCTTGAACGCGATGGCAATGATGACGAAATGAATGACGCCCGACAGCCATCCGGGCTGGTGCAGGCGCGAGGAAGGCGAGAGGACGAACAAATCAGCGCGTCCCGGATCCGTCGCCTAGCGGGGGCTCCTAGGAACCGAACAGCTTCTTGACGTCGACGTCGGCCTTCTCCTCGGCCTGGAACTCGAGCAGCTGCGCCGGCTTGAAGTTGAACATGCCGGCGATGATGGAGTCCGGGAACTGCTCGATGCGCACATTGTTGATGTTGACCGACTCGTTGTAGAACTCGCGCCGGTCGGCGATGCCGTTTTCGAGGCTCGAGATACGCGTCTGCAGCTGCTGGAAGGTCTGGTTAGTCTTGAGATCGGGGTAGGCTTCCGCCAGCGCGAATAGGCTCCCGAGCGTCGCACGCAGCGCGCCTTCCGCCTGGCCGAGCTGCGGAATGTTCTGGGCCTCGCGCGCCGCGAAGACCTTGGAGCGCGCCTCCATCACCTTGGTGAGCGTCTCCTGCTCGAACTTCATGTACTGCTTGCAGGTCTCCACCAGCTTGGGCAGCTCGTCGTGACGCTGCTTCAGCAGCACATCGATGTTGGCCCAGGCCTTGGAGACGTTGTGCTTCACCTGAACCAGGTTGTTGTAGAGCATGATCGCGTACGCCACGATCGCCGCCAGCAGTCCCAGCACGATTACGGTTCCGATGCCCATGCAACTCTCCTTTTGCAGGCAAGGCCTGCGGGGATTCTATACCACTGGCATAGCACCAACTACGTGACGAACTTGGCAAGACAATCTCCCCTCCTGTCGGAGGAGGGGCGAATACGAAGTGGCCGGAGTGGTGGGGCGATTCGTCCCCTCCTGCCAGAGGAGGGGACGGGGCTGCGAACCACGCTGTTACCAGGAATAGTGGACCGTGTAGCGCACGGTCGCCTCGCCGCCGGCGGCGATCTTCACCGGGAAGTGGACGGTGCGTGCGTCCTGCTTCTCGAGATCGTGGGTCTTTGCGGTGATCTGCCAGTTGACCCAGCGATAGAGATTCTCCTTCACGATCACCGTCACCGGCTCCTTCTTGTGGTTGCGGAGCTTGACCTCGATCTCCTCGGTCATGTTCTTGCGCGAGGTGTCCACGCTGAAGTGCACCTGCCGGCGCTCGCCCACGACGTCGAAGGCGGAGCCTAGCCGGATCTTCACGTCCTCGTTCTTCGGCGTGTGATCGATCGCGTCCTCGCCGATGAATTCCAGCGTGCCGTCGGCCGGGTCCGCCTTGTTCACCCGGATGCGGCCGGCGGGCAGCGGGACGCCCATGCGGTTCTGCTCGGCGTTGCGAAAGCCCAGGTAGACGTCCACCTTGCGATTGGTCGTGATGCCGTAGCCGCGGTCGGTGACGGGGTTGGGTCCGAACCCGTAGGCCGGAATCGCGCCGTAATAGACCAGGGTCTTCTCGCAGGGCACGCGGCGCGCGACCGGGAAGAGCTCGATCTGCTTGGTTGAATTATCGGGGAGCGTCGTGGGGCGGCCGAGCGTGTAGAGGTGATACTCGAAGAACGCTTTTTCCTGGAAGCCCTGGGCACGGTCCTCCGCGACCGCCGCGCGCGCGGCGACACCGGCGGGATAAATGCGGCCGGTGGGAGCGACCTTCTGGACGTCGCCGGCAACCAGCTTCAGCTTGGCATCGGTATAGCCTGCGCCCGACTGGTTGATGATGGATACCCAGGCGCCGATATCGAGGCGGCATGCATTGGCGTTGCGCCCTTCCGCATAGCTCGCGTTGTAATCGGCCCACCAGGTGATGCCGGAAGCTTGGTACGAAACGCGCGTCTTGTGCGCGCCCGCGCGGCTCGCGGCAACGTCCCACACCAGCGTGGGCCGCGTGATGAGGCCGCCGGGAAGCTCCGGCAGGCGCACACCTGCATTGTGCGGCAGGGTCTGGATGCTGCCGTCCGCCCGCCGCAGCGTGATCCCGCCCGCGGTCGAGAGCAGCACGCCGTCGAACGACTCGACGCCGGTCCCGCGCACCTGGTCTACGGTGATCGCGCGGTCGATGTACTTGCGCAGGAGCTTCTCCGTGCTCACGAGGTCGAATTGGAAATTCTGCTCGATGACGCTGGTGCCTGCCGCGTCGGTGAGCGACTCGAAGGTGACGGTGGTGGGATCGATCAGCGCCGCGACATCCGTGAAGCGCACGGTGTTGCGCCCGCGCGCGAGCTGGAGCTCCCGCTCGTGCCGCACCATGGCATAGCCGGGCAGCGGTTGCCCGCGGTTGCCATGGCGGTAGAGCTCGGGTGCGATTGCCCCCGGCCTGGCGTTGCTGTAGATGGTGAGCGCGTCGCCGGCCCGGGCGATGGCCGGCAGCGCCGTCAGCGCCGCCGCTACCGCGAGCGCCGTGAGCGATTTCACGTGGGTACGCATTGCGTGTCTCCTTGAAAGTGGGAACTGCACGCAATGAACGGCCGAACCCGCGGAATGGGGTTAACGGGGGGTTGATCTAGAATCCGGAAATGCAGAGCATTGGCGTCTTCTGCGGGTCGAACACCGGCGCCGGCACGTCTTATGCCGAGGCGGCCCGCAAGCTGGCCCAATCCATCGCGAAGCGCCGCCTGCGGCTGGTCTACGGCGGGGGCAGCATCGGGCTGATGGGCGTGCTGGGGGAAGCGGCGCTCGCAGCAGGCGCGCACGTGACCGGCGTCACGCCTCGGCGGCTGCTGGAGAAGGAAGTGGTGCACCGGGGGCTCACCGAGCTGCGCGTGGTCGAGACGATGCTCGAGCGCAAGGCGTTGATGGCCGAGCTGTCTGACGGCTTCATCGCGCTGCCAGGCGGGCTCGGCACGCTGGACGAGCTCTTCGAGATGCTGACCTGGACCCAGCTTGGCCTCCAGCGCAAGCCCTGCGCGCTCCTCGACGTCGATGGCTATTACGGCGGGCTCGCCGCGTTTCTCGATCACGCGGTCGCACAGCGCTTCATCACGCCGCAGCACCGCGCCATGCTGATCGTCGAGCGCGACGCGGAGACCGTCCTCGACCGGCTCGCCTCCGCGCCGCTGCCCGATGTGAGCAAATGGATGGACCGGAAGCCCGCTTGATGGCGTGGCCGGGGCCTTTCCCTTAGAATCGGGCCACCCGGCCGGAGCGGCCCGGCATGGTATCGACGGAGCGCGACGATGGCAACGGTAGCCAAGGCGTACAACATCTTCGACCTGCGCAAGATGGCGCTCAAGAGGGTGCCGAAGGGGCTGTTCGAGTTTGTGGACCGCGGCACCGAGGACGAGGTCTCGCTGCGCAACAACCGCGCGGTGTTCGAGCGC
>DATBKZ010000016.1:0-3910 GCA_036555615.1 Burkholderiales bacterium | reverse complement strand
TGGAACAGCGACATGACGACGGCGGCCGCCGTTACCCCGCGTCCGAGCAGGCCAGCGAGGCGGTTGGTCGCGCCCTCTTCGGCCTCGATGTAGCGCTCGGCCTTCTCGAGAGCGGCCTCGTCGACCGCGATGCGGTGCTCCGCGGCGACCTGGTGTATGAGGTCGTTCTTGCCCTCGCTCATCGTGCGCGTCCCCCGCCGACCGCCAGCACACCCGCAAACAAAAAATCCAGCGCGTGGGGCGCGCTGGATTTTCGTTCCTGCCCGCGAACAGGCCCGGGCTTATTTGACGTTCAGCCCTCTTTCGCGGAAGTACTTGACCGCGCCCGGATGGAACGGGATCACGATCGCGGCGTTGGTCTGGTACTTGAGGTCGAAGTTCTCCGACTCCCTGTGCACCCGGACCATGTCTTCCTTGCGCTCGAACATCGTCTTCACGATGTTGTAGGCGACCTCGTCCGGGGTGTCGGCACCGGTCACGAGGATGTTCCAGATGGTGGTGACCTGCGCGTCCTTTTCCTGGCCAGGGTACGATTTGGCAGGAATCACGTCGCGGACGTAGAGCGGGCCGTATTTCTTGTTCAGCACCTCGGCCAGCTCGGCGTGCTCGATGAACTTGATTTTCACGCCCGGGCTCGCCGCGAGGTCGGTCACCGCCGCGGTGGGAATGCCGCCCGACCAGAAATAGGCGTCGATCTTGCGGTCCTTCAGCGCGTCGCCGGACGCCTGCACGGTGAGCCGCTCGCGGACGATGTCCCTGTCCGGGTTCAATCCCGCGGCTTCCAGCACGCGGTTCGCCTTGACCTCGGTGCCGCTGCGCGGCGGGCCGGTGGAGACGCGCCGCCCCTTCAGATCGGCCACCTTGTTGATGCCTAGCCCTTCGAGCGTGACGATGTGGAAGCGGTTGGGGTAGAGCACCATCAGGCCGCGCACCGGCACCGGCCGCCCCTTGAATTTCTGCTCGCCCTTCCAGGCGTCGTAGCTCGCGTCCGCCATCGACAGCGCGACATCCGCCTTCTTGGTCAGGATGAACTCGAGGTTGGCGATCGAGCCGGCGGTGGACTCCGCCGTCGCCGAGAGCCCGGGCACGTACTGGGTCAGGACGTTCGCCATGCCGCCGCCCATCGGGTAATACACCCCGCCGGTGGGGCCCGTGGCGATGGAGATGGTCACTTTCTGCTGCGCGGCGGCAGGCAGAACGATCGCGGCGCCGACGATAAGCGCCCATACCAGCTTGCGCATGCTTTCCTCCTGGTTTGTGCAGCTGAGGGGAGGATGAAGTTTAGAGAGGTGGCGGGGGTGGGTCAACTGACGGGCACGAGCCCGGAACCCGAGCCCGAAACAATGGTATTTTACGGTCTTCCCGCCCGTCGAAGACCCGGAACATGCCGACGATCCAGTCCGTCTCCGTCTGCGTCGCGCGCGTGCCGCTGGAGCACGCCACCTCCTTTGCCACGCGCACGGTCTCGGCGCGCGACTACGGCCTGGTCAAGGTGCGCTCGCGCGAGGGCGTCGAAGGCATCGGCTTCTGCTATGCCGGCAGCACGGCGGGCAACATCGTGAAGGTCGCGGTCGAGGAGCTGCTCGCGCCGAGGCTGATCGGGCAGGAATCTCTGCGCATCGAGGGCCTGTGGGAAGACCTGTACCAGGAAGCGCTCCTGCAAGGCCGCGCCGGAGCGGTCATGCGCGCAATTTCCATCCTCGACACCGCGCTGTGGGATCTCAATGCGCGCACCGCGAGGCTGCCGTTGCATCTCTACCTCGGCGCCTCCGCGACCGGGCGCGTGCCGGCTTACGCGAGCGGCGGATATTACCTGGCGGGCAAGACGCCGAAGAGGCTCGGCGAAGAATTGAGTGCCTATGTGAAAGCCGGCTTCAAGGCGGTGAAGATGAAGGTGGGGCGCCTCACCCCGAAAGAGGAGGAGGTGCGCATACGCGCCGCGCGCGAGGCGATCGGGCCGGATATCCACCTCATGCTCGACGCCAACAATGCGTGGAAGGACGTCCCGACCGCGCTCACCTACATGAGACGCTATGAGCCCTACGACCCGTACTGGATCGAGGAGCCGTTCGGCCCCGACGAGATCGACATGCACGCCCGCCTCGCCGAGTTGACGCCGGTCGTGGTGGCCACCGGCGAGATCGCCTACGGCCGGTGGTACCACAAGGAGCTGCTGGAGAAGCGCGGGGCGGAAATCATCCAGACCGACGCGTGCGTGTGCGGGGGCATCACCGAGTGGCGGCGGATCGTCGCCATGGCGGCAGGCTACGGCGTCACCATCTGTCCGCACTGGTTTCACGACGCGCATGCGCCGCTGGTGGCCGCCACCCCCAACGCGCGCTACGTCGAGTTCTTTCCCGATGACCAGGTACTCAACTTCCGGCGGCTCATCGACCGGCAGCTTCAGCACCGGGACGGAGACCTTCTTCTGCACCAGACGCCCGGGCTCGGTTTCAGCTTCGACGAGAAAGCGGTGCGGAAGTACGCGCTCGGCAAGGCCAGCCCGTGGACGGTCATCAAGTAGCAGCAGAAACCCTCACCCTCAGGGGAAGCGAAGGGCGGGGGTGATGCCGCCACGTGCCACAAGCTGACCGCCATGAATATTCCCACGCTTTCCGCTCATGGCTGCGAGATGCCGGTCATCGGCTTCGGTACCTCGCAGCTCGGCAACTGTGGCGAGATCGTCGCGGCTGCGCTCAAGCTCGGCTATCGCCACATCGACACCGCCTGGAAGTACGGCACCGAGGATGGCGTTGGCGAAGGCATCAAGGCGTCCGGCGTCCCGCGCAAGGAGATCTTTCTCTGCACCAAGGTCTCGCACGAGCACCTGCGCGCGGCGGACTTCGCGCGCTCGGTCGATCAGAGCCTGAACCGCCTGCGCACCGACTACGTCGACCTGCTGCACGTGCACTGGCCCAGCACGGACGGGATTCCGCTCAAGGAAACCATGGGTGCGCTGGCGAAGGAGAAAAGGGAAGGCAGGGCGCGGCACATCGGCCTTGCGAACTTCAACATCGCGATGACGGAGGAAGCCATGCGCCTCTGTCCGGAGCCGCTCGCCACGCTGCAGGCCGAGTACCATCCCTACCTCGACCAGTCGAAGGTGCTTGCTTTCTGCCGCGCGGCCGGGCTCGTCTTCACTGCCTACTGCCCGCTCGCGCGCGGCCGTCTGTTCAGGGACCCGCTCATCGCCGAGATCGCGCGCGCCCGCGGCAGGACCATCGCTCAGATCGCGCTGCGCTGGCTCGTGCAACAAGGTAACATTGCGCCCATCCCGCGCTCGTCCAACCCCCGGCACATGGCCGAATGCCTGGAGATCTTCGATTTCGCGCTGACCGGCGACGAGATGAAACGCATCTTCGCGTTGAGGCGCCCGGATGGCCGCATTGCGAACCCGGCCGGGCGCGCGCCGAAGTGGGACTGACACACCCGTTTCTAATTTTCGCAAGGAGAACGTGAACGTGAACACCGCATGTCTCAAGCCGTCAGCCGTCGCCAGCGTGTGCGCCCTATTCTGCTCGCTGCTCGGCGCGCAACCCGTGGGCGCCCAGGCGTATCCGTCGAAGAACATCCAGATGATCGTGCCCTATACGCCCGGCGGATCGGCCGACCTCTTCAGCCGCGTCATCGCGCGACGGCTCGGCGAAACCTGGGGACGGACCGTGGTCGTGGAAAACCGCCCGGGGGCCAGCGGGATGATCGGAACCGAGATCGTGACCAAGGCCGCGCCCGACGGATACATGCTGCTCGGCCATACCTCGTCCTATCCGGCGACCGCCTCGGTGCGGGCGAAACTGCCGTTCGATCCCGCCCGCGCCATCGTGCCGGTGGCGATGATCGGGCGCGCGCCCATGCTGATCGCGGTGCACCCCTCGGTGCCAGCCAAGAGCGTGAAGGAGCTCATCGCGGT
>DATBKZ010000015.1:0-4853 GCA_036555615.1 Burkholderiales bacterium | reverse complement strand
AACGGAGTCGGCCGCCATCGCGACGAACAGCAGCGCGAGGTAGAGCAGCGAGTAGTGGAACAGCGCCGCCGCCCGCGGCCGCGTCAGCTCGCGCCACAGCTGCCATGCCATCCACGCGAACACGGCGCCGAGTGCCACGGCCGCCACGCCGTAGACGAGCCCGAACAACCCGACCGCGACCGGCACGATGCCAACGCCGTCTCCGAGCTCGATCACGCCGAAGCTGAATCGCGTGTAGCCGCTCATCGCATCGATGCCGATCATGCCGAGCAGCAGCCCGAAGGCTGCCATCGACAGCGTCTTCAGCATCGAGCCGCCGCTCATGTAGGCGAGGATGAACAGGCCCATCATGAGCAGCGCCGTGTACTCGGGAGGACCGAAGCGCAACGCCCATGCGGCGAGCGTCGGCGCGAGCAGCATCAGCCCGATCACGCCCAGCGTGCCCGCGACGAAGGAGCCGATCGCGGAGATGGCGAGCGCCGGGCCGGCGCGCCCGTTCTGCGTCATGGCGTAGCCGTCCACGCAGGTCATGACCGACGCCGCTTCGCCCGGAATCCGCAACAGGATCGAGGTGGTGGAGCC
Source organism: Burkholderiales bacterium (assembly GCA_036555615.1). Classification (GTDB taxonomy): domain Bacteria; phylum Pseudomonadota; class Gammaproteobacteria; order Burkholderiales; family SG8-41; genus SG8-41. The sequence continues at coordinate 4,271 of DATBKZ010000015.1, read as the reverse complement.
GCCATACATCGCGCCGTAGTAGACGCCCGCGAGCAACACCACGGCAATGATCGGATTCAGCCCGAAGGTCGCGGGCAGCAGCAGGCTGATCCCGGCGAGCGGCCCGAGGCCGGGCATCATGCCGACCAGCGTGCCGATCAGGCAGCCGACGAACGCATAGACGAGGATCGAGGGCTGGAGCGCGACCGAGAAGCCGAGCAACAGGTTCTGGAAGGTCTCAACCATCAACTCATTCAGAAGCCCCAGGGGCTTCTAGGCAGCGGCACGTGCAGGAGATCGCCCACGACATAGTAGGAGGCAAAGCCGAAGCCGAGCGCCACCAGGGCCACCGGCAGCGGCCGCTTGCGCTCGAGCACGCCGAGCAGAAAAACCAGCAGCGCAATCACGGTGAGCCGGTAGCCGATGCGTTCGAGCGCGAGCGTGGCGAATCCGCACGCGACGAGTATCACCACCGCGCGCGTGGCCTCCGTCCACTTCATCGCGGCGAGCGGCGTCGAACGCCCGCCCCAGAGCGCGACCAGCAATCCGATCGCGCCGAGGACGATCACGAGGAGCAACGGCATGTAGCCGGGACCGGGCTCCTGCAGGGTCCCGAGGGGGTACGCCCGGTTTTCCCACGCCACGTAGAGGGCGAGCGCGACAAGCATCAGCCCGGAGAACTGATCGCTTCGCAATCCGCCGCGTTTCTGCCCCCTGCCTGACTCGCCCACGATCTGTTTCCGAATGGCGCCCCGGTCCCGCCTCGCGACGCGCTACTTCTTGACCTCGACCTTGCCGACGATCTTCACCAGCGCCGCAAGACGCTTGGCGTCCGCCTCCCAGTACTTCTGGAACTCGGGCGCGTCCTTGTACTCCACGAGTGAATCCACCTTGGCCATTGCGTTCTTGAAGAGCGGGTCCTGCACCGCCTTGCGCGCGGCGTCGCGCAGCGCGGTCAGCGTCGCATCCGGCGTGCCGCGCGGAGCGAACATGCCCGCCCAGATGTAGTACTCGACGTCCTTGTAGCCGAGCTCCTTGAAGGTCGGAATCTTGGGATACGACGCATGGCGCTGCGCGCCCCAGCTCGCGATCGGCCGCATCTTGCCGGCCTTGACGTGGCCGCTGATCGCCGCGGGTCCTCCGGCAGTCAGCGCAACGTGCCCGCCGAGCAGGGCCGTGATCGCGGGCCCGCCGCCCGGCGTCGGCAAGTGCCGCATCTTGATCTTCGCGGCGTGGATGAACATCTCCATCGGCATGTGCAGCGCCCCGTAGATGCCCGACGAGGAGAAGGTCAGCTCGTTGGGCTTGGAGCGCGCGAGCGCCACCAGCTCCTTGACGCTCTTGACCGGCAGCGACGGGTGCGTAACGAGTATCGTCGGGTCGGCAGAGACCAGCGCGATCGGCGCGAACTGGTCGAGCGAGTACGCCGGCTTGCGGTTGAAGAGCTCGTCGGCGGCGGGAATGACCGAAATGCTGGAAAGCGCCATCAGGACCGTGTAGCCGTCCGGCTTGGCGTTGGCCACCACGGCGTTGCCGACGGCGCCGGCCGCGCCGGGCCGGTTGGTGACGTTGACCGGCTGCTTGAGTATCTTCTCCATCGCCGCCGCGGTAGGCCGCGCCGTGATGTCGGCTACCCCGCCTGGCGGGAACGCCACGATCATCGTGATGGGGCGGCTCGGAAACTTCTCCTGCGCCCCCGCGGATACCGCAAGCACCGCCAATGCACCAGCTGTCAGAATGCGCGCAACCATATGTCCTCCTCGTCTCGTGTCGTGCTCACTTCGGGTCCGGCCTGCCCATGCGCTGAACGACCTTCGCGAGCCGCTCCGCGTCCTTGTCCCACCACGCCTTGAACTCGGCGGAGTCCTGGTAGGCGATCGGGGTGCGCACCTTCTCGAACGCCTTTTTCACATCCGGATCCTCGACCGCACGGCGCACCGCGTCGCCCAGCGTCTTCAATGTACCCGCCGGCACGTTGCGCTGCGTGAACAGCCCCGCCCAAAGGTAATACTCGATGTCGTAGCCCTGCTCCTTGAAGGTCGGGATATCGGGGAACTCGCGCAGGCGCCCGGCGCCCCACGTCGCGAACGCCTTGACCTTGCCGGCCTTCAGGTGCGGCAGCGCGATCGCCGGGGGCGAAGCCCAGGTCACCGCGTGGCCGCCCAGCACCGCGGTCATCGCCGGCGCACCTCCGGTCGTGGGCAGGTGGCGCATCTGAAGCCCGGCCGCCTGCAGGAACATCGCAAACGGCACGTGGGATGCGCCGTACGGCCCCGACGAGGAGAAGATCATGTCCTGGGAGCGCTTCTTCGCGAGCGCGACGAACTCCTTTAGGTTTTTCGCAGGTACCGAGGGATGCACGACCATGATGGGGGGATCGGCGTTGATGCGCGCGATGCCGGCGAACTGGTCGCGGGTGAACACCGTCGGGCGGCCGAACAGCTTGTCGACCTCCGGCAGCGTCGAGATGCTCACGAGATGACAGAGCATCGTGTAGCCGTCGGCGGGCGCCGTCGCCGCGACCTGGGCGCCGGTCGTCCCGGCCGCGCCGGGCCGGTTCTGCACCACGATGGGCTGCTTGAGCGCCTTTTCCAGTCCCGGCTGGAGGCCGCGAGCGGTTATGTCGGCGATGCCGCCGGGCGGGAACGGCACGATGATGGTGACCGCGCGCGACGGATACCTTTCCTGCGCAACGACCGCCTGCGGAAGCAGCATGACGGCCACCACAAACAGCAGGCGATGTGCTCTCATGATCCCCCCTCCTCTTTAATGCGGATTCTACCGTCGAACGCGCCGCTTGTGCGTTCCCCGCGTCTCGCGCAGTCAGATACGCCTAGTCGACGGGATTCTCCAGCGTGCCGATCGGATCGATGGTGATCGCAACCGTGTCGCCCTTCTTCAGGTACTTCGGCGGGTCGAAACCGATGCCGACGCCGGCGCAGGTGCCGGTGGCAATGAGATCGCCGGGCTCGAGAAGCATCACGCGCGAGATCGTCTCGATCAGGGTCGGAATGTCGAATATCAGCTGGCTCACCAGCGCGTCCTGTCGCAGCTCGCCGTTGACCCTCGTCGTGAGATGCATCCTGCCCACGTCCTTGACTTCGTCCGCCGTGAGCACGCACGGACCCATGGGGCAGTAGCCGTCCAGGCTCTTGCCGAGAAACCATTGGCGGTGGCGGTTCTGCAGCGTGCGCGCCGAGACATCGTTGATGATGGTGTAGCCGTAGACGTGATCGCAGGCGTCCTTGCGGGGAATGTTGCGGCCGCCGTCGCCGATCACCACGCCCAGCTCGCCCTCGTAATCGGTGGAGCTCGTGTAGTCGTTCCCGCTGGGGATGGGCTCGCCCGGTCCGATCACCGAGTTGGGCCACTTGGTGAAGATGATCGGCACCTCCGGCACCACCTCCTTGCCGGTTGCGTCGACGCCGCTCGCCTGGAACTCCTTTGCGTGGTCGTGATAGTTCTTGCCGACGCACAATACGTTCTTCGCCGGCCGCGGGATCGGCGCGAGAATCCTGGCGCCCGCTGCCGGGATGCGCCCCTCGCCGCTTCGCACCGCGCGTCGCGCGCGGGCAAGCCCGTTTCTGCCGAGCGCGATGAACTCGGTCATGGCGCGCGGCAGCCGCGTGCCGGCGGACAGATCGACGATCGTGCCGGAGGCCGGCTCGTGCACGCCGATGCGCGTGCCCTTCTCATCGGAGAACGTGACCAGGCGCATGCAGATTCCCCTCGAATCGGAAGCCGCCAGTATCCGGTGGCGCACTGGTGAGGTCAACCGCAGCACCCGCCGCGATCGACAGTGATAGTTGTTGTATGCTGCGCGCGACACCCGCTCTCACGCGACGAGGTCAACGCCATGAATGCGAACAACGCGATGCAACGCAACCGCCGCCGCCTGGTCCGGGACGCCGGTCACGAGCCGGTCACCGTCGGCGGGCTTGCGCGCGCCCGCGACTTCGACTACGGCACGCCGGTGTTCGGCCGGCCGATGACCGCGGCCGAGCTGCGCAAGGCGCTCGGCCTCAAGCCCTGATGTGCGATAGGTGACGGCCGACACCCCGCTGCAGCGCTGGCTCGCGCGCGTCGTCAGTGTGCGCCCGGGCGAAACGCGGGCGCTGCTCTGGTCGTTCGCGTATTTTTTCTGCCTGCTTGCGGGCTACTACGTGCTGCGGCCGCTGCGCGACGAGATGGGCATCGCGGGCGGCGTGCGCAATCTGCCGTGGCTGTTCACGGCGACCTTTTTCGTGATGCTCGCCGTGGTGCCGGTATTCGGCGCGGTGGTCGCGAAGCTT
>DATBKZ010000014.1:0-29282 GCA_036555615.1 Burkholderiales bacterium | reverse complement strand
GGCTCAATCCGACGCGCGCAATCGGCAAGATCAAGGAGCTGCTCGTCAAGCGCACCATTTGATGTCCTCGTGCAGATACTTGACGGATAATCTGCACCTCGAAACTCCCCGCTCCGTTCAGGAGAGGGGCGGGGGTGAGGGGTGAGCGCGCCCGATGGGTGACATCGACCGCATACGCTGGCGCTGCCGCCGCGGGCTGCTGGAGCTGGACCTGGTGCTCCAGGCCTTTCTGGCGCGCGGCTACGAGCGTCTCGACGCGGGCGAGCAGCGGCTGTTTGCCGAGCTCCTCGAGCGGCCCGACAACGAGCTTCTCGACCTGGCCCTGGGGCGAGCCGAGCCCGAGCCGCGCTATCAAACGGTAGTCGAGAGGCTGCGTGCAGAGGGAGGAGGGAGCGCGCCGGCCGGCCGTGCAGGAGCGGCGCGAACCGTGTGAAGATAGACAGAAAGCGGAGACCGAGATGGCTGAAAAACTGGCAACCCTGACTTTCAGTGACGGGACCCCCCCCGTCGATTTCCCCGTACTCACCGGAAGCGTGGGGCCGGACGTGATCGACGTGCGCGCGCTTTACGCGAAGACCGGGAAATTCACCTACGACCCCGGATTCATGTCCACCGCGAGCTGCCGATCCCGGATCACCTACATCGACGGCGACAAGGGCATCCTGGAGTACCGCGGCTACCCGATCGAGCTGCTGGCCGAGCACTGCAGCTTCCTGGAGGTCGCGTACCTCATCTTGAACGGCGAGCTGCCGAACACGAAGCAGCTGGAGGAGTTCGTCGGCATCGTGTCGCGCCACACGATGGTGCACGAGCAGCTGACCCGCTTCTACTCGGGCTTCCGGCGCGACGCGCACCCGATGGCGGTGCTGTGCGGCGTGGTGGGGGCGCTGTCGGCGTTCTACCACGACTCGATCGACATCCGCGACTCACGCAGCCGCGAGATCTCGGCGTTCCGGCTGATCGCGAAGCTCCCGACGTTGACGGCGATGGCCTACAAGTACAACACCGGCCAGCCGTTCATGTACCCGAAGAATGCGTTGCCCTACGTCGACAACTTCCTCTACATGATGTTCGGCACGCCGTGCGAGGAGTTTCGGCCGAACGCCGTGCTCTCGCGCGCGGTAGAGCGCGTGCTGATCCTGCACGCGGACCACGAGCAGAACGCCTCGACTTCCACGGTGCGGCTCGCCGGCTCGACCGGGGCGAACCCCTTTGCCTGCATCTCGGCCGGCATCGCCAGCCTGTGGGGTCCGGCCCACGGCGGCGCCAACGAGGCGGTGTTGAAGATGCTCGCCGAGATCGGCGATGCGAAGAACATCTCGAGCTTCATCCAGCGCGTGAAGGACAAGGACGGCCATGCCATGCTGATGGGCTTCGGGCATCGCGTCTACAAGAACTACGATCCGCGCGCGAAAATCATCCAGAAGACCTGCCACGAGGTGCTCGAGGAGCTCGATCTCAAGGACGACAAGCTGTTCAAGCTCGCGCTCGCGCTCGAGAAAATCGCGCTCGAGGACGACTACTTCATCAAGCGCAAGCTCTACCCGAACGTGGACTTCTACTCGGGCATCGTCTACAAGGCCCTCGGCATTCCGGTCAGCATGTTCACCGCCATCTTCGCGCTGGCGCGCACCGTGGGCTGGATTGCCCAGTGGAACGAGCTGATTGGCGACCCGGACCAGAAGATCGGCCGGCCGCGCCAGTTGTTTGCCGGCGCCGCGCGCCGCGATTTCCTCCCCATGACCAAGCGCAGGTGACCCTATGATGAAGGAGCTCCTCGCCAACTCCTATCTGTTCGGCGCCAATGCGCCGTTCATCGAGGCGCTCTACGACACCTGGCTCACGGATCCGGGCGCGGTCGAGCCGCGCTGGCGCGACTATTTCGAGGAGTTGCAGAAGCTCGAGGGCGGAGCCAAGGACGTTTCGCATTACGACGTGCAGGATCGGTTTGCGCGCCTCGCGAAGGAGCCCGGTGCCCGCGGCGCGACGGTTCTCATCACCCGGCCGCAGCTCGGGGAGAAGCAGTTCGGCGTGCTGCAGCTCATCTCGGCGTACCGCTTCCTGGGCGCGCGCCATGCGGACATCGATCCCCTCAAGCGCCAGGAGAAGCCCGACATACCCGAGCTCGACCCGGCGTTCTACGGGCTCACCGAGGCCGACATGGGGGCGGTCTTCAACACGGGGACGCTCGTCGGGCCGCGGGAGATGGCGCTGACGGACATCCTGCAGGCGCTCACGGACACCTATTGCCGGACCATCGGCGTCGAATACATGCATGTCACGGACCCGGCGCAGAAGCGCTGGGTGCAGGAGCGGCTCGAATCCATCCGCTCGACGCCGAGCTACCCCGCCGAGCATCGCAAACATGTCCTGGAGCGGCTGACCGCCGCGGAGACGCTGGAGCGGCACCTGCACACGCGCTATGTCGGCCAGAAGCGCTTCTCGCTGGAGGGTGGCGAATCGTTGATCCCGCAGCTTGACGGCCTGCTGCAAGGCGCCGGGAAGGCGGGCGTCCAGGAGCTGGTGATCGGCATGGCCCACCGCGGGCGCATCAACGTGCTCGTCAACGTCATGGGCAAGATGCCCAAGGATCTCTTCGCCGAGTTCGAGGGCAAGCACGACGACAGCCTGCTCGCCGGCGACGTCAAGTATCACCAGGGCTTCTCCTCCAACGTCATGACGCCAGGCGGGCCGATGCACGTCACGCTCGCGTTCAACCCCTCGCACCTCGAGATCGTCAATCCGGTGGTCGAAGGCTCGGTCCGCGCGCGCCAGCATCGCCGCCGCGATTTCACCGGCGACCAGGTGCTGCCGGTGCTGATTCACGGGGACGCCGCGTTCGCCGGGCAGGGCGTCAACATGGAGACCTTCGAGCTGGCGCAAACGCGCGGCTTCGGCACCGGGGGCACGGTGCACATCGTCGTGAACAACCAGATCGGGTTCACGGTCTCCGACCTGCGCGACGCGCGCTCCTCGCTCTACTGCACCGATGTCGCCAAGATGCTGGAGGTGCCGGTGCTGCACGTGAACGGGGACGATCCCGACGCGGTGTGCCTCGTGACGCAAATCGCGCTCGACTACCGCATGAAGTTCCACAAGGACGTGGTGGTGGATCTTGTGTGCTACCGGCGCCTCGGCCACAACGAGCAGGACGAGCCGATGGTGACCCAGCCGCTGATGTACAAGAAGATCGCGAAGCTGCCGACCACGCGCGAGCTCTACGCGCAGCGCCTCGCGCGCGATGGCGTGATCGACGCGGGTGACGGCGACGAGATGGTCGCGGCCTGTCGCAAGGCGCTCGAGAGCGGGTATCACACCAACAAGACGATCCTGTCCCACTACAAGCCGCCCTTCGAGATCGACTGGAGCCGCTACCAGGGTGCAAAGTGGAACGAGCGGGACGACACCAGGCTGCCGATCGAGACGTTGAGAACGCTCGGCGAACGCATCACGACTGTTCCGCAGAATTTCAAGCTGCACCCGTCGGTCCAGAGAATCATGGAGGCCCGGCGCCAGATGGCGCAGGGGAAACTTCCTCTCGACTGGGGCATGGCGGAGCACCTGGCGTTCGCGACGCTGCTCAAGGAGGGGTACTCGGTCCGCCTGTGCGGCCAGGACAGCGGGCGCGGCACGTTCTTTCACCGCCACGCCGTGCTCCACGACCAGAATCGCGAGCGGTGGGATCAGGGCACCTACGTGCCGCTGCAGCACGTGAGTGACAAGCAGGGCGATTTCGTCGTCATCGACTCACTGCTGTCGGAAGAAGCGGTGCTGGGCTTCGAGTACGGTTACTCGACCTCGGCGCCCAACGAGCTCGTGATCTGGGAAGCGCAGTTCGGGGACTTTGCCAACGGCGCGCAGGTCGTGATCGACCAGTTCATCGCTTCCGGCGAGGCGAAATGGGGCCGCCTGTGCGGTCTGACGCTGATGCTTCCGCACGGCTACGAGGGGCAGGGCCCGGAGCATTCCTCGGCGCGCATCGAGCGCTACATGCAGCTCTGCGCGGAATACAACATGCAGGTGTGCATCCCGGCGACGCCCGTGCAGCTCTATTACCTGCTGCGGCGCCAGATGGTGCGCCCGTACCGCAAGCCGCTGATTCTCTTCACGCCGAAGAGCATCCTGCGCCACCGGGAGTCGGTCTCGCCCCTCGAGGAATTTGCCACCGACAAGTTCAAGCCCGTCAACGAGGACTGGGAGGCGAAGGACATCGATCCGGAACAGGTGACGCGCGTCGTGTTCTGCAGCGGCAAGGTCTACTACGATCTGCGCGCCGAGCGCAAGAACAGAAACCTCAAGAACTTGCCGCTTGCGCGCATCGCGCAGCTCTATCCCTTCCCGCACGAGGAGCTCCAGGCCCAGATCGAGCGCTACAGGCGGGCGACCGAGATCGTGTGGTGCCAGGAGGAGCCGCGCAACCAAGGAGCCTGGCACCGCATCCAGCATTACCTCGAGCGCCACATGCTGCCGCACCAGAAGCTGATTTACGCCGGCCGGGATTCAGCGGCGTCGCCGGCCGTCGGCTACAAGTCGCTGCACGACCGCCAGCAGAAGGAGCTGGTCGATCTCGCGCTCTCGGTGGGAGTCGTGTCGCGCGCGGATGGGGTGGCCTGAGGGCGGCGCATGCTGGTCGAGGTCAAGGTGCCGCAGCTCTCCGAATCCGTTGCCGAGGCGACGCTGCTGACCTGGCACAAGAAGGCGGGCGAGCGCGTGCAGCGCGACGAGAACCTGGTCGATATCGAGACCGACAAGGTGGTGCTCGAGACGCCTGCGCCGGAGTCCGGGGTCATCACCAGGATTATCAAGGGCGACGGCGGCACCGTGGTGAGCAACGAGGTCATCGCACAGATCGATACCGAGGCTGCGGCGGCGGAAGCTCCTGCGGTTGCCGCCAAGGCCGAAGCGAAGGTGGTGCCGAAGGCTCCCCCCAAGCCGGCCGCGCCCGTGGGGATGCCCGCGGCGCGCAAGCTCGCGGCCGAAAAGGGCGTGGACACGCGGGCGATCGCCGGCACGGGACGCGGCGAGCGCGTCACCAAGGAGGACGTACGGCAGGCGCTCGAAGCCAAGCAGCCCGGTACAGCGCCTGCGCCGCCAGCCGGAGCCCCGGCAGGCCCCAGGCCGGGGGCACCGGTTCCCGCGGTCGAGCCGGCCGCCCCAGGGGAGCGGCCCGAGCAGCGCGTGCCGATGTCGCGTCTGCGGGCGCGCGTCGCGGAGCGCCTGGTGCAGGCGCAACGCGACGCGGCGATCCTCACCACCTTCAATGAAGTCAACATGCAGGCCGTCATCGAGCTCCGCAACCGCTACCGGGAGCGCTTCGAGAAGGAGCATGGCGTGAGGCTCGGCTTCATGTCGTTCTTCGTGAAGGCGGCGGTGCACGCGCTCAGGAAATTCCCTATCGTCAATGCGTCCATCGACGGCACCGATATCGTCTACCACGGCTATTACGACATCGGGATCGCGGTCGCCAGCCCGCGCGGCCTGGTGGTGCCGATACTGCGCGACGCGAGCGAGCTCACGCTCGCGGACATCGAAAAACGAATCGCGGATTACGGCAAGCGGGCGCAGGAAGGGAAGCTGACGATCGAGGAGCTGACAGGCGGCACATTCTCGATCTCCAACGGCGGCGTCTTCGGCTCGATGCTCTCCACTCCGATCATCAATCCGCCGCAGAGCGCGATACTCGGCGTGCACGCCACGCGCGAACGGCCGGTTGCCGAGAACGGCCAGGTGGTGATCCGTCCGGTCAACTATCTCGCGCTTTCCTATGACCACCGCATCATCGATGGCCGCGAGGCGGTGCTCGCCCTCATCGCGATCAAGGAAGCCCTCGAGGACCCGGTCCGCCTGCTCCTCGATGTCTGAATGAGCAAGTCCTTCGACGTTGTCGTGATCGGTGGCGGGCCCGGCGGGTACATTGCCGCGATCCGCGCGGCGCAGCTCGGGCTCGCAACCGCCTGCATCGACGACTGGCGGGGGGCGGACGGCAAGCCCGCGCTCGGCGGCACCTGCACCAACGTCGGATGCATCCCGTCCAAGGCGCTGCTGCAGTCCTCGGAGAACTTCCATCACGCCGCGCATGCGTTCGCGGACCATGGCATAGGGCTGAAGGGCGTCACCCTCGATCTCGCCCAAATGCTCAAGCGCAAGGACCGGGTTGTGCGGCAGAACAACGACGGCATCGTGTACCTCTTCAGGAAGAACAAGGTCACCTTCCTTCACGGCCGCGGCAGCCTTGCCGGGGGCGGTGCCGGCGCGTGGCAGATCAAGGTGGCGGGCGCGGCAGAGGAGGCGGTCACGGCGCGCCACGTGATCATCGCGACCGGCTCCAACCCGCGGCCGCTTCCGGGGGCAGCGTTCGACGGGAAGCTCGTGCTCGACAACGCGGGCGCGCTTGCGCTGCCGGAAGTTCCCGGCCGGCTCGGCGTCATCGGTGCCGGGGTGATCGGGCTCGAGATGGGCAGCGTCTGGCGGCGGCTCGGGGCCGAGGTGACGATGCTGGAGATGCTGGAGACGTTCCTTCCGGCCGCGGACGAGGCGGTGGCGAAGGAGGCATGGAAGATCTTCACCCGGGAGCAGGGGCTCAAGATTGCGCTGGGCGCCACCGTCGCCCGCGTCCTGCCCGGCAGGAAGGCGGTCCTCGTCGAGTATTCGGTAAAGGGCGGGGGCGAGCACAAGCTCGAATGCGACCGCCTGATCGTCTCCATCGGGCGTGTGCCGAATACCGAAGGACTGAACGCGCAGGCGGCGGGCCTCAAGCTCGACCAGCGAGGATTCATCGAGGTCGATGCCGAATGCCGCACCAATCTTGCCGGGGTGTGGGCGATCGGCGACGTGGTGCGGGGGCCCATGCTCGCGCACAAGGCCGAGGAGGAGGGCGTCGCGGTGGCCGAGCGCGTGGCCGGACACCAAGGCCACGTCGACTTCAACACCATCCCGTGGGTCATCTATACGGCTCCCGAGATCGCGTGGGTCGGCAGGACGGAGCAGGAGCTGAAGCGCGAAGGCGTCCAGTACCGGAGCGGGCAGTATCCGTTTCTGGCCAACGGGCGCGCCCGCGCGCTGGGCGATACCCGCGGATTCGTGAAGTTCGTGGCGGATGCGCAGACCGACCGCATCCTCGGCGTGCACATCATCGGGCCGATGGCATCCGAGCTGATCTCGGAGGCGGTAGTTGCGATGGAATTTGGCGCCTCGTCCGAGGACATCGCCTTGATCTGCCATGCCCATCCCTCGCTCGCAGAAGCGATGAAAGAGGCCGCGCTGGGAGTCGCCGGCCGCAGCCTGAACGCCTGATATGGAGGAAGCTGGGGTGAAGCCCGCAGCGGGCGCTGGCGCGCTGGTGACGAAGCCGGCCTCGGTTCCCGAGCACTATCAGGAGGCACTGCGCCAGCGTGGCTTCGAGCCCGACGCGTCGCAGCGCGCGGCCGTGGAACGGCTGCAGCAGCTCTTCGAGGAATGGAGCGACTACAAGCGCCAGCGCAGCACTGCGCTCCGCCGCCTGGTCGTGCATCCGCCATTGCCCCGGGGCGTCTACCTGTGGGGCCCCGTCGGGCGCGGCAAGACCTTTCTCATGGACAGCTTCTACCGCTGCCTGCCCCTGGTGCGCCGGCGCCGCGTGCACTTCCATCACTTCATGCGCGACGTCCACCGCGAGCTCGACGCGCTGAAGGGCACGGTCGATCCCCTCGATGCGCTCGCCGGCCGCATCGCCAAGCGCTACCGTCTCATCTGCTTCGACGAGGTCGCGCTCTCGGACGTGGCGGACGCGCTGATTCTCGGCCGGTTGATCGCGCGCACCCTGGAGAAGGGCGTCGTCTACTGCATGACCTCGAACTATCATCCGGACGAGCTCTACAAGGAGGGACTCAAGCGCGAGGATTTCCTCCCGGCGATCGATCTGGTGAAATCCCGGCTCGACGTCATTCAGGTGGATGGCGGGATCGACTACCGCAAGCGGGCGCTGCAGCGGGTGAAGGTCTACCACGCCTCGCTTGCGCCCGAGACCGACCGCGCGCTGCTGCAGGCGTTCCGGCAGATCGCGGAAGTCGAAGAGGAACGCCACGAGCTCGACGTCGAGGGGCGCGCGATTCCCTACCGGCACCGCGCGGGCGGCGTGGTATGGTTCGACTTCAAGGTGATCTGCGGCTGGGGCCGCTCCCAGAATGATTACATCGATCTCGCGCGGCGCTTTCATACCGTCATCGTCTCGGGGGTCCCGCGCATGTCACTTGAGCAAGCCGACGCGGCGCGCCGCTTCACGCTGCTGGTGGATGTCTTCTACGACCAGCGCGTGAAGCTCATCCTGTCGGCGGAAGCCGAGCCCGATTCGCTGCTCCTGCGCGGCTCGCGCAGCGGGGATGCGCAGCTGCAGGCTATGATCTTCCAGTTCAGCCGCACTGCGAGCCGGCTCGCCGAAATGCAGACCCGCGAGTATCTCGACCAGCCGCGCGCGCGCCAGGACTAGGAGCGTTTGGTGGAAACATTCAGCGCACTGCGGATTTTCAGCGAAGGGGAGAAGGTTGCCGGCCGGGTGGCCGAGATGACGCTGGACCAGCTTTCACCCGGCAATGTGGTGATCCGCAACGCGTACGCGAGCGTGAACTACAAGGACGCGCTGGCGGCGACCGGGCAGGGCCGCATCATCCGGTCCTTTCCCCGCGTCGGCGGAATCGATGCCGCGGGCACGGTGAGGTCATCCTCCGATTCCAGGTTCAAGGCGGGGGAAGAGGTGATCTGCACGAGCTACGAGTTCGGCGTCTCCCATGATGGCGGCTTTGCGCAATATTGCAGGGTGCCGGCGGACTGGGTGGTGCCGCTGCCGCGGGGGCTCACCCCGCACGAGGCAGCCGCGCTCGGCGTCGCCGGCTATACCGCAGGGCTGGCGATGGAATTGCTCGAGTTGAATGGCATGGCTCCGAAGAACGGGAAAGTGCTGGTAAACGGCGCAACCGGAGGCGTGGCGACCCTTGCCATCGACATGCTGGCGAAGCTCGGTTATCAGGTGGTCGCCGTGACGGGCAAGGACAGCGAGCACGGCTTCCTCAGCAAGCTCGGGGCGCAGGAAGTGCTGTCACGCCACAAGCTGGAGATGGGAACGCGCCCCCTCGAGAAGGGAATGTGGGCGGCCGCGTTCGACTCGGTAGGCGGCGAAAGCCTCGCCTGGCTCACGCGCACCATGCAGCCGGACGGGCTGATTGCGAGCTTCGGCAACGCCGGAGGCATTGAATTGAAGACGACGGTGCTACCCTTCATCCTGCGTGGCGTGCGCCTGATTGGAGTCAATTCCGGAGAGACGCCGATGCCGCTGCGGCGGAAGATCTGGGGCCGGCTCGCGGCCGACCTGAAGCCGCGCCATCTGGCCGAAATCGCCCACGACATCACGCTGAGCGAGCTGCCGGCATACTTCGAGAGGATGCTCAAGGGAGAGATAAGGGGTCGGGCCGTGGTGAAGCTGTGAGAAGTGGCGACTCGTTGCCCGTTCCTGATTGCCGCTTCGATACGAGGAACACCAAGCGAGTCACTCTTTCCGGGGGAGACGGTAATGGGAGCCTACAGGGATTTCCACAAACGCTCCATCGAGCGCAAAGAGGAGTTCTGGGCCGAGCAGGCGCAGCTCGTCGACTGGCACCGCCCGTTCGGCAAGGTGCTCGACTACAGCCGACCGCCGTTCGCGAAGTGGTTCATCGGGGGATACACCAATCTCTGCCATAACGCGGTCGATCGCCATCTCGCCGCGCGCGGCGGCCAGAAGGCCCTGATCTACATCTCCACCGAGACGGGGGAGCAAAAAACCTACACCTACGAGGCGCTGCACGACGAGGTCAACCGCTGCGCCGGCATGATCCGCTCGCTCGGCATCGGAAAGGGCGACCGCGTGCTGATCTACATGCCGATGGTCCCGGAGGCGGTATTCGCGATGCTCGCATGCGCGCGCATCGGCGCGATCCATTCGGTGGTGTTCGGCGGGTTCGCCTCGCACAGCCTGGCGACACGCATCGACGATGCACGCCCGAAGCTCATGATCACGGCCGACGGCGGCATGCGCGCGGGGCGCGCGATACCCTATCAGGCGATGTTCAACGAGGCGATCCGCCTCGCGAAGTCGCCGCCGCAGAAAGTCGTGGTTCTCAACCGCGGGCTCGATCCGGGCCTGAAGCTTGCTCCAGGACGCGACGTCGATTATGCGGCGCTGCGGGCGGAGCATCTCGGAGACAAGGTGCCGGTCGCCTGGCTCGAGTCGAATGAGCCGTCCTACATTCTCTACACTTCGGGCACGACCGGCCGCCCGAAGGGTGCGCAGCGCGACACGGGCGGGTATGCGGTGGCGCTGGCGGCCTCGCTCAAGCACATCTACTGCGGCGAGCCGGGCGAGACGATGTTCACGACCTCCGACATCGGCTGGGTGGTGGGGCATTCCTACATCGTCTACGGGCCGCTCATTCGCGGCATGACGACGATCCTCTACGAGGGACTGCCGATCCGGCCCGATGCCGGCATCTGGTGGAAGATCGTCGCCGAGAACAAGGTCGCGGTCATGTTCTCCTCACCGACGGCGGCGCGCGTGCTGAAGAAGCAGGACCCCGCCTTCCTCCGGAAATACGACGTCAGCATGCTGAAGCATCTTTTTCTCGCCGGCGAGCCGCTGGACGAGCCCACCCACCGCTGGTTCGCCGAGGCGCTCGGCCGGCCGGTGATCGACCACTACTGGCAGACCGAGAGCGGCTGGCCGATCCTCTCCAGCGTGCCGGGGGTGGAGCGCACGCCGATCAAGTTCGGCAGCCCGAGCTTCCCGGTATTCGGCTATGACCTGAGATTGCTGCGCGAGGCGGATGCGTCCGAGGCGGAGCCGAACGAGAAGGCAGTGGTGGCGATCCTGCCGCCGCTGCCGCCAGGGTGCATGTCCACGGTCTGGGGCGACGACGAGCGTTTCGTCAGCACCTATTTCACGAGCTTCCATGAAAAGCTCGCCTATTCCACCTTTGACTGGGGCATCCGGGACGAGGACGGCTACCACTTCATCCTCGGACGCACCGACGACGTCATCAACGTCGCCGGCCACCGCCTCGGCACGCGCGAGATCGAGGAGGCGGTCCAGGCACACCCCAACATTGCCGAGGTCGCGGTCGTCGGGGTAGCGGACCACGTGAAGGGCCAGATCCCGCTCGCCTTCGCCGTGGTCAAGGATGCAGCGCGGATCGCCACGCACGAGACCCGTGCCGCCGAGGAGAAGTCCGTGCTGGAAACCGTCGACCGGCTGCTCGGGGCGATCGCCCGGCCGTCGCGGGTGCATTTCGTGAACCTGCTGCCCAAGACGCGCTCAGGGAAGCTTCTGCGCCGCTCGATCCAGGCGCTCGCCGAGGGGCGCGACCCGGGCGATCTCACCACGATCGAAGATCCGGCCGCTCTCGAGCAGATCCGCGCCGCGGTCAAGCCGTGATGCGCGCCGGCCTAGAAGGCGAACCGGCTCATGCCCCCGTCGACGGGGGTCACGGTTCCGGTGAGGTAGCCGGCTCGCGGGGAGGCGAGAAACACAGCGAGGTTGGCAAGCTCCTCGGGCTCGCCGAAGCGGCCCATGGGGATGTTCTCGGCGGCGAACTTCCTGCGGTCCTCGTCCGTCGGGTGGAAGCGCACGATCTGCTCGCTCATGATGCGGCCCGGCTGGATCGAGTTGATGGTGATGCCGTGCCTGGCCATCTCGCGCGACAGGCCCTTGGCCCACGCATGCACCGCCGCCTTCGCTGAATTTGCGGCGTTGAGGCCGCGCGGCTCCGAGGTTCCGGTGATGTTGATGACGCGGCCCCAGCGGCGCGCGACCATGCCGGGGATCACCGCGTGCGAGAGCTCGCGCAGCCGGATGAAGTTGACCAATATCCCCTCCGCCCACTGCTCCTTGGTGGCTTCGAACGGGTAGGGCCGGCTGCCTCCCGCCGCGTTCACCAGGATATCGATGCGGCCGAGCCCCTTCTCGGCGGCCTGCGCCAGCTTTTCCGCCGAGCCGTCCTGATACAGGTCCGCTTCGAGCACCAGGGGCTCGGCGCCGCGCTGCGAGACAATCTCCCGCGCCAGCTCCTCGAGCAGATTGACCCTCCGCGCCGCAACGGCGACCTTGACGCCCTCGCGCGCGAGCCCCAGGCCGATGGCGCGCCCGATGCCGCGCGAGGCGCCGGTGACAAGCGCGGTCTTGCCGGCGAGCTGAAGATCCATTTCCTACCAGGTGGGCGGCTTGGGGTTGTCGCGGGCGGCCTCGAGGGTACTTGCCCGCGGCGCCGAGCCGAGCGGGCGGGAGCGGTCGCCCGGCCCGAGCTGGTCCATTTCGCAGAAGAGCTCGAGCTGGAAGCCGTCCGGATCGAGGAATTCAAGGCTGGTGTGGCCGCCCATGCGATGCCGGCCTTCGAAGACGATGGGAACGCCGCGTTCCCGCAGGAAGGATCGGATCTCGAGCAGCTCGTTGACGGACCCCACTTCCATGGCGAAATGGTGCAGCCGCACCGCGTCTTTCGCCGCCGTAGCCGCGGACTCCCCTGCGGAGGGGAAGAGCGCCACCGTGTGGTGGTCGCCCACGGAGGTGAGGAAGACGGCGCCCTCGGGCGAGCGGTCGGACACGCGGAAGTTCAGGACTTCCGTGTAGAACTTCATGGAGCGCTCGAGATCCCGCACCTGGATGACAACGTGGCCGAGGCGCCTGACGCGGACGGGACTCCGCCCACCGATGACCTGTTGGGGCATTCTGGTTTCCACTTTCGCCATGTGCTTCTCCTCTCGTGTATTGGCGGAGAGAGTGGGATTCGATCTTTGGGGCTTTTGCCTTCGGCGAAAGCGTGTCTTCGAATCCCATCTCCTCCGTGAAAACTGGCGGAGAGAGTGGGATTCGAACCCACGACACGCTTTTGGCGTGTACACGCTCTCCAGGCGTGCGCCTTAGACCACTCGGCCATCTCTCCGTATCCCGCATCCCGCGCGATGAGCGGCCGTCAGGTCCGTTCCACCGCGCGGGGATTGAGCCGGTTCATCCGGCTCGAATGCGCACTTAGACCGCTCGGCCATCTCTCCGCGCGCACCGGATTCTACCACCCGGGCGCGGATGCCCCTCGGGAACGATACAATTCACAGCCGGCAAAGCTTCGATTGCGAATCATGGCGTGGATGAAATCCGTGCGGGAGCGGCTCCCTGAATGGCTCGGGGCGAGGAACCGGCACGTGCGGAGTGCCCAAGCGCTCGGCGATTTCCTCTCCCGCCACGCGGCATTCATCGCGCAGAAATGCGCCGACGACTATTGCCGCAACAAGGTCGGCCTGTCGCATTACGCTTTGGGCGAGGAGCAGGCGTACCGTGATGCGCTCGCCATCTGCCGCTGGGAGGGCTACGCCGCAGTCCTGGGCGGGCTCCTGGCCGTGACGCAGCGACAGCTGATCGAGGCGGGATTCAACGCCGAGCCGGTCGAGCCGGCGCTGGTCGCACTGTACCGGCGCATCCTGGCGGGACAGCGGACGCCGTCGCACCGGCCGCGGGGGTGGGACGATCTGGTCGCCGCGCTGCCCGGGCGCCTGCGCGCGGCGCGCGCCGACCCGCCGCCGTCGGTTCTGGAGATCGCCGCGGCCGCCGGCCGGCGCCTGTTCGAGGTGCTGCCGATACACGCGAGCTACCGGGAGCACGATGAGCCGGTCGTCATCGGCGCCGTGCAGTTCAATTTCGTGGGCGTGTCGGACCGCATGCGGCGCGAGCTCGACGCCGCGGCGCTTGGCCGCGAGCTCGGAGGCACGCGCTAGCCGCGCTCACAGCGCCCGCTGCGCGGCGGGCAGGCTCAGGATCGCGGCCCCCGCCAGCCAGATCCACATCGACACCGGGCTCGCGGCATCGCGCGCAAGCCGCTCGTAGAGCGCGGCCGGAATGCCGCTCACGAGCAGCGTGGCGCTGGCGAGCAGCACCGAGCTCCAGAACAGCACCCACTCGACCGTTCGCGGGAAGAGCTCCGGCAGGAGCACCGCCGCGATCGGGATCGCGATGTTGATGAGCGGCGAGAAGATGCCGTTGGCGACGCAGACGCCGAGCACGATCAGGAACATCGTGTAGCGGTCGGGCACGGGCAGGCGTCCTATCCCGCCATGCGGGGCGTGAGCCCCGCCGCGTGCAGCGCTGCAAAAAAAGCGACCCGCGCCATCGCGACCCAGAACGCGGCGACGAGCGGCAGCGCCGCGGGCGGCATGATCGAGGGCGTGATGAAGGTGACCGGCGGCATCAGCCAGTCCGTCAGGCGCCGGAACCAGCGGTAGATGTAGTTGGGGGAGTCAGGCGGCAGGAAGAAGCCCATCATCCAGCGCCCGATGAGCGTCCAGAACAGCAGCGCCAGCGCGTAGTTGCCGAAGTGGAAGTACCAGTACGACCACCAGATGTCCCGGCCTTGCATGGCGCTATCTTATGCCACCGCGACCGTCCAAAAAACAGGGCCCGCCGAAGCGGGCCCCATCTGCGTGCGGCGCGGAACGCGTCTACTCGTGCGCCTTGCCGGACCAGGCCACTTCGCCCTTCGGCACGCGGATCGAGTCGATGAACTCCTGCATCTCCTTCGAGGGCGGCGCCGTCATCAGGCTCACGATCCAAGTGACGATGAAGGCGACGGGCAGGCCGAACAGCGCGCTCGAGATGTTGCGGATGCCGAACCACAGCGGCATGGCAAAGTAGTGCGTGCCGATGAGGTAGAACAGGCAGACGCCAAAGCCCGACATCATGCCGAGGATGGCGCCGGCGGGAGTCGTGCGCTTCCACCAGATGCCCAGCACCAGCGGCGCGAACAGCCCCGCAGCGGCTAGCGAAAACGCCCACGCCACCATCTGGATGATCCCCGAGGGCCGCGTTCCGGCGACTGCCGCGGCGATGATCGCAACGCCAACCAGCAAGGTGCGTGCGACGACGAGACGGCGGCGCGTAGTGGCCTTCGGGTCGATCAGCTTGTAATAAATGTCGTGGGAGAGCGCGTTGGCGATGGCGAGAAGCAGGCCGTCGGCCGTGGAGAGCGCCGCCGCAAGGCCGCCGGCAGCGACCAGGCCGGAGATGACGTAGGGCAGGCCCGCCACCTCAGGCATCGAGAGCACGATGATGTCCTGGTGGATCTTGATGTCGCCCAGGTCCAGGATCGGGCCCGCGACCGCGTATTTGGTGAGGTCGACGATGCCATTGCTGTTGAGATCGCTGATCGTGAGCAGCCCCCCGACCTGCGACCAGTTCTGCACCCACGCGGGCAGCGTCGAGATCTGCGCCCCGATCACGTTCTGGTAGAGCTCGAGCTTGGCGAACGCGGCGTACGCCGGTGCGGTGAAGTAGAGCAGGAAGATAAAGAAGATGCTCCAGCCCACCGACTGGCGCGCCTGGCGCACGTTAGGCGTGGTGAAGTAGCGCATCAGGATGTGCGGGAGCGACGCCGTGCCCACCATCAGGCAGAGCACCAGCGCCCAGAAGTTGTGGAACTCGGTCCAGCTGAACTTGCCGGTGGCGTCCACGTACGGCGCTGCGTGCGCGCGGATGATGTTGAGCTTTTTCTCGATCGCGCCAATCTGGTCGAGCACCTGGCCATAGGCGAGCTCCGGAATCGGATTTCCGAACGTCTTCGTCGAGAGCCACACCAGCGGCACGAGGTAGGCGATGATCAGGATGATGTACTGCGCGACCTGCGTCCAGGTCACCGCGCGCATGCCGCCGAGCATCGAGCACACCAGGATCCCGACCAGCCCGGCGAAAATGGCGATCTCGAACGGGATGCCGAGAAAGCGCGAGGTAATGATGCCGATGCCGAAGGTCTGCGCCACGATATAGGTGAACGAGGCGCTGAACAGGATGATCACGCCGCAGACGCGCGCGGTGTTGCCCTCGTAGCGCACGCCGAGGAAGTCGGGCACCGTGAACTGGCCGAACTTGCGCAGGTAGGGCGCAAGCAGCACGGCCACAAGCACGTAGCCGCCGGTCCAGCCGAGCACGTAGCCGATGGCATTGTAGCCCGCGATGAAGAGCCCGCCGGCCATCGAGATGAAGGATGCCGCGCTCATCCAGTCGGCGCCGGTCGCCATGCCGTTGTAGAAGGCTGGCACCACCCGGCCCGCGACGTAGTACTCGGAGAGCTCCATCGTGCGCGAGAGCCAGCCGATGTACGCGTAAACGCCGATCGTCAGGAATACGAAGCAGTAGCCGATGATCCTGTTGGGCAGCCCCATCTGCTCGAGGATCGCGAGCAGGATCACAAAGCCGAGGAAGCCCCCGGTGTAGCCGCCGTAGATCTTGCCGAGGTTGGCGACGAACCCCTTGCTGCCTGCCGCTTGCTGTGCCATGGTCAGGATCTCCCCCGGTCAATCTTCGGCGACGCCGAATTCCTCGTCGATCTTGTTCTGCGCTCGCGCGTTCCAGAAGCAGAGCACCACGAACGCGATCAGCGAGCCCTGCGCGGCCATGTAGAAGCCGAACGGAAAGCCCAGGAACTTGATTTCGTTCAGCTGGACCGCAAAGAGGTGCACGAAGAAGCTGAAGAAGAACCACAGGAACATGATGATCCACATCAGGCGGGATGTCTTCCGCCAGTATGCATCGCGCTGCTCAGGCGACAATTGGGCCATTTGCCCCTCCCGGTAGAAGTGCGGCGAACGCGGCGGAAAACACCACGCCTGCCAACGAATTGCAGTTCTTTTTCTTGTTCCGGCTAATGCTATTGCAAAAAGCTTACAAAATCCTGAATCGGGGACTTAGAATGGACAAAACAGGGGGGCGGGGATTGAGGATACTCATCACCGAGGACGACGCGCCGCTCGCCGAGGCGCTGCAGTTTTCTCTGGCGCAGTCGGGCTACGCCGTTGATTGGGTAGCGAATGGCGCCGCCGCCGACGAAGCGCTCAAGGGCGACGTCTTCGGATTGCTCATCCTGGATCTCGGGCTGCCGAAGCTCGACGGCTTCGAGGTGCTGCGGCGCCTGCGGCGGCGCAATGCGAACCTGCCCGTGCTGATTCTGTCCGGCCGCGAGAAGCCCGAGGAAAAGGTGCTTGGCCTCGACCTGGGGGCCGACGACTACCTCGTGAAGCCGTTCAGCCTCAACGAGCTGCAGGCGCGGGTGCGCGCCTTGCTGCGGCGCGGGCAGCAGGGGGGGGCCGCTCCGACGGTCCTCTACGGGGGACTGGAGTTCGACACGGTGCGGCGCGCGGCGTCGATCCAGGGCAGGACGCTGCCGCTGTCGACGCACGAGTCGGGGGTACTCGAGGTGCTGCTCAACCGCTTCGGCCGGGTCGTGAGCAAGGAGCAGATCCTCGAGCAGCTCTACAGCTATGACCGTGAAGTCAGCCACAATGCAATCGAAGTCTACGTGCACCGGCTGCGCAGGAAGATCAGCGGCGCGGGCGTGACGGTGCGCACCCTGTATGGCCAGGGCTACATCCTGGACTACGTTAACCACTAACGGCGTCAGAAGCTTTTCCCTAGCGCCCCGCTCTCAAGCCTGGTAGTCGAGTGCAATCCGGCGCTGGAGCGCGCGTGTCCGCTGCAACGCGCCCTTCAGCACTGCGCGGTCGAAATCGTTGAGGGCGCGGGGATCGACGCGATTGTCCGGCGCGAGTCCCAGGTCGAGGCATTCCGCCTGGCGCCGCAGGCGCTGGCCCTGGACGTGCTGGAACGCCCCGATCCATGCCTCGAGCTCGGTCGCGGCGAGCTTGAGCGCCGGCGCGGCTGTCCGCAGCCGGCGCTCCGTGTTGCATTCATCGATGCCGTAGGCAAGGCTGAAGATGCGCGCCGCATCGACGAAGAGCGTGGCGCCGTTCAACTTCAGGTCGATCCTGCCGTCGGCGCCGCGCCGGAAGCCGCCGAACCAGTTGAGGGGCGCGCGGTTTGCAAGCGCGTTGCCCGCCATCTGGTGCAGGAACCGCCGGTTCGTCGGAGCGTGCACGGCGAGCCAGGCGCGCAGTTCCCGGCCCAGTGACAGGTCGCCGACGAGCGGCCTCAGGTCGAAAAAGATCGCCCCGTGCAGGAGCGCTTCGGGGCTCCCGCTGTCGATCCAGCTCGCGAACCGGCCGCGCCATTCATCGAGGCTCAGGCACCATCGCGGATTCCCGGCCATGATGTCGCCCCGGCACAGCTGGTAGCCGGCCCGGTCGAGCGCCTGATTGACCTGGCGCGCGACCGGCAGCAGCGCGGCGCGCGCATCGGCCGGGTCCTGTCCCGGAGCCGGGACGAAGATGATCCCGTTGTCCTGATCGGTGACGAGCGTCTGCTCCGAGCGGCCCTCGCTGCCCATGACGACCCAGCACCAGCGCGGCCCGTGCACGCCGGCCGCCTTGAACTCGAGCTCGACGATGCGCTCGGTGAGGAGGTCGTTGAGCGAGGCGATGAAAGCGGTCAACGGGCCCACCGCCATGCCCTGCGCAATCATGCGGCAGGCGAGGTCGCGTATGTCCGCGCCAAATCGGTTGATTGCGGACAGATCCCGGGCGCCCTTGATCTCGGCGGAGAGTTGGCGCACGCCAGTGCTCTGGAGGCCGAACAAGTCGCGCTCCGACACCAGGCCCGCGAGCTTGACCCCGTCCACGAGCACGATATGCCGGACGCCGTGGCGAATCATGGCGAGGGCGGCCGCATAAGCCGTCTCCTGCACCGGCAGGGTGACCGGATTGGGCGTCATCAGCTGCCCGATTGGCGCCGCAAGGGCTCCCGGCTCGAGCACCACCCGGTCCACCACGTCGCGCAGCGTCAGGATGCCGATGGGCGCATTGGCGTCGTTCACGACGATCATGGAGCCGATTGCAAGATCGCGCATCCGGGCGATGGCGCGTTCGACGCTCTCGTCGGCACCGCAGGCCACGGGCTGTCGCCGCACAATGCGAGACAGGGATGAGGCCATCGAGTCAGTAGCGGATTCGGGCATGAAACGTCCGTTCTGAAGCTTCGCGCGCCTGGCGCAGCGTGACGATTCCGCGCTCGGCGAGCAGCGGGATCATGCGCAGGAAGATCTCGCCCGTCACCATCGCGTCACCGAGCGCCGTGTGGCGGCCCGTCACGCTGACGCCGAAGCGGGCCGCAATCGCTTCCAGCTGGTGCTCGCCCAGGTCGCGGTGCAGCACCGCCGAGAGCAGCAGCGTGTCGAGCACCGGCTGGGTGAATCGCACCCCCGTCGCCGACTCCTTCAGCTGCAGGAAGCGCATGTCGAACGCGGCATTGTGGCCGACGAGCACCGTATCCTCGCAAAACTGGTGGAACATGGGCAGCACCTGCTCGAGGGTGGGCTGGCCCGCGACCATCCCGGGGCTGATGCCGTGAATCCTTGCGGACGCGGCGCTGATCGGGCGCCGGGGATCGACCAGCTGGTCGAACACTTCCCCGGCGAGCAGCCGCCCGTTCAGCATGCGCACTGCCCCGATCGATATGATCTCGTCACCCGCCGCAGGCTCGAGGCCGGTCGTCTCGGTGTCGAAGGCCGTGTAGGCAAGCTCCGTTAGCTTGCGTTCGTCCAGGTCGCGCTCGAGGCCCGGCTGGCTGAAGAGATCGAAATCGTAGAATTCCGGCCGGCTGGGCTGCGCCGGCGCGTGGAATGCCCGCACCGGTTCCGTCACCGGCAGCAGCAGCCGGAATCTGCCGCCGGTACCGGCGTCGCTTTCACACCACGCCTCGGCGCGATGACGCCCGAGGTCTTCACGTAGCGTCAGCGGGCTCGCCTCGCCGGCGGAAGTGAGCGGCTGGGATTCCCATGCCAATGCGCTTGGCCCCGGCACCCGCTCCCCCTCCCACTGGACGTCGATCCGCGCATGGCGGCCACTGGCAGTGACGTGAAAACGCACATCACGCGCCGCAAGTTCGTCGCGGGCGCGGCGCACCACGTAGCACAGCGCCTGGGCCAGCGAATAACTGTCGGCGCTCACCCAGAGCAACTCATCGATCTCGCCGGTCGCGGTGGCGAGGCCAAGGTGCTCCTCGATTCGGCGGCGGGCGACCGCCACCAGATCGGCCGCGCGCATCTGCTCGGGAGACCACAGGCTCCTCACCAGGTCGGAATGCTCGCGCGTGGCGCCCTCGAGGTGGGCGGTAAGGCGGTGCGCCTCAACGCTGATGATCGCGGCAAACTGGGCCTGCCGCTCCGGCCCCATCTGCGGAAAGCTCTCGAGGTTTTCCGCCGCCATGCGGATGCTGGCGAGCGACGCTCTCGCGCTCTGGATCAGTTGCTCGAGCACGTGGTCGCGCTGCTCGAACAGGGCGACTTCCGCGCCGACGTCGTCCATCAGCAGCACGAAACCGCTCGGCTCCCGCTTCTCGGGCTGGCCGGATGCCGTCGCCATGACGGGCGCCATGCGCACGCGCAGGAGCAACGCCGGGACCGGCGAAGCCAGAAATACCGAAACCGGCCTCGGCTCGCCCTGTGCGAGGCGGTAGCGCAGCTGGTCGAGGGCGTGCACGACCAGCTGCCGGTCGAGAAGCGAGAAGAGCGAACGGCCAAGCCCGATGTAACCCGGCACGCCCACCCCGGAGAACATCTGCCTGGCATGCTCGTTGTAGAGGAGGATACGTCCCTCGACCGTGCACACCACCACACCACTCGCGAGCTCGGACATCAGCGCCGCCAGCCGGTTGGTCTCGTCGCCGAGCTCGGCATGCGCGTGGCGAATCTGCTCCTCGATGCCGAGGGTCAGGGTCTCGTGGCGTTCCGCCAGCGCGTTGACCGCAGCCGCAGCCTCGCGGACCTCGGCGGGACCCTCGGCGTCGGCGCGGTAGGACGGATTGCCGGCGGCGATGAGACGGGTGGATTCCGCGAGCCTGCGCACTGGAGCGAGGAAGGCGCGCTCGAGCCCGGCCGCCAGGAACCCGCCGATGATGAACAAGATCACGCCCAGGACAATCAGCGTGTTCCCTGCCGCTGCCAGGACGCCGGAGAAGCGACGCTGCTCGTCCGGCGCAAGCGCGTCGTACACGGCGAGCAGGACGCCGGCGGCGGCAGCCGCCAGCAGGGCGAAGCACACGATCCAGACCGCGAAGAACCGGGCCCGTGGCGCCACGTTCCTCTCCGGGTCACTCGCCGAGCAGGCGCTTCACCGTGTCGAGCAGCTCGCGCGTGGCGAAGGGCTTGGTGATATATGCGTCCGCCCCGAGCGCGAGTCCCTTGGCGACCTCGGTTTCGCGCCCCTTGGCGGTGAGCATGATGATCTTGATTCTCTTCAGCGCGTCGTTCCCGCGCACGGACTGGCAGACTTCAAAACCGCTCTTGAGCGGCAGCATCACGTCGAGCAGCATCAGATCCGGGTGGAATTCGGCCGCCGCCCGCAGGGCGTCCTCGCCGTTCACGGCGGTCTGGAACTCGCAGCCGATCTGGCTCATCAGGAACTCGAGCGAGGTGACGATGTTCGGCTCGTCCTCGGCGATCAATACGCGTTTGCTCACTTGCTTTCCTCTCAGGCGGCGAGCGACTGCGCCGGCGCCGGGTCGAGCGGCAGCGTGAAGCTGAATGTCGCCCCTGCGCCGGGCCGGCTCTGCACCCAGAGGCGGCCACCGAAATGATTGATGATCTGCCGGCAGATGGGAAGCCCGAGACCGGTGCCCTGCGGCCGGTTGGTGAGGGTATCACCGACCTGGCGGAACTTCTCGAAGATCACTTCCTGGTCGGACTCGCTGATGCCGCTGCCGTTGTCGGTAACGTCCACGCGCAGGAAGCCGTCCTGGCGCGAGAGCGCGATGCTGACCCGGCCGCCCGGGCGCCTGCAGAACTTGGCCGCATTCGACAGCAGGTTAAGCATGACCTGCATGAGGCGGTCGCGGTCCGCGACGATGGACGGAAGCTTCTGCGGCATCCTGACCTCGAGCTCGACGCCGTTTTCCCTGAACATCTGGCTTACCGCGGCCACCGAGTCGTCCACCACCTCGCGCATGTCGAGCTCGCTGGAGTGCCATTCGGCGTTGCCGGACTCGATCTTGGAGAGATCGAGCACCTGGTTGATGAGCCGCGTCAGGCGCTCGGACTCCTTGATCACGGTGCCCAGAAACTGGGTGCGCTGGGCTTCGTCGAGGCGGGGATTGTCCCGCAGGATCTCGGAGAATGCGCGGATGGACGTGAGCGGCGTGCGCAGTTCGTGGGTGACGGTCGAGATGAAATCGTCCTTCAGCCGGTCGAGCTCCTTCAGGCGTTCGTTGGCGGCGCGCAGCTCAGCGCTGGCGGCTTCGAGCTCGCGCGACTTCTGCTCGAGCTGGCGGCTGTAGGCGAGCACCTGGGAGGCCTCGTCGATGATATTCATCACCTCGTCGAGCCCGAGCGGCTCCTCCGCCACCACGGAGGACACCATCACGCGCGCCGAGGCGCTGCCAATCGCCCCCGCGAGCAGCGATTCGACGTGGTGCACCAGGCTCGCGTCCGCGGTAAGCGATTCGATCGAGCGCGCCCCGCGCATGCGCGCGTAGGACTCGAACGCATCGCGCGCCCGCTCCGGTCCGAGGAACCGGCCGAGCAGCGCAACCAGCTCATCCACCGAAGCGCTGCCGCGCCAGAGGCGCGGCCCGGCAGTCGCGCCGGATTGCCTGAGCGCGTCGACGAAAACCGTAGCCTGGCCATGTTCGGCGGCGCTGGGTCTCTTGGCGAGCGAGATGGCAACGTAGCAGCCGATATTCGCAAGCATGCTCCAGAACAGGCAATGCGTGATGTCGTCGAGGCCGGAGAGCCCGAACAGCTCCTGCGGCTTCAGGAGTTCGATTCCGAACAGGCCCTGCGTGAGAAAACTCATGGGAAGCCAGCCCGACTTCGCGAAAGAGGGCAGCAGCAGCGTGTAGAGCCATACCAGGAATCCCGCGCCGAGGCCGCACAGCGCGCCGGTGCGCGTGCCGCCCCGCCAGAAGATACCGCCGATGATCGCAGGCGCGAACTGCGCGACCGCCGAGAACGAGATCAGCCCGATCGAGACCAGCGCGTAGGCTTCGCCGGCGAGGTTGAAGTACAGGTAGCCCAGCACGAGGATCAGCACGATCGCGCCGCGGCGGATGCCGAGCAGCAGCCCCGACAGATCGCGCCGCGCGGTGAGCCGCAGGCCCTTCATGCGCAGCAGCACCGGCATGACGAGATCGTTGCAGACCATGGTCGAGAGCGCGATGGTTTCCACGATCACCATGCCGGTCGCCGCGGACAGCCCCCCGATGAACGCGAAGAGGGCGAGCCAGGGCGAGCTCACCGCGATGGGCAGCGTCAGCACGAAGGTGTCGGCGTCCACCGTCCCCTTGGGGAAGTGCATGAGACCCCCGAGGGCGATCGGCAGCACGAAGATGTTGATCGCGAGGAGATAGAGCGGGAACAGCCAGATCGCCTTGGCGAGATGCCGTTCGTCCACGTTCTCCACCACCGTCACCTGCCATTGGCGCGGCAGGAACATGATGGCGGCCATCGACAGAAAGGTCAGCGAGGCCCACGTGGTGTAGCTGCCGGCCGCGCCTCCCAGCGTGAGCAGAGGCGCGAGGTCCGGGGCCTGCGCGGCGCGCGAGAAGATGTCGCCGAAGCCGTCGTACAGCCAGAAGGTGACGAACAGCCCCACCGCGATGAATGCAAGCAGCTTCACCAGTGACTCGAACGCGATGGCCGCGACCATGCCCTCGTGGCGCTCGGTCGCATCGAGGTGCCGGGTGCCGAACAGGATGGTAAAAGCGGCGAGCAGCATCGCGATGTAGAACGTGTTGTCGCCGAGGAACAGGGGCGCGCTCTGCTTGTGCGGCATCGCCACCTGTGGGTACTCCAGTATGATCAGGAAAGTGTTCGAGATCGCCTTCAGCTGCAGCGCGATGTAGGGGATGATGCCGATCACCACGATGACGGTGACCAGCCCGCCGACGATCTGGCTCTTGCCGTAGCGCGAGGCGATGAAGTCCGCGATCGAGGTGATCCGGTTGCGCTTGCTGATGCGGATGATCTTCAGCATCACGTACCACCAGAGCGCCGCCATCAAGGTCGGCCCGAGGTAGATCGGCAGGAAACCGATGCCGGTGGTGGCCGCGCGTCCGACGCTGCCGTAGAAGGTCCACGCCGTGCAGTACACCGCGAGCGACAGCGCATAGATGTACGGGTTGGCGATGATGCTGCGGCCCGCATCGGCGCGCTTGTCCCCGTAATAGGCGATCGCGAACAGCAGCCCCAGGTAGGCGAACGACGCGGCGACGATGACGGGTGCGGTGAGCATGGCGGGCCGCCGCGCGGCGCGATCAGTCGTCGCCTTTCTCGACCACCCACACCATGAGGCCGATCAGTAGCGCCCACACAGCGAACACGTAGGCGTAGAGCAGCGGGATGCCCGCCACTCGCGCCGCCCCGGCAAAGAGATTGAGCAGGGGATAGTTGAGCAGCAGCAAGCCCAGCAGGAATAACGCCGCCAGCCGTTGCCCCTTGATGCTCGGCCGGATCATGGGCGCCCCGTCGCGCGCCGGCTACTTCCCGAGCTCCCTGATCTTGTCCACCACCTCGGGATTGGCGAGAGTGGACACGTCGCCCGGATCCTGGCGGTTAGAGATCGCCGCGAGCACCCGGCGCATGATCTTGCCCGAGCGCGTCTTCGGCATGTCGGGGACGATCACCACCGCGCGTGGCCTGGCTATGGGCCCGATTTCGGAGACGACTGCCCCGGAGATCCGGTCGGCGATTTCCTTGGACGGCTGCAGTCCTGGCTTGAGCGAGACGTAGAGGTCCGGCACCTTCCCCTTGATCTGATCGGCAACGGGCACAACCGCCGCTTCCGCGACCTCGGCGACCGTCAGGGCCGCGGACTCGATTTCCTTCGTGCCGAGGCGGTGGCCGGCGACGTTGATCACGTCGTCGATACGGCCGAGGATGCGGTAGTAGCCGTCCTTCGCCTCCACCGCGCCATCGCCCGCCATGTACGGCCAGTCGCGCCAATCCTTGCTCTTCGGGTTCTTGCAGTAGCGCGAGTAGTACTGCTTGACGAAGCGGTCAGGGTCCTTCCAGATGGTCTGCATGATGCCGGGCCAGGGATTACGGATGCAGATGTTGCCGGCGCGGTTCGAGCCCGCCGGCAGCTCATCGCCCTCGTCGTCGTAGATGACCGGGTGTATGCCCGGGATGCCGGGACCCGCGCTGCCGGGCTTCATCTTGTGGATGCCCGGCATCGTGCTGCACAGGAAGCCGCCGGTCTCGGTCTGCCACCAGGTGTCGACGATCACCGCCTCGCCCTTGCCGACCACCTTGTGGTACCACCGCCACACCTCGGGCTCGATCGGCTCGCCCACCGTCGTCATGTGCTTGAAGTGGTAGTGGTACTTCGCAGGCTCGTCCGCCCCGGCCCGGCGCAGCGCGCGAATCGCCGTCGGTGAGGTGTGGAAGATGTTGACGTCGAGTTCCTCCGCGATGCGCCAGGGGCGCCCCGCATCCGGATGGGTGGGGACGCCCTCGAAGACGACCGAGGAGGCGGCAAGCGCCAGCGGGCCGTAGACGATGTAGGAATGGCCGGTAATCCAGCCGATGTCCGCCATGCACCAGTAGACGTCCTCCGGGTGGATGTCCTGGACATACTTGGAGGTCCAGGCCGCGTAGGCGAGGTAGCCCCCGATCGAATGCTGGGCGCCTTTGGGCCGTCCGGTCGTGCCGCTCGTGTACATGAGGAAAAGCGGCGCCTCGGCCGGCATGCGCGCCGGCTCGACCCGCTTGCCGCGGTACTTCCGGAGCACGTCGTTGACGATGAAATCACGCCCTTCCACCAGCCGGGCCGGGCTCGAATACTTGCCGGGGTAACGCTGCCAGATCAGCACCTTGTCGACCTTGTGGCCATCCTTGGCGGCTTCGGCGACTGCGATGTCCGCCTTCTCCTTGTGGTCGAGGAGCGTGCCGGCCCGGTAATAGGAATCCATGGTGATGAGCACATGGCTCTCGGAATCGGAAATGCGGTCGGCGCAGGCCTTGCCGCTGAAGCCGCTGAAGACCTGGGAGTGGATGACGCCGAGCCGCGCGCAAGCAAGCATGGTGATCGGCAGCTCGGCCACCATCGGCATGTGCAGCGTCACGCGGTCGCCGGCCTTGAGGCCGCAGAAATCCTGCAGCAAGGCGGAGAATTCGTTCACGCGGACGTAGAGCTCCTGATACGTGACATGCTCGGTGCGCTCGTGCTCGGGCTCCGGCACGAAATGGAGCGCCGTCTTGTTCTTGTTTTTCGCGAGGTGGCGGTCGACGCAGTTGTAGCAGGCATTGATCTCGCCGCCCACGAACCACCGCCAGAAGGGCGGATTGCTGGTATCGAGCGTCTTCTTCCAGCGCTTGTACCAGTCCAGGAGATCCGCAAATTCCCGGTAGCACTCGGGGAACTTGTCCAGGCTGAAGCGCTTGAAGATGCCCGCGTCGGTCTGGTTGGCCTGGGCGATGAACTTGGGCGAGGGCGTGAAATAATCTTCCTCGCGCCAGTGCACCGCGATTTGAGCCTCCGAGACGTCGGTGCCTGGTTGTTCCTTCGGTCGGCGGGCCGGCTTCTTGCTTGCCATCGCGATCCCTCCTTGGTGACGTGCGCAGCGGGTGGCGACCGGGCACGTGCCGCCCCGAGAACGCTGCCACCGGATTCTACTAGAATGGAAGCATTAAACGGCGCGCCTGTAAAGACGCGGGGGCTTCGTTGGTCGGCGTGTCGGTCCTCGTGCGATAATGTTTACGAATTGCTTACGGCGGGCCTCCCCGCATTGCATGGTAGTGAACCTGGTCAGGTCCGGAAGGAAGCAGCCACAGCTATTCGTTGCAAGTGCCGGGGGTAAGGCTCGCCTCCCTTATTCAAGATGACCCAGGTACTTGCCCGGAAGTGGCGCCCGCGGACGTTTGCCGAGCTGGTCGGGCAGGAGCATGCGGTGCGGGCGCTCGAGAACGCGCTGGGCCAGCAGCGCCTGCATCACGCCTATCTTTTCACGGGCACGCGCGGCGTGGGCAAGACCACGCTTGCGCGCATTATCGCCAAGGCGCTCAACTGCGAAACCGGCGTGACCCCGGCGCCGTGCGGCCGCTGCGCCGCATGCACGGAGATCGATGGCGGCCGCTTCGTCGATCTGATCGAGCTCGACGCCGCATCCAACACGCAGGTCGACAACATGCGCGAGCTCCTGGAGAACGCACTCTACGCGCCGACCGCCGGCCGCTACAAGGTCTATATCATCGACGAAGTGCACATGCTGTCGCGCAGCGCCTTCAATGCCATGCTGAAGACGCTGGAGGAGCCGCCGCAGCACGTCAAGTTCATCCTCGCCACCACCGATCCCCAGAAAGTCCCGGTCACGGTGCTGTCGCGCTGCCTGCAGTTCGGCCTCAAGCGCATACCGGAACCGCACATCGCGAGCCGCCTGCGGCATATTCTGGATGCCGAGAGCGTTCGCTATGAGGTCGGGGCACTGGGTATGCTTGCCCGGGCGGCGCAGGGCAGCATGCGCGATGCCCTCTCGCTCCTCGACCAGGCGATCGCCCATGGCGGCGGATCCGTGGCACAGGATTCGGTGCGCGCCATGCTCGGCGTGGTGGGACGGGATCACCTGTTTGCGATACTGCGCGCGCTCGCCGCGCGGGATGGCGCGGCACTGGTAGCGGAGGCCGCGCGCATGGCCGAGCACAGCCTGTCATTCGATGGGGCACTGCAGGACATCGCCACGCTCGTGCATCGATTGTCGCTGGCGCAGGCCGTGCCCGAGACGATCGGCGATGACGACCCGGACCGCGGGACGCTGAACGAGCTCGCGGGCCTTTTTGCGGCCGAGGATCTCCAGCTCTACTACCAGATTGCGATCCAGGGGCGGAGCGACCTCGGATTGGCGCCGGACGAGCACGCGGGCTTCACCATGACGCTCCTGAGGATGCTGGCGTTCGCGCCGGCGGAGCAGGGCGCCGTGGCGCAGGCTTCCGTCGCGCCGCGCGCGGCGGTCGCGGCGGCGCCTGCCGCCGGCCCAAAAAAAAACCGCGATGACGGGGACTGGCAGCAGGTCGTCGAGCGCCTGGGACTGACCGGCATGGCGCGCGTGCTCGCGCAGCATTGCGAGCTGGTCGCCCGGGACTCGGCGCGCGTCGAGTTGCGGATCGCGCAAACGCACCAGCATCTGCTCGATGGGCCGTTCCAGGAGCGGTTGAAGGCGGCGCTGCAGCAGTATTTCGGCTCCCCCCTGAGGCTCGCGATACAGGTCGCTGCCAGTGCGGGCAGCTCGCCCGCCGCCATCGCCGACCGCGACCGGCGCGAGCGCCAGGAGCAGGCCATTGCGGGAATCGAGCGCGATCCGTTCGTGCGAGAGCTGGTCGAGAGCTTTGATGCTCGAGTGAACGAATCCTCGATCAAGCCCGCACCATCGAAAAACGGCAAGCCTTAGGCAGCATACGGAGATCCGAATGAAGGGCGGAATCGGCAATCTGATGAAGCAGGCGCAGCTGATGCAGGACAATATGAAGAAGCTGCAGGGCGAGCTCGCCGCGATGGAAGTCGAAGGCGCGTCCGGATCCGGCATGGTGAAGATCGTCATGACCGGGCGCCACGAGGTGAAGCGCGTCACCATCGACCCCCGGCTGCTGGCCGATGAGCGGGAAATGCTGGAAGACCTGGTCACGGCAGCGATCAACGACGCGGTCCGGCGCGTGGAGGCGATGACTCAGGAGAAAATGGCCGGGGTCACGGCAGGGCTGCCGCTGCCGCCCGGAATGAAGCTCCCCTTCTAGGAATGAAGTCGCCGTCCTCGTTGAGCGAGCTGATCGCGGCATTGCGCTGTCTCCCCGGCATGGGGCCCAAATCGGCGCAGCGCACGGCATTTCACCTGTTGCAGCGGGACCGGGCGGGCGCGGCGCGGCTCGCCGCAGCGCTCACCCAGGCGTTGGCGAAGATCCGCCAGTGCGAGCAGTGCAACAGCTATGCCGAGGCAGCGGTGTGCGAGCTCTGCAGCTCCCCACGGCGCGACGCGTCACTCCTGTGCGTGGTGGAATCTCCGGGCGACCTGCTCATGCTGGAGCAGGCGCAGTGCTACGAAGGGAAGTATTTCGTGTTGATGGGCGCGCTGTCGCCGCTTGACGGGATCGGACCGAAAGAGATCCAGGTCGACCGGCTGATCCAGCGGGCGACCGACGGCAAGGTGCGCGAGGTGATCCTCGCCACCAACTTCACGGTGGAAGGGGAGGCCACAGCGCACTACCTGGGAGAGGCCCTGCGCGCCCGGGGCCTCGCCGTGAGCCGCATTGCCCGCGGGCTGCCGGTCGGCGGTGAGCTCGAGCACGTGGACAGCGGCACGCTCGCGCAGGCGGTGCTCGAGCGCCGCGAAGCCTGAACGCCTCCTGGACACCGGCGCGGCGGCGGCCTCA
>DATBKZ010000013.1:0-9771 GCA_036555615.1 Burkholderiales bacterium | reverse complement strand
GCTCCTGCATCGACTTCCACTGGCTGTCGCCGTCTTTGAATCTGCGTGCCGTATGTGCCGGCATTTTCTATCTCCCTTTCATGGCTTCGACCCGAGCACGATGGCCTTGCTCACCAGGCCGTGCACGCTGCCGATCATGTCCATCGGGTGCTTGTAGTAGGGCAGCACCTTGGTGAACTGGCTCTTGCAGATGGCGCAGATCGCGGCGAGGTAGTTGACGCCGTTCTCGTCCACGACGGTCTGGAGCGCCTGCATGCGCGGCAGCGCGCCCTTCACGCGCAGCTCGACCAGGTCGTCGGTGAGCAGCCCGCCGCCGCCGCCGCAGCAGAACGTGGTCTCGCCGATGGTCTCGGGCGGCATGTCGACGAACTTGTTGACGCAGGCGCGGATCACGTTGCGCGGGATGGTGAACTGCCCGCCCGGCACCCCGCCCATGCGCGAGCCGCGCGCGACGTTGCACGAGTCGTGGAAGGTCACCACCTTGTCGTCGTTCGCGCTCTTGTCGAGCGTGAGCGCCCCGCGCTCGATCAGGTCCCAGGTGACCTCGCAGATGTGCTGCGGCGCCGGGTAGCGGGGATCGAGGAAATCGAACGGCCCGATGAGCGTGTTCCAGTAGCTGTAGGCGACGCGCCAGGCGTGGCCGCACTCGCCCACGACGATGCGCTTCACGCCCAGCTCGAGCGCCGCCTCGCGGATGCGCCCGGCCACCTTCTGCAGGTTGTCGTGGTTGCCGATGAAGAGCGAGAAGTTCGCCGCCTCCGAGGCGTGCGAGGAGAGCGTCCAGGAGACGCCCGCGGCGTGGAACACCTTGGCGTAGCCGATCAGGCCGTCGATGTGCGGCTCGGCGAAGAAGTCGGCGCTCGGCGCGACGAGGAGCACTTCGGCGCCCTTTTCATCCAGCGGGAAGCGCACGTCCGCGCCGGTGTCCGCCTTCACGTCCTCTTCCAGCCCCTCGAGCGTGTTGCGCAGCGCGGGCCCGGGCAGCCCCAGGTTGTTGCCGATCTTGTGCACCTTGCCGATGATCTCGTTCGAGTACTTCTGCCCGAGGCCCACGCTGTCCATGATGTCGCGCGCCGCCATCGAGACCTCGGCGGTGTCGATGCCGTAGGGGCAGAACACCGAGCAGCGCCGGCACTGCGAGCACTGGTGGAAGTAGCCGTACCACTCGTCGAGCACGTCTTTCGTCATGTCGCGCGCGCCGACGAGCTTCGGGAAGAGCTTCCCAGCGAGGGTGTAGTAGCGCCGGTACACCGAGCGCAGCAGGTCCTGGCGCGCGACCGGCATGTTCTTGGGGTCCGCGGTGCCGAGGTAGTAGTGGCACTTGTCGGTGCAGGCGCCGCACTTCACGCACGAGTCGAGGAACACGCGCAGCGCGCGCGACTCCTGCACGAGCTCGCCCAGGCGCGTGACGGCGACCTTCTCCCAGTCCGGCACGAGCTCCCCGGGGAACCCGAGCGCCTTCTGGTGCTCGGCCTTGGCGACGAAGGGCTTGGAGTGCGCCATCGCCCCCTCGTGCACCAGCGGGATCACGGGGTATTCGCCCAGCTTCGGCGTTTCGAAGGTGACGGCCATGTCAGCCCATGCGCGCCGACCAGCCCGCCACGTGGCGGCGTTCGCGCGCGTCGTCCACTTGATTGAGCGTCGGGCTGAAAAAGACCCCCGGCGCGTGCAGGAGCTTGGACACCGGGAACACGATCATCAGCACCGCGACCAGCGCGAGGTGGACGAGCAGCGCCGGATCGGCGGGCAGCGGCCGCCAGTCGAAGACCATCAGCCCGAGGAAGAACGCCTTCAGCGCCACGATGTCGGTGTGCGCCACGTACTTCATCGCCAGGCCGCTCGCGGCGATGGCGACGAGCAGCGCGAGCATGAGGTGGTCGGACGGGCTGCTGATGTAGCGCACGCGATCGACGAGGAAGCGCCGCGCCCACAGGCCCGCCAGGCCGGCAAGCATGGCGAAGCCCGCGTACACCCCGAAGGGCTGGACGAGCTCCACCCAGGACCACACGGGCTCGGTGAAGTAGCGCAGATGCCGCGCGAGCACCAGGGCGAGGGCGACGTGGAACGCCCAGCCGAAGAGCCAGATCCACTTGTTGGAGCGATAGAGGCTGCGGAAGAGCGTCACCTCGGCAGCCATGCGCAGCACGACGCCGGCGCGCGTGGTCGGCGCGGGCGGCACCGGGATCTTGAGCGGCTGTGGCGTGCGCGCGTAGCGCCAGGCCCGCGCGAGCACGCCGGCGACGAGGATCCCCGCCGCCGCGTAGAACAGCAGCGCGTAGATGACGGTCAGCGCGGACACCGGTCCGCTCCGCGGCTCAGACGCAGCCGGTCGGCTTGGGCAGGCCCGCGTACTTGCACGCCTGCTTGGCGGGGCCGTAGGGATACAGCTCGTACAGGTACTTGCTGTTGCCCTTGTCGGGCCCGAGCTTCTTGCCGATCGCCTTGGTCAGCACGCGCACCGCCGGGGCGATCTGGTACTCGTCGTAGTACTCGCGCAGGAAGTTGATCACTTCCCAGTGCGCGTCGCTCAGCTCGCAGTTGTCCTGCCGCGCCATCTCCTTGGCCACGTCCTCGGACCAGTCGGAGCGGTTGACGAGGTAGCCTTCCTCGTCGGTTTCGTACGTTTGACCCATTACTTCGATTCCCATGTCGTATCTTCCTCTTGTCGTCAAAGCCAGGATTGCACGGCGTTGTGTTCCGCCACGAGGTCCACGAAGCCCCCGTAGTCCACCAGGCGAACGCCGTCCATCACCCGGTTCTGCATGCCTCGCGCCTCGACGTCGGCCTGGAGCGCGTAGATCGCCACGTTCTTCAGGGCCTCCTGCACCCGCTTCGAGACGGCCGTGTCCCGGGCCGCCGCGTAAACGCCATCCTCGATCAGCAGCACCGCAGCGCCCTTCCGTGCAAACCTGAGGCAGGTTTCGAACGCGTTATGATCAAACGGCGACTTGTTGACGGTATGCAGCATCAGTCTCGTCCTCAGAAGCTCAGGATCACGTCCTGGTCTTCCATGATCTCGGCCAGGCGTTGCGCGCTTACCACCTCGACCGGCACCGCCAGGTCGGCCGCGGTGAGGCCGCGCGCCTGCAGCGCTTCCTCCTCGACGTAGAGCTTGGTCACGTCATAATCCTCGAGCGCGCGGAAGGCCGGCGAGAAGTTCTTCATCTGCAGGCCCTTGGTATCCTGGCCTTTGGTGAGCTGGTAGACGCCGTCGCCCACGAAGGCAAGGCTCACGTCCTGCTCGAATGCCGCGCCGATCAGCACCACTTCGAGCGACTCGAGCGCATAGATCGTTCCGTAGGGCGCCTTGCGGTTGACGTACAGGAACTTCTTGGCGACGCCCCCCTGGGTTTCTTCCGCCATGCCTGCTTCTCCTCAGCCGCCGAACACCACGAGGCGGTCGGCCTGGATGCCGGCTTCGATCAGCTGGCCCAGGCCCGAGATGCGGAACCCCGGCGCGATGTTGTGGGCGTCCTTGCCGTGGCGCTTGGCCTCGGCCGCGTCCATCAGGCCGCGGCGCTGGGCGGCGGCGATGCACACGACGAGGTCGACCTTGTGCCGCTCGGCGAGCTCGGTCCAGCGCTTGACGATGTTGCGGTCGTCCTGCGGCGGCACGGTGAGCCGCGTGCCGTTGTTCACGCCGTCGTGATAGAAGAACACGCGGTAGATCTCGTGCCCTTTCGCCAGCGCCGCCTTCGTGAACTGGTAAGCGGTGTCCGAGGCCTCGTGGGTATACGGCCCTTCGTTGACCAGGATGCCGAACTTCATGCCCGCTCGCGCTCAGAAGCGGATGTGCGTCGAGGCGTTGAGGCTGTTGCGCGCTCCGCGCCAGTTGTCGATGTGGAACTTGGTGAACGGCAGCCCCGTCAGCTCGAAGAAGCGCGGCCAGCCGATGCGCTCCACCCAGTCGCCGACGCGCTCCCAGTCGCGCGCATCCTTCTTGTAGGTGTAGAGGATCTTCTTCACCACCGCGGCGACCTCGGGCCAGCGCGGCGGGTTGTTGGGCAGCCCCGCCGCCACCAGCTTCTGGAACATGGGCTTCGAGCGCGCGTTGGAGTTCTTGCCCCCCACCCAGATGGCGAGCTTCGAGTGCACCGGATCGTTGATCTGCATCGGCGGGCACGGCGGATAGCAGGCGCCGCAGCAGATGCACTTCTTCTCGTCCACCTCGAGCGAGGGCTTGCCGTTCACCATTGCCGGGCGGATCGCCGCCACGGGGCAGCGCGCCACCACCGAGGGCCGCTCGCAGACGTTGGCGACGAGATCGTGGTTGATCTTCGGCGGCTTGGTGTGCTGCACGTTGATTGCGATATCGCCCTGGCCGCCGCAGTTGATCTGGCAGCAGGAGGTGGTGATGTGCACGCGGTTCGGCATCTCTTCCTTGACGAACTCTTCGTAGAGCTCGTCCATCAGCGACTTCACAACGCCTGAGGCGTCGGTGCCCGGGATGTCGCAGTGCAGCCAGCCCTGCGTGTGCGAGATCATGGTCACGGAGTTGCCGGTGCCCCCGACCGGGTAGCCCGCGTCGTTGAAGGCCTGGATCAGCGGACCGACCTTCTCCCACTTGGAAACCATGACCTCCATGTTCGAGCGGATCGTGAAGCGCACGTAGCCTTCGCCGTAGCGGTCGATGATGTCGCACAGGAGGTTGATCTCGTAGGGCCCGAGCTGCCGCTGGGTGCCCACGCGCACCGTCCAGATCTCGTCTCCCGAGTGGGCGACATGGTGGAGCACGCCCGGGCGCGGCCGGTCGTGGTACTTCCAGTTGCCGAAGTTCTTGATCATCAGCGGATGCATGTACTGCATGCCATCGGGGCATCCGCTCTCGATCGGAGTCCGCATCTGCTTCTTTTCCACTGCCGGGGCCGCCTGCTGTGCCATCGCTAATCCCTCCGTTCCGCTTCTACTAGGCCGCCGCCTGCTGCTTGCCCTTGCGCTCGATCCACTTCTGCGCCTCCTGGTCCCAGTCGTCCATCCGCACGTAGGAGCTGGTGCGCGGATGGCTGATCATGTTGGGATCCACCTCCACGCCGATGCCTTCCAGGAAGGCGGCGAGCCCGATCCTCTCGATCATCTCGCCGCAGCGCTCGTGCTCCAGGCCGTTCTCGGCCCAGAAGTCGATCACCGTGGCGGCCAGCTCGCGGATCTTCTCGAAGTCCTCGTCCGTTTCCATCTTCATGAACGGCACGATCACCGTGCCCATGGTGTCGCCGATCTTCAGCGTCCGCTTGCCGCCGATCAGGATCGTGACGCCGCGGTCCTTGCCGGGCTTCAGCGCTTTGGTCATGACGTTGATGCAATGCATGCAGCGCACGCAGCTCCTGTTGTCGACTTCGAGCGTGTCATCGTCGTTGAGCGACAGCGCCCGGGTCGGGCAGCGCGCGATGACATTGTCGATCGTGTACTTGCGCCCATGGCTCTCGATATAGGCCTTGACGCCCTTCTGGTCGACCTGCATGTCGTCGCGCCAGGTGCCGATCACGGCAAAATCCGCGCGCTGGATCGAGTTCATGCAGTCGTTCGGGCAGCCCGAGACCTTGAACTTGAACTTGTAGGGCAGCGCCGGGCGGTGCATGTCGTCGATGAAGTTGTTGACCAGCGTGCGGTGGATCCGCATCTCGTTGGTACATGACTGCTCGCAGCGCGCCGCGCCGACGCACGACATCGCGGTGCGCACGCAGGGGCCCGCGCCGCCGAGGTCGAAGCCGTACTCGTTGATCTCGTCGAAGAAATGCTGCGTGTTCTCCGTGGAGGCGCCGATGAACATGATGTTGCCGGTCTGGCCATGAAACGCGATCAGCCCGGAACCCCACTTGCTCCAGGAGCCGGAGAGCTGGCGCAGGAGCTTCGTGGTGTAGTGGTTGCCCGCGGGCGGCTGCACGCGCAGCGTATGGAACTCCTTCGATTCCGGGAACATGCTCGCCACTTCGGAGAAGCGCGGGATGATGCCGCCGCCATAGCCGAACACCGACACCGTGCCGCCCTTCCAGTACCCCAGCCGCGTCTTGTAGGAGTGCTCGAGCTGGCCGAGCAGGTCGACCATCATGTTGTTCTCATGCGCCAGTCGCTTGAGCCCGGTGACGAAGCTCGGCCACGGACCCGACTCGAGCTGGTCGAGCATGGGCGTCGCATGAAACGGCTTGGTAGACTTCTTTTCCCTGGGCAGGTAGGTGCTGTGCCGTTCGGGGTTCTTGGGCGGCTTCTGCGCTTCGGACATGGAAAGGCCTCCAGAGCGTGCGACCACGCGGAGAGAATGGGAAAGTGTAGCGACGAGCCATTACGGTCCGTCAGAGGTTATTGGAGATAGGCATGCCCCGGGGGCATCCCCCTTTAGGGATAGGCGCCCTGCCAGCTGATTGATAAATCGTTTAGTTGTCAACAGCTTGTATTGCTGACCGGCGCGGGTACGCGCGCCGAGGCGGCAGTTCTAATCGCGCTCACAATGCGCTACGTTCGCGCTTCCGGACCCACCCGCTTTCGTGAGCACCGCCCTGCCCGTCATCGCCGAGCACGCCCATGCGCCCGACCGCGCGCGGGACTACGCGCGCTGGCGCGAGCGCAAGCTTGCCCGCTATCCGCGCCGCGCCGAGGACCTCGTCGTCGAGGTGCGCGATCCTCGCAACCTCAGCGCAGCCGAGGTCGGGGAAATCCAACGCCTCTGCCGGGTAGCGAACATGGCTGTCTATGCCAGTCCGCTTGCCGGCCTCGCCGACAAGGACATTGCGCGCCGCCTGGGTACGCATTTGGGCCTCACACACCTGCATGCCAACCCGCTGGCGGACGAGGACGGCATCAGCTCGCTCGAGACGACGCCGGAAAAGGCGGCGCTCGGTTTCATTCCCTATTCCAACCGGCGCCTGCTGTGGCACACGGACGGCTACTACAACGCCCCCGCCGAGCGCATCCGCGCCTTCGTCCTGCACTGCGTGCGGCCCGCCGCCGCGGGTGGCGAGAACCGCCTGCTCGATCCGGACATCGCCTACATCCTGCTGCGCGATGCCGACCCGGAATATGTGAGGGCGCTTTCAGCGCCCGATGCGATGACGATTCCCGCGCACGTTGTAGATGGCGTCGAACGGCGGCCGGCGCAGACCGGCCCGGTGTTCGCCGACGACGCCGGCGCGCTTCACATGCGCTACACCGCGCGCACCCGCAGCATCGAATGGCGACCGGACGAGACGACTGCCGCCGCGGTGCAGTTCCTCAACCGC
Organism: Burkholderiales bacterium; assembly: GCA_036555615.1. Taxonomy (GTDB): domain Bacteria; phylum Pseudomonadota; class Gammaproteobacteria; order Burkholderiales; family SG8-41; genus SG8-41. Next base: position 2,560 of record DATBKZ010000013.1, on the reverse strand, counting down.
GTGCTCGATGGCGACTCGCCGTACGTGTTCACGCTGCGGCTCGCCGCCGGCCAGGGTCTGGTCTGCAACAACGTGCTGCACGATCGCCGCGCCTTTACCGATGATCCCGCGCCCGGACGCGGACGGCTGGTCTATCGCGCGCGGTATCTCGACCGCGTCGCCGAGGGCACCGCGCGCTGACGCAGCCCCGCTCACGGGAGCGGACGTACCGGATGAAATACATCCCCCTCAAGTACATCAAGGAAGATCCCGCCGTCGGCAACGCCGACGACAGCACGGACGCGAAAGAAGCGACCGGCATGCTCAAGCGCCTGGTCTCCGACCTGCGCAGCGAGCTTGCGGAGCTTTCCCCCGGCGCCGGGACGCTGCGACGCGCCGATCTGCTGCTGCAGCTCGGCCGCGCGCTCGTGCGGCTCGAGGAGCGGCGCGAAGCCTGGGCCGCGGCGCGCGAGGCGTTCGATCTCTACCTCGCGGAGCAGGCCTGGGAAGGCGCCGCGCAGGCGTGCGACATCCTGTTCCTCAGCGACCAGCCGCTGTCGCTTGCCGCACTCGGCCAGGGGGTCTGGCTCGCGGTCACCTATCCCGTCGACCCGGAATTGAGCGTCGCGCTGCTTCAGCACGTGGTCGACGAGACGCCGCCCGACGCCGACGGCGCTGCGGTCGCCGCGGTCACCGCTCACTACCTCGTCGACCTGCGCGCCCGGGAGCCGCAGCGCGAGCACCTGCTCATCTACACCAACCAGGTGCTCGCCACGGTGGCGCGCCGGCACAGCGGCGTCGAAAGCCAGGAGGACTTCAACCGCTGGATCGAGGACATGGAACTCAACGACCCGGCGGCTTTCCTGCCGCGCCTGCGCAACATCGTCGATGTGCTGGTGCAGGAGGACTGGTGGTTCGACCGCGCGGCCCTGCAGGCGGCACTGCCCGTGGATTGAAGGCCATGGACGAGGTCGTGGACGCGGTGTTCGCGATCGAGTGCCGCAGCCTGCCGGTCGACCACGCCTACGCGCTCTCCGCGGCGATCCAGGCGGCGCTGCCGTGGTTCGCGGACGAGCCGCAGGCCGGGCTGCACACCGTGCACGGCGCGGCCTCGGGCGCGGGCTGGCAACGGCCCGAGGGCGAGGACGCGCAGCTGCAGCTTCCCCGGCGCACGAAGCTTGTGCTGCGGCTCCCCACGCATCGCATGGCGGATGCCGCGGCGCTCACCGGCCGGACGCTCGACGTCGCGGGCTCTCCGATGCGCGTGGGAGAGCTGTCCGCGCGCCCGCTTCTGCGCATCGCCTCGCTCTTCTCGCGCAGCGTGCTCTTCGAGGGCGCGGCCGACGAATCGGCTTTCGTCGCCGCCGCGACCGCGGGACTGCGCGCGCTCCGCATACAGGCCTCCTCGATGCTGTGCGGGCGCGACGTGACGCTCGCCACGCCGGAAGGCACCTACCGCACGCGTAGCCTGATGCTGACCGTGGCGACGCCCGCGCAATCGATCGCACTCCAGCGCGAGGGCCTGGGCGAGGCGCGCAAGCTCGGCTGCGGCGTCTTCATCCCCCACAAGGATGTGGGCGACCTCGGCCTGCGGCAGGATTAGGAGGCGACCGGCTCGTGCACCTCGGGCATTCCCTGCCACAGCATCTCGTAGCCGAGCTCCTTCGTCTCGGAGCACATCTTCGCCAGCGCCTCGAACTTGTTGGAGAAGGTGGCGTCGGCGTGCGAGCGCTCGTGCTCCTCGAAGGAGCGCCAGTAGGTGACGATGACATAGTGCTCGTCGGCGGTGCGCGAGGCGTTGAGCGAGCCCTCCTCGGAGACGAAGCCGGAGAACCTGAATACCTGGCCGGCGATGAAGCCGCCCTTGTCCCCGCCGTAAGTCTCCTTGACGACGTTGCACATCTCGCCGACGGCAAGCTCGACGTCCTCGAACTTGACGCCGGGCTTCAACTTGACGGTGTTGAACAGCATCTTGGCGCCGAACGGCAGGGTGATCGGATCGAACATGGGTCTGGCTCCTTGCAGTCGATTTTGCGTGCTGCACATTAGAAAGGATTTTCCCTCCCGAGTTCAGAGGCAACCATGGGCTACGAAGTGAACGGCAGAGCGCTAGAAACCACCGACAACGGCTATCTCGTTTCGCAGGACGACTGGGACAAGGACGTCGCGGAGGCCATCGCGGCGGCCGAGGGCATCACGCTCACCCAGGACCACTGGGACGTGATCGACTACCTGCGCGAGGCGTATCTCGAAAGGAACGGCGAGCAGCCGAATAACCGCGCCATCCTCAAGGCCATGCAGGAGAAGTGGTCGGGCCGGCAGGTCGACAACAAGACGCTGTTCGACCTCTACCCCGGCAATCCCTCGAAACAGGCCGGCAAGATCGCGGGCTTGCCCGAGAGCATGCGCAAGGGCGGCTACTGACTCGCCGATTGTCTGGGCTTCCCCCGGTCTAGTTGGCACTTCCGGTCTATGATTTAAGCATAGGAGGGAGTGCATGAGTAGCCAGCGATTCACGCCGGAGTTTAAGGAGGAAGCCGTACGCCAGATCGTCGACCGGGGTTACTCGGTCACCGAAGTC
>DATBKZ010000012.1:0-4688 GCA_036555615.1 Burkholderiales bacterium | reverse complement strand
GCGCGAGTTCTCGGACGTCGCCGGCGACGCTTGAGTCGGGTACAAGACAAAGGGCGGCCTCGGCCGCCCTTTGCCTGATGCTGGAGCCGCTGGCTAGAGATTGCTGCCGATCACGCCTCCAATCACGGCGCCAATCGCGGTTGTCGCGGCGCGGCTGTCGCCGTGGCCGATCTGGCTGCCGATGGCGGCGCCGATAATCGCACCGCCCAGGGCGCCCGCCACGTTGTCGTGCGTGTGCCCGACGTAAACCGGAGCGGGACGAACGGGCGGCGCGGCGTAGTAGACAGGGCGCTGAACATACACCGGGCGCTCCACGACTACGGTGCGCTTCACGATCACCGGCTGCCTGACGACCACGACTTCGCGCACCACCGGCCGGTGATCGCGCCGGTGCTTCACCACCACCCGCTCATGCTTGGCGTGGTAGCCGTGTGCCGGCGCCCTGCGCGGGGGATCCGCGTAGGCCGGCGCTGCCGCGAAGAGCGTGCCTGCTGCCAACGTCAATATGGTCTTGCTCGCGTTCATGGCGTCCTCCTTTCAGGGTTGCCTGATGCCATGAACGCCGAGTGTGCCAGCCGGGTGCACGCGCTGCTGAAACAAGATGAAACAAGGTGTAAACCCCGTAACCGCGTTGTTACAATTCGGTGCGGCAAAATTCACGCATGGCGCATAACGAGAGACCTGTGACAGCGATGAGTGATCTAGAACCTGCCCGGCCGCGCGCCGGCGCGCGCGCGGCACGATGACCGATCCCGCCGCGCCGTCGGCGCGTACGCCCCGGGCGCCGGACGGCGCGAAGCCGTCATTCGCCGCGCTCCGCCACGGCGATTTCCGCGCCTACCTGGTCGCGACCTCCGCCGCGATGATGGCGGACAACATCGAGCACGTGATCAGCTACTGGGTCATGTTCGAGCTTTTCCGCTCGCCGGCCCTGGCGGGATTCGCGGTGCTCTCGCACTGGCTGCCGTTCCTGTTCCTCTCGGTGTACTTCGGCGCGATGGCAGACCGCTTCGATTGCCGGCGCATCATCCAGATTGCGATGCTGCTCTTCATGGGGGTGTCGCTGGCGTGGGCGGTGCTCTTCTACACGGAGACGATCGAGGTGTGGCACGCCGCCGTGCTGCTGGTCCTGCACGGGATTGCCGGCGTGCTGTGGGCGCCCGCGAGCCAGGTGCTGATCCACGACATGGTCGGCCGGGAGAGCATTGTGAGCGCAGTGCGGCTGAACGCAACCGGCCGCCAGTTCGGGGTGTTCCTGGGGCCTGCCGTTGGCGGCGGGCTCATGCTGGCGCTCGGCCCGGCGGCAGGCCTCATCGTCAACGTCCTCATCTACCTGCCGCTCGCCTGGTGGCTGCTGAAGGTGCCATATGGCGCGAATCGCCGGCGCGACGGCGCAGCGGCCCCGGGCGCGGGCTTCGGCGACGCGATCAAGGTCATGCGGGAGGTATCGGGCAACCACATTATCCTGTCGATGATCCTGCTCGCGGGCATTTCATCGCTTCTCGTCGGCAACGCGTTTCTCGCGCAGATGCCGGAATATGCGCACGACCTCGGCACCGAGAAGACGGATTTCTCCTACACGGTGCTGCTTACCGCGAACGCCGCAGGCGCCTTCGTCGGCGGCCTGGTGCTCGAGGCGCGGGGATTTCTGCGTGCAACGCCGCTGACGGCGATCGTCCTGTGCATCATCTGGTGCTTCAGCGTCACCGCCTTCGCCGCCGTGACCGACTATTATCTCGCCATCGTCCTCATGTTCGTGGCGGGGTTCGTCTACCTCGCCTACAGCTCCCTGGCGCAGGCGCTGGTGCAGCTCGAGGCGCCGGCCCATTTGCGCGGGCGCCTGATCGGGCTCTACCAGATGTCCAACAACGGATTGCGCGCCTTCAGCGGCATCACCGTTGGCTTGCTCGGGAGCCTAATCGGGATACACTGGTCGCTCGCGCTATCCTCCGTGCTGCTGCTCGCGGTCACCGTCGTGCTTCTCGCGTTTGCCATGCGCACGGCGTGACGGAGTGCGCGAGACTCCATCATGTCGAGGAACCCACAGGTTATCGTCGCCGGCGCGGGCCCGGTCGGGCTGCTGACAGCGCTTGCGCTCGCCAGGCAGGACGTCTCTGTGCTGGTGCTCGAGGCCGAGTCGGGCCTGACCGTGGACCTCCGCGCAGGCACCTACCACCCGCCGTCCCTCGAGATGATGGCGCTCTACGGCATCACCGCCGAGATGCTGAAGACCGCGATTCCGGTGCCGCGCTGGCAGATCCGCGACCGCAAGGAGGGCGTGATCGTCGATTGGGACGTCTCGCTCATCAAGGACCTCACGCCGTATCCCTACCGGCTGCATCTCGAGCAGCATCGCCTGACGCCCATCATCTATTCCAAGCTCAGAGAATGCGGCAACGCCGAAGTGCGGTTCGCGCATGAAGTGACTGATTTCGCGCAGACCGCCGACAAGGTCGTGGTCACCGCGAGGACGCCGGACGGCAGCGAGCGCCTCGAGGCGCAGTGGCTCGTCGGAGCGGACGGTGGCCGCAGCACGGTGCGCAGGGTCATGGGAATCGGATTCGACGGCTACACCTGGCCCGAGCGGTTTCTCGTCGCGAGCACGCATTACGACTACGAGCCGCACGGTTTCCGGTTGAACACCTACGTGGCCGATCCCGTGCACTGGAGCGCCATGTTCAAGATGCCCGGCGACGGGCCGCCGGGGCTGTGGCGCGTGCTCTTCCCCGTCCAGCCCGAGGAGGACGAGGAGCAGGCGCTCTCGGCGGACAATATCGAGCGCCTCATGCAGGGGTTCCAGCCGAAGCCCGGGCGCTACGCCATCGAGTACAAGAGCATCTACAAGGTGCACCAGCGTGTCGCCGCCGATTTCCGTCTTGGGCACGTGCTGCTCGCGGGTGACGCGGCGCACCTCAACAACCCCATCGGCGCGTTCGGGCTGAATGGCGGCATCCACGACGCGATCAATCTCGCGGGCAAGCTCGGAAAAGTGTGTCTCGGGGAAGGGGGAGAGGCGCTCCTCGATCTCTACGTGCGCCAGCGCCGCACGGTGAACCTCGAGTACGTGCAGGAGCACTCGATCCGCAATCTCAAGCGCCTGACCGCCCGGACCGAGGAGGAACGCCGCACGAATTTCGACGAGCTGCGCCGGGCCGCCTCCACGGTCGAAGGCGCGCGCAACTTCCTGTTGGTCTCGAGCATGATCGCCAGCGTGCGCCGCGCCAACGCCATCACGTGAAGCGGGCGTTGCCATACAATATGGAAAAAAAGGAGGAGAGGTCATGGCCCAAGCCGCGCCCCGCCCGCCGTTCCGCGCCGACCACGTCGGCAGCCTCCTGCGCCCGCCGGAGCTGAGGGAGGCGCGCGCACGCGCGCGGCGCGGCGAGATCACCTCGGAGGCGCTGCACGAGGTCCAGGACCGGTGCATCCGCGAGGTGGTCGCGTTCCAGGAATCGGTGGGGTTGCAGAGCATCACCGACGGGGAGTTCCGCCGCGACTGGTGGCACATCGATTTTCTGCGCGGCTTCGACGGCGTGGAGACGGTCCAGGGCGCGACCTTCGGCGTGCATTTCCAAGGTGCCGACGAGCAGCCGCCGCTCATGAAGGTACAGGGGCGGATCCGGCGCACCCGGCCGAGCATGGTGGATCACTTCAAGTTCCTGAAGTCCGTCACCCGGCGCACGCCCAAGTTCTGCATGCCCTCGCCGGCGATGCTGCACGCACGGGGCGACCGCGAGTCGCTGCGCAAGAGCTATCCCGACCTCGGCCAGTTCTGGGCCGATCTCACGCAGGCCTACCGCGAGGAGATCCGCGACCTCTACCAGGCCGGCTGCCGCTACCTGCAGATCGACGATACGACGATCGCCATGATGGGCGACCCGAAGGTCCAGGATACCTTCCGCAAGCTGGGAGACGACCCGAAGAAGGACACGGCGATGTACGCCGACGCGGTGAACGCGGCGGTCCGGGACGTCCCCGATGACATGACCGTCTGTGTCCACACCTGCCGCGGCAATTTCATGAGCACGTGGCTCGCAAGCGGCAGCTATGATTTCGTTGCCGAGACCGCATTCACGAAGCTCGACGTCGACGGGTTCTTCCTCGAGTATGACACCGACCGCGCCGGCGGCTTCGAGCCGTTGCGCTACGTGCCGAAAGGCAGGAAGGTCGTGTTGGGGCTCATCAGCTCGAAGTTTCCGGCGCTGGAGAGCAAGGACGACCTCAAGCGCCGGATCGAGGCTGCCGCAAAGTTCGTGCCGCTTGAGAACCTGTGCCTTTCCCCGCAGTGCGGCTTTTCGAGCACGCACCACGGCAACAAGATGACCGTGGAGGACGAGCGCCGCAAGCTCGCGCTGGCGCTGGAGGTGGCGGGGGAGGTCTGGGGAACCGCCTGACGGCTGAGGGGGGAGGAGGAACTTCAAAGGACGACGACATGGACAAGGCACCGCAAGTCACGCTCAATACCACCGCGCACTACTTCCTCGAGGGCCTGAACGAGCTCGGCATCGAGCACCTGTTCTGCAATTTCGGCACCGACTACGCGCCACTGATCGAGGAGATGGCGCGCTGGCGCGCCGAGGGCCGCAAGTTCCCGAAGACGCTGCTCTGCCCGCACGAGAACACCGCCGTGCAGATGGCCATCGGCTACGCGATGGCGACCGGCCGCGGGCAGGCGGTGATGGTGCACG
>DATBKZ010000011.1:0-4691 GCA_036555615.1 Burkholderiales bacterium | reverse complement strand
CTATTTCGAGCAGCCGGTGGCTGCCCATGATATCGAGGGCATGGCCGCCGTCGCGCGCGCAAGCCGGGTCAAGATCGGCTGCGACGAGGGCCTGCATTCCCTCGATGATCTCCGGCGCCACCACGCCGCGGGGGCAGCAGCGGGGTTCAGCCTGAAGACCATCAAGCTCGGCGGCATGCAGCCGGTCATGGACGCGGGTCTGCTGTGCGAGAAGCTCGGCATGAAGGTCAATCTCGCCTCCAAGATGGCGGAGACCGGCGTCTCTACCGCAGCGCTGCTGCACCTCGCGGCTGCGCTGCCCGCGGTCGACTGGGGCGTGGGGCTGTCCAGCACCTATCTCACCGAAGATGTCCTGAAGCAGCCGCTCACTGTTGCGAATGGCCACATCACGGTGCCCTCCGGCCCCGGACTGGGAATCGAGGTGGACGAAGCAAAGGTCCGCCGCTTCACGCGCGAAGCGTGACATCAGGAAAAGGTGTCAGGAACCTTTTTCAGCGCCGTTTCGGTGCTGGAGGAATGGAGGAAAAAGGTTCCTGACACCTTTTCCGCTGCTTAGAGCTTGATCTTGGGATCGAGCCAGTCCCGCAGCGAGTCGCCGAAGAGATTGAAGGCGAACACCGCGAGGCTGATCGCGATGCCGGGGAAGACGATCATCCACGGCGCCTGCTGGTAGAAATCCGCCGCCGCTCCCGAGAGCATCAGCCCCCACGACGGGGTCGGCTCCGTGACTCCCAGCCCGAGGAACGACAGCGAGGCCTCCGCCAGGATTGCCTGCGCCACGAACGCCGTCAGCAGGATCAGGTACGGCGCCACCACGTTGGGGACCATGTGGCGGAAGATGATGCGCGCAGGCGAGTAGCCCGCCGCGCGCGCGGCGTCCACGTACGGCATCTCGCGGATCGCCAGGGCGGAGGCGCGCACCACGCGCTCGACCCGCGGCAGCATCGGCACCGCGATTGCGATGATGAGATTGATGTCGACGCCGAGCACGACGTAGTGGCCGAGCACCGCGACGACGGTAATTGCCAGCACGATGATCGGAAACGACAGCAGCACGTCCATGACGCCCTGGATGAAGAGGTCCGTCCTGCCCCCGAAATACGCCGACGCGACGCCGATCACCGCGCCGGCGGTGCACCCCAGGAACGAAGCGATGAAGCCGATCGCGAGCGCGGTGCGCGCGCCGTAGATGATGCGCGAGCCCACGTCGCGCCCGAACGAGTCGGTGCCGAGCCAGTGCTCCGCCGACAGGCGCGCGAACTGCGCGGCGTAGTCGACCGCCAGCGGATCATAGGGCGCCACCCACTGCGCAAACGCCGCGCACACGCACATCGCGACGATGATGATGAGCCCGGCCGCCCCAAGAGGCTGCTGCGTCACGAACAGCAGCACCGGGTGCCGGCGCTTGGGCACCTTGTATTCGATCGTCGCCGCAGCCGTCGTCATGCGTCGCCACCAGTCACGGGTCACCGGTCACTGGTCACCGGTACCTGATGCGCGGATCGAGGAACGCATACATGAGGTCCATGACGAAGTTCACCAGCACGAAGAACACCGACACCAGCAGCACCAGGGCCTGGATCATCGTGAAATCGCTGCGCGCCACCGCCTCCACGAAGAGCTTCCCGATGCCGTTCAGGTTGAACACCTGCTCGGTCACCACCAGCCCGCCGATGAGAAACGCAAACTCCAGCCCGATGACGGTGACCACCGGCAACAGCGCGTTGCGCATGGCATGGCGCGCCACCACCAGGCGCTCCATCACGCCCTTGGCGCGCGCGGTGCGGATGTAGTCCTCCTGCAGCACCTCCAGGATCGAGGAGCGCATCATGCGGGTGGACACCGCGGAGTAGCGGTAACCGACCGCAAGCGCCGGCCAGATGAGCTGGGAAAGGTTCTCCCACGGGTCGTCCACGAACGAGGTGAAGGTGAGCGGCGGAATCCACGAAAAATACGTGAGCAGCAGCAGGATGATGATCATGCCCAGCCAGAACGAGGGCACCGCGAGTCCCGCGATCGAGAACACGCGGATCGACTGATCGATCCAGGTGTCCTTGAAGATCGCCGACAAGGTGCCCAGCGGCAGGGCCAGCAGCACGGCGAGTATCGTCGCCATCACCGCCACCTGCAGCGAGAGCTCGAGCCGGATGCCGATTTCGTAGGTAACCGATCTGCCGGTCCACATCGAGACGCCGAAGTCTCCCTGCAGCACGCCCCAGAACCACTTGAAGAACTGCACCGCCAACGGCTGATCGAGACCGAGTCGCGCGCGCTCCTGCTCGATCACCTCCTTCGGGATATTCGCGCCGCCCGCATCGCCCAGCAGCATGGTGGCGACGGGGTCGCCCGGCATCAGGCGCAGCAGGAAGAAGACGAGCACCGCGACCCCGAGCAGCGTCGGGATCATCAGCAGGGTGCGGTGGAGGATGAAGCGCAGCACGGCTCTGCGAGCGAAGGTTACGGGTGACGATATCCCGGGTGTCGGCGGCGCCTCGCCGGCACCGCCTCACCCTGACCCGTCACCCGCGCCTCTTGATTTCCTCACTGCCGGTCGAGCCAGACGTCAGCCAGATCCTGCCCCACGTAGTGGCTCGGCGTCATGTTCCAGCCCTTGAGCTCCTTGTGGTGGACGATGATGCGGTGCCACCAGATCGTGGGGATGGTGTAGGCCTGCTCGAGCGCCCGCTTCTCGAACTGGCGCAGGATCGCGTAGCGCTTCTTCGTGTCAAGCTCGCCCGACTGCTGGTCGAAGAGCTCGTCCAGCACGCGATCCGTCTGCTGCGCGTAGTTGATGGGCGAGCGGTCGTGCGACAGGTACTTCTGCAGCTGCAGGTTGGGCTCGTCCATGAAGTCGCAGTTGAAGTCGAGCGCCGCGTCGAAAGTCGGCTTGTCGCGCTGCTGCGCGGCGAGGTAGAGCCGCGTCTCCAGCTGCTCGTGCTTGGCGGTGACCCCGATCTGCCGCCACTGGTCGACTAGGAACACCCCCACCGGCGTGTACGGCATCGCGACGTTGCGGTTGGTAAAGGTGAAGGCGAGGTTGGGCACGCCAGCCGCCGCGAGCAGCTTTCTCGCTTCCGCGCGCGAGGCGGTCATGTTCTTGGAAAAGCCCGGATACTCGAGCAGCTCCTTCTCGCTCGCGGCGAGCGCGTAGCCGGGACGCAGGATGCCGCCGACGTGGCGCACCAGCGCAATCTGGGACAGCGCCTGGGCACCGCCCCAGCGGTCGATGGCGAGATTGAGCGCCTGACGCACGCGCTGGTCATCGAAGGGCTTCTTCTTGGTGTTGAACGTCACCACCAGCGAGCACACCCAGGGACTCTCCTGAACCACTGCCCTGTCGCCAAGCGCCTTGACGATGCGGTCGCGGTTGGCGGGGGGATGGCCGCGGAACTCCACGATCACCTCGCCGGCGGACAGTGCATTTACCATCGGCGCGCCGCTGATGAAGATCGCCACGTAGCCGGCCAGATAGGGCTTGCCCTTCTCGAAATACTGCTCGAACCGGCGGCCCGTCCAGTGCGAGCCCGCCACGTGCCCGGCGAAGGTAAACGGTCCGGTGCCCATGATGTTGCGCTCGGGGAAACGCGGATCCTGCTTGAGCTTCGCCGCGCTGTAGACGCAGTCCCACGGGCTTGCGAAGTTGGACAGCATGGAGGCGTTGCGCTTCTTGAGCCTGAACACCACGGTCTGCGGATTCGGCGTTTCGATCGACGCGATGTCGGCGTAGCTCGCCTGCCGGACCGAGCGCGCGCCGCCGGTCGGATTGCGCAGCCGCTCATAGGTCGCCTTGACGTCCTCGGACGTCAATGTCGAGCCGTCGTGGAATCTCACGCCCTTGCGCAGCCGGAACGTGTAGCTGAGGCCATCCTTCGCAACCGTCCACGATTCCGCGAGATCGCCCTTGATCGCCGGGTACTTCGCGGTATCGAACTCGAGCAGCGTGTTGTAGTGCGGCCGCACCGGGTGGATGAACGCAAACGACGTTTGCGCATGGCAATCGTAATTTGGGGGCTCCGCGCTCACCGCGAACTTGAGCAGGCCGCCGCGCACGGGCTTCTCGGCCGCGGCGGCTCCACCCGCGACAGCGAGCGCCGCGATGCCCAACATCACTACGGACAGTTTTCTCATGGTCCCTCCTCCTTTTCTTGGTTGAGCGCGATGAGTGACATCACGCCTCTCAGAGCTTGACGCAGGCCGCGTAATGCCGCGGCTTCACCTCCCGCAGCGGGGGGATGGTCATCTTACACTCTTCGCTCGCCAGCGGGCAGCGCGTGTGGAATACGCAGCCGGACGGGGGATTCAGCGGGCTCGGAACTTCGCCGCCGAGCACCCGGTACTGACGCTTCGTCTCGATTTCAGGATCCGGAATCGGAACCGCGTCGAGCAGCGCCTGCGTGTAGGGATGAAGCGGCTGCGCATACAGCGTGTCGCGGTCGGCGATCTCCATCACGCGCCCGAGATACATCACCACCACGCGGTCCGAGATGTGCCGTACCACCGCCAGGTCGTGCGCGATGAACAGAAACGTCAGCTGGTAGCGGCTCTGCAGATCCTCCAGCAGGTTGATGATCTGCGCCTGGATCGAGACGTCGAGCGCCGATACCGGCTCGTCGCACACGATGAACGTGGGCTGCATCGCGAGCGCGCGCGCAATGCCCACGCGCTGGCGCTGCCCGCCCGAGAGCTCGTGC
>DATBKZ010000010.1:0-8376 GCA_036555615.1 Burkholderiales bacterium | reverse complement strand
TTCTGAAGCCGCTGGGCTTTCTCGACTACATCAAGCTGCAGACCAACGCCTGTTGCGTGCTCTCCGACAGCGGCACGCTCACCGAGGAATCGTCCATCCTGGGGTTTCCCGCCGTCATGATCCGGCAGGCGCATGAGCGCCCCGAGGGCATGGACGAGGCGGCGGTCATCATGTCCGATCTCAAGCCGGAGCGCGTGCTGGACGCAATCGATCTCGCGGTTGCCCATTACGCAGGCGGTAAGAAGCCCTTCCGCGTCGTCGACGACTACACGGCGGAGAACGTCTCGCAGAAAGTCGTCCGGATTATCCTGAGCTACACGGATTACGTGAACCGCACGGTGTGGCGCAGGTAGTGCCGCCCCAGCGATCTCGGTCCGTCTGCGGTCGCTCGGTCCTCGATCCACCGATTCCCGGCAATTTGTCCCCGACGGGCGGTCGGTATCGTCGGGCGATGTGAATTTAAGCACTATCGGTTCTGCGCGGCCCTTGATAGAATTTAGCCTTATTCAACAAGACGTTAACGCTCAGCCTTCACGCGGTTTGTCGCCATGGCCGGATCCGGAAAGCGCATCGACGTCGTGCTGGTGAATCCCGGCAGCCGCGCCGCGGTGTACCAGGAGCTCGGCGACCAGTACTCGGCGATCGAGCCGCCTTCGCTCGCAGGACTGTTCGCAACCTATCTCCGAAAGCACGCCCTTTCGGTCGCGATCGTCGACGCGCCGGCGCTCAATCTGAGTCCGGCTGGCGTTGCGAAGACCATCTACGAGAACTTCGAGCCGGCGCTCATCGTAATGGTGGTGTACGGCTTCCAGCCCTCGGCTTCCACGCAGAACATGACCGCCGCGGGCGAGACCTGCGCCGCGATCAAGGCGCTGCGCGCGGACTGGCCGATCATGATGACCGGCACCCATCCCGCGGCGCTGCCCGAGCGCACGATGCTGGAGGAGAAAATCGATTTCGTCTGCGACCGCGAGGGGCCGGAGACCATCCTCCTCACCGCACAGACGCTGAAGGCCCACGCAAAGAATTTTTCCGGAATTCCGAGCCTGTGGTACCGCGACGGCAAGGCCCTGCGCTCGAACCCTCACGGCGAGTTGATGGACGACCTCGACGGCGAGATGCCAGGTGTCGCGTGGGATCTGCTGCCGATGGAGAAGTACCGCGCCCACAACTGGCACTGCTTCGAGGACATTCATCACCGCGCGCCCTACATCTCGATGCACACGAGCCTCGGCTGTCCATATAAGTGCACGTTTTGCCTGCGAGAAGGAACGATCATCGTAACGGCAAAAGGCAAGAACAAGAGGATCGAGGATCTCGTCGTGGGAGATCGTTTGCTGGCCTGGGACGAGAAAGCAGAGGATATTGTGGAGACGCGGATTTCGAAGACCGCATCACGTGTTGTCGACCGCCTGTTGCGAATCACGATGTCATCGGGAGAAATTATCGACGTAACGGACGAGCACCCCATCTATACCGAGCGCGGATGGGTTGAAGCGGGCCATGTTTCCACGAGCGATCGCGTTCTGGTGATGGAAACGCGAGACAAAATGCGCTACCAGATGCGAACCAACAACCCGACAAGAAACGGGCTCACCGCCGAATGGCGGAATAGCATCGGCAGGTCGGTTCGCGGTATGCGCCGCAGCGCAGAATCGAAAGAACGATATCGCCTCTCGAAGCTCGGCGATAAGAATCCCATGAAACGGCCCGAGGTTGCCCTTGCACCAGCACTGAGGGAGTCTCGATCGCAGCGCATGAAGGAACTGTGGGCGGACCCGCAGCGAGCAGCAGCATTTAACGCCACGCGGCCGACTGGCGAAAAGCACTCGCGCTGGGCAGGTGGATTATCACGATATCCATGGCCACTCAAATTCAGCGACTTCCTCAAGAAGCGGATCAGGAAGCGCGATAGCGAGACCTGCCAGGAGTGCGGGACGAAGGCAGGCCTGACCGTACATCACATTGACTACGACAAGAACAACTGCGACGACTGCAACCTCATCACGCTTTGCAGACGATGCAACTCAAGAGCCAATGCCAACCGTCACGAATGGCAGGCGAAATACAGTGCCATGCTGTCCGCGCGCGGCCAGTGCCCACGCTACCAAGAAGTCAAGAGTATCCAGGAGTTGCGCGGCGAGTTTCGCGTCTACAACTTCGAATGCTCTCCCCACGACAATTACTGGGCGCACCGCATTCTGGTTCACAACTGCTGCATCAACGCCCCCTTCGGCAAACCGTCCTACCGCCTGTGGTCGCCCGAATCCGTCATCCAGGAAATCGACCTGCTCGTGGAACGACACGGCGTGCGCAACATCAAGTTCGTGGACGAGATGTTCGTGCTGAACCGCAACCACGTGCTTGGCATCTGCGACCGGATCATCGAGCGCGGGCACAAGCTCAACATCTGGGCCTACGCGCGCGTCGACACGGTGAAGGACGAGTTCCTCGACAAGCTCGCGCGCGCAGGATTCCGCTGGCTCGCGCTCGGCATCGAGTCCGGCAGCAAGCACGTGCGCGACGGCGTGGAGAAAGGGCGCTTCGGCTCGCCCGAAATCCTAAAGGTGGTGAAGAAGATTCAGGATGCCGGCATCAACGTGATCGGCAACTACATTTTCGGGCTGCCCGACGACACGCACGAATCGATGCAGGAGACGCTGGATCTCGCGCTGGAGGCGAACTGCGAGTTTGCGAACTTCTACTGCGCGATGGCCTACCCCGGCTCGAAGCTCTATGCCATGGCCGTGGAAAAGAAGTGGCCATTGCCGGATTCCTGGATCGGCTACTCCCAGCACAGCTACGAGACATTCCCGCTGCGAACCGACGCGCTCACCAGCGCGGAGGTGCTGGCATTCCGCGACGATGCGTTTCACCGCTATTTCACCAGCGAGAGCTACCTCGCGCTGGTGCGGCGCAAGTTCGGCGAGGACGTCGTCGGCCACATCCGGGGGATGACGAAGATCCGCCTCAAGCGCAGGCTGCTCGAGTCAGGCGCTACTCCCACCACCCCGTCGCATCGCGCCACCCCTCCTCGGGCAGGAGGGGAGGTCATGCCCAGCCGCCCGGTTCGCCCGTGATCATTACGCGCACTCCATTTCGCGTCTCGTTCTTCGGCGGAGGAACGGACTACCCGGCTTGGTACCAGCGCCACGGCGGCGCGGTGCTCGCGACCACCATCAACAAGTATTGCTACATCTCATGCCGTTACCTCCCCCCATTCTTCGATCACAAGTTCCGCGTCGTCTATTCCAAAATCGAGGACCGCAAGAACATCGATGAGATCGTCCATCCGCCCGTGCGCGAGGCCCTGCGCTACCTGAACTTCGAAAAGGGCGTCGAGATACACCATGACGGCGATCTCCCGGCGCGCAGCGGGCTCGGATCGAGCTCCTCGTTCACCGTCGGGCTGCTCAATGCGCTCTATGCCCTGAAGGGCGTGATGGTGGACAAGGCAGAGCTCGCGCGCCAGGCAATCCACATCGAGCAGGACCGGCTCAAGGAGACGGTCGGGTCGCAGGACCAGACGCTTGCCGCATACGGCGGCCTGAACCGCATCGATTTTCTTCCCAATGGGGGAATCAATGTCCAGCCGCTCACGCTGCATCCGGAACGGATCAAGGAATTCGGCGCGCACCTGATGCTCTTCTTCACCGGCATCAGCCGCACCGCTTCGGAGGTCGTGAAGGAATACCTGGGCGAAATGATGAGCAAGGAGCGCCAGCTCGAGCGCGCTCGCGAGATGGTTGACGAAGCGCTCTCCATCCTGGGCGACGGCGAGGACCTCGCGCGCTTCGGCAGGTTGCTGCATGAATCCTGGAAGCTCAAGCGCAGCCTGAGCCCGAAGATATCGACGTCCTACGTGGACCAGGTGTACGAGGCGGGGCTTGCGGCGGGCGCCATCGGCGGGAAGCTCATCGGCGCCGGCGGCGGCGGCTTCGTGCTGCTGTTCGTTCCCCCGGACAAGCATGCGTCGGTCATGCACCGCCTGCGCAAGCTCGTCCACGTGCCGATCAAGTTCGAGTTCTCCGGCAGCCGCGTCATTTTTTTCGACCCGGAGGAGGATTTCTCGGAGCAGGCTGAGAAGTGGGAGGAGCGCGCCCGGAAGGGAGTGCCGCCCGGGCCGGACTCCCTCGCCGACACCTACCCGCGGCTGCGCCCGCTCACCAGCGGCAAGCAGGAAGAATGAGCATCCGCTACTCCTACACCGGCACCGGATTCAAGGAATGGGACAGGCGGGCGGGCGTATACGACCGCGAGTTCCTGCGGCAGCTCTACCGCTCGATGCTGCGCATCCGCCTCATTGAGGAGGAGATCGAGAAGCGCTACCACGAGGACCAGATGAAGACGCCGATCCACCTCGTGATCGGGCAGGAAGCGACTTCCGTCGGCTGCTGCGCGGCATTGACGGATGCCGACCTCCTCTACAGCAGCCACCGCACGCACGGCAACTATCTTGCCAAGGGCGGCGATCTCAAGGCGATGCTCTCGGAGATGTTCTGCCGCGCCAACGGCTGCGCCGGCTCGCGCGGGGGCTCCATGCACTTGATCGACAAGAAGGTCGGCATGGCCGGCACCTCAGCCGTCGTCGGCGGCGCGATTCCCATCGCGACCGGCGCCGCGCTCGCCACGAAGATGCAGCGGCTTTCTCGCGTGTGTGTTGTGTTCCTGGGCGAAGCCGGTGCCGAGGAAGGCGTCACCTCCGAGAGCCTCAATTTCGCGGCGTTGAAGCAGCTCCCGGTCATCTACTTCTGCGAGAACAATTTCTATTCCGTCCAATCGCCGCTCGCCACGCGCCAGCACCCGGGCCGCGTCGTATGGAAATGGGCGGCGAGCTACGGCATGTCGGCCGCGCAGGTGGACGGCACCAACGTGCTCGCCGTATACGAGGCCGCGAAGGAAGCGGTGCGGCGGGCTCGCACTGGCGGTGGCCCGACTTTCATCGAGGCGCCGGTCTATCGTTTCCGCGCGCACGGCGGCGCGGGGGATGACAGCAAGACTGGTTACCGTGACGTCGCCGAGCGCGAGGCGTGGGAACCGCACTGCCCGATCAGGACCTACCGCGAGTTTCTGGAGCGCGCCGGCGTGCTTGACGCGCAGACATACGAGCAAATGAAGCGGGAAATCCTCGCCGAGACCCGCGCCGCGTTCGAGCACGCGATGGCAAGCCCCAACCCGGTCGAGGCCGACCTCTACCGCAATGTCTACGCCAGCTGACAGCAACGCGATGCAACCCTCATCCGTCATCCCTCGTCCCTCATCCCTGGTGTTCCATGCCTTGGGATGAAGGCCTGATCAACCGGCTGGTATACGAGGCGCCCAATCCCGCCGAGGGGCGCGTGCTGAGCTATCCCCGGGCCGTCAACGAGGCGCTCGCCATCGCGCTCGAGCACGATCCATCGGTATTCGTGCTCGGGCAGGGCGTCGACGACCCGAGCGCGATGTTTGGCACCACCCGCAGCCTGCAGGAAAAGTTCGGCCCGGAACGGGTGTTCGACACGCCGCTCTCCGAGGAAGGGATGATGGGCGTCTCGACCGGCGCGGCCATGAACGGCATGCGCCCGGTGTTCATGCACAACCGGCCGGATTTCATCCTGCTTGCCATGAACCAGCTGGTGACGCACGCGGCAAAGTTCCATTTCATGGATAACGGCCAGACCACTGTTCCAATGGTGGTATGGGCCGCGATCGGCCGCGGCTGGGGCTCCGGTGCCCAGCACTCGCAGGCGATCCAGGGCATGCTGCTCGGGGTGCCGGGGCTGAAGATCGTGATGCCGAGCACGCCCTTCGACGCCAAGGGCCTGATGCTCGCGGCGATCGAGGACGACAACCCGGTGCTGATCTTCGAGCACCGCTGGCTCATGCGGAAGGACGGCATCGTGCCCGAGGGCTTCTATACCGTGCCGCTCGGCAAGGGCATCTATCGCCGGCGCGGGACCGATCTCACTATTGCCGGCGCCTCGCACACCTTGGAGCTCGCGCTGCAGGCCGCGAACAAGCTCGCGGACGAAGACATCGATGCGGAGGTCATCGACCTGCGCACGCTGAAGCCGCTGGACGAGGAGATCATCGAGGAATCCGTGAGCAAGACCGGGCGGCTCCTCGCGGTGGACACGGCCTGGGCAGTCGGCGGCGTATGCGCGGAGCTGGGGTGCCTTGCCGCCGAAAAATGGTTCAGGCACCTGCGCGCCCCCGTGCGGCGCATCGGCCTGCCCGACGTCCCAACGCCCGCCGGCTATACGCTCGAGCAGTTCTACTACCCCGATGTCGAGCACATCTCGCGCGTGATTCGCGAGATGTGCGGCAGATGATGTTCTACGACCTGGCCAGCAGCTCCTGGGGTCCCGAAGAGCTCGCGGCCATGCGGCGGGTGATCGATTCCGGCCGCTTCACGATGGGCGAGCACGTCGAGCGCTTCGAGGAGGCGTTCCGCGCCAAGTTCGGCGTGAAGCACGCCCTGATGGTCGGCTCGGGCTCGGCCGCCAATCTGGTCGGTATCGCCGCACTCTCCTACGTCAGGAACCGCCCGCTGACGCGCGGCGACGAAGTGATCGTACCGGCGATCTCCTGGGCGACCACCTACTATCCCCTGCAGCAGTACGGGCTGAGGCTACGGTTCGTGGACGTCGAGCTCGACACGCTCAACATGGATGTCGCGCGGCTCGAGCAGGCGCTCACGCCGCGCACCCGCATGGTGGTGGCGGTCAGCATACTCGGCAACCCCTGCGCGCTCGACCGGCTGCGCGCTTTCTGCGACCGCCACGGGCTCTATCTCTTCGAGGACAACTGCGAGTCGATGGGCGCGAGCCTGAACGGGAAGCTCGCGGGCACCTTCGGCGACATCGGCACCTTCAGCACCTTCTTCTCGCACCATATCTCGACCATGGAGGGGGGCGTGCTGGTGACGAACGACACGGAGATCGCCCATGTCGCAAGATCGATGCGGGCGCACGGCTGGACGCGCGATCTCCCCGCGGACACGAAGATCTACGACAAGCGCGCCGATGATTTCTTCGAGGCCTACCGCTTCATCCTGCCCGGCTACAACGCGCGCCCGCTCGAGATCGCCGGCGCGATCGGGCTCGAGCAGCTGAAGAAGCTCGACGCCATGGTCGAGGTGCGCCGCAGCAATGCGGCGCTGTTCCAGAAGCTCTTCCGCGGCGACGAGCGCTTCATCATCCAGCGCGAGAACGGACGGAGCTCATGGTTCTGCTTCACGATCATCCTCAACCCGGGACTGCGCATCGACCGCGGACGCGTAATGGCCGCCCTCAAGCAGGCCGACATCGGCTACCGCATCATCACCGGCGGCAATTTCCTGCGCCACGACGTGATCCGCTATTTCGACTACGACCGGGTGGGCGAGATCGAGAACGCCGACATCGCCCACGACCGCGGCTTCTTCGTTGGCAACCATCCCCACGACCTAGCCCCGCAGATAGAGCGTCTGCGCGAGGTGCTCGACAAGGCCGCGCGCTGAGATGGAAGCGATCGTGCTCGCGGGCGGCCTGGGAACGCGGCTGCGCGCGGCCGTGCCCGACGTGCCCAAGCCGATGGCGCCGGTCAGCGGCCGCCCCTTCCTCGAGCGCCTGCTCGATTACTGGATCGCCCAGGGCGTGACGCGCTTCGTGCTCTCGACCGGCTACCGCCACGAGATGCTTGCCGCCCATTTCGGAGCCTCCTATCGCGGTACCGCCGTCCAGCACGCGGTCGAGGACCGCCCGCGCGGGACGGGCGGCGGCCTGCTTCTCGCCAGCTGCTCGCTCACCGAAGCCGGGCCGTTCCTGGTCCTCAACGGGGACACATTCTTCGACGTGCCGCTTGCGATGCTGCGTGAATTCCATGCCGCGCACCGGTCGGAGGCCACGCTCTCACTGTTCCGCACGCCGCAACAGGGGCGCTACACCGGGATCAACGTGGGAAGAACGGGAGAGATACGGTCCTTCGGCACGGGCGCGAGGGGCGGGCTCGCCAACGGCGGCGTCTACCTGATGGAGTTGAGCCTGCTCGAAGGCGGACCGTGGCGGTCCGAATCAGCGGTATCGCTCGAGGAGGATATACTCCCATTCGCCGTGCAGGCGGGAAAGCGCGTCTACGGAATGGAATGCGCCGGCCGCTTTCTCGACATCGGCGTGCCGGAAGATTACGCCCGCGCTGCGGAAGTGCTCGGAGCGTGAGCGTGGAAACGCATGCCTTGAACATGCAAACGATCCACTGTCCACGATCCACGGGGTTTAAGGCATGAGCCATCGAATACTCGTCACCGGCGGCGCCGGCTATCTGGGCTCCACCCTGGTGCCGGAGCTACTCGCGGCCGGGCACAAGGTCACCGTGCTCGACAACTTCATGTACCACCAGAACAGCCTGGCACACGTC
>DATBKZ010000009.1:0-3236 GCA_036555615.1 Burkholderiales bacterium | reverse complement strand
ACGCGAACCGTCGTCGTCGATGCCGCTCCGGCCAAGTATGCCGTGGGGGATCACGTCGATCCGCTCCGCCGCGCGCCTCCCACTCAGCTCCGCGAGCTCGGACCGCATGCGCGGCCCATGAACGATCACGCGGTCCGCCTTGAGGCGGAACCACTGAACGACCTTCCATTTCCATCCGTCCCTGGGTATCCCTCCCGAGTGCTGGATATGATCGTGAACGGTCAGAATGACCGGAATGCGCCTGCGGAACGAGAGCGTCGCCCATCCCGTGAAGGCAGGGTGGTACTCCTGGATATGCAGTATCTCGGGGGAGAAATCCCGCAGGATCCGGGCGATCGCGATGTTGACTGCGAGGAGGCGCGGCTCCCGCAGGCGGGGAAGCGCGACGGACCGCAGCGCGACCGATCGCGAAAGCTGCGCGCCCAGGTCTTCCGGCAACTCGTGCGAGGCGTTATTCTCGTTCAACACCAGCAATACCTCGTGCCGTGCCGACAGTGCGATGGCCAGGCGGCTCGCGTACTCGGCAAAGTGGAGCGCCAGGAGCGCGATCTTCACCGCGCCCTCCCGAAGCAATTCGGTCCCGCAAGCACGTCTGTCACCGCGCGCGCGTGCCGCTCCCAGACGGCCGGCCCGTGTGCGCGCCGGGCCCGCCCCCCGACGCGACCTCGCAGGATGGCGGTCAAGGGGTCCACGGGCAAGGCTCAGCGCTCCCCGCCGGCGGCGAGCGCTGCGGTCCGGGCGGCCGTCGGAACCGGCGCATCCGGCACCGTGTCGCGGACTTCGAACCCGGTGAAGCGCAGCCACGCAAGCGACGCAGCCAGGCCGGAGGCGAAGCAATTCTGGTTGTGGTGGCCGAAGGTGGCCCGGAACCGCATGGTCGGCAACGAATGGCGCGTGGTCTGCAGGTGCCACAAGTCGCGTGCCACGACCGGGCACGCAGCGGCGGCGCGGTGCTCCGGCGGATCGCGGTCGAGGGCGCGCTTGAGACGAAGCTTGATCACGGCTTTCGTTTCGGGGGAGACGCGCTCCTTGAGCCACCGGTAAGGGGGGAGGTTCTTGAGCTCCTCCACCAGGCCGCGGAGGCCGGCGCGATAGCTATCGCCTGGCACGCTGTGGACCATCGCCATGTCCACTCCCAGGCCCGCGGCGAGCGCAGCGTAGTACTCGCGCCACGTCGTCATCTCGTCATCGGCGACGTTGTAGAAACCCGGGACCGGCGCGGCGTGAGCGACTACCGCGTCGATGCTGCGCACGAGGTCGTCCACGTACATCAGGTTGCAGACCCCTTCCCCGTCCCCGGCGAGCCAGGCGGTGCCGCTGACGAGCTCGGCTGCCGGCCTGAGGACCCACGGCGAACGCGGGCCCCAGATCAGGCCGGGTCGCAGGACCACGACCGCAAGCCGCCGGTCGGCCACGCGATCGCGCAGCCAGTTCTCCGCGCGGCCCTTTTCCCGCGCATAGGGCATCCAGTGGTCGAGCAGGGGCGGCGCGTCGTCGGGAAGACCGGGCCGCAGGACTTGGCCGAAAACCGTGGCCGAGCTGAGGTGGACGAGCAGCCGCGCGCCGGCGGCTACGGCCGCCGTGTAAACGCCCTGCGTGGTCCGCAGGATGTCCGCCGCGTCCCCCGACGTGAGGTTCACCACGGCTTCGCACCCCGCCAGCGCCCGTTCCAGCGTGTCGGCGCGCGCGGCATCGCCGAGACGGTACGACAATCCGAGGTTGGCGATGCGGCCAACGCTGCGGAAGGTGCGCACGACGGGAACGATGTCCGTCCGCCCGCCGAGGACAGCCATCTCGAGCAGCCGGGCCCCGACGAACCCGCCGGCACCGATTATCGCTACGCCGCCGCGCATCGCTGCCGGCTCCAGTGTCGACTGTTCGCCTGTGCCTGTTCGGCCGCAGTCAGCCATGGCATCCGCAGGGGGGTCGCCTGCCGGTAACAGGCGTCTATCGCCCGCATGACCGCAATGCCCTCGTCGCCGGTGACCGCGACCGGCTCTCCGTGCACTGCCGCCCGCAGCACTTGCACCAGTTGGTAGTGGATGCATTCTTCGTAGGTCCAGGGCTTCCCCCGCCGGCCTTCCGGCACCAGGTCGCACGGCCAAGTCTTCGCGCTCACGCGCGTCTGCCAGGCACCGCCGGATCGCCGCCAGCGCAGGGCATCGAGCCGCCACGGGTGCAGCGTCAGCTCTCCGGCCGAGCCGGCGACTTGGAAGTCGTTCGCCAGCGGCTGGCTCCAGGACAACTGCATCGTGCCGCTGGCGGCGGGGAACCGCAGTGCGATCTGACAGTTGGTCTCGACGCCATCGGCGTGGCCGTCGTCCGCGTAGGCGACGGGGACGGGCTCACCGAACAGCGCAGCCAGAAAGTCGAGCGCGTGCGTGCCCTTGTCCATGAGAACGCCGCCGCCCGCGGTGGCCCGTCGAAACGGAAAATCGGTGCTCACCGGCCAGCCGTACGCGCCGCCCTCGCGGTAGACGAAGTGGACGCGCTCACCGAGCGCGCCGGCGGCGATCAGCGCCCGCGCCTCGGCGACGCACGGGTACATCCGCCGGGGCATGCCGATGGCGAGGACGCGCCGCGCGGCGCCGGCGGCCGCCACCATCCGCTGCGCGCCGTCGATATCGGTGGCCATCGGCTTTTCGCACAGCACGTGGCTGCCGGCGCGGAAGGCGGCGAGCGCGTGCTCGGCATGCCGGTTTGGCGGGGACGCGATGATCGTAAGATCCGGCGCCGTCTGCGCGTATGCCTCGGCGGGGGTCGCAAACGCGCGCGCCGACCGGAAATGGTGCCCGAGGGCTGCGCTCCGGCCGGGATCGGGGTCAACGAGGGCCGCGACCCGGGCGATGCCTCCCGACTCGAGCTTCTTCAGCGCGCCACGGTAGTACTGCTCGACCACAGTCCCGCACCCGATGACCATGACCCCAGGCATCATGATCGTCTCACCAGATCGCCCATCTTGCTGAACAGGATTCCCGCCGCGCCGGTGACGGCCCGGGGGGATGCCGCTCGTTGCCGATTCGCTCGGCAAATACTTCCAGCGTCGATTCTGAATACCATCGCGGACGATCACGCTTTCCGCGCCGCCGGAGCGCCCTGCAGCGAGCGATGCCAGATCACGGCGAGCAGGAACGCGACCAGCGCCGCGACCCTCGGGTCGGAGGGCGTGAAGAGCGTTACGAACGTCAGGCCGAAGACCAGCAGCGCCGTCAGCGCGGCGATCGCTTCGGTGCGGG
>DATBKZ010000008.1:0-3479 GCA_036555615.1 Burkholderiales bacterium | reverse complement strand
TGTCGATTCCCCTCTCGCAGAAGGACTTCATACCCAAGATCCACGAGCCGGAGCCGTACACCCGGATCACGCCGCGCCCGACAATGGGCGAGTGGCAAGCGAGCGACGAGCACCGGCGGCGCATGGTGCGGGCGCTGGCGGAGCAGGACTTCCGCAGTATTCGCGTCAACCTGGTCCACGATCGAATCGAGGTCTCGCTCAGCAACTCGCGCATCTCGCGCTTGAGCCGAGCCGTGGGGCGCGCGGCGCGCACCATTCTCCTGCTCTCGCCCATCGGCACGCGCGAGATCAAGATCACCTACACCGCGCGCGAGCTGCCGGTCGTCATCTACACGTTCACCGATCTCGACCGGCTCCAGCGCTACTTCAACGGGATGCTGCCGCGCTGGGAGCTCGTGCCTCACGTGGCCATCCATTACGCCGCACCCGGGGCGCAGGAGGCGGGCGACATGGCCGACATGCTCGGGGCGTTCGACGAGCATCAGCCCGGTGTCACGGCGCTGCGCCGGGACAATG
Source organism: Burkholderiales bacterium (assembly GCA_036555615.1). Classification (GTDB taxonomy): domain Bacteria; phylum Pseudomonadota; class Gammaproteobacteria; order Burkholderiales; family SG8-41; genus SG8-41. The sequence goes on along the minus strand of DATBKZ010000008.1, from coordinate 2,963 downwards.
CCCACCTCGCCGGGCTGATGAGCGAGGATCTGCTGCAGAACCAGTTCAAGATCCGGCCGTCCATTGCCCTGTATCTCAACGATCCTGCCGGTGCGTTCAAGTACGAGGTCGGGGTCCAGGCCTCCCTCGATCGGCGGGTCGCCCGGCGCACGTACTTCGCTGCCGCGGTGAATTACAACATCTACGAAACCGTAAGCGACGTGACGCAGCCCTCGAACAGCACGCTGCCGCACGTGCGTTCCGATATCGCCGAGTACAAGGCGGCGAGCGCATTCAAGCTGACCCGGCTCCTTCTCAATCAGCTTTATTTCCCAGCGGAGCGCGTCTATGCGCGTGCCTCGGGCGGAATTTACGAGGAGATGTACGGTGGCGCGGGCGGGCAGGTGCTGTATCTCCCGACCGGCGCGGGTTGGGGAGCCGACCTCGCGGTGGATTGGCTGAAGCAGCGTGATTTCGATGGCTGGGGATTCCGGGACTACGACACGGTGACGGCGATCGCATCGTTCCATTACCGCCTGCCGCTGGGGATCACGGCGACGGCGCGCGGTGGACGCTTCCTGGCGAAGGACGAAGGCGTGCGCTTCGAGTTCAAGCGGCGCTTTGCCTCGGGGTGGGAAGCCGGCGTCTGGTATACGCGCACCAATGGCGATGACATCACATCGCCGGGCAGCCCCAGCGACCCCTATTACGACAAGGGGATCTTCCTTTCGATCCCGATCAGCACGCTGCTGACGAAGGACAACCAGGAGGTCGCCCGCATGTCGCTTGCGCCGTGGACGCGCGACGTCGGCCAGATGGTGGTCTCTCCGCTCGATCTCTACCGGCTGATGGAGAAGCCGCTGGTGTTCGACGTGCACGAGCACGATGGCCTGGGGCAACTCGGCGATCGGGACGACGACTACCACCGCCCGAATCCGTAGAGTACTGGAGGACTCCCCTCCTGCCAGAGGACGGGTGCCCGTGCAAGCGGGCGGGGTGGTGGGAGCAAATAAACCCCACTTAAACACCCACTCCGTTATCATTGCGCTGCAAAATGATGTGGCTGCTTTTCCTCTGCCTTTGCCTTGCGTGGACCCCGCTCGCCACCGCCGCCGACCTGCCCATCTTCGACGCTCACATCCACTACAGTCACGACACGCGCGATGCTTTGCCCGTGGCGACGGCGATCGAGATCCTGCGCAAGGCCGGCGTGCGGCACGCTCTGGTGTCGAGCTCGAACGACGATGGCACGCAGGCGCTCTACAAGGAGGCTCCGGACCTGATCATCCCGGAGCTGCGCCCCTACCGCGTGCGCTCGGATCTATCGAGCTGGACGCGCGACAAATTCATCATCCCGTACGTCGAGGAGCGGCTCCGGCGGTATCGCTACGTGGCGATCGGTGAGTTCCATGTCTACGGCACGGACGCGGAGTTGCCGGTGGTGCGGCACATGGTGCAGCTTGCGCGCAAGCACAAGCTATTCCTGCACGTGCATTCCGACGCGGAAGCCGTGGAGCGCATCTTCAGGCAGGATTCGGGTGCGCGCGTGCTGTGGGCGCATGCCGGATTCGCGCCGCCCGACAAGGTGCTCGAGATGCTACGCCGCTACCGCAATCTCTGGTGCGATCTTTCCTGGCGCACCGACCACGCTCCCGGCGGCAAGCTCAATCCGGAGTGGCGGCCGCTGTTCCTCGAGATGCCGGACCGCTTCATGGTCGGCACCGATACGCCCTCGCCGGAGTACTGGGATCGCATCGTGGAGCACGCGCGCCTTGCGCGCTCCTGGCTCGCCGAGCTGCCGCGCGACATTGCGGAAAAGATCGCGTGGCGCAACGGCGAAGCGATCTTCGGCCCTCTCGCCGCCGCCCTCAGGAAACCTCGACCGGGTGACTGACGAGAGGCGAGGGTGCTAAAATCGCGCCTCGCCACGGGTGGTTAGCTCAGCGGTAGAGCACTGTCTTCACACGGCAGGGGTCACAGGTTCGAACCCTGTACCACCCACCAAGTAACTCAAGCACTTACCGAAGCATCCCCACTGCTAGTTTCACCACTGGGTACCGTTTTGGGTACCCCTCCCAGCAACGCAACCGCAGCTTGCGCATTTTCGGGCGCCACGTGCGCGTACCGCTCGGTCATGCGCACGGTGCTGTGACCCAGTACCGAAGCGATATGACCGGCCGGAACGCCCGCCTGCATCAACCAGGAGCCGCAGGTATGCCGAAGGTCATGGAAGCGGAACCCGGACAATCCTGCGGCCTTACACGCCCTCAAATAGCTCGACCTGACCCCCGCGACGCGCTTTCCCCCCTTAGTGCAAAACACCCAAGGTGCTGCCGGGCAATGGGTGGCGCGGTAGCGAAAGCGGCGCAGCAGCGCTTCCCGTGCGCTCTGGTTAAGCGGGACCAGGCGCTCCTTCCGCGCCTTTGTCTCCGCGGCCCCGAGCCGCACCACGTTGGCTTTCAGGTCCACACGGGTCCATTCCAGCCCCAGAAGCTCCCCGCGACGACAGCCAGTCATGACCGCAACCGTGATCAGGTCTGCCAAGTACGGCGCCCGTTTCTGCTGCGAGGCAGCCGACACCAACCTGTCGAACTGCGCCCGCGTCAGAAAGAACCGCCGGCCCTCGGCCTCCCGCTGGCGCATCCGTTCTGCCGGATTCGGAATATCCCAATCCCAATCGCGGCGTGCCCGGTTGAGCGCCGATGAGAGCAACCCCAATTCCCGGTTTATCGTGCCGCCCGTTACCCCATCGGCCTTGCGCATGGCGATGTATTGCCTCACGTCAGCCCGCTTGAGCTTCACGAGAACGCGACCCGAGAAAAAGCGCTGCAACTGCTTTGCGCTCCACGCATCACGCTCACGTTTCGCCTCTGCCATTTCCTGCAGGTAGCGCAGCATCATCTCGTCATACGTGAACGCCGGTTGCGTACCCCAAAGCCTTTGCTGCCGGGCCTCAAGCCTCCATTTCGCTTCTAACTCCGCCG
>DATBKZ010000007.1:0-60763 GCA_036555615.1 Burkholderiales bacterium | reverse complement strand
GGACTGTCGGCTGCCTCCCGGTTCAGCCATTTCTACCAGCTCACCAAGCCGCGCGTCGTGGCGCTCATCGTCTTCACGGCGGTGATCGGGATGTTCCTCGCCGTGCCGGGCATGGTGCCGCTGCAGGCGCTCGTCGCCGGGACCCTCGGCATCGCGCTCACCGCGGGCGCCGCGGCGGCGGTCAACTGCCTGGTCGAGCAGAGAATCGACGCGCTGATGTCGCGCACCCGCGCGCGGCCGCTGCCGCGCGGGGAGGTGACCTCGATCGAGACGCTCGTCTTTGCGGGAATCGTGGGCGGCGCGGGGCTCGCCATTCTCCACCAGTGGGTGAACGCGCTCACCATGTGGCTGACGCTCGCCACTTTCATCGGCTACGCGATCGTCTATACCGTGTTCCTGAAGCCGATGACGCCGCAGAATATCGTGATCGGCGGGGCTTCCGGCGCCATGCCCCCGGTGCTCGGCTGGACGGCGGTCACAGGCGAGATTGCGCCCGAAGCATTGCTGCTGTTCCTGATCATCTTCGCGTGGACGCCGCCGCATTTCTGGGCGCTGGCGCTCTACCGCAGGGACGACTACGCCAGGGCCGGCGTGCCGATGCTGCCGGTGACGCATGGCGACCGCTTTACGCGCCTGCACGTGCTGCTCTATACCGTGATCCTGACGGCGGTGTCGTTGATGCCGTTCGTCTCCCGCATGAGCGGCCCGCTCTATCTCGCCGCGGCGCTGGCGCTCGACGCCGTGTTCCTGTGGTACGCAGTGCGGATCTACACCGCATACAGCGACCGCCTGGCGCGCCGGACCTTCCGCTATTCCATCCTTTATCTCGCGGCGCTCTTCGCGGCGCTGCTGATCGATCACCATATCGATGTCCCGCTGTGACGGCGGGTGGGGCTTGAAGCGTCTTGTCGCGGCGTTGCTCTTGACGCTGGCGGCGGCGTGCCTGGCCGGCTGCGGCGAGCGGGGCGACGCCCCCGGGTTCAAGCTTACCGACGTTACCGGCGCGAATTTCGGCAAGGAGCTCGCTCTTACCGACCACACCGGCAAGCCGCGCACGCTCGCCGATTTCCGCGGCAAGGTGGTGACGGTATTCTTCGGGTTCACGCACTGCCCTGACGTCTGCCCGACGACGCTTGCCGAGATGGCGCAGGTGGTCAAGGCGCTCGGGCCGGACGGCGACCGGGTCCAGGTCCTGTTCGTGACCGTGGATCCCGAGCGTGACACGCAGCAGGTGCTGGCCCGGTACGTGCCGGCATTCCATCCCGGCTTTCTCGGGCTCTATGGCGACGCGGAGGCGACCGCGCGCGCGGCGAAGGCGTTCAAGATCTACTACCAGAAGCAGCCAGCCAAGGACGGCCACTACAGCGTGGACCACTCCGCCGGCACCTACATACTCGACCGCGAGGGCAGGCTGCGCCTGTTTGCGGGATATGGGACGGGTGCGCCGGCACTCCTGCACGACATCCGGCTCCTGCTCGGCAAGCCCTGACCGTCATTCCCGCGTCGGCGGGCATCCCCTTCCCCCCTTGCGCGGGAAGGCAGGATGGGGGGTAACGCTTCGCGGGAGCGACGGGTGGATGTCACCAGAACCCATCCAAAAAAAATATCCGCGGAGCAGTACGAGCATGCATCAGAGGCGGCACGCCGCGGGTCCTGTCAGAACGGTCGGGGCCCGCTCCGAGGCTTCCCGCGCATCCGGGCAATTGACTTGGCCATCGCGTTCTCTGGAGTCGTTACCAGTACCGGAAGCCTCGGATCAAACCCCGACCCTTCTGCCACCCGCGCACCTCAGCACACTCGCGGGCCGGGTGGCGGAGCGGTTGGGATCTGGTTCCGGATTTCCGGTACTGGTACTGGCTGCCCAAGGGAGTTGTCCTGATCAATTGACCAGGTGGGCTGGGAAATCCGGAGAAGATCGCGACCGCTCTGACGGGATCCGCCCCGCGGCCTGCGCGCTACGCCCGGGATTAACAGTCGGAGGCAAAGGGCGAACGACCGAGTTTTTGTGACAGGTTCCAACAAAAAAGCCCCGCGGGAGCGGGGCTCGTAGTTTGGGCGGATGCAGTGTTACGCGGCCTGCAGGCCGATCACGTTCTTCATCTTGGCAAGCGCCTTCGCCTCGATCTGCCGGATGCGCTCGGCGGACACGCCGAACTCCGCGGCGAGATCATGCAGGGTCGCCGCGTCCTTCTCGGTGAGCCAGCGGGCTTCCACGATGCGGCGGCTGCGCGAGTCGAGGCTGGCGAGTGCCCGCTGCAGCCCTTCTCCACGCAGGCGCGCGGTCTGCTCGTGCTCCAGGATACGGCCGGGCTCGGCATCTTCCGCCACGAGATAGGAGATCGGCGCGAACGACTCCTCTTCATCGTCGCCCGCGGGCTCGAGCGCGACGTCCCGGCCGGCGAGCCGCGTTTCCATCTCGACCACCTCGTCGGGCTTCACGCCGAGCTGCCGGGCGACCGCCTTCACCTCCTCGGGGCCGAGGCTCGCAAGGCTCGGTTTCAGGCTCCGCAGGTTGAAGAAGAGCTTGCGCTGCGCCTTGGTGGTCGCGATCTTCACCATCCGCCAATTGCGAAGGATGAACTCGTGGATCTCCGCGCGGATCCAGTGCACGGCGAACGAAACGAGCCGCACACCGCGCTCGGGGTCGAAGCGTTTGACCGCCTTCATGAGGCCGATGTTGCCTTCCTGGATCAAGTCGGCCTGCGGCAGCCCGTAGCCGAGGTAGCCGCGCGAGATCGCAACGACCACCCGCAGGTGGGCAAGCACCAGCTCGCGCGCGGCTTCGAGGTCGCCGCTGCCCCGGAAACGCCGGGCAAGCTCCCGCTCGCGCTCTGCGGACAGGAGCGGCAGGCTGTTGACGGCCTGGACATAGCGTTCCAGGCTGGCTGCGGCCAGCGGGACAGGCAAAGCAATACTCGTCATATTGGCCCCCTTCGAGCGAATTATGCTAGCACTCTAGCCATGAGAGTGCCAGAGGTGGTAAAAGTTCATTATTTTCATTGAGTTAACGCCGAATCCCGGCTTGAAAACGACGTCAAATCAAAGCCTTGGATGGGGGCTTGGAACGGTCCCATCTCCAGGATACCCCGCCGCCCGACACCTGCCGCCTTTCGCCAGATCCTCCTAGCGAGGCTCGATGGCGGCGAGGTGGCGGTTGACCGAGAGCCAGGACCCGAACCAGCCCAGCGCCGCGGAGAAAGCGAGCAGGCTCCCGCTGTCCTCCATGCCCAGATGCCGCAGAGCTATCGGCGCGGCGTAGAGGCGGGACAGCTCCGCGAGCGCGCCGTTCAGGACATACAGGCCCCCCCAGATGATCGCCCACGCCGCGAGCCCGCCCGCGAGACCCTGCATGGCTCCGTAGTAGAGGAACGGCCGGCGGATGAACGAATCCGTGGCGCCGATCAGCTTGGAGACCTCGATTTCCTCGCGCCGGGTGAGGATCTGCAGCCGGATCGTGTTGAAGGTGACGGCCACTAACGCAAATGCAAAGAGGGTCGCGAGGAGGGAAACTGCCAGGAGAGCGGCCTTGAGCCCGGCTTCAAGCCGGCGCGCCCATTCGGCATCGAGCTGGACATGCGCGACCTTGGGCCAGCCGCGCACTTCGTCGCGAAGCTTTTCCAGGGCCTCCGAGGAGGGGTCGCGCGGCAGAACCACGAATGCGTCGGGCAACGGATTGCCGGGCAGGCTGTCGACGACATCGGCGAGGCCGGTGCTTGCCTTCAGCTCCTTCAGCGCCTGCTCGCGCGGCACGTAGCGCGCCTCGCGCACCGTCGGATGCTGCTGGAGGCGTGCCGTGATCCGCTTGACATCGGCGGGTCCAGCGTCGAGCGCAAGGAACACGGAGAGCTGCGGATCGGAGCCGAGGCTGCGCGCGAGTCCTTCGAGGTTAGCGACCACCACGTAGAGGCCGACCGGTAGCGCCAGCGCGACGCCGATGACGCTCACGTTGAGCAGGGTGGCGACCGGCGTGCGCACGAGCCGCGCGAGCGTCGTGCGCAGGGCATCGAGGTGATTCCAGAACCAGATCCTCACGATGCGAGCCTTCCCTCCCGCAATACGATGTGGCGCGGCTTCATGCGCAATGCGAATGCTTCATCGTGCGTCGCGATCACCACCGTCACGCCAACCTGGTTGAACGAGCGGAACAGCTCGCCGATGCCGTTGGCGTATGCAGTGTCGAGGTTTCCGGTGGGCTCATCGGCAAGCACTATCGCGGGGCGGTGCACGATGGCGCGTGCGATCGCGAGCCGCTGCTGCTCGCCGCCCGAGAGCCGGACCGGATTGACCTTTTCCTTGGCGAGGAGCCCCACCTTGTCGAGCGCCGCCCGCACCCGCCGCGCAGCTTCACGCCGCTCGAAACCGGTGACGGCCAGCGGCAGCATCACGTTGTCGAACGCCGAGCGGTCGAACAGCAGCTTCTGGTCCTGGAAGATCAGGCCCAGCTTGCGGCGGAGATAGGGCACGGCGCGCGGGCGCAGCGCACCCACGTTCTGGCCGCTGACAATGACGCTGCCGCTCGTGGGCCGCTCGATCGCGGCGATGAGCTTGAGGAGCGTGCTCTTGCCAGCCCCCGATGGGCCCGTGACGAACACGATTTCTCCGGCTTCGATCTTCAACGTGACGCCGCGCAATGCCTCCAGCCCGCCCGGGTAGCGCTTGGTAACTTGGCTGAAGGAAATCATCGAGTTACGCCGTGCGCCCGACCGTTAGTGAGTGCTCACCGGGGCGGCGCGAATGGGTGATATCGCGAGCAGCCATCGTCGCCTTCCCGCCGCGTCAGTCGAACAGCGCCGCGACGAACTCCTGGGCGCTGAACGGCCGCAGATCATCGAGTCCCTCGCCGACGCCGGCAAAGCGCACCGGGATCGGACGTTCGCGGGCGATCGCCGCGATCACACCCCCCTTGGCCGTGCCGTCGAGCTTGGTGAGGATCAAGCCGGTCACCCCGATGGCGTCATCGAACGCCCGCACCTGCGCGAGGGCGTTCTGGCCGGTATTGGCGTCGATCACGAGCAGCACCTCGTGCGGCGCCCCCGGCAGTGCCTTGGCAATGACGCGCTTCACTTTCCTGATTTCCTCCATCAGGTGCAGTTGCGTGGGCAGCCGCCCCGCGGTATCCGCCAATACGATGTCCGTTCCGCGGGCAATGGCGGCCTTGACGGCATCGAAGATCACCGCCGCGGGATCCCCCGACTTCTGAGCAATCACCGCGATCCGGCTGCGCTCGCCCCATGCGGCGAGTTGCTCGCGCGCCGCGGCGCGAAATGTGTCGCCGGCGGCGAGCAGCACGGACTTGCCGCGGCTCTGATAATAATGCGCGAGCTTGCCGATAGAGGTGGTCTTGCCCGCGCCGTTGACACCGGCGAGCATGATCACGAACGGGCGGTGCGACTCGACCGTGAGCGCTACGGCGACCGGCTCGAGTACCTTGCGCAATTCGTCCCGCAAGGCTTCGCGCAGCCCCGTGGAATCGGCGTATCCCTCGCGCCGGGCGCGCTGCCGCAGCTCGCCCAGCAGATGCGTGGTCGCGGGCACTCCCACATCCGCGCTGATCAACGCCGCTTCCAGCTCTTCATAGAAGGCCTCGTCCAGGGGGCGCGCCGTCCCCAGCAATCCGGCGAGCCGGTCGCCGAGCTGGCGGCGCGTCTTGGCGAGCCCGTCGCGCAGGCGCGCGAACCAGCGCCCACCGTCGGTGGAAGAGGCAGTAGAACTTAACACGCGCCGGGCAGTCTAGAAGCGTGTAGCAGAGTCGGAGCCGGCAGCCATTGTGGATGGCCGGCATGTGAGTGGATACAATTCTAGCCTGAAATTCGCTGCTGCCGAAGCGCGTCTGCATGACATTCATGAAGCGTCTGATCCTCGCGCTGCTCGCGCTGGTGTTGCCCGCGGGCCCGGCGCTTGCCGCAGCCGACACCGCCGAGCACAAGCTGGGAAACGGCATGCGCGTGATCGTCAAGCCCGACCGGCGCGCGCCGGTGGTGGTCGTGATGCTGCTCTATCAGGTCGGCAGCATGGACGAGGTGAACGGGGTGACCGGGGTCGCGCATGTCCTCGAGCACATGATGTTCAAGGGCACTGCCGCCGCGCCGGCCGGAGAGTATTCGCGCGCCATCGCCGCCGCCGGCGGCCGCGATAACGCATTCACCAGCAACGACTACACCGGCTATTTTGCCGTTCTGCAGAAGTCCCGGCTCGAGCTCGCGCTGCGCCTCGAGGCTGACCGCATGGCGAACCTGGTTCTCTCGCCCGAGGAGTTCGCGAAGGAGATCAAGGTCGTGATGGAGGAGCGGCGGCTGCGCACCGAGGACCGGCCGCGCGCGCTGGTGTACGAGCAATTGATGGCGACCGCGCTCGCCGCCCATCCCTACCGCAACCCGATCATCGGCTGGATGAGCGATCTGGAGAACATGAAGGTCGAGGATGCCCGCGAGTTCTACCAGCGCTGGTACGCCCCGAACAACGCGGCGCTGGTAGTCGTGGGCGACGTGGAGCCCGATGACGTCGTCGCGCTTGCCGAGAAATATTTCGGGACGATTCCGGCGCGCGCGTTGCCCGAGCGCAAGCCGCAGGACGAGCCGTCTCAGCTGGGCGTGAAGCGCGTGACCGTGAAGGCGCCGGCGGAGCTGCCGTACGTGCTGATGACGTTCCGCACGCCGGCGCTGCGCGATCCCGAGCGCGAGTGGGAGCCATATGCGCTGGAAATGCTGGCGGCGGTGCTCGACGGCAGCGAGGCGGCACGGCTGCACCGCACGCTGGTGCGCGAGGAGAGGATCGCAAGCTCTGCGGATGCGAGCTTCGACTCGATCACGCGCGGGCCCGGCTTCTTTTACCTCGCGGCGGCTCCCACGCCGGGCCGGAGCGCGCTCGAGGTCGAGCAGGCGCTGCGGCGCGAGATGGCGAAGATCATCGAGCACGGCGTCGACCAGGAGGAGCTCGACCGCGTGAAGGCGCAGGCAGTCGCCGCGCACGTGTTTGAGCGCGACTCGATGTTCTTCCAGGCACGGCAGATCGCATCGCTGGAGGCCGCCGGCATCTCGCACGACACGCTCGACCTGCAGCTCGCGAAGCTGCGCGAGGTCACGCCCGGGCAGGTGCAGGAAGTCGCCCGCAAGTACTTCCGGGACGATGTCCTGACGATCGCCACGCTCGATCCGCAGCCGCTCGACGGCGCCCGGCGCGCGACGCCGTCCCTGCCGGTGCGCCACGCGCAATAAGGCCATTCAAGTGACCTGGCGTCTGTATGCGGTCGCGGGCTTGCTGTGCGTCGCGGCTCCGGCGCAGGCGATACTTCCCATCCAGCACTGGCAGTCCGCGAGCGGCGCGCGCGTCTATTTCGTGGAGAACCACGATCTGCCGATGCTGGACATCAGCGTGGAGTTCCCGGCGGGCGCGGGCTACGACCAGCCTGCGAAATCGGGCGTCGCCGGCATGACGCAGCGCCTGTTGAGGAGCGGGGCGGAAGACCTGAGCGAGGATGACGTCGCGCGGCGGCTTGCCGCAATCGGCGCGCAGCTCGGCGGGCGCTTCGACGCCGACCGCGCGGGCCTTTCCGTGCGCACGCTCTCGACCGACAGGGAGCTGCGCGGGGCGATCGATATTCTGGCGCGGTCCCTGCGCGCGCCGTCGTTTCCGGAGGATGTGCTGGAGCGCGAAAAAACACGTCTGGTCGGGTCCCTCAAGGAAGCCGACACCAAGCCCGACACTATCGTCTCCCGCACGTTCTACCGCCTCGCCTATCGCGAGCATCCCTATGCGCTGCGCGCGAGCGGTGAGGTCGAGTCGGTGGAGGCCATCACACGCGATGACCTGGTGGCATTTCACCAGCGCCATTACGCCGCGCGGGACGCGGTGGTGGCCTTGATCGGGGACATCACGCGTGCCCAGGCCGAGGCCATCGCCGAGGAGGTGACGCGCGGGCTTCCGGAAGCTGGAGAAGCGGCGCCCGCACTGCCTCCGGTGGCGCCGCTGGCCACGGGAGCGTCACGCAACGTCCCGCATCACGCCACGCAGGCGCACATCCTGATCGGGGCGCCGGGGACCACGCGCACCGACCCGGACTATATTGCGCTCTACGTCGGCAATTACGTGCTGGGCGGCGGGGGCTTTATCTCGCGCATCACGGAGGAGGTCCGGCAGAAGCGGGGGCTCGCCTACTCGGCCTCGAGCTACTTCTATCCGCTTCAGCGCGAGGGCCCGTTTCTGATCAGCATGCAGACGCGGAGCGACCAGGCTGCGCAGGCGCTCAAGGTGGCGCGCGCTACGCTGGCGGAATTCGTCAAGAACGGGCCCACCGCGGAAGAGCTCGAGACGGCAAAGCGCAACATCCTCGACGGCTTTCCGCTGCGCATCGACAGCAACCGCAAGATCCACGGCTACCTCGCCATGATCGGCTTCTACCGCCTGCCATTGACCTATCTCGAGGATTTCGTGCAGCGCGTCGAGCGCGTCACCGTCGCCGACGTCCGGGACGCCTTTCGGCGTCGCATCGACCCCGCCCGCATGGTGACGGTGGTCGTCGGCAGCGAGTCCCGGCAGCCGGCTGGCGCGCGCTGACGCCGGCATCCGGCCGCCCGCTATCCCATGACCCGGAACCGGGTGCGCATCATCGGCGGCGCGTGGCGCAGCCGGTTGATCGCCTTTCCCTCGCGCCCGGACCTGCGGCCCACCCCCGACCGGGTGCGCGAGACGCTTTTCAACTGGCTCGGCCAGGACCTGACCGGAAAGACCTGCCTCGATCTCTTCGCCGGCAGCGGGGCGCTTGGACTCGAGGCGGCCTCGCGCGGCGCGATGCGCGTGGTGATGGTCGAAAGCGATCCGGTCGTCGTGCGTGCGCTCATTGCGAGTCGCGCCGCCCTCGATGCCGCCGCTGTGGAAATCAGGAGAGCGGATGCGCTAGAATTCCTGCGCGCCGGCCGCGATGTCTATGACGTTGTCTTCGTCGACCCGCCGTACCGCTCCGACCTCTGGCCGCGGGTCGCGCCGCTCCTGCCGCGGCATCTCGCACCGCAGGCGCTCGTCTACCTCGAGCGCGCCGGCCGGGGCGACGCGCTGCCGGGATGGGAGATCTGGAAGCAGGGCCGGGCCGGGCAGGTCGCCTATCAACTCTTGAAGCGGGGGGAGGCTCTGACATGAATCACAAGGCGGTCTACCCTGGAACTCTCGACCCGATCACCCTCGGCCACGAGGACCTGATCCGGCGCGCGGCACGGCTGTTCGACACCGTGATCGTGGCGATCGCGGACTCCACCGCCAAGCGCCCGTTCTTCACCCGCGAGGAGCGCGTGGACATGGCGCGCACGGTCCTGAAGGACCTGAAGAACGTCGAGGTCGTGGGCTTCGCGGGACTGTTGATGAAGTTCGTGCGGCAGAACAAGGCGCGGGTGGTCATCCGCGGGCTGCGCGCCGTGTCCGACTTCGAGTACGAGTTCCAGCTCGCGGGAATGAACCGCGGGCTCTATCCCGATGTCGAAACGCTGTTCCTCACCCCCGGGGAGCAGTACATGTTCATTTCGGCCACCATCGTGCGCGAGATCTCGGTGCTGGGCGGCGACGTCAGGAAGTTCGTGCCGCCGGTGGTCGCCCGGCGGTTGAGGGCCAAGATCAAGCAGCTCGGCGGCAAATAGCGATGGCGCTGAAGATCACGGAGGAGTGCATCAATTGCGACGTGTGCGAGCCGGAATGCCCGAATGAGGCGATTTCGCAGGGCGAGGAAATCTACGTCATCGATCCGCACCGGTGCACCGAGTGCGTCGGCCATTTCTCCGAGCCGCAGTGCGTGAAGGTGTGCCCCGTCGACTGCATACCCCTCGATCCCGACTTCGTGGAGACGAAAGAGCAGCTCCACGCGAAATATCTCCGGCTGACCGGCCAGAAGGAAAAAGCATGACCAGTGAGTTCACCACTCACGCCTTCTGGCACCTCGGACAGTAGAACGTCGAGCGCTGTCCCTGCCGTATCTCCCTGATCCTCGCGCCGCAGCGTTGGCACGGCTCGCCGGCGCGGTCGTAGACCAGGAACTGGCTCTGGTAGTTGCCGGCCATTCCGTTGCTCGCCACGTAATCCCTGAGACTGCTGCCGCCTGCGGCGATGGCGAGCTCCAGGGTTTCGCGAATTGCTGCCGCAAGCTCGTCGCAGCGCGCGCGGTTCAGTCGGCGCGCCGCGATGCGTGGCGAAATCCCCGCCCGGAACAATGCCTCGTTCGCGTAGATGTTGCCCAGGCCCGCGACCACATGGCTGTCCATCAGCACGTGCTTGATGGCGGCGCTGCGATTGCGCGTGGCAGCGTGCAGTACCGCCCCGTCGAAATCTCCCGACAACGGCTCCGGGCCGATCCGCGCGAGCAGGGGGTGCGCAGCCGCCTCTCCTGCCTGCCACAGCACCAGCCCGAAGCGGCGCGGGTCGCGCAGCCGCACGACCGTCCCGTTTTCCAGCACCAGGTCGAAATGGTCGTGGGGGGTGGGGGCCGCCCCGTCCGTCACCACCCACAGCCGGCCCGACATGCCGAGGTGCACGACCAGCGTGCCCGTTCCACAGTCGATCAGGAGGTACTTGCCGCGGCGGTCGAGCCGTCGAATCATCGCCCCCGCGAGCAGCTGGCGCAGCCGGCGCGGCACCGGCTGGCGGAGCCGGGGCTCGCGCACCACGGCGGCGCGGACGCGCTGGCCGACGAGCAATCGCTCCAGGCCCCGGCGCGTCGTCTCGACCTCAGGCAGCTCCGGCATCTTGGGTAGGGTGACGAGAGGACAGAAGAGGGCAACGAGTCACTTCTTCGCTGCCGCCTCGTCACGGGCGGCCGGCGGAGAAAGCAGGCGCTGCGCCAGCTCAGTGCGGAAATGGTACTGCACCTTCTCGTCGGAGCGCGCGAGGATCAGTTCCGGCTCACGGGCAAGCACGCCCAGCGTGAACCTGCCGCCTTGCCTCAACTGAATCCTGATTTCCTCCCGCGCCTTCAGCGCCGAGCGCAGGTCCACGCGCAGCGCGCTGGCAAGCCGCCACTCGTCCACCCAGCGCGCGAGGTCGTCCTGGCTGAGGTCGCCCCTGCCCGGCGTCAGCGTCCACCGTCCGTCCTCCTGCGCAACCGTGAAGCGTCCCGCTTCGAAGCGCTGGGGCACCTCGTGCGAACCGAACAGCTGCCGGCTGGCCGCATCAGCGGCGCGTGCCGGCAGCGCCGCGCCAAATCGCGGGTGCAGGGCGTAGATGGCGTTGCCCGACATCACGTATTGCTCGCGCGTGATCTCGTTTACCAGCCCGAAGCTGAACGCCTGGCCATCCACGACGATGCGCGCCTGCGGCGGCGCGAGCCCGAAGCGGCCGGGATCATCGGCGGGCAGCTTGTGCGTTGCCCTTGCCTGGACGATCGCGAGCAGCTGCTGAACCCGGGAGGCGTCGGCGCGCGCGGCAAACGGCGCGGAGACATGCCAGCCGTCCTGCTTTTTCTCGAGCACGACCCGCTCGGCGCCGGTGCGCTCGATCGTGAGCGACAGGGCCTCGTCAGGCTTGAGCGCCGTCAGCGGAAAATCGACGGCAGTGTCGCGGGCGGGCCTCAGATAGAAGAAAGCGCCCAGGACGACGACCAGGGCCGCGAGGACCGCATTCAACCGCCCGGCACGGCTCATATCCGGCGCCTGCGCCACCAGATCGCCAGGCCCATGACCATGAAGGCAAGAGGCAACGCGATCAGGAAGCAGAACGCGATGAGATAGAGCGTGAACCGGTCGATGTCGATCCGGGTGTCGGCGCCCTCCCGCGGCTGAATCACGATCATGCGCTCGTCGCCGGCAAGCCAATTGACGACGTTCACGCCGAGATCGCGGTTGCCGCCGTTGCCGATGAAGGCGTTCGAGAGGAAATTGCCGTTGCCCACCACCACCACCCGCTGCTGGCGGTCGCCGACCTGGCGCTCGAATGCGCGGGCAATGGTGATCGGGCCGATGATGTCGCGGCTCTTGTCGCAGCGGCCCTCGAGCTTGCCGGTCTTGACGCAGCCGCGCGGCGCGACCTCGATCAGCGGCCGCACGCGCCACTCCTCGCTGTCGATGGCTTCGATCTGGCGCGCCTGCGGGTAGACCGTGATGAGGTTGAAGCCGTCGGTGATGGCGTGACGGCCGTAAACCGCCGCGACCGCGAGCGCGGGCGAGGCGCCGTAGCGGGCGGCCTCGGGATCGGCGACGATGCCTGGCGTCAGCACCAGCCCGAGCATCTCGGCAACCGGCGCAAGGCGGCGCAGCGGCTCGGGATCGATCAGCCACAGGAGATTCCCGCCAGCGACGAGGTAACGCCGGATCTTCTGCACCTCGATGTCGAGCAGGTCCACCTGGGGGCTGGCGATGACGAGCAGCGCGGCGTTGCCCGGCATTTCCTGGGCGAGCGCGAGATTGATGCCGCTCACGCGGAAGCCCTTCAGCTCGAGCTGGCGCCCGAACTCGCCGAGATCGTGGTTGGCGGGCCCGTTGAGCTTCCTCTCCCCGTGGCCGTCGAGCCACAGCACCAGGCGGTCGGCGCCGCGCTCGAGCCGCAGCAGGGCATTCGCGAGGGCCTGCTCGCTGAACTCCACGAGGCGCTCGGTGCGCCGCTGGTACACCACCACAAGCTCGATCGGCGCGCGCACCCCCGCCTCCGCGGCGGCCTTCGGCTGCTCGCGCGGGTCGACGATGGTGAACGTGAGATCGGGCTTCGCCCGCTGGTACGGGCGCAGAAAATCCTCTATCCGCCGATGCACGTGCTCGCCGCGCGCGTCCCGCGCGAGCGCATAGGCGGTGATGCGGACCGGTCCCTCCAGGCGCTTCAGCACGTCAAGCGTGGCCGGTGACAGGGTGTTGCGGTGGCTCTGCGTCAGATCGTGCTCGATGCGGTACTCGTGCGCGAGGTGTGCAAGCAGACTCGTCAACGCGACCAGAAGCGCCACGAACAGTCCATGATGCACGAGGGACCGCAGGCGGCGCGGGCTAGCGAATGCCATGTTCAGCCGCGCAGCCGCTGCGCGTCGAGCTGCCGGACCGCCAACGCGAGAGCGAGCGCGGTGAGCAGGATCAGGCAGGCGGCCGCGTAGGTGTCGAGCAGCCCTTTGCCGAAGGGCTCGAAGCTCTTGATCGGCGAGAATACCTGCGCGAGGCTCGCCGCCTCCGTCCATCCGCGCGCGCGCAGGCCTTCACCTGCCGCGTCGCCTGCGAGCACCATGATGAGCAGGGCGGCGAAGGCGCCGATTGCTGCCGCCACCGGGTGGACCGTCAGGCACGACACGAACAGGCTCACCGCGGCGAAGGACGCGGCGAGCAGCAGAAGCCCGGCCACCAGGGCCGCCAGCAGCCCCCAGTCCAGGCGCGCGGCCCCGGCGAGCGAGAGCGGCATCAGTGCGGTGATCGCCACGATCACCGCAAGAAACGCCGCGAGGCCCAGGAACTTTCCGAGCACGATCTCGGACATGGAGACCGGCGCCGACATGAGCAGCACCATCGTCTGGTTGCGGCGCTCTTCCGCAACCAGCCGCATGGCCAGGATCGGAACCGCGAACAGAAGCACCGCGGCGGCCGTGCCGAAGACGGGCCCGGCCACGAGGTCGGTCACGCCCGGCGGACTCGCCATCTGCGCGAGCTGCGGCTGCAGCTGGAGAAAGTCGTCGAGCCGGCGCAGGAAGGCGTAGCCGACGATCAACTGCATCACCGTGAGCACGACCCACGCGAGCGGCGAGGCGAACAGCGTTCTCAGCTCCTTGCCCGCGATGGTGAGGATCATGAGGCCTTCGCTTCGCGGCTCACGCCACTTCCTCGTTGCGGGTGAGGTGAACGAACACATCCTCGAGGCTCGTCTGCGCCGGCGTCAGCTGGTAAAGACCCCAGTCGCGTGCCGCGGCCGCCTGCACCAGCGCATCGGTCGGGTTCGCGCCTGCAGCGAACTGGATGCGGTACGAGGTCGCGTCGACGGCCTCGACGGCCCCGACGCCCGGCAACGCCACGAGCTCGGCGAGCGGCGGCGCGCGGCGCAGTCCCACCACCACGGTCGCGCCGCGCTCGAACTGCTTGAGCGCAGCGATGGTGTCGCCATAGACCAGCTCGCCGTGGTGCATGATCTGCACGCGGTCGCACACCGCCTCCACCTCCGGCAGGATATGCGTGGAGAGGATCACGCTATGGGCGCCGCCCAGCTCGCGAATCAGCGCCCGGATGTCGCGGATTTGATTGGGGTCGAGGCCGATCGTCGGCTCGTCGAGCACCACCACGTCGGGACCATGCACGATCGCCTGCGCGATGCCCACGCGTTGCTGGTAGCCCTTGGAAAGCATGCCGATCAGCTTCGGCCCGACCTCGGCGAGGCCGCAGCGCTGCTTGGCGGTTGCCACCGCGTCGCGCCGGCGCGCGCGCGGCACGCGGTGCAGCTTCGCCGCGAGCTCGAGGTACTCGTCCACGGTGAGCTCGCGGTAGAGCGGCGGCACCTCCGGCAGGTAGCCGATGCGCGCCTTGGCCGCGGCCGGCTCATCCAGGAGGTCGATGCCGCAGATGCTGATCTCGCCGCGCGAGGGCGCGAGATTGCCGGTCAGCATGTGCATGGTAGTGGTCTTGCCCGCGCCGTTCGGCCCGAGGAAGCCGAGCACCTCGCCGCGCTTGAGATCAAGGTCGATGCCGTTGACCGCGGTGTGACTGCCGAAGGTGCGGGTGAGACCGCGTGCGGAGATGGTGCTGGCCGCTTCCTGTTCCGGCATCGTGGTGGCGGGTGGCGGGAGACGATCCGTGCTTGTGATGTGCAGGAAATATACCTAATATGTGCCTGTTAATGAAGCTGCCGGCACGACCGCCGCGCGATCCCAAAATCCCTCTGCGTTCCCTTCCGGACTCATGACCGCGTATCGCTTCATCGTTCTGGCGGTATGCGCGGCGCTTGCCGCGTGCGCCCAGCAGCCGCCGCGCGCGGTGCCGGAGGAAGCGCCGGCGCCCGGCGCTGCGCCGCCGCATGCGGTAGTCGGCAAGCCCGAGGCTCGCCGCCCGGCGTTGCCCGAGGTCGAGCTCTCGGAGGAGTTGCTGTTCAAGATGATGCTGGCGGAGGTCGCGCTGCAACGCGGGCAGCCCCATATCGCGGTGCAGACCTATCTCGAGCTCGCGCGCGAGACCCGTGACCCGCGCGTCGCGCAGCGCGCCACCGAGGTCGCATGGAATGCGCGCTTCAGCTCCGCGGCGCTCGAGGCGGCCGGCATCTGGCTGCAGGTCGATCCGGGCTCGGCGCAGGCGCGCCAGGTGATCGCGGCGCTGCTGGTGAACCAGGCGCGGATTGCCGACGCGCAGCCGCACCTCGAAAAGTGGATCGCGACCGGCCGCGACAGCGTCGGCCAGAGCTTTCTCCAGCTCTCCACGCTGCTCGCGCGCCACAAGGACAAGCCCGGGGTCCTGAAGTTGATGCAGGCACTGGCGCAGCCATACCCCGATGTTCCCGAGGCGCGGCTGGCTGTCGCGCAGGCGGCATGGAACGCAGACAACCAGAAGGTGTCGCTCGAGGAAGCGCGCGCCGCGCTCAAGCTGAGGCCCGATTGGGAAATCGCGGCGCTGTTCGTCGCGCAGGTGCTGCAGCGCCAGTCGAACGAAGCGGCGCTGCGCTACCTGAACGAATATCTCCGGGACCATCCCAAGGCGCGCGATGCCCGCCTCAACTACGCGCGGTTGCTGGTCGCCACCAAGAGCTTCCCCGAGGCGCGCCGGCAATTCGAGGTGCTGGTCGAGGACTATCCCGAGAACGCCGACGTCGGCATGGCGGTCGCGCTGCTCGCGCTGCAGGCGAACGATTATGAGGCGGCGGAAACGCAGTTGCAGCGCGTGCTCAAGCTGAACTACAAGGATCCGGAGCTCGCGCGCTTCTACCTCGGGCAGCTGAACGAGGAGCGCAAGCGCTTCGACGAGGCGCTCAAGTGGTACGCCACCGTCACGCAGGGCGAGCAGTTCATCACTGCCCAGTCGCGCTATGCGGCCATTCTCGCCAAGCAGGGCAAGCTCCCCGAAGCGCGCAAGCATCTGCAGGAGACGACCGCCCGCAGCGCCCAGCAGCGGGTGCAGCTGACGCAGGCCGAGGCGCAGCTGCTGCGCGATGCGTATGCCTACCAGGAAGCGTTCGACCTGCTGGGCCAGGCGCTCGCCAAGATGCCCGATTACCCCGATCTGCTCTATGACCACGCGATGGCGGCGGAAAAAGTGAACCGCCTGGACATACTCGAAGCCAACCTCAAGCAGCTGATCAAGCTCCGCCCCGACCACGCGCACGCCTATAACGCGCTCGGCTACACCTTTGCCGACCGCAGCCAGAGGATTGACGAGGCCTACCGGCTCATCGAGACCGCGCTGAAGCTCGCCCCCGACGACCCGTTCATCCAGGACAGCATGGGCTGGGTGCTCTTCCGCATGGGGCGCGGCCGGGAAGGGCTCGACTATCTGCAGCGCGCGTTCAAGCAACGCCCGGATCCGGAGATCGCGGCTCACCTCGGAGAGGTGCTGTGGGCGCTCAATGAGCGCGACCAGGCGCGGAAAATCTGGGCCGATTCGCTGAAGGCTCATCCCGACAACGAAGTGCTGCGGGACACCGTCAAGCGCTTCGAGCCTTAGCAGGCCGAAATTTCTCGTCGCTCTCGCGAAGGCGGGTGCCCAGGAGTATGGGTGCAGGACTTTCCCCCATCCTACCTTCCCCCGGACGCGGGGGAAGGGGATACCCGCCTCCGCGGGAATGACAACTTCCGTGAGTCCGAGCCGATCCTGCGCCGCATTGGCCGCGGCTGCTGCACTCGCGGGCTGCGCCGTGCTGGCGCCAGCGCCGCCACCGCCGCCCGCTCCCGCATTCGACCTGATCGGCCGCGTGGCGGTCAACTACGACGGTCGTGCGTTCTCGTCCGGCATGCGCTGGCAGCACACCCTGGAACGCGACGAGCTGTGGCTGCTGACGCCAGCGGGGCAGGCGCTTGCGCATATCGTGGGCGACGCCGGCGGCGCCGTCTTTACTGGCGCCGACCGGAGCCAGCACCGGGCCGGCGACATCGCGAGCCTGATCCGCAACGCGCTGGGCTGGGAGATGCCGGTCACGCACCTCGCGTGGTGGGTGCAGGGGCAGCTCGCCCCCGGAGCCGTGGTGCAGGCTGTCGAGCGCGACGCGCTCGGGCGGCTCTCCGTGCTCGCGCAGGACGGCTGGCGCGTCGCCTACGTGTACGAATCCCAGGACGAGCGTGCCAGCCGCTTGCGGCGGCTCGAGCTGGCGGGCGAATCCCACCTGATCCGGCTCGTGGTCGACGGCTGGCGCGCGGGTGAGGCGCCATGATCGGGCAGCGGGAGTTCCCCGCGCCGGCGAAGCTCAACCTGATGCTGCGCGTCACGGGACGCCGCGCCGATGGTTATCACCTGCTGCAGACCGTAATCCGGTTCATCGATTACGGCGACACGCTGACCTTCCGGGTGCGCGAGGACGGGGTGGTCAACCGCGCGAACGACGTCGCCGGCGTGCCGGCCGCCGAGGATATTTCGGTGCGGGCAGCCCGGCAGCTGCAGCAGGCATGCGGCACGCGGCTCGGGGCGGACCTCACCTTGCGGAAGCGCCTGCCGCTGGGCGGCGGACTGGGTGGCGGCAGCTCCGATGCCGCCACCACGCTGCTGGCGCTGAACGACCTGTGGCGAGCGGGGTTGCCACGGGAACGGCTGCTCGCGCTCGCCCTCGAGCTCGGGGCCGATGTGCCGGTATTCGTCGGTGGCGAGAACGCGCTGGTCGAGGGCATCGGCGAGCGCCTGACTCCTCTCGACCTGCCCGCAGACTGGTATCTCGTCCTTGTTCCGCCGGTGGCCGTCCCGACGGCCCGGATTTTCTCGCACAATCAATTGAAACGCGACTCAAAACCTATTAAAATCACGGCCTTTTCGGTCGAGCAGGCGGGCAACGACCTGGAGCCCGTGGTGTGCCGTGAGTACCCCGAAGTGGCGCGGCACCTCGCGTGGCTCAGGCAGGCAGCGCCCGCGTGGGTGACCGGCGCGGGGTCTTGCGTATTTGCTTCGTTCCCGACCGAGCAGGCGGCGCGCCAGGTGTGGAACCAGGCGCCCGCCGGGATGGAAGCGTTCATCGCGCGGGGACTCGCGCGGCATCCGCTGCGCGACCTGGCACGCTGAGGCGGACTCAGTTTGAGAATGGATATTGGGGAGTCGCCAAGCTGGTCTAAGGCACCGGATTTTGATTCCGGCATTCGTGGGTTCGAATCCTACCTCCCCAGCCCGACATTGACGGACTCCCAGCAAAGGTCCTAATGCTGCAGGGAAGCACAACCGAGAGCAGGGGTTTCGACCGCCTGATGGTGTTCACCGGCAACGCCAATCCACGGCTTGCCGAGGACGTCGCCGGCCACCTCAAGGTCCTGCTCGGGCGCGCCAAGGTCGGGCGCTTCAGCGACGGCGAGGTGATGGTCGAGATCCTGGAGAACGTGCGCGGGCGCGATGTCTTCGTGCTGCAGTCGATCTGCTCGCCGACCAACGACAACCTGATGGAGCTGCTGGTGATGGTGGATTCCCTGAAGCGCGCCTCCGCAGGGCGCGTCACGGCCGCCATTCCCTACATGGGCTACGCGCGGCAGGATCGGCGCCCGGGCTCGGCGCGCGTGCCGATCTCCGCCAAGGTGGTCGCCAACATGATGTCGAGCGTCGGCGTGGACCGGGTGCTCACCATGGACCTGCATTCGGAGCAGATCCAGGGGTTTTTCGACATTCCGGTGGACAACATCTACTCCAGCCCGATCATGCTGGGCGACGTATGGAAGCGCGGCTTCAAGAACCTGGTGGTGGTGTCGCCGGACGTCGGCGGCGTGCTGCGGGCACGGGCGCTGGCGAAGCGCCTCGAGTCCGATCTCGCCATCATCGACAAGCGGCGCCCGCGCCCCAATGTCGCCACCGTGATGAACATCATCGGCGAAGTGGAGAAGCGGACCTGCGTGATCGTGGATGACCTGGTGGACACCGCCAACACGCTGTGCGAGGCGGCCGCGGCGTTGAAGGAGCACGGGGCGGAGCGCGTGCTGGCGTACTGCACGCATGCGGTGCTTTCCGGCAAGGCGGTGGAGCGCATAACCGGCTCCACGCTCGACGAGCTGGTGGTAACGGACACCATTCCGCTCCACGCCGATGCGAAAGCCTGCAAGAAGATCCGGGTGCTCACGGTCTCGGGCCTGCTCGCCGAGACCATGCGGCGCATCAGCAACGAGGACTCCGTCAGTTCGCTGTTCGTCGAGTAGCGATCTGACGGATTTTTCACAGGGGGCGATCTGGTCGCGGATGCCCCGATTGACGACAGGAGAACGAGATGAAGATCGAAGTAACAGCATTCCCGCGCGCGCATAAGGGATCGGGTGCGAGCCGCCGCCTGCGCGTTGGCGGGCGCGTGCCGGGCATCGTCTACGGCGCCAACCAGAAGGCTCAGAACGTGGAGCTCGACCACAATACGCTGCTGCTGCAGCTCAGGCAGGAGGCGTTTCACGCCTCGATCCTGGACTTCGCCGTCAATGGCGAGAAGTTCCAGGTGCTGCTGCGCGACTACCAGATGCATCCGTGGCGGCAGCAGGTGCTGCACGTCGATTTCCAGCGCGTGGACAAGAACAAGAAGATCCACATGCGGGTGCCCGTGCACTTCGTGAACGCCGACATCTGCCCGGGCGTGAAGGTGGGCGGCGGCGTGGTGCAGCCGGCGCTGAACGCGATCGACATCCAGTGCCTGCCCGACGGCCTGCCGGCGTTCATCGAGGTCGACCTGAAGGACATGCAGTTGAACGACACGCTGCACGTCATGGACATCCTGATGCCGAACGGGGTCGAGCCGGTGACCAAGCTCAAGCACGAGAACCCGTCGGTGGTGTCGGTGCACGTGCCGAAGGAGATCGTGATCGAGGAAGAGGCGCCGGCGCCGGTCACCGAGATCATCGGCGAGGTTCCGGCCGAGGGCGAGGAAGCCGCCGCTGCCGCCGCGGAAGGCGAGAAAGGCGAGAAAAAGGAGGGCGCCGCCGAGAAGAAGGAGCCGACTGCAGCCGGAAAGGCGCCCGCCGCCGCCGCGGAAAAGAAGGAGCCCGCCAAGAAAGGAAAGGAATAGGCGACTCCCCCAGGAAGAGCCCGCCATTCCGCAGGGACTGGCGGGTTTTTTGTTACGCGTCGAGATGACCTGAATGAAGCTGATTGTCGGACTGGGCAACCCGGGTGACCGCTACCAGGCGACGCGCCACAACGCGGGCTTCTGGTTCGTCGAGCGCCTCGCGGCGGACTCCCACACGGTGCTGCGCAAGGACGCGAAGTTCGAGGCGCTGGTGGGGCGCCACGAGGCAAGCGGCGCGTGGCTGATGCTCCCGCAGTCGCACATGAACCTCTCCGGGAAGCCGGTGCAGATGCTGGCGAGCTTTTTCAAGATCGCCCCGGCCGACATCCTCGTCGCGCACGACGAGCTGGATTTTCCGCCGGGGGTCGTGCGCCTCAAGCAGGGCGGCGGCATCGCCGGCCACAACGGGCTGAAAGACATCTCGGCGCGTGTGGGCTCGCACGACTACTGGCGGCTGCGCATCGGCATCGGCCACCCCGGGCACCCCGGCGCTGTCACCGACTACGTCCTGCACAAGCCCTCGCAGGAGGACCGGGCCGCGATCGATGCCGCGATCGCTCGCGCGCTCGAAGTGCTGCCGCTCATGCTCGCTGGCGACCACCAGGGCGCGATGCTGAAGCTGCACACCGAGCCCGAGCCGGCGCGCGCGGAACGGCCGGTCAAGGCGGAAGCTGCCAGGCCCGCGAAAGCCGAAGCAGCCGCGAAGAAGAAGGCGACGACCGGGGAGGCTCCCGCGAAGCCGGCCAGGCCGGCACCGGCGGAGAAGGCCCCGAAAGTCGAGAAAGAGGAGGCAGCCAGTAAGGGCGGCGGCATCGGCTCTTTCCTGAAGAAGCTCATTCCGGGTTCGGACGCCGCGCGCAAGAAATGAGTCTTCGCTGCGGTATCGTGGGCCTGCCCAACGTCGGCAAGTCCACGCTGTTCAACGCCCTCACCCAGGCCGCGGTTCCCGCCGCGAACTACCCGTTCTGCACCATCGAGCCGAACGTGGGCGTGGTGCCGGTGCCAGACCCGCGCCTGAAGCGAATCGCGGAAATCTCCCGCTCGGCCAAAGTGACGCCGGCAGTCGTCGAGTTCGTGGACATCGCGGGACTCGTCGCCGGCGCGTCCAAGGGGGAGGGTCTCGGCAACCAGTTCCTCGCGCACATCCGTGAGACCGACGGCATCATCGATCTCGTGCGCTGCTTCGAGGACGAGAACGTCGTGCACGTCGCGGGGCGCGTCGATCCCGTCGCCGATATCGAGACGATCCAGACCGAGCTCGCGCTCGCCGATCTCTCGACCGTGGAGAAGGTGCTCGAGCGCGTCGCGCCCAAGGCGCGGTCGGGCGACGCCGAGTCGATCCGGATGGAGGGCCTGCTCAAGCGCGTGCGCGAGCGGCTCGACCAGGGCAAGCCCGCACGCGGCCTCGCCCTTCAGCCCGAGGAGCTCGCGCTGCTGCAGCCGCTGTGCCTGCTCACGACCAAGCCCGCAATCTATGTCGCCAACGTAGCCGAGCGAGGGCTCACCGGCAATCCGCTGCTCGACCGCGTGCGCGAGTTCGCGGCGGCTGAAGGCGCCCCGGTGGTGGCGATCTGTGCCGCGCTCGAGGCCGAGATGGCGGGCATGGAGGACGAGGACAAGCAGGCGTTCCTCGCCGACATCGGCCTCGAGGAGCCCGGGCTCGACCGGCTCGTGCACGCGGCCTATGGACTCCTCGGCCTGCAGACGTTTTTCACCACCGGCCCCAAGGAGACGCGCGCCTGGACCCTACACAAGGGCGAGACCGCCTCGCAGGCGGCGGGCACGATCCACACCGATTTCGAGCGCGGCTTCATCCGCGCGGAGGTCATTGCGTGCGAGGACTTCCTAACGTGCGGCGGCGAGCAGGGCGCGAAGGAGGCCGGCAAGATGCGGCTCGAGGGCAGGGACTACGTCGTTCAAGACGGCGACGTCATCTTCTTCCGGTTCGCGGTCTAGACCGCCGCCGCGGGTATTGCGTCCCGATTCATCGATATATAATATATAGCATCAACCACACTGCTCGGCGCGCTCCCATGGGCACACTGCAACTGACTCAGGTCTATCTCGAACCCCGGCAGAAAGCCGCGCTGCAGAAGCGGGCGCGGGCCAAGGGGGGCAAGCTCGCGGAGGAAATCCGCAATGCAGTTGATGCCTACCTGGCGGGCGTCACGGCGGAGGAGCTCGAGCTGCTCGACGCCGCGACCCGGGAAGCGGGTCGCCATCTCGTCGAGATGGCGGCGGAGCTCCAACGGGTCAATCGGCGCGTCGATTCCGCGCTGGCCGAGATGAAGCAGATTCGCGCGGAATCGCCGGTCGCTCAATACGAGGTGAAGCGATGAGCGTGATTACGGACATACTCGACCGCCTGTCGGGCGTGGCGGTCGTGCGCGAGCGGCTGGCCGAGACCGCCAAGCGCGTCGACCTCCTTGCCGAAGGGCTGCTGGATCATGAGCGGCGCCTCACACGCGTGGAGGTGCTGATGGCCGAAACGGGTAAAGTCGCGAAAGGATCCCCCAGGAAATGAAGCTCCCCGCATTGAATCCCGCCGAGGTTCCTGCGGTGACGGGCTCCCGTTACCCGGAGCCGTTCAAGTCGCGCGTCTCCGCGCGCCGCAAGCAGCGGCTGGGCGATGCGCTTGGGCTAAAGAACTACGGCGTCAATCTGGCGACGATACCGCCGGGCGCGGTCTCGGCGCTGCGCCACTGGCACTCGCACGAGGACGAGTTCGTCTACATCGTGAGCGGGGAGCTCGTCCTCGTCACCAATGACGGGGAGCAGAGGCTGACGCCCGGCATGTGCGCGGGTTTCCCCGCGGGCAAGTCCGACGGGCATTGCCTCGTCAACCGCTCGCAGCAGGACGCGGTCTATCTCGAGGTGGGCGACCGCCGCCCGGAGGATGCCGTGACCTATCCCGATGACGATATCGCGGGGCAGGCGTCGCCGCAGGGCCGGCGTTTCACGCGCAAGGACGGAACCCCTTACTGATGCAGCGCGACTCGCGGTTCGCATATCGCCGGTCGTGAATCGGCCGGTCTTTCCCGCGTCTACAGGAGTGTCGCGCCGCGGACGACGGATCGAGTTTGCGCGGAGCGACCGTTGTCGGCACGCGAGTGTCGTCATTCAGCGACAAAACCTTCAAACACGCCGGCGCTTGTGTTGATGAAGTAGCCGCGACGCGCTGTCGTTGCACCTCCTGGCGGCGCGTCGCGTCCGCTGGACGAGGATCGCGGCAAAAGGAGCTGCCCCGGCGAAACGATCATCCACGGAAGCGAGGCTCTAGCCCGTCCGAACTATTGACCGTCCCGACCCGCGTGCCCGCAAACGCGCGCAGTCATGCTAGGCTGACTTCGCAGTGCCGGGATGAGCCTGACACGAGGCCATTCAGTTTGATCGAAGCATCGGATACCGAGAAGGGCCGCTTCACGACCAACAGGCGCGAAATGGCGTACAGGATTATCCCAAGACCGGGGTATCTCCAGGCGGAATTATTCGGCCGCGAAACCGTGGAGGAAACGCAGGCTTTTCTCCGCGCTGTCGTGCGCGAGAACGGCAAACACCAGCGCCCCTGTGTGCTCATCGCCGTACGCCTGTCGAAGCCGGTCTTTCAGGTCGCAGCGCACAGGTTGATCGAGCATATCGAGGAGCTGTTCAGGCAGGGGGTGCGCCGGATCGCGCTCGTCGGCGACACGCGCGATCTGCGCATGTCACACGACTACATCGAGCTGCTTGCGCGACAGCGCGGGCTCAACGTCCGGAGTTTCGCAGTCGAGGCGGCAGCGCTCGAGTGGCTCGACGACCGGGGCGAGCTGGAATCCGAGCGTCGCCGGCAGGAGCGCCGGGAAACTTCTGACCGCCGCCGGTATGGCGAACGACGGCTCCTGAATGAACGGCGCGCGGGCCGGCCGACGATTCAGCAGGCCTGAAGGCCGGCAGCCCACCCCCCCCAGGCTCAGAGATCTGCCTGTTCCTCGGCTGCGACCACGCGATTGCGCCCCGCCTGTTTGGCCCGATACAAGGCGGCGTCAGCGAGCCGCAGCACCGCGTGCCCGTCTTCGGTGCGACTGGAGAAGGACGCGATGCCGACGGAAGTGGTGATGGATCCGACGTTCCGGCGGTCGCATTCGATCCTGAGTGCGTGCACGCCCTGGCGCAGTCTCTCGGCGCGCTCCCGTACCGTCGCGTTCGAGGTGTGCGCCATCAGGAGGACGAACTCTTCCCCCCCGTAGCGGCAGGGAATATCCTCCGCGCGCGCGAGCGACAGCAGATACTCGCCCACGGTGCGCAACACGGCATCCCCCGCCGCGTGGCCGAACGTGTCGTTGAAGCGCTTGAAATGGTCGATGTCGATCATCATCAGTCCGAAGGGCTGCCCGCTGCGTCGCGCGCGGCTGGCCTCGCGCTCGAGCGACTCCTCCAGGTAGCCGCGATTGTAGAGGCCGGTCAGCGTGTCGCGCATCGCCTTGACCTGCAAGCTGTGGTTGGCCTGCGTCAGCTCCCGCTCCGCCCACAACCGTTTCGTGACTTCCTGCGCCAACGCGGAGCGCGCGATCACCAGCTGCTCCGAGCGCTCGACTGCCTGGCGGTTGAGCAGAGCGTTCGTTCGCTCCAGTTCCATGAGCCGTCGATAGACCTTGCCGGTTACCCGCCGCAGCTGCATGTCGATGGGGCGGGTGTCCTGGCGCAGCTTCGACGCCGGCGGCACCGGCTCGCTCAGGGCGGCACTGACCGCCTTCAGCAGTGCCGCGGCGGTCGTGGGCGTGGTGAGTATTCTGGAAACCCCGCACGCGCGCGCGAGCGCCCGTGCCTCGGCCGCCACGGGGGCGGCGGCGAGGAACAGCACCCGCGGTTGGGTGAGATCCGCGTCCGCGCGCATCCGGCGCACCAGGTGGTGGCCGCCCGGCTCGGGCAGGAGGATGTCCGCGAGCACGAGGTCGGGCCGTCCGGAGCGGACGATCCCCAGCGCTTCCACGCCGTCGGGGATATCGAGCAGGCGGTAGCCGTGATGTCCGAGCACCGCCGTCAGCTCGCGATCGAGCGTTCCGTCATCGACAATCAGGATGGTGGGCATCATCTGCTCCGCAATCGTCCCGCTCCTCGCAACGCGGTCCCATGAGGCGCGTGCCGCGGCAGCCGGTCCGCCACGGACCGCTCACCCTGTGGATCATGAGTCTGGAGCACTATCGGGCGTCGGCACAAGCCACTAATACCGCTTGATCCGTTTGGACCGCTGCAGATGCGTCCGGCACGGGCGCCTTCCAGCGGAAATATGCAAAATTGACCTCCCCCCGCGCGCGACGGGCGTAGCTGCACCGCTACGGAGAATCACCGGAACGCTACCGAAATATCAAGCGCGAGCGATAGCACGCGGTTGGGCGCCTCCACTATCATGGTTTCCGGTTTCCACAGCCAAACTGCGATCGAACCCATATGGACGGAACGATACTCATCGTCGAAGATGAACCCGAAATCCAGCATCTGCTCGCCGTCAACCTGCAGCACGCCGGCTACCGCGTCCTGCGCGCGGCGAGCGTCACCGAGGCGGAATCATTGATGCGCAATGGACTGCCCAGCCTGATATTGCTCGACTGGATACTGCCCC
The DNA here is from genome assembly GCA_036555615.1 of Burkholderiales bacterium. GTDB lineage: Bacteria > Pseudomonadota > Gammaproteobacteria > Burkholderiales > SG8-41 > SG8-41. The sequence goes on along the minus strand of DATBKZ010000007.1, from coordinate 35,088 downwards.
AGACGCTCGGGATGACCTTTGCGCGGCGGCTGCGCGGCGATGCGCGCACGTCGGCGATCCCGATCATAATGCTTACCGGCCGTGCGAGCGAGGCGGACAAGATCGCGGCGCTCGAAGCCGGGGTGGACGACTACGTCACCAAGCCGTTCTCACCGCGCGAGCTGCTCGCACGCATCAAGGCCCTGCTGCGGCGGTCGGCGCCCCAGCGCACCGATGATGTCGCGGCGATCGCCGGCCTGAGGCTCGATCCCGGCCTGCGCCGCGTCACCTGCAACGGGAGCGACATCGAGCTCGGCGAGGTTGAATTCCGCATGCTGCATTTCTTCATGACCCACCCGGAGCGCGTCTACAGCCGCGCCCAGCTGCTCGACCAGATCTGGGGCGACCACGTCTTCGTCGAGGAGCGCACGGTAGACGTCCATGTCAGGCGACTGCGCCAGGCGCTGACGCCGACCGGCCGCGACCGCCTGGTCGAGACGGTGCGTGGAGCTGGATACTGCTTCCGTCGCGGTCTTTCCTCCGACCAGTCGACGGGGACGGGCGCCGTTCAGGACCGGCGCGGTCTGGCGCCGAATTCCACGGCGTCGGCGAGCCGTCTGGCCGCATGAAATGCATCGCGCTCGAGTCATTCTGTCCGTCGCCGGCTTCGGCCTGTTCGCGTTCGCGGTCGGACTATTCTCCGGCCCGGGCTTGAAATGGCAGCTATGGGCGGCGGGCGCGCTGGGCCTGCTCGCCTATAACTTCGGCTATCCCGTATTGCGGTTCTCGCGGACCCCGAGGTCCGTCGACGGAGCCGTCAGGGAGGCAAGCATCCAGGCACAGAACGCGTGCGTGCGGCCGGGTGGGGCGAAGGACGCGGCGGCGGGCTTGCGCCGCGACCCGCAGAGAGCGACCGCGTCCACCCTGCTCGAGGAGCTTCCGCAATCGCCGTACGGACTGGCGGTACTGGATCCAGAGCGCCGCGCCCTCTGGTGTAACAGCACGGCGGCGGCGCACCTCGGGATCGACGGCCGGAAGGACCTTGACCGACCGCTCACCGAGCTTGTGCGCCACCCCGCGCTCGCCGCGTACCTGGCGGCGGGCAATTTCTCCAGATCGCTGCGCGTGCGGCCGGCGGACGCCGGTGCGCCGATGGTCTCGGTGCGGTGCGTGCCCTACACCGGGTCCCGGTGGCTGCTCGTGTCGCGCAACGTCGAGCGGGCGGAGCGGATCGAGATCATGCGCCGCGAGTGCATCGCCAATGCATCGCACGAGTTGCGCCGTCCGCTGACGGTGCTGACCGGGTTCCTCGAGACGGTACGCGAGCTCAGGCTCGCGCCCGGGTTGTCGGGTGATTACCTGGACCGGATGGAAGAGCAATGCAGGCGCATGCAGCGCATCATCGAGGATCTGCTGCGGCTCGCCACCCTGGAGTCGGCTCCCGAACCATCGCGCGACGAGCACGTCGGCGTGGCCGGCCTGCTCGGGCGCGTCCGCGCCGAGGTCGAGTCGCTCTCGGAGGGCCGCCATTGCATCGTGCTGGAGGCGGAAGACGGGTTCGACCTGGTCGGCGCGGAGGGCGAGATCTACAGCGTCTTCGGCAATCTTGCTGCCAACGCCGTCCGCTACACGCCGCCGGGAGGCATCGTGCGCCTGGTGTGGCGCGCCTCGCCCGCAGGCGCGGAGTTTGCCGTCGAAGACACGGGAATCGGCATCAGGGAAGACCACATTCCGCGCCTCACGGAACGCTTCTACCGCGTGGACCCCGCCGGCTCGCGCGGATCGGGCGGCACGGGGCTCGGGCTCGCGATCGTGAAGCAGGCCCTCGCCCGTCACCAGGCGACGCTCGCGATCGAGAGCGAGCCCGGCAGGGGCAGCCGCTTCACCGCGCGGTTTCCCGCCCACCGCGTGGTCGCCGCCCGGTCCGTAACCACGGAAACCCGCCCGTTCATGGTGACGCCCGCTGCCCGGCCTTAGCCGCTGCGCTGGCGCCCCTTCCTGCCTTTCCACTACCGGGGATTGGCGCGACGGCCGCGGGCGGTCCGCGATCGTGCGCCACGGCCGGCCGGGGCCTCACGCGCGTTGATACGCATCCTCGATGCGCACGATGTCGTCCTCGGCGAGGTAGGCGCCGGACTGGATCTCGATGATCTCCAGCGGGATCTTTCCCGGGTTTTCCAGCCGGTGCCGCATCCCGGCGGGGATATAGGTGGACTGGTTCTCCGTGAGCAGGCTGACGTCATCGCCGCGGGTGACGCGAGCGGTGCCGCGGACCACGACCCAGTGCTCGGCGCGGTGGTGGTGGAACTGCAGCGAGAGCTTGGCTCCCGAATTGACGGTGATGCGCTTGACGCGAAAGCGCTCGCCCGCGTCGACATCCTCGTAGTGCCCCCAAGGGCGGTGGACCGTGCGGTGCACGCTGCACTCCGGCCGACCCTGGGTCTTCAGCCGCTCCACGGCCTCCCGCACGCACTGGGCGTCGCGACGATTCGCCACCAGCAGCGCGTCGGGGGTTTCCACGATCACCACGTTGTCCAGACCCATGGCGACGACCAGACGGTGCGTGCAGGAGACGTAGCTGTTCGACACGCCGCTCACGTGCGCGTCCCCCGAGATCGCGTTGCCCTGCGCATCCTTCTCGGCGCTGTCCCAAAGCGCGTTCCACGACCCGATGTCGGACCAGCCGAAGCCGGCGGGCACGACCGCGGCGGCATCCGTGTGCTCGAGCACCGCATAATCGATCGAGATGGAGCGGCAGCGTGAAAAGACCGCAGGATCGATGCGGCAGCAGCCGTGGTCTTCGATGAGGGTGGACGCCGCTTCCTGGCACGCCACCTCCAGCTCCGGCTGCAAGCGCCGCAGCTCGCCCAGGAAGCGCGCCGCGCCAAAGAGAAAGATCCCGCAGTTCCAGTAATGCTGACCGGAGGCGACATAGCGGCGCGCGATCTCGACCTCGGGTTTCTCGACGAACTTCGCGACGCGGTAGCAGCCTTCGGGCGACGCGAGCGCATCGCCGCGTTCGATGTAACCGTAGCCGGTCTCCGGCCAGCGCGCTTCGATGCCGAATACCGCGAGCCACTGCGCCTGCGCCGCCGCCGCGCCGAGCGATACGGCCCGGGCGAATGACCGCTCGTCCGTGATATCGTGGTCGGCGGGCAGCACGAGCATGAGCGCGTCGGGGTCATCGCTCAGCAGGCTGCTCGCTGCTACCGCCGCAGCGGGTGCGGTGTTGCGGCCGCAGGGCTCGAGATAGATTCCGAGCGGCGTCACGCCGGCCGCCTTCAGCTGGTCGAGGACGAGGAAGCGGTGTTCCTGGCTCGCCACGATCAACGGCGGCTGCAGGGCATCGACGGCGCGCAAGCGGTCGAGCGTGGCCCGGAACGGGCTGCGCCCCTGGAGCAGCGGCAGGAACTGCTTGGGGCAGGCTTCGCGGGACATCGGCCACAGGCGCGTTCCCGAGCCTCCTGAAAGAATGACTGGATAGATGCGCATGCGCGTTCCTCCTTGCCGGCGCGAACCGGCATCAATAGGCGTTCTGCCCCTTCAGCATGACGAAGACGGTCTTCAGCACGATCTGCAGGTCGAGTCGCAGCGACCAGTTGCGCAGATAGGCGAGGTCGTGCTCGATGCGCGCCTTCATTTTCTCGAGATCGTCGGTTTCACCGCGCAAGCCGTTCACCTGGGCCCAGCCCGTGATGCCCGGCTTCACCTTGTGCCGGATCATGTAGCTCTTGATCAGCTTGCGGTAGAGCTCGTTGTGCGCGACCGCGTGCGGGCGCGGTCCCACCACGCTCATGCGTCCCTGCAGCACGTTGATGAACTGGGGAAGCTCGTCGAGGGAGTAGCGCCGCAGAACTGCGCCGAACGGCGTCACCCGGGGATCCTCGCGCGTGGCCTGCGTGATGGCGACGCCGTCCTCTAGCACGTTCATGGTGCGGAACTTGTAGACGATGATCTCCCGGCCGTCGACGCCGTAGCGGCGCTGCTTGAACAGCGCCGGTCCCGGGGAGCTCAGCTTGACGCCGATCGCGATCGCGGCCATGAGCGGGGCGATCACGACGAGGATCGCGGACGCGAGCACGAGGTCGCTCGCCCGCTTGAGCACGCCGTTGATGCCCCAGAACGGCGTCTCGCACACCGCGACGATCGGTATTTCCCCGATCGCGTCCACCCGTGCCTGGATCAGGTCGTAGACAAAGATGTCGGGCGCGAAGTAGATCGATGCCGTCGTATCGCGCAGCTCATCGAGCAGCTTGAGAATACGCGGCTGCGAGGCCATGGGCAGCGTGACGTAGATCAGGTCCACGCGGTGCTTCTTCGCGTAGTCGGCAAGGTCGTCGAGACGCCCGAGGCATGCGTCCGACGCAACGCCCCGCATCCGCTCCTCGCCGCGGTCGTCGAAGAAGCCGGCACAACGAATGCCGAGCATGGGCACCGCCCGGATGCGTTCGGCGAGCCTGGCGCCGAGCTCGCCCGCGCCGGCGATGACCGCGACGCGCTGCATGCCCTCGGCGGCGAGCAAGCGCGGCAGCACGACGGGCAGGGCGATGTGCGCGGCGAATTGCGCGACGGGCGTGGCGAGCAGCCACGCGAGGATCACACGCGCGTCGAAGTAGGCGAGAGTCTGGGTAGTCCACCCGAGCAGCAATAGCAACGCGCCGACTACGATCCAGTTGGTCAGGACATCGCCTGCGAGCCCCGAGGTCCTGGCTCCGCGCGGGGAGCTGCCGGGGAACGTGAGCGAGAAAACGAGAAGCGTGAGGATCAGGTGGGCGCCGTCGAACGACTGGCCGTACGCCCACACCGCGGCGAGCAGCGAGCCGACCGCCGCCGTGGAATCGATCGCAGACCGCAGCAACGCCGCCGGCGCGAGGGTACCGTGTGTGAGACGGGGCCGGGATTCGCGGGCGGCAATCAAGGCGCGGAAGAGTGCACGTGATGTTGAACGGTGATCGCGCGCAAGATAGGACAGGCGGTGGACGGCGGCGACACGTCCGGCGATAGCTCTATCAGACTACAGCGGGCGGCTTTGGGAGCGGCCGGTGTGCCTGTAGCGGGTCCGCCACGCGCAATCGCCGGCGCGCTACATGAAAATCCGGCAAACGCGATAGCGACACATTGCCCGGTGTCCTATGATTTGATCGTCCTGGCGAGCGGTGGGGGAGAGGCGGATGATGCGACGCGGTGATTCAGATTTCCCGTTTCGGGCGCGGAATCCTGGATGCGCGGGAGTGACCCGCGGCGGGCGCGACCGACTTGCGCCGGCTCAGGATCCGGTCGCGCGGGGCGTTCCATGGATGTAAGAGATGCATCCCAGGCGCTGGCGCAGCGCCCGCCATGGAGCGAGCCGTCTCCAGCGCCTCCGCAGCCGGAAGTCCTGGAAGCCGGCGACCCGGAACGCCTCGCGTCCCTCGAGCTGGAATCGCTGGTGCTCAATCTGGAAGGCGCGCTCAGAGTGCGTGCCCGTCATCAGCTCTTCAACTGGACTCAGGGCGCACTGCAGAGCCTGATCCCGCATGAGCTGCTGGTTTGCGCGCAGTGCCAGGATGGTCCCGCATTGCGGCATGTCGACAGCTTTTCGATCGCCCCGGTCGAGCCCGGCCACTTCAACGAACTGTTCCGCCACGACGCGTTCCTGGTGCCGGCCATTTTCAAGGCCCTGGAGCAGGACCAGTGCCGACCCGTTATCCTCGATGGGGGAAGCGGCAGTCCGTACGCCGGCAGCGCGCTCGCGCGGGAGCTGACGCGCCTCGGCGTCGCCGGCATCCTGGCGCATGGAACTCACGACACGGCCGGCAAGGTGTCGAGCCTGTATGTCTTTGCGTGCCGCTCCGGGGCGGTGGGTCCGCGCCAGGCTTACCTGGCCGAGTGGGTCGTGCCGTTCCTGCATGCGGCGTGGATGCGCGCCCGGGTCAACTGGCAGCCCCAGCGCCACGGCGTGAAGACGGCGGAGGCGGAACTGATCACCGTGCGCGAGCGCGAGGTCCTCGAATGGATCTATCGCGGCAAGAGCAACATCGAGGTCGGGATGATCCTGGGCATCAGCCCCCTGACCGTGAAGAACCACGTGCAGAAGATCCTGCGCAAGCTCGACGTTCTGAACCGCACGCAAGCCGTCGGCAAGGCGCTGGCGCTGCGCATACTCGATACCTGAGCCGCACCCCGTAGTTCCAACAGACCATCCCCGCGGGCCGCAGGCGCCGCGAGCGCTGCTATGCCGGCCCCATAAGATTGGCAGCGCTTGCCGGCGAAACGAACGATTGTCTGGCGATGGCGGGAATGGTGGCTAGCGATCACTGGGCGTGCGATTGTCCGATGCGCGATAGGAGTCCGGGTACCTGCCCGTCGCATCCTGCGTCGGGCGCGGCAGGTCAACCCCCGGCGCAATTCCCCGCCAGCCGCGCGAGCGGACCGGCATCCGGCTGGCTCCGTGCTGCAACCATCTGCGCGGCGATCATCCTGCCCGCGACCGATGCCGCCGCCTTGTGGGATGACAAGGTCGAGCTGTTCGTTGCGGAAACGGTTACCTACGACGACAACGTGTTCCGGATCTCCGGCAGTCTCGATCCCGTCACCACCATTGGCTCGTCCTCGAAGGCGGACACCTATTACACGACTTCGCCCGGATTCAAGTTCGACGTCGCGCTGGGGCGCCAGCGTTTCGCGGGCGGCGTGACGTGGAATTTCGCCCGCTACGAGCGCTTCACGGTGCTCGATTTCGACGGCCACGATGGACGGGCGGCGTGGCAGTGGAAGGTGGGCAACGACTGGTCCGGCACGCTGGGGTACACAGATACGCTCGCCCTGGCGTCGCTCGAAAACTCCCGGGCCGGCATACTGACCGGCACGCCGAATTCCCTCGCGACGCGCCGCGGCTTTTTCAATGCCGCCTACGCGATTACCCCGCGCTGGCGGGTGCAGGGAGAGGCGGGCAGGCTCGAGCAAGACAACGGGCTCGCCGCGCTCACGGTGAACGACATCGTCATCAACAGCGGCGACCTGGCGGTGAGCTACATCACGCCCGCCGGGAATCAGCTTGGCGTCGGCGCGCGGCTGGAGGACGGGCGGTACCCGAACCGGCCGGGCGGGGCCGTGAATCTGGCAGGCGATGCCTACCGGCAGTACAGCGTGGACCTCATCGCGGAATACACCATGAGCGGGCACTCGCGCGTGCGCGCGCGTGCGGGCCGGGTCACCCGCAACCACGAGCAGCTGTCGCAGCGCGACTTCGACGAGGGAACGTTCAACGTAACCTACGACTGGCGGCCGACCGGAATGCTCACGCTCTCCGCCGTGGCGCGGCGGGAAGTGAGCCCGCTCGACGACACCCAATCGAGCTTCGTGCTGCTCAAGGGCGTCGCGCTGTATCCGACGCTGCAGCTCTCCGAAAAGGTCAGCGCGGCGGTCGCCCTCGAATACAGCTCCAGGGATTATCTCAATGACCCCTCGCTGGTCCTCGTGGGATCGCGCACCGACTGGTTGCGAGTGGGAGGGCTCAAGCTGACCTACCGGCCCGTGCGCTCGCTCACGCTGGAGATCGGCTACCTGTACCAGTCGCGCTCGTCGACGATCGCGTTCGGCGATTTCGAGGCCAATATCGCCACGCTGAGCGTCCGTATCGGATTCTAGAGGCGTCCCCGAAGATCCGGATGGAAGGCCCGCGATGAATGCGTAAAGCCCGGGAGGATCCGGGGGACCCCAGGCACTCGCGTGCCTGTGCCTGCATCCGCCGGGCTTCCAAAAAAAACCCGGAGAGGGGACTCCGGGCGATATAGATGTCAGGAGGGAGGATTGGCAGGGACATCTATAGGCACCAATGATAGACGGCCGCGGTCCCGGTCGGCTATCGCGGGGGAACGATTTTCCTGTGGCAGGTCGGCGATTGAAGGTAGTCGTTCGACTACATTCCCGGCCGCCCGGGCCCGCGATAGTTCCATCGGTGCATGGTGAACCGCCCCGCGCCTCATATCTGGTAATGCAGCGCCGCTAACTTGGCGCACGTCCGCCCATGAAACGGGTCGTATCGTGGAGGACGCAAGGAGAAGCCAGATGAATTCGCACAAGATACTGCTGGTGCTGGTCGCGTGCGCGGGAGTAACTGGTTCCGCCCAGGCGAGCGAGCAGCCCCGCAGCGCGGGCGGGCTCTGGCCGGCCGTGATGACGGATGCCCAGGCGGCGTCTGTCACCGAGCCGGGACGCGGGGTGCTCTCCGGTGCCGCCACCAGGGAATTGCCGTCGGGCGTGGACCGGCTGATCGATCGCGGCGCGAGCGAATTGAAGGTCGCCTTCAACTGGGGCCGCGGCTCCGCAAGGGCGACGGAGAAGACCGGAGCAGGAGCGCGCGAGGGCATGCCTGGCGCGGCGGCGGCCATGCCGGAGCCACCGGGATGGACGCAACTGCTGTGCGGTCTCGTATTCGTGGTTTTCATGGCGCGACGCAGAGCCCGTCCGCCGGCGGACTGACCCGGCGCGGGTCCGGCGCGCAGGCGCCTCCCGCACCAACATGAACCGACAAGCTGAAGCAGGCGCATTCCACTGTGTGAAGCGGGCGGGTCGGGCGCTCGGGGCCGCGGCGCTAGCTGCGGTTGTATTGGCGGCGCCCGCGATCCCGGCACGGGCGGAATCGCGCGAGGCGCTGGGCCCCGGTGACTCCATCCGCATCACGGTGTTCCAGAATCCGGACCTCACGACGGAGACCCGCATTGGCGAGCGCGGCACGATCCTGTTTCCCCTGATCGGAGAGGTTGTGCTCAGCGGCCAGACGACAGCGACGGCGGCGCACGTGATCGCGGACCGGCTCAAGTGGGGCAAATTCATGCTGGATCCGCAGGTGAATGTCACGGTGACCCAGGTGCGGAGCCGGCAGGTTTCGGTGCTCGGCCAGGTCGCCCGCCCCGGGCGCTATGCGCTCGACGGCACCCGCACGCGGCTGACCGACATACTGGCGCTTGCCGGCGGGATCACTCCGACGGGGGGCGACACCGTCATGGTGATGCTGAACCGCAACGGCTCGACCGCGAAGCGGGAAATCGACGTATCGGGCATGTATCGAAGCGGCGACCTGTCCGCGAATATCGAGCTCCAGAACGGCGACGAAGTCTTCGTGCCTCCTGCACCCGTCTTCTACATCTACGGAGAGGTCCAGCGCGCAGGCGCCTACCGCCTGCAGCCGGACATGGTCGTCATGCACGCACTGTCCCTGGGCGGTGGACTGACCACGCGCGGCACCGAGCGCGGGTTGAAGATTCACCGCCGGCTGCCGGACGGGAGCGTGCAGAAGGTCGACGCGGTGCTGACCGACGCCGTGCAGCCCAATGACGTGATCTATGTCAAGGAAGCGTTGTTCTAGCGCGCGATGAGCCTCTACCTGTTTCTTACCACGCTGCGGGCGCGTTTCCAGCTCTTCGCCCTCGTCCTTGCGACGACCGTTTTCGCCGCCGTCGCGGCGAGCGTGCTCCTGCCCAAGTCCTACAAGGCGACGGTGTCGCTGGTGGTGGACGCCAAGGACGAGCAGTCGTTTCAAAGCGCGCTTCAGCCGCTGCTGGAGCCGCGCGAGAGGACGAGCTACATGCAGACGCAGCTCGACATCATCACCAGCGAGAAAGTGGCGCGCAAGGTGGTGCGGGCCCTCAAGCTTGCGGAGAGCCCGCAGTCGCTGGCGGGCTTCGAGGAGCAGGCTCGGGGCGTGGGATCGATCGAGGAGTGGCTGGTCGACGGCCTGCTGCGGCGCCTCAAGGTGGAAACCTCGCAAAGCAACGTCATCCACATCAGCTTCTCGTCCGCCGATCCCCGCCATTCGGCGGCGGTCGCCAACGCGTTCGCCAAGGCCTACATCGATACGGTGCTCGAGCTGCGCGTGGAGCCGACGCGCCAGGCGGCGGCGTGGTTCAACGAGCAGCTGCAAAGCCTGCGCGCCACCCTCGAGGAAGCTCAGGCGAGGCTCACGGACTATCACAGGCAGAAGGGCATCATCTCGGCCGACGAGCGGCTGGACGTCGAAAACGCGCGCCTGGGAGAGTTGTCCGCCCAGCTCGTGAAAGTGCAGGACCAGACGCATGACCTGACCGCCCGCGAGCAGCAGGCGCGCGGTTTTCTCGAGGCGGGCGGGTCTCCGGACCAGCTGCCGGATGTGCTAGCCAGCCCGCTCGTCCAGAAGCTCAAAGGCGAGCTCGCGCAGGGAGAGGCGAAACTTCAGGAATTAGCCACTCAGTACGGGCCCAGGTATCCCCAATACCAGCGCCAGCTCTCGGAAAACCGGAGCCTGCGCGAGAAGCTCGACAGCGAGATGAGGAAGGTCGTAGCGGGGTTCACGAACGCGGCGCGCCAGAACCGCAGGCGCGAGGCGGAGCTGCAGCAGGCACTGGCGGCGCAGAGCGCGAGGCTGCTGGGGCTCAAGGAGGACCGCAACGAGCTCACCGTGCTGACGCGCGACGTCGAATCCGCGCAGCGGGCCTACGATACCGCCCGCCAGCGCTTCGTCGTGAGCCGGGTCGAAAGCCGGGCGAGCCACGCCAACGTCAGCGTGCTCAACCCGGCAGGCGTGCCGCGCAGGCCCGACGCGCCCAGGCTCGCGCTCAACGTCAGCCTCGCGTTCGCCGTCGGCATGCTGCTTGGCATCGGCACCGTGATCCTGTCGGAGCTGCTCGACCGCCGGATACGCTCGCGCGAGGACCTCGTCAACGAGTGGAACGTGCCGGTGCTGGGGGTGCTCAACGCGCGCAGGTCCACCGGGTTCCGGCTGCTCGCGCGCGGGGACGCGGCCCTCCCCGCGCTGCCGGGCCCGAACTGAGCGATGCAGGCCGGTCTCCAGGAAAACGTGCTGCCGATCGACGGCTCGGGACGCGTGCTCGAGCGTCACGACCGCCGCATCGGCACCATCCTCGCGGAACAGGGAAAGCTCGGCCCGCGGGATATCGAGGGGATCCTGAAGCTGCAGCAGCTCAAGGGAATCAGGTTCGGCGACGCCGCGCTGCGTCTGGGGCTCGTGACCGAGGCGGACCTGCGACGCGCCGTCGCGAAGCAATACGACCTCGATCACCTGCTGCACGGTGTCGAGCGCATCAGCAGCGAGCTCGTCGTCGCCCGCGAGCCGTCCCACGTCCGGGCGGAGGAAATGCGCGCGCTGCGGACCCAGCTGATGATCCGGTGGTCCAATGCCGGCCCCGGGCAACGGGCGCTGGCGATTGCAAGCCCGGGCAGCGGAGAGGGGCGCAGCTACCTCGCCGCAAACCTCGCGGTCGCCGTCTCGCAGCTCGGAGAACGCACGCTCCTGATCGATGCCGATCTGCGCAAGCCGCGACAGCACCGCATCTTCAACATTCCGGACCGGGCGGGATTGTCGGCGGTCCTCTCGGGCCGCGCCGATCGCAGCGCGGTGGCGCCGGTCCCGGGGTTCGGGACGCTCTGGCTCCTGCCGGCCGGCGCGCCCCCGCCCAATCCGCAGGAGCTGCTGTCGCGCCAGAACCTCGCCGCGTTGCTGCAGGAGTTGCGCGGCGATTTCGACGTCATCCTGTTCGATACGCCGCCGGCCAAGCGCTACGCGGACGTGCAAAGCGTGGCGTTCCGGGCAGGCAGCGCGCTGGTGCTGACGCGGAAGGATCAAACGCGCCTCGACGACGCGAGGGACGTGATCCGGGATCTCGGCGACACCGGAGCGCGCGTCGTCGGCACCGTGATCAACGCGTTCTGAGCCGGGACGGCGGCAATGTGCGCGGTTGCGGCGCAGCGGGCTGTCCCGCGCGCCCTTCCCGGGCACAGCGCATCACCATGTCGCATCCGATCCTGCGCGTGATCTTTGCCGCGAGTTCGCTGCCCCACGGCGGGGCCGAGCGCCATACGATCGCGCTGACGAATCGCCTGGCAGAGCGCGGCCACGAGTGCCACGCGGTATCCATCAAGGGCCACCGCGGCGAGCTCGGTCGCATCCGGCCGGGTGCCGGCGGGAGCGTGAGCTCCCTCAACGCGGAGCGTCACTTCGACAAGCGCGCCGTGCGCGAGTTTGCGGCGCTGATCTCGCGCATCCGGCCCTCCGCGATCGTAGCGGCGAATCCGTACGCGCTGATGTATTCGCGGCTGGCGATGCAGGTTTCGGGCCAGCGCCCGCGGCTCGCGGTGACGTTCCACACGACGCTGCTGCAGAGCGCGAAGGAACAGCTGCAGATGCTCTTTTACCGCCCTTTCTTCTGGACCGCGGATTTTCTGGTCTTCGTCTGCGAAAGGCAGAAGCGCCACTGGCTGCGCCGCGGCGTATTCGCGCGCCGCAACGGGGTCATTCACAACGGCGTCGATACCGACGAGTTCCGCGACCGGTGGAGTCCCGGAGAGCGCGCGGGTCTGCGCAGGGCGCTCGGCTTTTCCGCGGCCGACTTCGTGATCGGCCTGTCGGCGTTGCTGCGCCCGGAGAAGAATCACGTGCAGCTGGTGGACGCGGTCGCCGCGCTCCGCGCGCAGGGCGTGGCCGCCCGGGCACTGATGATCGGGGAAGGCGAGATGCGCGCAGCAATCGAGGCGCGGGCGCGGGCGGTCGATGTGGAGCGCAGCGTCGTGATCACTGGATTCCAGTCCGACGTCCGCCCCTACATTGCGGCCTGCGACGTCGTGGCCCTGTGCAGCCTGACGGAAACGTTCTCCCTGGCGGCGATCGAGGCCATGGCGCTGCGCAGGCCGGTCGTCCATTCCGACGTTGGCGGTGCCAGCGAGATGATCATTCCGGGGCACAACGGCTTCCTGTTCCGGGTGGGCGATACGCGGGAGCTGGTCCACACGCTTGCGATCCTCGCGGACCCCGCGGTATCCCGAAGCATGGGAGACAACGCTCGCGAGCTGGTCGAGCGCCGCTTCTCGGAAAACACGATGGTGGACCGCTACGAGCGGCTGCTGCTGCAGCTGTGCGGAGCCGGTGCCGGCGCAACGCCGAGCCCCGCTGTGTAAGCGGGCGAGGGTCGGGATCGCCTCGCGCCGATTGACGCGCGGCGTGCGCATCGCCGCGGCCGGTCCCGTGGCAGGCGAGGGGCGGTACGGTCCAATCGGACCATGGAGCCGGCGCACGTCCATGAAAGGCGGTTTCCCATCATCTGGCTGACCGTCGTGCTCGCGGCGAGGTTTTCATCCCGAGATCCGGGAAAGGAGCAGACCATGAGGAAATCAGAACGCTGTCGGCATGCGCTGGCCACGTTGGCAATTTTGGGTCTGGCCGGGATCGCGCACCTGGCGTTCGCACAGTCGCCGCTGCCGTGTGTGCCGGGCGTGAACTGTCCCACCAGCCCCCCTCGGTCGGAGGGTCGGGTCACGCGCTACGAGGATACGGACGCTTCGGTGAAGTACAGCGCCGGCTGGGTTCAGCGCAATCCCAACGATTGGGTGGCCTGGAGCGGCGGTACCGTCATGGAATCCGTCGTGCCGGGCGCCCGGGCCACGTTCACCTTCACCGGGACCTCGGTGACCTGGATCGGCTACCGCAGCGTCGACAGCGGCATTGCCCGGGTGTTCGTTGACGGAGCCCTCGTATCCGAGGTCGATCTGTTCGCACAGAGGAACGAAAGCAATGCGCGAATCTTCACGGTGCATGGCCTCGCCGACGGCGCGCACGCGTTGACCATCGAAGTGACCGGCCTGAAGAGCCCGGAGTCGCAGTTCAACCTGGTCCTGGTGGACGCATTCGACGTGCCCGCGCCCGTGGTCTCGCACCTGCAGGATACGGACCCCGGCATCAGCTACGGCGCCGGCTGGACGGGGGGCGACATCAGCAAACCCTGGAGCGGGGGATCCGCAACATTCGCAACGACCGCAGGCGCGCGGGCCACCGTACCCTTCAACGGAACTGGGATCAACTGGATCGGCTATCGCGGGACCGAAGCCGGGATCGCCCGCGTGTTCGTGGACGGCGGCTTCGCCGGCGAGGTCGATTTGTATGCGCCGGGACCGCGGATCCAGGACACCCTGTTCCGGGCGTCGGGGCTCTCTGACGGCAGCCATACGTTGGCGATCGAAGCGACCGGCCTCAAGAACAGCGCGTCGACCGGCACCCTGGTGCTGATCGATGCGTTCGACGTCACCATGGAGGGGACTCGCTATCAGGAGACGCATCAGGCGGTCGCCTACAGCGGCGCCTGGACGCACGGCAACCGGAATAAAGCCTGGAGCGAGGGAACCGCCGCCACCTCCGACGCTCAGGGCGCGCGGGCGACGTTCACCTTTACCGGCACCTCGGTCAGCTGGATCGGCTGCCGCAAGAGCACTACCGGGATCGCGCGCGTATACCTGGATGGCGTCTTCGTCTCCGAGATCGATACCTTTGCGCCCGACCCGCAGGAGGGGTACCAGACTACCGTCCTCAGCCTGACGGGCCTCGCCGCTGGCAGCCATACGCTGACGATCGAGGCGACCGGCAGGAGGAACCCCGCCGCGGTCAGTGCTTACGTGGTGGTGGACGCCATTGATGTCCGCCCGTAGGGCGGCGGTGAGCCGGGTGAGCACGCATCTACGCGTGAGCACGCTCACGCGAGCCTGAACCAATCGCCAGTCGGGGTCCAGCATGTGCGGAATTGCCGGATGGATCGCCGCGCCGGAGAGCGCGCCCGAGCAGGAGGCGCTCGGGGCGATGCTGCAGGCCCTCGCGCATCGCGGCCCGGACGACCAGGGAATGAGCCGTTTCCGGTGCGCGAGTACCGGGCACGTCGTTTTCCTCGGCCACCGCCGGCTCGCGATTATCGACCCGGATGGCGCCCGACAGCCGATGTGCGACGCGGGCGCCGGCCTTGCGCTGACCTTCAACGGCGAAATCTACAACTTCCGGGAGCTGCGCGATGAGCTCGGCCGTCACGGCTACCGCTTCGCACGCGATTCCGACACCGAGGTGCTGCTGCGCGCCTATCAGCACTGGGGAGCCGATGTCGTCCATCGCCTGCGCGGCATGTTTGCCTTCGCGATCTGGGACGCCCGCCGCGACCGCCTGTTCCTGGCGCGCGACCGCTTCGGGGAGAAGCCGCTATTCCTGTGCGAAAACCGCGGTGGGCTCTATTTCGCCTCGGAGATCAAGGCGTTGTTGCGTGTTCCGGGCGTGCCCCGTGCCGTGGACCTCGAGGCGGTCTGGGATTACCTCGCCTATCGCTACGTCCCCGGTCCGAAGACGCTGTTTGCCGGCATCCGGAAATTGATGCCGGGGACCACCGCGACGTGGGAACGCGGAAAGTGGAAAGAGGAGCGCTACTGGACATCGCCGGATCGCGGCCCGCCCCGCGCGCTTCGGTCGGAGCGCGGGGCCGTCCCCGCCTTCCTGGCGCGGCTTGACGAAGCGGTCGAGCTTCAGATGGTGAGCGACGTGCCGTACGGCGCGTTCCTCTCGGGCGGGCTCGACTCCTCGACCATCGTCGCGCTCATGAGCCGCCACAGCTCCTCCGTCAATACTTTCTCCGTCGGGTTCGGCGAGGACGGCTACAGCGAGCTTGCCTACGCGTCCGAGGTGGCCCGGCATTTCGGCACCCGGCACCACGAAATCGTCGTGGGGCATCGCGAGTTCATCGACCGGCTGCCGCAGCTCGTCGCGTCCCGCGACGCGCCCGTGTCCGAGCCTGCGGACATCCCGATCTATCTCCTCGCGCGCGAGGCCGCGCGCACCGTCAAGATGGTGCTCACGGGAGAGGGCGGCGACGAGATATTGGGCGGCTATCCGAAGCATATCGCCGAGCGCTTCGCGCGCGGCTACCAGCGGCTTCCGGCGGGCTTCCGCCATCGATTCATCGGGCCGCTCGTCCACGCGCTGCCCTACGGCTTCCGCCGCGCCAAGACCGCCGTGACGAACCTGAACATCGAGGACTGGCGCGAGCGTTACGTACGCTGGTTCGGTTCGCTCGACCGCAGCGAGCGCGACCGGCTCTCCGTGCTGCGCCTGAACGGCACGCCGGTCGCCGATTCGCCGCCATTCGACGCGGACCCGGGCACCAGTGCGCTGCGGCGCATCCTCTATTTCGACCAGGCGAGTTGGCTTCCGGACAATCTGCTCGAGCGTGCGGATCGCATGACCATGGCGGCCTCCATCGAGGCGCGCGTGCCGTTCCTCGACCACGAGCTCGCAACCTTCGTATCCTCCCTTCCCGACGGCTGCCGGGTGCGGGGCCTGACGAGCAAGTGGTTGTTGCGCGAAGCGGGCAAAGGACTCCTGCCCGAGCGTATCCGGAAGCGGACCAAGTTGGGGTTCCCGGTCCCGGTCAACGAGTGGTTTCGCGGGGCGATGCGCGATTACCTGCTCGATCACCTCCAGGGGGAATCATCGATCACGCGGCGTTATTTTGACGCGGCCGTGCTCGATCAGGTTCTCGCCGAGCACCTGGACGGCAGGCAGAACCACGAGAAGCTGCTGTGGTCGCTGCTGAATCTCGAAATCTGGCACCGGCAATATGCCTGAGCGAGTGCCAGCCCGGGCCGGCGCATGACGCCAGATGCCATCGCACAGGTGCCATGAGCAAGCGCAGGATCGTCCTGTTTGGCCCGTCCCTGGATGCCGTGGGTGGCGTGTCCACTCATGTGCGGATGCTGCTCGCCTCCGATCTGGCGCGGGACTACGACCTGCTGCATTTCCAGGTCGGCAGCGAGGGGCGCCGGGAACACGCGCTGCAGAAGCTGCTGCGGTTCGTCTTCAGCCCGCTTCATCTCGGGCTGTTCCTGCTCCGATCCCGCGCCGATGCGGTTCATCTCAATACTTCGCTCGATCCCAAGGCCTACTGGCGGGACCTCGTGTACTGGATCGTTGCCAGGATGCTCGGGCGGCGCGTGGTGAACCAGGTCCACGGCGGAGCAATGCCGCAGGATTTCTTTCGCGGGAGCGCGCTGCTCACGTGGATTCTGCGGCGCTTTCTCGTTTCGAGCGACGTGGTCACCGTGCTCTCGAACGCGGAACTGAATGCCCATCGGGCATTTGATGCGCGCATCAACGTCCACCTGGTCCCCAATGCCATCGATCCGGCCGGCCTTGCCGACCAGCGGCGCTCCTACAACATCGATCGTCCCTTGAGGCTGGTGTATGTCGGCCGGCTCGTGCGCACCAAGGGGCTGTTCGAAGTCGTCGACGCCTTGATGCGGCTGAAGCGTGCTGGCCGCGAGTTCACGCTTACTCTGGCGGGAACCGGTTCTGATGAGGCCGAACTGATGGCCGCCGCGCAACGGGCGGACCTGGAGGATCGGGTGCAGTTCCTCGGCAGCGTGTTCGCGGAGGAAAAACACCGGCTTTGGCTGGAGACGGATTTGTTTGTGTTCCCGTCGTATATGGAAGGGCTCCCGTATTCCCTGCTGGAAGCAATGGCCGCCGGATGCGTTCCCATAACGACTCCGGTCGCCGCCATCCCCGACGTCATGACGGATGGGCAACACGGCGTGTTCGTGCCGGCGAGGAACGCCAGTGCCATAGCGGACGCCGTGGCCGCCCTCGACGACGACCGCCCAAAGCTGGTGCAAATGGCCGAGGCAGGTCGGCGGCGGATCCTGGCGCACTATACGGTGGCGCGGCTCGTGGAGGACCTCCGAAATCTCTATCAACTCTGCCTCGCTCCAGGCGCGCAGCCCGCGGCGCGACTGCCCGTCGAATCGCCTCCGGCGCCTCCTGCCGACCCGCGCCTGGCGCCATCCGCGGACCGCCTGCGGACATCGCCATGCCGAGCGGGCGAGCGACGGGCGTGAGCGCGAGGACCGCCAGTGGCATCCCTTGACCTCGAGAACCGGCACGGCGACGTGCTCGATCGCTTGCCCACTCGCGCCGGCCTGTTGTGGTACGTCAACCGGCTGCGTTGCATGTCGCTCGACGAGGTCCGCCATCGCCTGCGGCGCGCGCTGGAGCTGCATGCGGAGCGCTGGGGATTGCGCCGACCGGCCGCTGCCCCGCACCCGGACCTCGCGCACGCATCGCGGCCGTGGATCCATGCGGCGGCAAAGGTGGAAGCGGCACCCTACCTGGGGGCCGCCGACCGCGTCGCCGCCGGCAGGTTCGATCTCTACGCCCTGCGCGACGTCGAGCTCGGTTCGCCGCCGCGCTGGAACCGCGATCCGCGGACCGGGGTGGATGCGCCGCTCACCTTCGGCATGCTGCTCGACTATCGCAACCCGCGCCTGGTCGGAGACATCAAGTACCTGTGGGAACTGAATCGCCATTCCCATCTCGTCACGCTGGCGCAGGCGCACGCGTTGAGCGGCAACGCGCGGTATGGCGGCGCAATCCGCGCTCACCTCGAGAGCTGGTTCGCCGCCTGCCCCTACCCGTTGGGGCCGAACTGGTCGAGCGCGCTCGAGGCGGCACTGCGGCTCATCAACTGGTCGGTGGCGTGGCAGCTCCTCGGTGGCGCGTCCTCGCCGCTGTTCGAGGACGCCGCGGGCGCGCGTTTCCGGCAGCAGTGGCTCGACTCCGTGTTCCGGCACGCGCAGTTCGTGCGCAAGCACTTTTCACTGCATTCCTCGGCGAACAATCACCTGATCGGGGAGGCGGCGGGACTGTTCATCGCCACCCTCACCTGGCCCGGCTGGCCGCAGATGCGCGCCTGGCGCATGGAGGCCAAGGCGATTCTCGAGCGGGAAGCCGTGCTGCAGAACGCGCCGGACGGCGTCAACCGCGAACAGACGGTGGCGTATCAACTGTTCGAGCTCGAACTGCTGCTGCTGCCGCTGCTCGCCGGCAGGGCCAACGGGACGAGATTCACGGCGGCGTATGAATCGCGCATGGAGGCGATGATGGAGTTTGTCGCTTCGATCATGGACGCAGGCGGCAATGTTCCCATGATCGGTGATTCCGACGACAGTTTCGCCGTCGGGTTGTCGCCGGGCGGAGAACCACCCCGCTACCGGCCGCTCCTTGCCACCGCGGCGATCCTGTTTCGCCGCGGCGACTTCAAGGCGAAGGCCGGCGGGCTGAATGACCACGCGCGCTGGCTGCTCGGCGATGGCGCCGATGCCGCGTTCGAGCAGCTCGGCGCGCCGGGGGCGGCGCTTCCGCTACGGCGCGCTTTCCCCATTGGCGGCTACTACGTCCTCGGCTGCGACTTCGAGACCGCGAACGAGATCCGGCTGGTGGCCGACGCCGGCCCCCTGGGCTACCTCAGCATAGCGGCTCACGGCCACGCCGATGCCCTTGCGTTCACGCTGGCGGTCGGGGGCAGGGAAATCCTCGTCGATCCCGGAACCTACGCCTATCACCGGCAATCCCGGTGGCGCCGCCACTTCCGGGGCACGGGCGCTCACAATACAGTGCGCGTCGATGGCGTGGACCAGTCCCAGCCCGGGGGAAACTTCGTCTGGCTGCGCAAGGCCAATGCCGGCTGCAGCCTGTGGCGGCCTTCGGCCGAGCGCGACGTCTTCGAAGGCTGGCACGATGGCTACCTGCGGCTGCCCGATCCGGTGCTGCACCGGCGCCGCATCACGCTCGAGAAGCCGGAGCGCAGGGTGGTGATCGAGGACTCGCTCCAGATGTCGGGGACCCACGCGATCGAGCTCTTCTTCCACTGCAGCGAGCCATGCCTGGTCGATCCCGCCCCGGGCGGATACCGCATCACCCGCGAAGACCATGCCTTGCTGCTGACGCTTCCGCAAGCGGAGGGGGCGGCCGTAAACGTCCATCGTGGTTCCCTGACACCGATCGCCGGCTGGGTGTCAAGAAGGTTCGACGACAGGCAGCCGGCCCCCACTATCCGGTGGAGCGCAAGACTTGCGGGAAACGCCGTCCTGCGCAGCGAAATCGCCTGCTGATCCGACTGGACTACTCGTCTTGGCGCAGGGCCGGCACGGGCGTCAATAATAGGGTTTCATTCTGCATCCGGGAGCGTCGCGTGACCGGCGGGCCGCGCTACAAACAGTTTCAATCGCAGCATTCTTGTACTGCGAGTTCGCCGGTCATCGCTCCCACCTCGAAAGGAGGTTATGAGAGCCTGCGTTGCGCGATTTCCAATCCAGCCTCTCAGGCTCGGTCCGGATGAACAAACACAATCGACTTGGCCGTCACAACCGTGAGGGGGGCCACCGTTCGCGCTGCGTCAAATCGAGCGTCCCAGCTTCTTGAACAATTCGCTGAACAGAAGCCAGAAGAAATACATATCGTCAACGAAGTAGCGCTTGAACATCCTTTTCGGCTCCTGGAGGAACCGATAGAACCACTCCAGGCTCCACTCTTGCATCCACACCGGCGCGCGCTTCACCTTGCCGACCACGACGTCGAAGGATCCCCCGACCCCCATGGCGAATGGGACTTTCATGTCGGCCTGATAGCGGCGGAGAAACTGCTCCTTTTTCGGGGAACTGATGGCGACGAAGAGCAGGTGCGGTCGGCTGTCGGCAATCAGCTTGACGACCCCGGCTTCCTCTTCCGGATTCCAGTAGCCGTTACGATATCCCGCGACCTGCAATCGAGGCAACTTCCTCCTGTAGAGGTCACTTACGTGCCGCACGACCTCTTCGCGAGCGCCGAGAAAGAACACGCGCCATCCCTTGTCGGCGGCGCGCCGTACCAGGGCGTCGAACAGATCAACACCGGCAACCCGCTCCTTCAGTGGTTTGCCGAGCAGCCTCGAGGCCCACACCACGGGCATTCCGTCCACGTTGATCAGTGCGCAGTCGTTGATGATCCGGCGCAGCGCCGGGTCCTTGGAGGCCTTGACGAGCTTGTCCACGTTCACGACGACGTGCTGGTGGGGGGCGCCGGACCGGATGAAGCCATCGATCTTCTGGAGCGTCTCCTCCATCGAGAGGTTGTCAATGAGGCACCCCATTATTTCAACGCGGCTGCTCATGCCAGCTCCCGAGCCAGGATCGCGACGATGCGCTCGGCTGCCTTGCCATCCCACAGTTTCGGGCGACGGCCCTGCTTGCCCCGGCCCTCGAGTATCCTGAATGCCTCGGTCTTTACCTTGTCGGGATCGGTGCCGGTAACTACGTTGGTGCCTTCCTCTACCGTGATCGGCCGTTCGGTGTTTTCGCGCACCGTGATGCAGGGCACGCCCAGCGCTGTCGTTTCCTCCTGCAGGCCACCGCTATCGGTCAGCACGAATTTTGCATCCTTCCAGAGATTCAGAAAGTCCATGTAAGGCATCGGCCCGGTCATCATGACCCCGTCCCCGAGCGAGATGCCAAACTTGTCCAGACTGCCGCGCGTCCGGGGATGCGCCGGAAACACGAGCGGGATGCTATCGGCCACACTCCGCAACATTGCGGTAATCCGTTCCAGCGCATCGCGAGTGTCAACGTTGGATGGCCGGTGCAAGGTCACCACGCCGTAGGAGCCGAGCCGGCATTTCAAGCCGGCGGACTCGTAAGTGGACGTATCGGTTAAGGCAAGCTTGTCGCGCTGATAGAGCAGGTTATCCACCATCACATGCCCGACATGATGAACCGCCTGCGCCGGTTTGCCCTCGCGCAGCAGGTTCGTTACCCCGCTCGGCTCGGTAACAAACAGGAAATCCGAGATCGAGTCGGTGACGATACGGTTTATCTCCTCCGGCATCGTCATGTCACGGCTGCGCAGACCAGCCTCGACGTGAGCAACGGGAATGCACAATTTCTTGGCGACGATCGAGCAGGCCAAAGTCGAATTCACGTCGCCGACCACGAGGACGCAGTCCGGCCGGCCCGTCAGGCAACACTCCTCGAAGCCCAGCATGATCTTCGCCGTTTGCTGGGCGTGCGAGCCGCTTCCTGCAGCCAGGAACACGTCAGGCGCGGGGATCCCCAGCTCGTCGAAGAAGACACCGTTCAGATCGCGATCGTAATGCTGGCCGGTATGGACGATCTTGAAACTCAATGCCTTGCCGTGCGTGCGCAGCGCGCGCACGAGCGGGGCGATTTTCATGAAGTTAGGGCGCGCGCCGGCGACCAAGTAAACCATTCTCATAGGTTGCGGGCGAAACAGCCGTTGTCATCCATGGCGCGCAGCGCGTGGGAGAGCGGGGACGCACAGACACCAAATCCCTGTCACCTCGAAGCGACATACCGTACAGGCTGGTAATTTGTCCTCGTCGGATGAGGCCGGAGACTGTGCTGATCCGGTTGGACTATGTCACCCTATGCAGCGGCAACACGACGATCAACGACCCCGCCTATGCTTGTCGTGAACGCTTGCGCAGTTAGGAGAGCGCGCATGCGGCGGCCCGAGAGGCCGCTGCGTCTTTCCCGTAGCGTGGAGATGAGCGCATTCGGACGCACAGACCATGGAATTCGAGCTCGAATGGAGTCACAAAGCATCGAAGTGGGTTGTCGCCCACGAAGCGCACTGGCGCGGCGGCGAAATTTCGCGCACCGCCCGGAGCGGGGCAGCATGACGCTGCTGCCCCTGGACACGCCCGGCCGGGTCGAGCTCGCGGCGGGCTGGCTCGCCCGCAAAGAGAACTACCAGTGGCTCGACTTCGGGAACGGAGGACAGATCGTCACGCCGGCGCTGCTGAGGATCATGGCGCAGCGGGACTCGAATTTCCTGCGCGTCTACACCGCGGACCACGACGTCCCGATCGGGATCCTGGGCCTGAGCAGCGTCGACCGCGCTTTCAAGACCGCGACGTTCTGGGGCGTATCCGGGGAGAAGTCCTTCCGCCACCGCGGCTACTCGACTTTCGCCAGTTCTAGGTTTCTAGCCGCTGCGTTCCGCGATCTCGGGCTGAGCGCGATCAACACCTGGGCCGTCGAGCACAATTCATCGCTGCGGACCATCGAGCGGTTGGGCTTCCGCTTCGTCGGCAGGCTGCGGCAATGCCACTGCATCGAGGGCCGACTCTACGATCGCCTGCTGTTTGACCTTCTTGCCAGCGAGTACCGGGAGCTGGATGAGCAGCGCTGGCACAGGCACGAGCGAGCTCGCCGGGACGCGGCATGCGGCGCGCTTCAGGCCCAGCCGGGGTGACGAGGATGGACGCGAAGGTCCGGCAACGGGCGCTGCGGCTGCTGTCAAACGGCGTCTACGTGCTGACCTCGCGGGCCGATGCGCGCTGCGGGGCGGCCACCGTCACCTGGGTATCGCAGATTTCCTTCAAGCCGCCCCTGATCATGGCTGCCGTGCGGCAGGAGAGCAACGTGTTCCGGTGCCTGGCCGAGAGCAGGGTCGCGGCGCTCCACGTCGTGGGCCACGGGCAGCTGGACATCGCTCACCGCTTCATCCATCCGACCGCAGCCGGGAACGGCACGATCAACGGGGAACCGGTCGTGGAAGGGAAGACCGCGGCGCCCGTCCTGACGAGCCTGCCCGCGCACCTCGAGTGCGAGGTCGAGAGAATCGTGGACACCGATGGGGACCACGTGGTCGTGATCCTGCGGGTGGTGGAGGCCGAGTGCCCGGGGCAGGTCCAGCCGCTCACCATGGCCGAGACTCCGTGGCAATACGGCGGGTGAGCAGGCGCGAGCCGAGCCCTTGCCAGCCGGTCAGCCGGCTGAGCGCCGTCGGCCGAGTCGATCGGACTGCACATCGGAAACAAAATGCAGAACGACTGGGGCTTGCGCCAATAGGCAGTGCGCGTCCAAGCTGCTGGCCGGGCAATCTGACATGACGAAAGATGAGCAAGGAAGATTCCGCCGCCTGACTCTGTCGGTTGTCGTGGCCGTCTTCGTCGCTCTTGCCGCCATCATCTATGCCGTGCAATTGACCTTGCAGCCGGCTGCACCGTCGCTTCCGTCAGCGGCCAAGGGAATGGGCCGCGTGGGCGATTTTGCTCTGCTCGATCACGCAGGCCGGCATCACCAGCTTTACCGCTACGCCGGTTCGCGCGCAGTCGTGCTGTTCGTCTACGGGTCGGACTGCAACATTGCACGCCGCAGCGTCCCGGCGTTGAAGCAGCTGCAGGAGCAGTACGCCGACCGGCACAAAGGCTTCCTGACGAAGTTGCGGGGCCTGTACGACGAGCGAAGCGATGGATTCCTGACGGGGGCGGGGCTGTGGCTTGGCCGTCAGAGCTATGCCTCCCTGAAATCGCTGCACGAGCGCTTCGCGAGCCCGGGCGTGAGCTTCCTGATGATCGATGCCAATCCGCAGGATGACCGGAAGACCCTGCGCGAGGACTCGGTCCGATACGGGATCGATATGCCGATCCTGAAGGACGACACGCAACTGGTCGCCGAGAGCCTGGACATCCATCGCACCGGCGAGGCGCTGCTGATCGACACCCGAACCTGGCAGGTCGTCTACCGGGGGCCGGTGGATGATCAGCTCTATTTCGAGGTGACAAAGGCCGGAGCCCAGCGGCATTTCTTACGCGATGCCATTGCGGCGCTGCTCGACGGTCGAGCGGTGGATCCGGCACCGCCAGCCGTCGGGTGTCGCATCAGTCTGGCTCCGGACAAGAAGGAAGAAGTCTCGTATGTGAAACAGGTGGCGCCGATATTGATGGAAAAATGCGTGACCTGCCACCAGGCCGGCGGCATCGGCCCCTGGCCGATGGACAGCTACAACATGGTCAAGGGCTGGTCCGCCATGATGCGGGAGGTTCTCATGAACCGGCGCATGCCGCCCTGGCACGCCGATCCGGCCATCGGCAGTTTTTCCAACGATCGCTCCTTGAGCGGGGAGCAGATTCGTGCGCTCGTACACTGGATCGATGCCGGCGCACCGCGCGGCGAGGGGCCGGATCCCCTTGCTGAGCGTAAAGCGCAAATCCTCCCAGAGTGGCCGCTGGGAGAACCGGACTTGGTGATTGACGTTCCTGAGCAACGGATCCCGGCATCTGGTGTCGTCGATTATCGCTATATCGATATCCCCGTGCCTTTCGACAGGGACGTCTGGGTGCGTGCGGTGGACGTGAGGCCGAGTAACCGCGCGGTGATGCACCATGCCTTGATTTTCATTACTGACCGTCCAGGGTGGGAGAGTACGTTTTTCGCGGTCTATGGTCCGGGACTTCAAGTCGAGCCTTTCCCGCTGGGCAGCGGGCGATTGCTGCCGAAGGGGACGGTGCTCAAGTTCGAGCTGCATTACCAGGCGGTGGGTCATCCCGCGACCGACAGGCCCAGGCTCGCCATCTATCTGCATAAACGCCCGCCGTCACGTGAACTCGTCGTAACCAGTGCCTTGGCCTGGGAAATCCGTATTCCGCCGTATGCCGCGGCTCATCCTATCGAAGCCACGTTTGTAATTGACCGGGACGCGCTGTTGCACTCGTACTTACCGCACATGCATCTGCGCGGCAGCCGCATCAGCTACGAGGCGCGCTACCCCGACGGCCGCAGCGAGATCTTGCTGTCGGTTCCAAGGTTCAATTTCAACTGGCAGACTCTTTACACTCTGCGTACGCCCAAGCCGATCCCGGCCAGGACCGAAATCCTGGTACGGGGCGTTTTCGACAATTCCCGATCGAACCCGGCGAATCCCAATCCTTCAAAGGAGGTGCGACGCGGGAACCAAACCTGGGATGAAATGTTGCAAGGCTACGTTCTCTATACGATCCCTCGTCGAAACGGCTCGAGTTGATCCTGTGCGGAGAGCTCGGCCATCATCCTGATCGGGGCGCGGCACGGCATGGAACGCTTCGTCGCACTGGACAGCTGGCGCGGCATTGCCGCATGCATGGTGGCCCTGTACCATCTGTACTATCTCCACGTCCATGGCCATCTGTACGAAGTCCCGTTGCTCCAGAACTCCTGGCTGTTCGTCGATTTCTTTTTCGTGCTGAGCGGCTTTGTCATCGCCGCGAACTACCAGCAACGATTGCTCGATGGCTTCGGAGCGGGGCGGTTTATCCTTCTGCGGCTCGGGCGGATCTATCCGCTCCACTTCGTCATGCTGGCGGTCGGTGTCGCGCTCAAGCTGTTGCTGGTCCTGGCTCCAGGATTTTCGTCGGTCGCCCACACGGCAGCGCCGCCATTCACTGCTCCCGATGAAGCGCCGGGCACCATACTCGCCAATCTGCTGCTGATCCACGGCCTGCACCTGTACGATTTCCTGACCTGGAACGGGCAAAGCTGGAGTATCAGCACCGAGTTCTACACCTATGTCCTCTTCGCCGCGTGTTTGGTGGGGCTTGGGAAGCGTGCATGGATAGCGCTGCCGGTTGCCGTGATCGGGGGTCCAATATTGCTCGCGATGCTGAGCGCGCAGTATCTGGCTACGGATACCGAGTGGGGCATCATCCGGTGTGTTTACGGCTTTGCCGTCGGAGTGGTGGTATGGAACATCTACCGTCGTTGGACGGACCCGCTCAGGACGTGGCTGTCCGGAAACGTTGCCGAATGGTGTGCGATCGCATTGATGCTCGTTTTCGTCAGTCTGTCAAGCAAGACCATCCTTTCCTTGGCGGCGCCCTATGTATTCGGCCTGGTGGTGCTCGTCTTCGCGTTTGAGTCGGGAACCGCAAGCGCGATGCTCAGACTGCGACCACTGGTGTTCCTGGGGACGGTCTCGTACTCCATCTACATGACGCACGTGTTCGTTGCAAGAAGATTGTTCGACACGGGAAGAGTCCTCGAGAAATTTCTCGATATCGACCTTCTTACGCAACGCCGGATCGACGGGCAGCAGCTCTATTTTGTTGGCACGGAGGCGTGGCACGGCGATATCTTCTACCTGGCATTCCTGCCGATCGTCCTTGCAGTGTCATATTTCACCTACCGCTGGATCGAACAGCCGGGGCGGAAATGGAACAGAAACTGGGTTCAGACACGGCACGACTCCTTACGTCGCGCGGCATCGGGAGTTGCTTGAACGCGAAACGCCTGGTCTAGTGGATGCCCGTCTTTCCGGTCCCGGCTGCGGGAAACGAACCAATTGCCGCATTATCACCCGGCTGCGCGCTGAGGCGGTCCAGGCGAGTCACACCCAGGCGCCCGACGAGCGGGAGCTTGAGGGCGGGGGAGAACGGATTGACTCCGAACGTGAGGCCCAGCACGTTCACCTCGAACCCTTCGACGCCACTCACGAGCAAGCCGAGCAGTCCAAGCACCGACACCTGCACGCCGCCGCCGCTCGGCGCCGCTGACATGAGACGGTCGCCGAGGTAGTCCTTGCCGATCGCGGTCGGCGGAAAGTCTACGGCCAGCTCGGGCACCGCACGGGCGAGGTAAGCGGTGAAAGTGTTGGAGTTGGGCCCCGGCCAGACGGCGTACTCGCAGGCGTACGGGTATGCGCGGGCGGCTTTGTCGATGCGCTCAGCAAGCGCATCCACTCCGTCGCCACGCCGGTCCGCCAGCAGCTCGGGCGCGTTGCCCGCCCAGGGTGCGTCGGGCGCGCGGCTTCGGATGACGACCGCCGAGCCACTGCGGCGGAGTTGCCGGGCGATGACCTCGTAAACCGTATAGGACTTCGCACCGCTCGGCTTGACCGCGATCCAGGTATGAACGCCGAACCAGCCGAGCCAGCCCGAACAGCGGGCGGCGTACACCTGGACGACTGCCTCCGGGGCGGATTGCGGATCCGGCGCCAGACCGGCGCGCTCGATGCGCGCCAAGAGGCCGCCAACGGGGCCACGAGCGCGAACCGGTGCAACGAGTCGCATAGCCAGATGCCTTGTTCCATTCGGATTGTGTGATCGCTCATCGCCAGCAATCCGCACAACCGGGCACTTCTCTTTGGTTCCATCGGATCAGGCACCGCCGGCGATCGGATGCCGGGATGTTCGTCGCGTGCGATCGGCACGTAAACGAACAACTACTGCACGCCGCGCAGGGCCCACGGCGTACGCGGGGAAGCGATGAATTCCGCACGGACACGTTCATGCTGTCGCGAAGGAGCGACGCTCCGAGGCGCGGAGACCCGCGCGGTGAAAGCCGCAGCGGCTTCGACCGGCCGCGCACCCCGCGCGCCAGCGGCGAGCGCGACGCCCGGCGTTCTGTTGGACTACGCGTTGCCTTCGATCGGACTACGGAGTGCCCTCGGAAAACGCGGTCGGGTGTAACAGGCGCGAATCACCATGGGGACGTTCCGGCCACGCGTGAATTACGGCATGAAACTGCTTCCTCTGGATGCACCCGGGGTTTTCGATCTGGTCGCGGGGTGGCTCGCGCAGAAGGAGAATTACCAGTGGCTGGACATCGGCAATGGCGGCCGGCGCGTCACGCCTGCGCTGCTGAGGCTCATGGTCCAGCGGGACACGCATTTCCTGAGGGTCTTCTTTCCGTCGGACGCGGACGACACCCCCATCGGCATCTGCGGCCTCAGCAACATCGATCACACGGCGCGCAGCGGGACGTTCTGGGGGGCGACGGGCGACAAATCCTTCCGCGCACGCGGCCATGGAACCCGCGCCGGCTCGACATTGATGACTTTCGCGTTCCGAGACCTCGGCCTCCACACGGTCAATACTTGGGTCGTGGAGGGCAATCCCTCGTTGCGGATCATAGAGCGCCTGGGCTTCCGCTTCGTCGGCAGGCTGCGGCAGGCCCATCAGATCGACAGCCGGCCGTGCGATCGCCTATTGTTCGACCTCCTCGCTTCGGAACACCGGGAAATCAAGGGGGATGGAATTCGCTCGGACGCGGCGAAGGGGCCGGAGCTGATCGCCGACTGACGATCGTGCCATCCGTGCGCCAGAGGCCGTGGCTGCTCGCCCCGGGCACCTTCATTCGTCATCGCGTCCTCGCCCCTGCGGGCGCTTCAGGGCCCGCAGCACCGGATCCGGCAGGTTCGCCTGCATCCAGGCTTTCACTGACGGGCCGATTTGCATCAGCGGCAGGACCCGGCCGCCGATGCCGCCGGGCCGGGCGAATTCGACGCTGACGTAACTGTGCACCCGGGCTCCCCAGCGCAGCTTGGACTCGTCGACGCCGAACAGAAAATCATACTGGCGCACGCCGCGGCCGATCAGGTCCTTCAGCACATGGCTGCGCAGGACGTAGCCGACGCTGTCGGACGCGTACTCCGGGTCGAATCCCTCCTGCAGCGAGTACGCCGTGTCTCCGTGCCGCAGCGCGAACTGCGCGGCGACGACCACTCCGTCGAGCTCGAGCAGCCAGAACTCCAGTTGCTCGCGCGCGAGCAGCAATGGCGCCAGCGCGCGATAGAACTGCCGGCGCGCGGGCCACCGGAAACTTCCCTCCAAGCCTCTGAGGCGCCAGTGCCTGGAGTGCAGGTCAAACAGTGCCTCAAGAGCGGAGTCGAGCTCCGACGCCTCCGCGCACTTGCGGACGCGGACCTGGTACCTTTTCTCGAGGCGGCGCGCCCGCGATCCAATCTTGCCGCGTTCCTTGCTGGAAAGCGCTTTCAGATAGGCGTCCCAGCTTCCCCGGAGTTCCACCACCGGGTGCGGCTGCCGGGACGTATAGGTCTTCCAGCCGCGCGCCTTGAGATCGCCCGGCAGCCGATTTCCCATCGGCGAATCCGCGGGCAGCGTGCGCAGCTGGCAGATGTCCCAGTCGCGGGCATGCCGCGCGAGCCAATCAAGCAGCGCCCGGCCGAATTCCGCCTCGCAGCCGGGTCGCACCGGCAGGTCCAGGTTGTCCGAATCGAAGGTGCCGTCTCCGACCAGCCGGAGCGAACGCAGCGTGACGCCGCACACGCGCCGGGCCGACATCGCCAGCGGAGCGAGGCCGATCAGCTCCGAAGACTCGTTGCGCACGGCCACCACGAGCAGCCGGTCGTCGCCGCCATAGGCGCGCCACCAGGAAGTGAGCCATTCCCAGGTGCAGAACGGGGAGCCGCATGCGAAATCCTCGAGCAAGGTTTCCCAGTCCGCCCGCAGCGCCTCCACGCTCTCCATGCGCTCGTAGACGGCGATCCCCGGCGGTACGCACGCGGGCAGGCGCTCCTCCCGCTTTTGGAGGCTGGCTGCCGCGCGCGGAGCAATGCCGGGGGCGACGGTAACCGCGGCCACTCGGGGCGCGGGACGGGGTGAGCTCACCGAACCGTCGCCCGGTTCCGCCAGTCGTTTGAAGCGTTGCATCACGTACCCGCCCGCTCAGCCGTCCACCGGCGCCGGAGGATCGCCTCGCGCGTGTTCCGCGTCCACCGCACCGCCGTGCGCACGGGCCGGCACTGCTTGAGGAGCACCCGGAGCCGGGCGCTCCAGCACGCGCAGCGCGCGCGTGCGCCGGCGCGGTATATGCGGAGGCGAACCAGGGGATCAACCCGGTTGGCCCACCGCAGTTTCCATTCCGAAGATCGTCCCATGTGATAGATCGCGATCGCGCCCCGTTCGATCTCCGTTTTCAGGATCAGGTAGCGCAGCACGTTGCCGGGCGAGTAGCGCCCGAGCTCAGGCGCATAGCTGATCTTCAGCATGTCGATGCGCCGGCCCGCACGCAGGCAGTATTCGAAGGCAATCAGCTTTCCATCAAGCCTCAGGACGTAGATCGCGAGGACGCCCGCCGCCGCAGAGCGATGCGCAAGCTCGGTGTAGAACCGAAGCGTTTCCTGCCGCGCGAGAATCGGCGATCCGTGATCGGCCTTCCACCCCGCCGCCTCGAGCCGGAAGCATTCTTCCAGCACCGCGGGAAGCCGGTCAGCCTCGGTGACCTCCTCGAAATCGAGCTTGCCGAGCCGCTGAAGCTGGCGATAGTGCCGGGCCGTGCTGCTTTCGAGGTTCCGTGACAGGGAGCGGCGGAAGGCCTCCCAGGGCCCGCTCAACTCGATGACGGCATCGCTGTCTGCCGAGTCTTCCACGACTGGCAGGCGCCGGAGACGGGCCGCCTCCAGCAGCGTCCGGCAAAATTCGTCCCCCGCCTGCACCGGCCCGAGGTCGACTACATCAGCACGCTCCACGAGCAGATCGAGTACCGCCGCAGCGGCGCACTCGGGCGGACGCTCCGCCGCGAAGGCAAGGGAGGGCGAATGGAAATTCGCCACCGGCAACCATTTCCGCAACCACCGACCCGTGCGCACAAGCGGCAGGATCGCGACGAGACGGTCGTCTTCGCGCGCCGTGAGCACGGCGAGACCCTGATCGGGTGACCCGAAGGATTCCCAGAAGCAGCGCAGCCACGTCGCGCCGGATACGAAAGGAAGCCCTAAGGCGCGGACGAGGTCGTCCCACTCGGGAGCCAGAGCCTCGATCGCACGCGGATCCCGGGCTGCCTGCCATCGCCAAGTCTCTGGATACGGCATGGACGGGGAACTCATCTTTTGAATTGCGCAGCCGGGAATCCTAGACGCGCCGCAATGCGCGGCGTCGCAGGGCCGGACGGCGACCCTGCTCCGTTCGGCTCATGCGCCGAGGAACCGCAGCCACCACTCGCCCTCCAACCGGCTCAGGAAAACCTGTCCCTGTTCGAATGCGGCCAGGACTTGCGGGTGGCGGGAGTAGGCGAGCGTCCATGTCCCCTCCTGCCGCAGCCAGCAATGGCACGCCGACAGCTCGTGGAGGTAGCGCGGGTCCAGGCGTCCGTGCACCGCTGTCGCCCCCTGCCGCCACGCGTCGGCCAGGAGTTGCTGCAGCAGGCGGTCAAACGAGCCGTGGCAGGCCGCGATCTGGAGGACCTCGCCCACACCGCCACCCCGCACGTGGTACAGGTACCACCCGATCCATCGCTTGCCGTCGAGCACCGCGCGTGCGCGCAGCGCACCGTAGATCGTCTTGCGCGCCGCCTGATCGAGCAGCCACGCGAGCGCGCGCGCGTCATAGTGCGGCCACAGTGCGGTGCCGTGCAGGACCTCGGGCAGATGCGCGAGCATTGCCGCCGCATCGAGCGCCTCTTCCGCGAGCCCGGAGTCACCGCGGAGGAACCCGTTCGGCAGCAATCGGGCGGCGCATGCGTCGGCCAGGGCACCCAGCGGGCGCGCGGCAAGCGCCAAGGGACGCGGCAGCGAATCCCGCGCTTCGAGACGCGACAACGCGTAGCGGGCGGGACGGAGCGGGCGGGTCCAGTGCAGGCTGTAGAGAGGGGGCGCAGCGCCACCGAGCCCGAGCCACAAGCGGCGGGACTGATCAGTCGCTGCGTCGGCGAGCGTGAGATCCTGGGACCCCGAGAGGCACGCTTTCGCGAGTTGCAGCCACGCGAGGCCGTTGCGATGCAGGGGATCCACCATGAACTGGCAGCCGACCGCCACCCGCAGCGTGCGCTCGCGCATGGCCATCCACCGCGGCAGCACAACGTAGACACCGGTGACGAGGCCGTCCTCCTCGGCCAGCCAGGACGGAATATCGGAGTCGTACCAGGGATTGGCGAACAGCAACTCCCGGAAGTAGGAGTCGCGCTCGGCTGGCGAACGCCAGAGATGCTGTTTTTCCGGGTAAACGCGCGCGACCAGCGCAACGACGCCGGGGATGTCGTCTTCCCGGATAACGCGTACCCGCATCCTCGACATGGTGACCGAGCATCCTATTCGCGCTCGAGGAAGGGGCTGCGCCCGGGCACGCGCACTCCCTGATCCAATCGGCTCATGGCGCGGCCAATGGCGGAAAAAGCGGGGTGCGTAGGCTGATTCCCGCCGGCCACCT
Organism: Burkholderiales bacterium; assembly: GCA_036555615.1. Taxonomy (GTDB): domain Bacteria; phylum Pseudomonadota; class Gammaproteobacteria; order Burkholderiales; family SG8-41; genus SG8-41. The sequence continues at coordinate 2,803 of DATBKZ010000007.1, read as the reverse complement.
CGCGAATCTCGGGCTCATTCGGGCGAGCTGTGTGCCGGACCGAGGCCTTGCATGTTCGAAGGGATCGTCGCCGCGATCAGTCTCCTTGCCGCAGCGGTTGCCGCCGCCGCGGGGGGAGGTGCCACGCCGGCCCCGGGCGACGGCACCCTCTCCCTGGTAGGCAGTAACATCACGGCCCACAGGAAATTTTCCTGCACCTTTGCGCGAGCGCCGACCGACTGCGGTTTCCGCGTGCAGGAAAAAGCGCGAGGCCGCGCGTCGATCGTCAATATGGGACGCGACGGTGGGACGGCATTGCGTCTCCAGACCCGGCCGGGTGACCAGAACGTCGCCAGCAGCGGGAAGATGGAGCGCACCGACGTGTACCTGAGCCAGGAGGACACCGGCTGCTACGAGGGCCGCGAGCAGGTATGGGAACACTCGGTCCTGTTTCCCGACGACTTCGCCATGCCGACGTGGCAGATGTACGTAATATTCGACTTCCACAATTCCGCGCCCGGGCCGGGGCAGGCCAATTTCCATGTCAACCTCGGCGGACGCGGCAACGAGAACGGCGACTTAATCTTCCGGGGCTACGGCGGCGCGAAGAATCCCGGCGGTGAGTTCAGGGCAACGATCGGCAAGCCGCGCAAGAACGTCTGGTACGACTTCGTGTATCACGTGCGCTGGTCCTCGCGCGGCGACGGGTTCTTCCGCGCCTGGGTCAACGGGGTGATGAAACTAGAGCATCGCGGCCCGACGCTCTACGCCGGGCAGGGGTGTTACCTCAAGCTCGCCAACTACCACACGCCGGTGTGTGACCCCTACCCCGGCTGCACCGGGCCGGCCAGCTCGGTGATCCATGACCGCGTCATCCGCTACGACGTGCTCGCGAAGTGACGCGCGACGCCCGGGAGACGGCGATTTCACAACCACCGAGGGCGATGCACCTGGTAGTCGATGACCCGCAGCCGCTTGCCGCCTCCAAGAGTGTGGATGTGCAGGATGTCCTTCCTCCAGCCCGGCGCGATGCTCTGCACCGCCGTTTCCCGGTAGGCGTCCTCGCTCAGGGCATCCACGCGATTGATCACGACCGAGTGGCCGTAGGCGAGGGAACAATCCTGGCTCGGCCGATACACTGTGCCATTGCGGGCGAAGAGGGGGCCGGCGGGACGAGCGCAGCGCGCATCGGAGACGACGGGATTGCCGCAATGCGCGGTCCAGGGCCCGAGCGGCGTCGCGCTCCAGTAGAGATGGAGTTCGTCGCTGCTGTCGGCACCGGGCTCCGCGACGTTGATGAACATCCACCAGCGATTGGCTTCCCTCCAGAAGGTGGCATCGTACGCGCGAATACCCTCGAGCAGAACCCGGGCCAGGCTCCAGCGCGTTGGAAACGCCTCGCAGCGGTAGAGCTCGATGGTTTCGTTCTCCGCCGTCTCGGGCACCATGTAGAGCGCGCCCTCCCAGGCAAATACGAACGGATAGGACAGGTGGTAGGGCCGCTCGAGCGCCACCTGTGCGGTGGAGGGTTCGGCATTCTCGAAAACCTCGATCGCCATGATGCGCCCCTTCAGCGAGCGAAAAGGCTGCTCCTCGTAGAAGATGAAGTAGCGGCCCTCGTGCTCGACGGCGAATGGATCCGCCCACGCGCGGTCCCTGGGCGGAACCAGGTAGCGCAGCCGGTCGAACCGGCAGCCCGCTTCGCTCTCGTCCGTGAAGTAATACGCCATCTGCCACTGATTCCGCCCGCGTAATTCACGCAGGCGGTTGGCTGCGATGTTCGACGCGAGGCGCCAGGTCACGCGCGCCAGGGCGGAAGCCGTCGGTTCGCGCCGCGCCGGGTATAGAGAGGGCGCCGCCGCCGGCGTGAACGGCCACGCGCCGCGGTCGCGCGTCAGGCGCTCGAGCAGGCGCCGGAAGAAGCTTATTCCCTTGCGCAGACAGCCCAGACGGTTGCGGCTGATGGAATTGCGCACGGTGGCGCTGAATGACCGGTAGAGCTCGCCGGTTCCGCGCTCGGCGTAATCGACGACGCTGACCGTGGTTACGGGGCTGCCGCCGCCGATCTCTCCCGCTCCGGCCCAATCGCGCAGCGCCGGTACGCCGTATCCAATCTCGAGTCCCCACACCCCGTAGCGCGAAACGCAGGGCAGCGGCCGGCGCGGCGGATCGGCGGTGAAGCACAACCACACGTCCGCTTCACAGCGCCGCAGTGCGGCGAGCCCCGCTTCGCCGAGGCACCAGCCATCGCCGGCGTAGGCGACATCCACTTCGAGCGGCGGCACCGCAAGTTCGGCGGCTGCGTCGGCAGGGACGAAGAGGCTCTCTCCCCGGCACCGCACCCACCGGTCGAGCCGGGCGAGAAGGCGATGCAGGCGCGAAGCAATCGATATCCGGGGTCGCGCGCAGATGACGGCTACGGCCGCCAGCCTCACGCCCGGCACAGCCAGAGCCCGCCTGAGGGACTCGAGCACCCAGCCATCCTGGACCCTCCCGTCCAGCAGAACGCCGAGCGCAATGGCGCGCGGTGCCTCGCTCGGGAGCGGCCCGGGGACATCCCGGACCTTGGGCGCCGCGGTTTCCGCCCGGCGGCGAATGCGCGGTTCTTCAATCGCGGGACAGTGACCGGAAGCCATCGGATTGCGTCGCGCTTTCGCGGATCCGACCCGAGGTCAGCGCGCGCCGGTAGGTGTCGCACGTCCATTCGGCGATACGCGGCCAGGACAGGTTCTCCCTTGCAAATCTGGCGGCACCCGTCGCAAGCGCATCGCGCAGCGCGCGGTCGACCAGCAGCCTCTCCATGGCGTCGGCCAGGGACCTCGCG
>DATBKZ010000006.1:0-112094 GCA_036555615.1 Burkholderiales bacterium | reverse complement strand
TGACGGCCTACGTGGTGGCGCCGGGTCTGACGAGCGCGGCGCTGCTCGCTGCGCTGCGCCAGAGGATCGACGCGGCGTTCCTGCCGCGGCCGCTGCATTTCGTGGATGCGTTGCCGCGCAACGAGACCGGCAAGCTGCCGCAACTGGCCCTCAGCCAGGTCGCGGCCGGGCTCGGAGCAGGGCGAGAGCCAAGCCGCCCGTGATCGAGCGGGATCTGATGCCGGATCACCCGGCGGCACAGGGTCATTTTCCCGGCGATCCCATCATTCCGGGCGCCGTGCTGTTGAGCGAAACGCTCCAGGCAATCGAGGCCGGCCTCGGCGCCTCTCTGGCGCCTTTTCGGATTACGTCGGCCAAGTTTCTGCATCCGGCCCGGCCGGGCGACCGCCTCGTCATCGAGTTCTCCCGCGCCACTCCGGGAGAAATCCAGTTCACGTCTCGAGTGGCCGGGAAAACAGTCCTGACCGGCCGCATTCGATGCCGCGCCGCCTCGACGGCGGGCTAGGGCGGCGGCACCATGGCCATCGTGAACAGGCCTGCGGCGAGTCGGGCGCCGGCTGTGCTGCTGCTTGCAGTTGCCTTGGGCGCCTCGCCGCCTGTCCTGGCAGCGGCCGCTGCCGACTGGGGCGTGGAGCAGTTGATGCAGGCGCTCGCGGCGGTCAAGTCGTCGAAGGCCCGGTTCGTCGAGCGCAAGCACATGGCGATACTCAACGCTCCGCTCGAATCTTCCGGAACGCTGGTCTACGTCGCGCCCGCCCGGCTGGAGAAGCACACGCTTGCGCCCCGGGCCGAAAGCCTGGTGCTGGACGGTGACGACATCACCATTACCAGCTCCGAGCCCGGCCAGCGGCGGATGCTTAACCTGCAGGACTATCCGCTCATCCGGGCGTTCGTCGAGAGCATCCGCTCGACGCTGGCGGGCGATCTGCCGACTCTCACCCGCTTCTACGAGGTCGAGCTCGCCGGCAACGAGCGCAAGTGGCGCCTGACGCTCAAGCCGGGCGAGCCCGGGATGCAGGAAGTGGTGAGGGAGATTCGCATCAGCGGCGGCTCGGGCTCGATCAGCGCCATCGAGACCATCGAGACCAACGGGGACCGCTCGGTGATGACCATCACGGGGGACGGCCCGTGACGGCCGGCCGGCGCTGGGCGATCGGCGCGTGGCTCGTCCTCGTCGCGACCTGCATTGCCGTCATCAGCCGCACCTCGTTCACGACCGACATCTCGGCATTCCTGCCGCGCTCGCCGACGCCGGAGCAGCGGGTACTGGTCGATCAGCTGCGCGAAGGCGTGGTGTCGCGGCTCATATTGATCGGCATCGACGGCGCCCCCCAGGAGGCACTCGCGCAGGCGAGCAGGCGCCTGGCAGCCGGTCTGCGCAATCACGCGGGCTTCGTGTCCGTCGAGAACGGCGAGGACATCGGCGCCGCGCAGGACCGCGAATTTCTGTGGCGCAATCGCTACCTGCTGAGCGACGCCGTCACGCCGGAGCGGTTTTCCGCGATTGCGCTGCGCGAGCGGCTCGAGGAGTATCTGCGGCTGCTCGCCTCGCCAGCCGGGGCACTCGCGCGCCGCATCCTGCCCGGCGATCCCAGCGGGGAGCTCCTGCACATTCTGGAGCGGTTCGAAGGGCAGGCGCGCCCCGCCAGACGCAACGGCGTGTGGTTCTCGCCCGACGGCCGGCGGGCTCTGCTCATCGCGCAGACGCGCGCCGCGGGCTATGACATCGACGCGCAGGAGCGGGCGCTTGCGGCCATCCGCAGTGCGTTCGCGCCGGCGGGCGCAGCCGAGGCCCGGCTGCTGATGACCGGGCCGGGGGTTTTTTCGGTCAGCACGCGCGCCACGATCCGTGGCGACGCATTGCGCTTCTTCGTGATCGCCGCCGTCCTCATCGCGGCATTGCTGCTGGCGATCTTCCGCTCGCCGCGCGTGCTGGCGCTCGCGCTCCTGCCGGTCGCGACCGGAGCGGCTGCGGGCATCGCGGCCGTGAGCCTGGGCTTCGGCGCGGTGCACGGCGTCACGCTGGGCTTTGGCATCACGCTGCTCGGAGAAGGCGTGGACTACTCCATTTATCTGCTGACCCAGAGCGCCCCCGGCACGGCACCGCAGCGGGCGCTCGACCGGATCTGGCCGACGTTGCGGCTTGGCGTGCTGACTTCGATCTGCGGTTTCAGCGCGATGCTGCTCTCGGGCTTTTCCGGGCTCGCGCAGCTCGGGATGTTTTCGATTACCGGGCTCGTCGTTGCCGCCCTCGTCACGCGCTGGGTCCTGCCGTCCTTGCTGCCACCTGGATTCACCGCGCCTGCCGCGGCGGCCTGCGGTCCCTGGGCGCTGGCGGCGGTGCGGCGAGCGCCTGCACTGCGGTATCCGCTCCTCGTCATGGTGGTGCTTGCCGTGGCGGTGCTGGCTGCCGGGCGTGGGTCGCTTTGGACCGATGACCTGTCCACCCTGAGCCCGGTGTCCCGCTCCGCGCAACTGCTCGACCAGCAACTGCGCCGGGACATCGGTGCGCCGGACGTCGGTCATCTCGTGGTCATCCACGCTCCGCAGGAGGATGCAGTGCTGCAGGCAGCCGAGGCAGTCGGGGCGTCACTGCGCGGGGCGGCACGGGCCGGCCTGCTGGACGGCTACGAGTCCCCGTCCGACTATCTGCCGAGCCGGCGGACGCAACAGGCCCGGCGGGCCGCGCTGCCGGATCCCGCAGTATTGCGCGCGAACCTGGAGCGCGCGCTAGCGGGCCTGCCGTACCGCCGCGAGGTGTTCGAGGCGTTTCTCAAGGATGCGGCCGCAACGAAGGAGATGCCGTTTATCGAGCGCGGCAGCCTTCGGGGCACCCGCCTCGCCCTGAGACTGGAATCGCTGCTCGGCAGCAGGTACGACGGTTGGGTGGCCATGCTGCCCCTGCGGGGCGTGACGGATGCTGCGGGCATCGCCCGGCAGATCGCCGCCCCGCCAGGCGCAAGTGCCGTAATGCTCGACCTCAAGGGCGAATCCGATCGCCTCTACCGGACATATCGCACCGAAGCGCTGACGTATTCGCTGGCCGGCGCCGCGGCGATCGTCCTGCTCCTGCTTGCCAGCCTGCGCTCGCCTCAGCGCGTGTTTGTGGTGCTGGCGCCGCTCACGGCGGCAGTCCTGGTGACTGCCGGCGCGCTCGTACTCGCGGGTTTCCAGCTTTCCATATTCCACCTGGTGGGACTGCTGCTGGTGGTTGCCGTGGGTTCGAACTATTCCCTGTTTTTCGACCGGCAGGCACCGAGCGGCTGGGACCGCGAGCGCACCATCGTTTCGCTGCTTTTCGCCAATGTGACCACCCTGATCGGCTTCGGACTGCTCGCGTTCTCCGGCGTGCCGGTGCTGCACGATATCGGACTGACCGTCGGGATGGGGGCGTTGCTGGCGCTCGTGTTCTCCGCGATTCTCAGCCGGCATGACGGAGAGGGGACCGCACGCGCGGCAGAAGGCCGAAACGCCGCCTCGACCTAATCCGGCTTGCGTCCGCAATACTCGCAGAGCAACCCCAGGGTCGGGCGGCTGCGGACCTCCGCGAATCCCGCTCTCTCCAGCGCATTTCGAATCGTCTCGGGCGGGACGGAGGCATCGATCGTTTCCCAGAAGTACTCCCACAGTTCCGCCGAATCGCCTCGCCGCAGCAGCAGGCGGGTGAGGGCCGGAACGAGATACCGCAGGTGAACTCTCAGCAGGGCGCGTAACAACCGGTTCTCCGGCCTCGCGGGTTCCAGTATGCAAAGGATGCCACCCGGTTTCAGCATCCGCAGGCATTCGCGGAAGGTCGCGTGCAGGTCCGTGACGTGGCGCAGGGCATATCCCATGCTGATAAAATCGAACTGGCCGCCTGGCAGCGGGATCGCTTCGGCGTAGCCTTCGACTGTCTCGATCGGCAGCGCCTTGCGCGCCTCGGCGAGCATTGCCGGGGAGGGATCGAGGCCGGTCAGGCGACCCTCCGGCCCGATCAGCTTCAGCGCCTCGCGCGCCACCAGCCCGGTGCCGGTGCCCACATCGAGCACGCGCATGCCCCGCTTGAGTCCTGCCCGTTGCAGCACGAGCCGACGATACCAGGGTCCTCTTCCCAGCCCGGTCCACCGCTCGAGCCGGTCGTAAAGATCCGCCGAGTGATCGAACATCGCGCGCGTCAGCGCCAGCCGCTCGGCGTCGTCGTGGAAATAGCGCCGCAGCCGCGGGCTGTCAGTCAGGGGCTTTCCTGGCGTTGTCACGTGGTGAGGGAATATCCTCGCGAGGAACGCAATGCGGCCTGCCGCGATTGTATGCGCATTCGGTCCGCCCCGGGATGGAAGCGTCCTCGCGCGCGCGTTTTGCGTTATTCTGAGCGGCGACACCGGTGAGACAGACAGCTGATACGTCAGTGGCAAGCGCGGGCGAACGGTATCCGTGGCGCCCCACACCCATCATCCGGCTTTCCTTCCTGCTGCACGCCGCGGCAGGGTTGATCGTCGTCATGCAACCCGCCCTGTGGGCATGGGCGCTCGGCGCCGTGGCAGTCAACCATGTGCTGCTGACCGCGGCGGTGTTCTGGCCCCGCGGCCGCGCGCTCGGCGCCAATCTGGTCCGGCTGCCGCCGGCAGCGGCGGCGCGCGGGGAGGTCAGTATCACCTTCGACGACGGACCCGATCCCGAAATCACGCCGCGCGTGCTGGATCTCCTCGACCGCCACCAGGCCAAGGCGAGCTTCTTCTGCGTCGGGGAACTGGCGGCTGCCCACCCGGGTCTCGTCCGGGAGATCGCGCGCCGCGGCCACAGCATCGAGAATCACAGCCATCGCCATTCGAACGCGTTCGCGTTCTACGGCATCCTGCGCCTGAAGCGCGAGCTGGAATCCGCCCAGGCGGTCGTCTCCGGGATCACCGGCCGGGCACCCCGGTTCTTCCGCGCGCCGATGGGGTTGCGCAGCCCGTTGCTCGACCCAGTGCTGGCGCGGTGCGGGCTCACCTACGTATCGTGGACGCGGCGCGGCCTGGACGCGGTTCATCGCGATCCCGAAAAGGTCTTGCAGCGCCTTGCCGACGGTCTCGCGGCTGGCGACATCCTGCTTCTGCACGACAACGGTCGCGCGCGCACCCGGGACGGCGTGCCCGTCGTGCTCGCGGTGCTGCCGGAGCTGCTGCGCCGGATCCAGGCTCAAGGGCTGAGGTCGGTTACGCTCGCCGCTGCAGCACATGAGGCCTGAAATACGGCCGCTGTTCGAAGAGGCGACGCGTCCCTATGCCGGGGTGGGGCGATACGCGTGGCATTTCGCGCGGGGCAAGCTGCGCCACGATCCGGTGTTCTTGTCGCTGATGCGCCGCGGCGTGCTGCCGGACCGGGGAACGCTGCTCGACCTGGGCTGCGGGCAGGGCATCCTGCTTGCCCTGCTCACGGCGGCGAAGGTGCAGTACCAGGCCGGTGCGTGGCCGCGGGATTGGCCGCCTCCGCCCTTGCATCTCGACTTGCGGGGATTCGATTTGCGCAAAGACCGCGTCGAAGCCGCACGGCAGGCGCTCGGCAGCGGCGCGCAGGTGACTCAGGGTGACCTGCGCGGGCTCGATCTCCAGCCGTGCTCGGTGATCATTATCTTCGACGTGATGCTCTATCTCGGCGAGGCGGAGCAGCGGCAGCTGCTCGACCGGGCGGCGGTGGCGCTCGAGCCCGGAGGGCTGCTGCTGCTGCGTGAAGCCGATGCCGGCGCGGGACTCGCATTCCGGGTGACGAAATGGAGCGAGCGGGTCAGCGCCGCGTTGCGCGGCAATTCCGGCCAGGCGTTGCATTACCGCAGCGCGATCCAATGGCTGGCCGAGCTGGCGGAACGCGGCTTTGCCGTCGGCGCGGAGCCGATGAGCGAGGGCACGCCGTTTGGCAACGTCCTGTTCGTGGCCCGCAAAGCGGAGCGTGTCCCGGCGTTTATCTGCGGTTAAAATCGGGTCGTGCAGCCGCTGGCAATCAGCCGCTATTCCGTCGTGAACTGCCTGGGCAGGGGGACGCAGGCAATTGCCGACGCGATGCGCGATCGGCGTTCGGGCCTGGCGCCCTGTGATTTCGAGACCGTCGCGCTCGATACCTATATCGGGCGCGTGCCCGGGCTGGAGGAAGGCCGCGTCCGGCCCGACCTTCTGGCCTACGATTGCCGCAACAACCGGCTCGCGCAGCTGGGGCTCGAGGCCGACGGGTTTGCCGGGGCCGTCGCGGAAGCCCGCAGCCGCTACGGCGCCGCGCGCATCGGCGTATTCATGGGGACAAGCACGTCTGGCATACTCGAAACCGAGCTCGCCTATCGCCGCCGCAACCCGGACACGGGTGCGCTGCCCGCGGATTACCGCTATACCGAAACCCACAACACGTTTTCGCTGGCGGATTTCGTGCGGCGCCACCTCGGGCTGCAGGGCCCGGCGTTCGTCGTGTCCTCGGCGTGCTCCTCGACCGCGAAGGTATTCGGCAGCGCAGCGCGCATGATCGCTGCCGGCGCTTGCGATGCCGCGGTCGTGGGCGGCGTGGATTCGCTGTGCCTGACCACGCTTTACGGTTTTCATTCCCTGGAGCTCACTTCCCACGGACCCTGCCGCCCTTTCGATGCGGAGCGCGATGGCCTGTCGATCGGGGAGGGCGCGGGTTTCGCGCTGCTGGAGCGGGTCGCTGCCGCGCCCGGCGCCGTGCGGCTGCTCGGCATTGGGGAGAGCTGCGATGCCTTCCACATGTCGGCGCCGCATCCGGAGGGCCTCGGCGCAAGATCGGCCATGCAGGGTGCCCTGAGTTGCGCCGGAATTTCTCCTGCCGAAGTCGACTACATCAATCTCCACGGCACGGCCACCCGCAGCAATGATGCGGCCGAAGACCGCTCGGTCTGGGAGCTGTTTGGCGATGCGACCCCGTGCAGCTCGACCAAGGGCGCGACCGGGCATCTGCTCGGGGCGGCGGGGGTGACCGAAATCATCATCTCGATCCTGGCGATCGAGAATGGCCTTCGGCCGGGCAGCGCGCACACCCGCCGCATCGATCCCGCCATGAGATGCCAGTACCAGGTCGAGCCGCAGAAGGCTCGCGTCGAGCGGGTGCTCTCCAATTCGTTCGGCTTCGGCGGAAGCAACTGCAGCGTCGTGCTGGGAGCGGCAGGCTGATGCGCGCATACGTCGAGGGCGTGGGGCTGGTCGGGCCCGGCCTCGCCAACTGGGAGGAAAGCCGCAAGATGCTGGCGGGCGATGCGTCCTACCGTTTCGCCCCCACCGTCGTTCAAGGGAGCGATCTGCTGCCGCCCGCCGAGCGGCGCCGTGCCGGCGTGCCGGTCAAGCTCGCGCTGGCGGCCGGACAGGAGGCGCTGGCACAAGCGGCCCGCGATGCGGGCTCGACTGCAACCGTGTTTGCTTCCTCGAGCGGCGACTGCGACAACGTGCATCACATGCTCGAGACGCTCGCCACCGCGGAGCGGCAGATCTCGCCGACGCGGTTTCACAATTCCGTGCACAACGCCGCGGCCGGATACTGGAGCATCGCCACGCAATGCCGCGCGCCTTCGACCAGCCTCTGCTGCCATGACGCGAGCTTCGCGGCGGGGCTGCTGGAGGCCGTGTCCCAAGCAGTGTCTTCCGGCATCCCGATCGCGCTCATCGCCTACGATCACCCGTACCCGGAGCCGCTGAACGCGGTGCGTCCCATTCAGGGCGCCTTTGGCATGGCGATGGTGCTGGCGCCGCGGGCGTCGGAGCGCGCGGTTGCCACCCTTGACGTGGCGTTCGTGCCCGAAAAAACGGACGCGAGTGGCGCGGCGGATCCGGGCCTGGAGAAGCTCCGGACGAGCGTGCCGGCGGCGCGTTGCCTGCCTCTGCTGGCGGCCCTTGCCCGCCGCTCCTGCGAGACGGTCAAGCTCGAGTACGTCACCGGCGCCCATCTGAGCGTGGCGGTCACGCCATGCTCATGACCCGCACGGAGATCGCACGTCTGATTCCACACAGCGGGGCCATGTGCCTGCTGGATGGCGTGCTGCAATGGGATTCCAGCCGCATCCGCTGCATCAGCCGCAGCCACCACGCCGCCGACAATCCGCTGCGCGCGGACGGACGCCTGCCGGCGGTGTGCGGCATCGAGTACGCGGCGCAGGCGATGGCGGTGCACGGCGGCCTTGCCAAGCCAGCGGGCAGCAAGCCCCGCAGGGGGTTGCTGGCAAGCGTGCGCGACATGGCGTGCAGCCGGGACCGGCTCGACGATCTTGACGGGGATCTCATCGTGGACGCCGAGCTGGAGGCGGGCGACGGAAACCGCGTCATCTACCGCTTTACCTTGCGCGTCGGCGACGTGGAAGTGCTGAACGGGCGGGCCGCGGTGGTGCTTGATGCAGCCGGGGCGGCTCGATGAAGCGCGCGCTGGTGACCGGCGGCAGCGGCGGTATCGGGGCGGCAATCTGCCGGCGGCTGGCGGCCGATGGCCTGCACGTCATCGTGCACGCCGGGAGCCGCCTGCGGGAAGCCGAGCGGCTTGCGGCGGAAATCACCGCCGGCGGCGGAACTGCGCAGGCCGTGGCGTTCGATGTCACCGACCGCGCGCGGACCGAGGCGGCGCTGAAGCAGCTGCTCGGCGCGGGCGCGGTCCAGGTCGTCGTCAACAACGCCGGGATCCACGACGACGCGGCGATGCCGGCCATGAAGCCCGCGCAATGGTCGCGCGTGATCGACGTCTCGCTGAACGGATTCTTCAACGTGACGCAGCCGCTCCTGCTGCCGATGATGGCCACGCGCTGGGGCCGCATCGTCAACATCACTTCGGTCGCGGGGTTGACCGGCAACCGCGGCCAGGCTAATTACGCCGCGGCCAAGGCGGGGCTGCACGGCGCGACGAAGTCCCTCGCGATCGAACTCGCGAGCCGCGGCATCACGGTGAACGCGGTCGCGCCCGGCATTATCGCCACCGCGATGTCGGAGGGTGCGTTCCCGAAGGAACGGCTCGAGCAGCTGGTGCCGATGAAGCGCGCCGGCACACCGGAGGAGGTGGCGGCGCTGGTGGGATTCCTGGCGTCCGAGCAGGCCGGCTACATCTCCGGCCAGGTGATCTCGATCAACGGCGCGATGATTTGACGGTTGCCCGCAGCGCCACCGTCATCCTCGCGCAGGCGGCAATCCAGAGAGCCGCCGCCGCAGGATGAGGGGCAGCCGCAGGAGCGCTTCCAGGATGAGCCGCGTGTGCATCCACGTGAGGAGCACATTGTCGCGGAGGTAGCGGAAATGCGACACGCCGCCTTCCTCGGGGCGGAAATACCTGACCGGCGCCGTCAGCTTGATCGGGCGCACGCCACGCCAGTACAGCCGGACGGCGGCTTCCGCGTCGAAATCGAAGCGGCGCATCCACGGCTGCTGCTCCATGATCTCCCGCAGCAGCGCGATCGGGTAGACCCGGAACCCGTAGAGCGAATCGCCGATGCCCGCGCCCAGGGTTTCGAGCTCGGCGCACCAGTTCGAGAGCTTGCGCCCGTGCACGCGCACCCGCGGCGCGCTGGCGTCGAACACGGGCTGCCCAAGGATCAGCGCCCCGCGGTTGGCCGCGGATGCGGCCATGAACTCGCGGATCTTGTCGGTGGGGTGCTGCCCGTCCGCGTCCATCGTCATGGCGTGAGTGTAGCCTGCCGCTTCGGCCGCGCGCAGCCCATGCAGGATCGCCGCACCCTTTCCCTGGTTGTAGGGAAGCGACAGCACGCGGATGTGCGGATCGTCCCGCGCGAGCGACTGCAGCGCCGCGAGCGTGCCGTCCGTGCTTCCGTCCACCACGACCCAGACCGGCTGCCAGAGCTGCCGCGCGTCCCACACGGTTTGCAGAACCTTGCCACCCGTGTTGTAGCTCGGGATGAGGATGAGGTGCGAGCGCGACGGCGTGCTCATGTCATCGATGCCAGTTCGTTTCGACCCGGGTCTCGGACTCGCCGAGCATCCAGGCGAGCGCAATGCCCGCTGCGAAGTACTGGTGGGTCTTCACGAGCGGGCTGTCGGTAAACACCGCCCCGCTCAATGTGTCCCATCTGGCGAACCCGCCGACCCAGAATTTCCGGAAGCGCTTGCTGAGCGAGACCAGGAACTGAGTACCGGCATAGCCGCCCGCGGCATTGTACGCGGGTCGCGACGCGGTGGCGAACGCCGGCTCGACGCCGTAGAAATACTGGTGGTAGCGGTCGTCGGCAAACATCGGACCGGCGAGCGCCCCGAAATTCCACCCCGGATAGCCAAAGGCGTCGCGGATATCGAGGTTGAGGTTCGGCTGAAAGACCCAGCCGGCGAAGTCCACGTGCGAGAGGTCGGTCGCGAACGCGGCGCGCACCGGCAGGCGCAGTTCGAGGCGGCTCCTGCGGTCGTCCGACCGCTTGAGCAAGAAATTGAGCGAGGGCCCGATCTCGAGCGTGGCATCGAGGTCGGGCATGCCCTGACGGGCGTCGCTCTCGCTGCTGTCCACGGGGGGCGTGCCGTTCACGCTGATGTCGAGCTCCGCACGCTCGGTCTTGAAGAAGAGGCCGCGCAGCCTGCGCTCGTCCGCCTGCAGGAACTCGCCGCGGTAGACGAAGTAGGGAAAGGGCAGCACCCAGGACCGACGCTCGTCCGAGCCCCGGTAATGCGGAAAGCTGATGACGGTAGCGCCGAGGCCGGCCTCCCACAGCGGCAGCTGCTCGGCCGCCGCGCCGCCCGCCGCGCCCGCGCACAGCACGATCACGCGCAGCAGCGCGGTTCTGAAATCGTGCACGGGAGGACTAGATCGCGGGCGTCTCGACGCCGGACTCGCGCGTCGCCTGTCCCCGCCGCCTCCACGCCGCCCAACTGCGGCGCGGATCGGCAGCGCTGAAGGCGTAATACAGCGCCTTCAGCGCCAGCAGCCGGATCGCCAGGCGCGTGCGCAGGAAGATGTTTCCCGCCAGAACCGACAACAGCGCGTCACGCAGCTGGAGATGGTTGCTCGGATTCATGAAGATGTTGTGCAGTCCCGGGGTCATGATGCGATAGATGAACCACGAGAACACCTGCAGCCCGCGGCGCGTGGCGGCGTCATAGGCGGCGAGCGCGCGGCGGGCGCGCCGCGGCTGATCGAGGCAGGTCTCGACGGCATCGGCGGCCACGAACCCGCCGTGCATCGCGAGATACACGCCGGTCGAGAAGATCGGGTCGATGAACGCGAACGCATCGCCCAGCAGGAGGTAGTTCGCGCCGTGGGAGCGGTTGGCGCTGTACGAATAATTGCCGGTGGCGGTAACGGGAGACACGGGGCGCGCGTGCCGCAAGCGCTCTGCGAGCGCCGGGCACAGCTGAATCGTGTCGAGCAGGAACTGCTCCGGAGTGGTCGCGCGCGACCGCATGTAATACGGCCAGCACACCGCGCCCACGCTGGTCGCGCCATCGGCGAGCGGGATGAACCAGAACCAGCCGTGGTCGAACCAGAAGATCGTGATGTTGCCCTCGGCCTTGCCGGGCAACCGCGCTGCGCCGGCGAAGTGCCCGTAGATCGCGGCGCTGTTGTTCTTGCGGCTGCGCGCTTTCAGGCCGAGGCGGTTGGCCAGGAAAGTGTCCCGGCCCGACGCGTCCACCACGAAACGGGCCTGCCATCTCCGCTCGCGGCCGCCGTCATCGCGCGCAATCACTTCCGCCCCGTCCTCATCGAACTTGACCTCGGTCACGCGGCAGCCCTCGATCGCCCGCGCGCCCTTGCGCGCAGCGTTGCGGAAGAGGATTTGATCGAACTGCGAGCGCCGGACCTGGTAGGTGGAGGGAAAGGCGTTGTCGAGCGCATTGACGAACTCGAACATCACCGGCTTCTCGTGGCGGGGAGAGACGAACTCCGCGCCGTACTTCGGCATGCCGATCGCCTCGATCTCGGCCGCGACGCCGAGCCGCTCGAATAGCGGCATGTTGAACGGCAGCAGGGATTCGCCGATGTGAAACCGCGGGTGGCGCGACTTCTCGAGGAGGACGACATCGCGCCCGCGCTCTGCGAGCAGGGCGGAGATCGTCGACCCAGCCGGCCCGCCGCCGATCACCAGCACGTCACATCGGGCATCGTCCATTGCGCGCTCGCCCCGACAGTTTCCGGCCATTATAGAGTCTATATATCCCCTCTCCCCGATCGGGGGAGAGGGTAGGGTGAGGGGGAGGTCCGGCAGCCGCTACTCGGGCACGAGCCAACCGACGCGTGCGCCGCCCGCACCATCGTGCGCGAGCACCCGCCACAACCAGTCGAGCAGGGACCGCGCTTCGGCTTCGAATTTCCACGGCGGATTGACGACCAGCATGCCGCACCCGGGTATCGGGGCCGCCGCGTTCCTTTCGCGCACCCACAGCTCGAGCCGGAGAACCTTGCCAATGCCGGTTCTTTTTGCGTCGCGCTCGAAGCTGCGCATCGCGGCCGGCGCCATCAGCGGATACCAGACCGCAAACATCCCCGTGGCCCAGCGCCGGTGCGCGTCCTTGAGCGCGCGCGCGATGCGCGCGAACTCTCCGGACCGGTCGAACGAGGAATCGAGCAGCACCAGCCCTCGCCGCTCCGGCGGCGGCAGGAAGGCCTTCAGCGCCTGGTATCCGTCCATGTGGTGCACCGCCACATGGCGGCTGCGCGCGACGGCCGCCTCGAGCTCGGCGCAGTCCTTCCGGTTGAGCTCGGCGAGCACGACGCGGTCTCCCGGGCGACGCAGCTTCAGCGCGATGAGCGGCGAGCCGGGGTAGAAGCGCAGCCTGCCTTTAGGATTCTCGGAGCGCACGGCGTCGAGATAGGGCGCGAGCGCCGCAGGGATGTCGGTGCGGCCCCAAAGGCGTCCGATGCCATGCTCGAACTCGCGCGTCTTCCACGCCCACTCGTGCGCAAGATCGTAGCGCCCGGTGCCGGCGTGAGTGTCGAGATAGCAGTAGGGCTGCGGCTTGCCGCCGAGCGCGACGAGCAGGCGCGTGAGCAGCGCATGCTTGAAGACGTCGGCGAAGTTCCCGGCGTGGAAGAGGTGCCGGTAGGCGAGCATCGGGATTCAGGTATGAGGGCTGGGGGATGAAGGAGGTCAGAGCCTGGTGTACTTCGTTGCTCTGCCACGGGACTTGTGCACGGGGTATTTCCGGGCGTTGAGCGCGAGCTTTTTCTCGCACGCGGCGGCGAGGTCGATATCGAGCTTGTCGCACAGCCGCACGAGGAAGAGCAGCACGTCTGCCGCCTCCAGCGCCACCTCCGCGCGCGTCGCGCGCGGCAGGCTCGCCGCCTGCTCGAACGTGAGCCACTGGAAATGCTCGAGAAGCTCGCCCGCTTCCCCCGCCAGCGCCATCGCGAGGTTCTTGGGGTTGTGGAACTGGTCCCAGTCGCGCTCGGCCGCGAATGCCGCGAGCTGCACGCGGAGTTGCTCCAGGCGGTCGATGGATTTCGTCATGGCGCGATCCCTCGTGTCATCGGCACACCGCATTCTACCGGGGCTTAGAATAGCGGGCGCGAGTCTCCCATGTCCCTGCTGATCCACGCGACGGTCACTGTGACCGGCGAGAAAGACGCACTCGCCGCCTGCGAGGCACGGCTGCGGCAGCTGCTCTCGAGGGAATTTCTCAAGGACGCGGTGACCGAGCATCACGGCCCCGATGCGCTCTGCTACGACCTCAAGATCGAGGGCGGCATACCGTTTCCGGTCTTCGCGCAGGCCTCTCAGGAATTTCCCGTGCTCGAGTTCCTCGCCGAATGGGTCAATGTGGCGGCCGGAGAGAAGGGGCGCGCCACGCTCGTCAACGGCCGCGTCACCGGCCAGGAAAGCGGGCGGGTCGCAACGCGCGCCGGCGACACGCACCCGGTCCACGTGGAGGTCGCGCCGGCGGGCAGCCTCGCGCTCGCGCTGACGCTGTTCCGCACGACGCGGGACGAATGGCGGGGCTACGCCCTCACCGCGACCCGCGACGCCCTGGTGCGCGTCATGCGGCCACCGGAAGCCGATGCGGTCGAGCTGTTCGCGACGGTCGGCGGCCCGGAATGGGCGCTCGCCTGGCGCGGCACGCTGTCGGCAAGGGTGTTCGAGCGCGTCTCTCTGGCGCCGCCTATCGCGATCGAGGATGCCGTTTACGGCGAACTCGAGCAGCTGGCCAGGAGCTTTGCCTCCGATTGGATCTGGTTTGCGACTGAAGGGCAGGAGGAGAGCGCCGTCGAGCGCGAGCGCTACGCCCGCTACGGATACCCGGTGTCCGCGGCGAACGTGCGCACGTCGCGGCTCCACCGCATGCGCGCCGGAGCCGGCGAGAGTGCTCCGCTCATCCACAGCACGCTCGGGCAGGACGAGCTGTGGGTGAGGGAACTGATTCTCGCCACCTGGGCCGCGCAGGATTAGTCGCGTCGCCGGCGGCGCCATCTCCGCAGCAATACGAATCCCCCGAGCATGCCGCCGAGATGCGCAAAGTGCGCCACGCCCGCCTGCGTGCCGGTAACGCCGAGGTAGAGCTCGATCGCCGCATAGACGATGACGAACACCCGCGCCGGCATCGGGATCGGCGGAAAGATCAGCATCACCATGCGGTGCGGAAAGAACATCCCGTAGGCGAGCAGCAGGCCGAATACGCCACCCGAGGCGCCAACCGTGGGGTAGGGCGGCCCGCCGCTGAACGCCGACATCGCGAGCTGCGCAATCGCCGCCGCAAGCACCGAGACGAGGTAGTAGGTGAAATAGCGCCGGTGGCCGAGCACCCGCTCGACTTCCGACCCGAACATGAAGAGTCCCAGCATGTTCACGAGCAGGTGCAGGCTGTTGCCGTGGAGAAAGCTGTAGGTCACGATCTGCCAGGGCAGAAACCCCGGCGGCGCTTCCGGCCCGGTGTAGAGGGGCGTGCCGAACGGCCACAGCGCGAACCAGACGATAAACGCGTCCCCCGCGTAGGCCTGAACCAGGAAGACCGCGATGTTCGCGATCAGGAGGGCGCGCGTGACCGGCGGGAGTGACCCAAACATGGCGGCAGCCGGTCAGTCGGATGTGCGACCAGCGCTGGGGAGGGAGGGCATCGCAGGCGATGATAGCGCTAGTGGTGGTACTCGGCTTTCGCGCCCGGCGGCGGCGAGTAGCGGAAGTGGCCGCGCTTGAGGATCGCGTCCTTGCCGCCGTGCTTCTCGATGTACACCCGCTGGTCCGCGCGCGCAAGCCGGTCGATCGCCTCGGGATCCACGACCTTCCTCAGGCGTCGCTCGCACTCGGCGATGGTTTCCCGGTGCGCGGGGTCGCCGGCGAGGTCACGGCGTTCGTGCGGATCGGCCGCGAGGTCGAACAACATTGGCGCCAGGCCTACATAGTGGACGTACTTGAACCGACCGTGCCGGATCATATAGGACGCCGTCACCGCGCCGGCAGCGTGATATTCGGAAAGGATCGTGCGCTCGGGCGCATTGCCCTGCGCAATGTCGAGCAACGAGACGCCGGGCAGATCGCGGTCGCGGGAATCGGGCTGGGCGCCGACCGCCTGGATGATGGTCGGGAAGCCGTCCGCGAGGGTTACCGGCGTATCGCACACCGTGCCCGCCGCCACGTCCGGCCCGGCCATGACAAGCGGGATGCCGGCCGACTCCTCGTACATCGTCGATTTCCCCCACAGGCCGCGCGTGCCCAGATTGTCGCCATGGTCGGTCGCGTAGAAGACGCGGGTATTTCCCGCGAGCCCGGCCGCATCCAGCGCTCTCAGGATTTTGCCGATGTTGTCATCCAGGAACGTCACCAGCCCGAAGTATGCCGCGATTGCCCGCCGCACCATCGACGCGTCGAACGGCTCATCGAAGCAGAGGCACTTGCGCATGGCATCCAGGAACGGATGGCGCGGGCGCTCGGCTTCGCTGTACAGATCCGGCCACGGCACCCGGGCCTCCGGATAGAGGTTGTAGAACTGCGGCGGCGCGATCAACGGGAAATGGGGTGACACGAACCCGACGTACAGCGCCCACGGCTTGGCGCGGTGCTTCGGCGCGGATTGGCTCAGCCATTGCGCGGCGGACTCCGCAATACTGCGATCGTAATGCGTGTACTCGGATTCCCCGGGACCTGCTTCGGGGCCAAGCTTGAGCGAGCCTGTGCGCCGCGGCAGCTCGTCGCGGATCAAGCCCAGCAGGTCCCCGACGCCGTTGACGATGTGGAGCGGGAGGATTTCCTCGTTGAAGCCGTTCATCTGCGGCTTCGAGTCCTGGTAGTGGAGCTTCCCGATTGCCGCCACGTGATGGCCCTGGTCCATCAGCCGGTGGCCCCACGCCGGAGCCTGCCCGGTGTAGGCAATCGCGTTGTCCCAGCAGCGCACCTGATGCACGTAGCGCCCGGTGGCGAAGCTTGCCCGTCCCGGCACGCAGATCGGGCAATTGGTGTAGGCGCTGGTGAAGCGCGTGCCGCGCGCCGCGAGGGCGTCGAGATGCGGCGTCTTCACTATCGGATGGCCATAGCAACCGAGCACGCGCTTGCTGTGCTCGTCGGACATGATGAACAGCAGGTTCGTCGGTTTCATGCGGCAGGACTCAGGGTTCGGGGATCAGTGGCGGCCAGCGCCGCGCCGGGGCGCGGCCGTCGCGCAGCGTCCGGGGATTCTATGGACGCCGACCGGGGGCGTCAACGCGACCGCATCTCGCCAAACAGGGACGCAAGACACTCGGGGCATAGTATGATGCACGCATGATTATTTCCAGCGGAGGAAGGTAATCATGTCCGAAACGACCGACGCGATGCTGGAACCACCTGTCGCGGATCTCGACCTCGGAGGCAGCGCCGATCTGGAATACGCCGGTTTCTGGAGCCGGGTCGCCGCGCTGATCGTCGACAACGCGGTCGTGACGATTTTCGGGCTCGCGCTGCTCATCGCGGCGGGGCTCATCGGCGAGGGGGCGGTGCTCATCGCCAATTTCCTCTACATTCTCATCGCGATTCTCTACTGGCCGCTCATGGAAAGCTCGGAGCGGCGGGCAACGATCGGCAAGCAGCTGCTCGGCATCCAGGTCGTCGACATGAGCGGCGCGCAGCTGAACTTCGTGCGCGCGCTGCTCCGCAACCTCGCGAAGATCATCTCGTCGCTGCCGTTCGGCCTGGGCTTCCTGCTGGCGGCCTTCACTGCGAAGAAGCAGGCGCTGCACGACATGATTACGAAGTGCCTGGTGGTGCGCGCGGGGCCGTCGCACTTCATGAAGGCGGTGATCGCGACCGTCGCCGCGCTGCTGATCATCATCGTGGGCGGCTACTACTACGTTACCGAGTACTACCTGCCGCAGATGACCGAGGAGATGGGGCGGCAGATGGAGAAGGGCATGAAGCAGGCCCAGCAGCGTGCCCCCGTTGCGAAGCCCCAGCCGGCGCAGCCGCCCGTGGCAAAAGCGCCGGCACCCGCGCCTGCCGCGCAGCCCGCGCCGGCCCCCGGCGGCCCCAAGCCGATGACACCGCAGGAAATCGCGGAGTTCGAGAAGAAGATGCAGGAGGCCAAACCCGAGCCTGCGAAACCCGCTGAAGCCACGGCGAAGCCGGCGCCCGCCAAGCCCGCACCCGCTCCCAAGGCGAAAGAGGCCCCGGTGAAGGTTGCCGCGGCGCCGGCCCCGAAAGCGAAACCGGAAACCAAGCCCGCTGCCGTGGCCGCTGCAACGCCGAAGCCGGAGCCGAAAGCGGAGCCAAAGGCGGTCCCGCTGGACGTGCCGAAACCGAAGCCAGTTACCGCACCGGTTATGGCGGCCCCCGTGGCCCCCGTGGCCCGCGCGCCCGAGCCGCCCGCGACCGCGCCCGCACCTCCCGCGGAACAGCCCGCGCCCGCGCCCGCACCGGTCATGGTGGCTCCGGGCCTTTCCGCCCGGGTCGTGCGGTCGCCCAAGTACAACGACGTGATGACTTGCGTGATGTTCCGGGATGCTGCAGCGCTCGCCGAGCTGCTCGAGCTCGGCTGGTGGGTCGACCGGCCGGATTCGAATGGGGTCACGCCGCTCATGGCCGCGGCGTGGAACGGCGACGCGGCGATGACGCAGCTTCTGCTCAAGGCCGGCGCGGATCCCAATCGTCGTGCTCTCGGCGGCTCGGTGCTGGATTATGCGGGGCGGGGCGAGAATGCCCAGGTGATCCAGCTGCTGAGGACTAGCGGCGCGCGCTAGCCGAACTGGATGAGCGGCGCGGCCCGCGTTCCAGGTAGCGGGTGGTACGTCTTCGCGGGCGCAGTGGCGTTGTGCGGGTTCCTCACCGCCGGCGGGTTGGTCGCGCGACTCGTGCTGAGCTGGGAGGAGGGCACGCAATTCCTCGCGCCGGGACGCCACGCGCTGACGCTCAAAGCGGGCAACTACGTGGTGTGGAACGATCACGTCACGGTGTTCGACGGCCGCAGCTACCATTCCTCCAAGGCGCTTCCCGACGGGCTGCAGGTCACGGTCACCGGTAGCGACGGCGCTGTTCCGCTGCGCGGCGCATCTGGCGCGACCTACAAGGGCTCGAATACCGAGCGGGTCGCGGTCATGCAGTTCGATATTGCGCGGCCGGGTCGCTATGAGATCGCGGTGCTGGGGAATTTTCAGCCGCGGGTGTTCTCGGTGGGGCCGGATCACGTTGGCGCGGTGCTGTGGACGGTATTCGGCGGAATTGCCGCGTTGTTCATCGGTTTCGGCGCCGGCATCGGGATCGCCGCCTGGGCATTCCTCCGGCGGGAGCAGGCACGAGAGGCAGCGCCGCGTGCGGCCCCCGCGGCCGGTGACGCGCGCGAATCGGAGCTGAGGCGGCTCACGATGATCGTCTACATCCTCCAGATCGCGAGCATCGCGGTCGGCATCACGCTGATCGCGGCCGTCATCATCAATTACGTGAAGCGCCGGGATGTCGAAGGCACCTGGCTCGAGTCGCACTTCCGCTGGCAGATCCGCACCTTCTGGTGGAGCATCCTGTGGTTCGGCGTGGGCCTGGCGCTCCTCGTCGTCATCGTCGGCATCTTCGTGCTGATGGCGGCCGCGATGTGGCTGCTCTACCGCGCGATCAAGGGCTGGCTCGAGCTCGAGGAACGCCGGCCCCTGTACGCCTGATCTCGGGCTTGCGCATTCCAATAGGCATCCGCTATCGTCGAGTTCCCCTCCTGCCCGAGGAGGGGTGGCACCAAAGGGGACGGGGTGGTGGGAGAGAACGTGTCTGCGAAAGCAAGACTGAAATCGAAGACCGGAATGCGCAGGGGCTTGACGGCCTACGGCGACGAGGAATTCTCGCTCTTCCTGCGCAAAGCCTTCATCAAGGCGATGGGCTATTCCGACGACGCGCTCGAGCGGCCCATCATCGGCATCACCAACACTTTCAGCGGCTTCAACGCCTGCCATCGCACCGTGCCCGAGCTGATCGAGGCGGTGAAGCGCGGCGTCATGCTTGCCGGGGGGCTGCCGGTCGAGTTCCCCACCATCACGCTGCACGAGTCCTTCGCGTACCCGACCAGCATGTATTTGCGCAACCTCATGGCGATCGACGCCGAGGAGATGATCCGCGCGCAGCCGCTCGATGCGGTCGTGCTGATCGGCGGCTGCGACAAGACGGTGCCCGCGCTCCTCATGGGCGCGGCGAGCGCCAATGTGCCCGCGCTCCTCATGGTGACCGGGCCGATGATCACGGGCGACCACAAGGGCGAGCGGCTCGGCGCCTGCACCGACTGCCGCCGCTACTGGGCTCGATATCGCGCGGGCGAAGTGGACGAGCGCGAGATCAACGCCGTCAACGCGCAGCTCTGCCCGTCCGCCGGCACCTGCATGGTCATGGGCACGGCCTCCACCATGGCGCTTTGCTCAGAAGCGCTCGGCATGATGCTGCCGGAGAGCGCGTGCATCCCGGCGGTGATGGCCGAGCGCATGCGCAACGCCGAGGCGACCGGCGCGCGGGCCGTGGGACTTGCCAAGGAGCGGCTCACCCCCGACAAGATCATGACGCCGGCCGCATTTGAAAATGCGTTGAGGATGCTCCTCGCGATCGGCGGCTCGACCAATGGGATCGTGCACCTCGCGGCAGTGGCCGGGCGGCGCGGCATCGCCGTGGATCTCGCCGCGTTCGATCGCATGGGCAAGAAGACCCCCGTGCTCGTCGATCTCAAGCCCACCGGCCAGCATTACATGGAGGATCTCTACAAGGCGGGGGGGGCGGCGGCTATCCTGCGGGAATTGAAGCCGCTGCTCAATCTCGACGTGCTGACCGTGACCGGAAAGACGCTTGGTGAGAACATCGCGGCCGCGCCGCCGCCGTTCCCGCAGAAGGTGGTGCGCCCGCGCGCGAACCCGATCTTTCGCGAAGGCGGCATCGCGCTGCTGCGCGGCAATCTCGCGCCCGGCGGGGCGATCATCAAGCAGTCCGCGATGGACCCGAAGTTGATGCGCCACGAGGGCAGGGCGGTGGTATTCGAATCGCTGGAAGACCTGGCGAATCGCATCGATGACCCGAAGCTGGACGTCGCGGCGGGCGACGTCCTGGTGCTGAAGAGCGCGGGACCCAAAGGCGCGCCGGGCATGCCTGAAGCGGGCTATATCCCGATCCCGAAGAAGCTCGCGCAGAAGGGAGTGAAAGACATGGTGCGCATTTCGGACGCGCGCATGAGCGGCACGGCCTTCGGCTCGATCGTGCTGCACGTGACGCCGGAGTCCGCGGCGGGCGGCCCGCTCGCGCTCGTCGAGAACGGCGACCGCATCCGGCTCGACGTACCCGCGCGCAAGCTGGAGCTCAAAGTGAGCCCGGGCGAGCTCGCGAAGCGACGAAAGGCCTGGCGCGCACCGTCTCTGCGTTCCGAGGACCGGCGCGGCTACCGCAAGCTCTTCCTCGAGTCCGTCACCCAGGCGGACCGCGGCTGCGATTTCGATTTCTGCATGCCGGAAGTCAAGACGCGCGTTCCCCGATCCAATAAGTGACGCGATGACCACAAGCCGGATCGCGGGGAATCAGCTCTTGGGAATTTCCTTGTCCGGATCGACGAATGGCCGCGCGACGATCGTTGCCCTGCGCGCCCCGCCGCCGGGGATCGTGACCGTCAGGGGCGTGCCGAGCCCAGCATAGGCGACCGGCATCATTGCGTAGCCGATGTTCTTCTCGAGGCGCGGTGAATAGATGGCGGAGGTCACCCGGCCGGTGCGGGTCCCGTTTGCCGCAGCCGCCCACTGGACGGCATTCATTTCGATGCGCGGCCCCTCGATCTCGATTCCGACGAGCTTGCGCCTGACGCCTTCCCGCGCGATCCGCCTCAGCGCATCGCGGCCGATGTAGTCCGCTGATTTCCTGTCGTCCACGAGGTAGTCCAGGTCGACCTCGTAGACGTTGTTCTCGAGCGTCATGTCGGCACCCCAGTTGAGGATTCCAGCCTCGATGCGGCGGATGTCCGAAGGCCCGGTCGGCCGGATCTGGTGCGGCTTCCCGGCTTCCATGATGCGCTCCCACAGCACGTCGCCGAGCGAGCCATCACGCAGATAGATCTCGTAGCCGACTTCGCCGGTCCAGCCGGTGCGCGTCACCACCACCGGGATGCCGTCGAGCTTGGTCTCGAGGAACCAGTAGTAGCGGAGCTTCGTCACCGCGTCACCGAACAAGGCTTCGACGACGGCCTTCGCCTTCGGACCCTGTATCTGGAGGGGCGAGACATCGGGCTCGGTGATCCGCACGCGCAGTCCCGACCTGAGCGCGACCCCGCGCGCCCACAGGAGCACGTCGCTGTCGGCGAGCGCGAGCCAGAAGTGGTTCTCGCCGAGACGCAGCAGCACCGGGTCGTTGATGATGCCGCCGTCCTCTGCGGTGATGACTAGGTACTTGCCCTGGCCGACCGCGCATTTCGAGAGGTCGCGCGGCGTGAGCAGGTTGGTGAAGCCGAAGGCATCAGGCCCGGTGATCTCGATCTGCCGCTCGACCGAAACGTCCCACAGCGTGACGTGGTTCAGGAGATGCCAGTACTCTTCCTCGAAGTCGCCGAAGCAGGTGGGAAACAGCATGTGGTTGTAGACGGTGTAGCCCTTTGCGCCGTGACGTTGCGTGGACTCGAAGAACGGACTTCTGCGCAGCCGGGCGCCGCGCTGGACGAGGCTCATGTCGAATGGCATAAGTGCGTGATGAGAATTGGCTGATGAGCGAAGGGGTGCTGGTATGCCGACCCGCAGATTCGTGGCAACTTCGGGCCCGTTCGTGCTGAGCCCGTCGAAGCATGAACAGCCGTCGAAGCACCCGATTTCGTTGGGCCTTCGACTCGCTCAGGACGAACGGAATCGATCAGGAATTTGCGGGACACGACACTAGATTACACTAGCAGTCCATGCGACGGAGAGGCATGATCCGCGCGCTCGCCGCGGTGGTGCTCGCGCAGCTCACCCCTTTTTACCCGGCGCGTGCCGCCACCGTGCGGTCCGATCGCTGGCAATCCATGCTGCTGACGGATCATCCCCTCGTCGGAACGATTTGGGACGTGAGGGTTGGCCGGCGCGCCGCCCGCGAAGCGCTTCATTCCGCGCTGCGCGCCGCGCGCTATCGGCTGCTCGGGGAGGTGCACGATAACCCCGATCATCACGCACTTCAGCTCGAATGCCTGATGGCGCTCGGCGAAAGTGGTCTCCGGCCGGCAGTGGCATTCGAGCAGCTCGACCGGGATTACGATCCCGCGCTGCAGCTCTTGTTGGCTGCCGGCGGGGCGACAGCCGAGGCAGTGGCGGAAGCGACCGGTTTCGACCGCAAGAACTGGGGCTGGGACCTCTATCGGCCTCTCATCGAAACCGCCCTGCGCTATCGCATGCCGCTCCGGGCGGCGAACCTGTCGCGCGCGACCGCGGGTCGGATCGTGAAGTCAGGTCTCGATTCGCTGGGAGAGGAGCGTGCATCGGCGCTCCGGATTGACGCGGTATGGTCGGAGCCGCGCGATGTGGTGCTGCGCGAGATTATCGTGGAGGGGCACTGCCGTGCACTGCCCGGGAGCATCGTGCCGGGGATGGTGCTTGCGCAACGAGCGCGAGACGCGACGCTCGCCGAAGCGCTGCTCGACCCGGGGCCCGATGGCGCCGTGCTGATCGCGGGCAACGGGCACATGCGGCGGGACCTTGGCGTGCCCCTCTATCTGCGCCAGGCGCGCCCGGGAGAATCCATCCTCAGCATTGGTCTCCTGGAAGTGGAATCCGGAATGACCGATCCCGCCGGGTATCTCACGGGCTCCGCGGGCGGAGGGACCCAGTACGATTTCGTCTGGTTCACTCCGCGCTGGGACCGGCCAGACCCCTGCGCGAAGCTCAAGCCGCCGCGCGGCTAGCGCGTTTTCTCTCGTGCTCGAGGAGCAGCCGCTTGCGGATGCGGATCGACTTCGGGGTGATCTCGACCAGCTCGTCGTCGGCGATGAACTCGACGGCGGATTCGAGCGTGTGGCGGATCGGGGGCGTCAGCAAAATCGCCTCGTCCTTGCCGGCGGCGCGGATGTTGGTGAGCTGCTTGGTCTTCACCGGATTCACGACGAGATCGTTGTCGCGGCTGTGCAACCCGACGATCATGCCTTCGTAGAGCGGCTCGCCCGGATCGACGAACATGCGGCCGCGCTCCTGCAGCTTCCACAGCGCGTAGGCGACCGCCTCGCCGTCCTCGGCCGAGATCAGCACGCCGTTGCGGCGCTCGGCGATCTCCGGCTTCATCGGGCCGTAATCGTCGAACACGTGGCTCATGATGCCGGTGCCGCGCGTCATCGTCAGGAAATCGGACTGGAAGCCGATCAGGCCGCGCGCCGGGATGCGGTAGTCGAGACGCACGCGGCCCTTGCCATCCGGCTGCATGTCCTGGAGGTCGCCGCGGCGGCTGCCCAGCGCCTCCATCACGGCGCCCTGATGCGCCTCCTCGACGTCCACCGCGAGCATCTCGTACGGCTCGCATTTGACCCCGTCGATCTCCTTCACCAGCACGCGCGGGCGTGAAACGGCGAGCTCGTAGCCCTCGCGGCGCATGTTCTCGAGCAGGATCGTGAGATGCAGCTCGCCGCGGCCGGACACCTTGAACACATCCGGGTCCGCGGTGTCCTCGACACGCAGGGCGACATTGCCCATGGTTTCGCGTATCAGGCGCTCGCGCAGCTGGCGGCTGGTGACGAATCTGCCTTCGCGGCCCGCGAAGGGCGAGGTGTTCACCTGGAAATTCATGACCAGCGTCGGCTCGTCGACCTTCAGCAGCGGCAGCGCCTTCGATTCCTCCGAGTCGACGATCGTGACGCCGATGCCGATGTCCTCGACGCCGTTGATCGCGACGATATCGCCGGCCTGCGCTTCCTCGGTGACGACGCGCTCCAGGCCCTTGAATACCAGGACCTGGTTGACTTTCACCGGCAGGGGAGCCGCATCGGGTCCCTTCAGGAGAAACACGTTCTGCCCCGAGCGGATGCGCCCGCGGTCGATGCGCCCGATGCCGATGCGCCCGACGTAGCTCGAGTAATCGAGCGAGCAGATCTGCAGCTGCAGCGGGCCGTCCGGGTCGTCAGCGCGCACGGGCACGTACCGGAGAATGGCATCGAAGAGGGGTTTCATGTCCGTCCCCCTTTCCCCCGCCTGCGTCGCCGCCCACCCCTGCAGCGCCGACGCGTACACCACCGGGAAATCGAGCTGTTCTTCCGTGGCCCCAAGCTTGTCGAAGAGATCGAAGGTGTGGTTGACGACCCAGTCGGGGCGCGCGCCGGGGCGGTCCACCTTGTTCACGACCACGATCGGCTTCAATCCCAGCGCCAGCGCCTTGCGCGTGACAAAGCGCGTCTGCGGCATCGGCCCGTCCACGGCGTCGACGAGCAGCAGTACGCCATCCACCATGGACAGCACCCGCTCGACCTCGCCGCCGAAGTCGGCGTGGCCCGGCGTATCCACGATATTGATGTGCGTTCCCGCGTAGTCGACGGCGCAGTTCTTGGCGAGGATGGTGATGCCGCGCTCGCGCTCGAGGTCGTTCGAATCCATGACGCGCTCGACGAGGTGCTGGTGCGCGGCGAAGGTGCCAGACTGGCGCAGCAACTTGTCGACGAGCGTGGTCTTGCCGTGGTCGACGTGGGCGATGATCGCGATGTTTCTTATTGCGCGCATGGATGGGCCAAGCTTGGTGCGGTGCAAAAGGCGGCGATTCTAGCATAGAAACGCCGGTTTTCTTGAATTTTCAGAAGCTTGCCAGTAGAGTTCGGTGACCCATGTCCCCCTTCGAATTGCTCGAGCCGCGCACCCTGCGCGAGGCCGCCACCCTGCTTGCTTCCGCGGAATCGTCAGTGCGTCCGATCGCGGGCGGCACGGCGGTGATGCTGATGATGAAGATGGGCGTGCTGCGGCCCTCGTGCCTCGTCAGCCTGCGCTCGGTCGAGGAGAGTTACTCCGGCATCCAGAAGGGGCCCGATGGCGCACTGCGCATCGGCGCGCTGGCGACGCTGGCGGCGCTCGAGCGCTCGCCCGCGGTGAGAAGCCACGCGCCCGTCATCACGCGCGCGCTGAAGACGCTTTCCAACGTGCGCGTGCGCAACGTCGCAACCGTGGGCGGGCATCTGGCGCACGCGGACCCCCACATGGACCTGCCGCCGATATTGATCGCGCTCGGAGCAAGCGTGACCACGGTGGATGCCAAGGGCGGGCGATCGCTGCCGCTGGAGAAGCTCTACGCCGGGTATCTGGAAACGACGCTCAGCCGGGGCGAGCTGATCGGCGAGGTGACGATCCCGGAGCAGGGCAAGCGGCGCGCCGCCTATCTCAAATGCACGACGCGCTCGGCTGATGACTGGCCGGCGCTCGGCGTCGCCGCCTCGCTCGATGCGGATGGCGGCGCCATTCGTGATGCCCGGATCGTCATCGGCGCGGCTACGGACACGCCGGTGCGCCTTGTGAATGCAGAAGAGGCCCTGCGCGGTGCGCGCGCGGACGATGCCACGCTGCGCCGCTCGGGGGAGGCTGCCGCCGCGGAGGCCGCCGTGATCGGCGACCAGCACGGCACCGCGGCCTACAAGAAGGAGCTCGTTCGCGTGTACGTTTCCCGCGCCATCCGCGCGGCGCTCTCGAGTTGAGCATGGCATCGCACCCGGCACAATCGGTAGGCCAGTCGATCCCGCGGCTCGAAGGCCAGGCGAAGGTGAGTGGGCGTGCCGAGTACGTCCACAACCTGCATCTGCCCGGGATGCTGCATGGGAAGATTGCCCGCAGCACGGTCGCGCACGGCCGCATCCGGTCTATCGACGTTACCGCCGCGCGGGCGGTCCCGGGCGTTCACCGCATCGTGACCGCGCAGGACATCCACGCGATCATCCCCAATCCGTATTACGGGCCCGCCTTCCACGACCAGCCGATACTCGCGGTCGACAAGGTACGCTACGCCGGCGAGCCGGTCGCGGTGGTGCTGGCGACTGACCCGCATGTCGCCGAGGAGGCGGCGGGCCGCATCGTCGTGGACTACGAAGAGCTGCCCGCTGTCTTCGATGAAGTCGAGGCGGTGACCTCGAAAGCGATCGTGCACGAGGTGTTGAAGCCCGCCGGAACGTTTCCAGACCTGAAGCACCTCCAGGGCAAGCGGGACACCAATGTCGCGCTCGATTTCCGCCTGCGGCGCGGCAGCGTGGAGCGCGCATTCAAGGAAGCTGCGCACGTCTTCGAGCACACCTTCCGCACCCAGCAGGTACTGCACGTTCCGCTCGAGCCCTTCGTTTCCGTCGCCGAGCCCGGCGAGCACGCACTCACCATCCACACCGCTTCGCAAAGCCCCTCGTTCGTGCGCATCGAGATCGCGCGGCTGCTCGGCCGGCCGGAGAACCGGGTGCGGGT
Source organism: Burkholderiales bacterium (assembly GCA_036555615.1). Lineage (GTDB taxonomy): Bacteria > Pseudomonadota > Gammaproteobacteria > Burkholderiales > SG8-41 > SG8-41. Next base: position 85,400 of record DATBKZ010000006.1, on the reverse strand, counting down.
CAAGGTGCCGTACCTGGGCGGCGGATTCGGCGCCAAGCTCTACATCAAGCTCGAGGCGCTGGTCGCGGCGCTCGCGCTGCTTACCCGCCGGCCGGTGAAGGTTTCGCTCACGATGGAGGAGCAGTTCTACACGCTCACCAAGCACGCCGCGACGCTGCGGATCAAGAGCGGCGTATCGCAGGACGGGCGCATCACGGCGCGGGAGTGCGAGATCTGGTGGAACGGCGGCGCCTACGCCGATATCGGCCCGCGCATCACGCAGAAGTCCGGCTTCACCGCCCCCGGACCCTACGACATCGAGAACGTGCGCATCGACTCCTACGCGCTCTACACGAACCTGCCGCCCGCGGGCGCGCTGCGCGGATTCGGCATTCCGCAGCTCGTGTGGGCCTACGAGGGCCACACCGACATGATCGCGCGCGCACTGAAGTTGGACCCGGTCGAGTTCCGGCGCCGCAACATCCTGCGCGAAGGGCGCCAGCAGGCGACGGGCACCGCGATGAAAGACGCCGCGATCGACAAGGTGCTCGAGCGGGTCGCGGCGCGCATGGACTGGGGCAAGCCCTTCGACCGGGGGAGCGGCACGCTGCGGCGCGGACGGGGCATCGCGATCGGCTTCAAGGCGGTCATCGCGCCCACGACCTCGGTCGCAATCGTGAACCTCTACGCGGACGGCAGCTGCTCGCTTTACTGCAGCACCGTGGACATGGGGCAGGGCTCCGACACCGCGATGGCGCAGATCGTTGCCGAGGTGCTCGGCGTCCCGCTCGAGTCCATCACGGTCGTGCATCCGGATACCGATGTCACGCCCTACGACATGGCGACGCTCGGCTCGCGGTCGATGTACCACATGGGCAATGCCGTGAAGCTCGCCGCCGAGGACGCGCGCGACAAGCTGCTGGCGATGGCGCGCGAGCTGGGGCTCCCTGCCGAGACGACACCGATCCCGGACATCTTCCGCAAGAAGTACGGCATGCAGGCCGGCAACATCGTGGGCACCGGCAGCTTCATCCCCACTTACCAGTCGCCGAACCACGAGACCGGGCTCACCGAGAACGCGACGCCGTTCTGGATGGTCGGCGCAACCGGGGTGGAGGTGGAGGTGGACACCGAGACCGGGCAGGTGAAAGTGACCCGGCTCGTGAATGTGGCAGACGTGGGCCGGCCGGTGAATCCCGCGATTGTGGCGACGCAGCTCTCGGGAGCCTCGATCATGCAGCTCGGTTTCACGTTGTTCGAGAAGATGGAATTCCAGGCCGGGCAGTGCACCAATGCATCGCTCGCGGGCTACAAGATCCCGGGCATGCTGGACCTGCCGTCCGGCATCGCGAACGAAACGGTGGATGCCGTGCAGCACACCGGGCCGTTCGGCGCCAAGGGGGTGGGCGAAACCGGAACGTTCGGCGTTTCGCCGGCGATTGCCAACGCGATCGAGGACGCCGTCGGGGTCAGGCTCACTTCGCTTCCGCTCACGGCGGAAGCGGTCTACCGCGCGCTGCGCGCGAAGGAGGGCCGAGCCCTGGGTGACGAGTCATGACGAGAACGATCAAGTTCACGCTCAACGGCGAGGCGGTGACCGCTGAGGTCCCGCCGCACTGGAATCTCGTCGACCTGCTGCAGAACCGCTTCGGCCTCTTCGGCGCGCGGGAGAGCTGCGGGCAGGGGATGTGCGGCTGCTGCACGGTGCTCGTGAACGGAGCGGCGGTATCGGGCTGCCTGTACCTTGCGGTGTTCGTGGACGGCGCGGAAGTGTCGACGATCGAGCGCGCGGCGCCGGGCGGGAGGCTCGACGCGGTGCAGGAGGCTTTCATCGCGCGCGGCGCGTTCCAGTGCGGGTTCTGCACGCCCGGCTTCATCCTGATGGCGCGCCAACTCCTCGACGAGAAGCCGAATCCCACCGACGACGAGATCCGGCACTACCTCTCGGGGAACCTCTGCCGCTGCGCCGCCTATCCCGAAATCATCGAAGCGGTTAAGCTAGCTGCGCGAACGCGCAAATCCGGACGGACCTGACTGTGAGACGCTCCGAGAAAGGCAATCCGCTGGACCTCCGCGCCTGGCTCGAGGAGGCGCGCAAGCTCGGCGAAGTGCGGGACGTGCGCGGAGCGGACTGGAATCTCGAGCTGGGCGCGATCAGCGAGTTGAACGTCAAGAAGGATGCGCCGCCCGCGCTGCTGTTCGATGAGATCAAAGGCTACCCCAAGGGATTTCGCGTCCTCACCTGCAGCACGAGCAGCCCGGGCAAGCTGTCCTCGATCCTGCGCCTCGGCGTCGAGAAATCGCACCATGGCCTGGTGCAGAAGCTGCGCGGCAAGCCGAAGGCGTGGCAGGCCGGCGCTCCGAACTACGATGCTGTCTACGTCGAGAAGGGCCCCGCTCTCGAAAACGTGAAGGGCGACGGCAAGCTGGACCTCGAGATTTTTCCGTCACCCTTCTGGCACGAGAAGGACGGCGGGCGCTACATCGGCACCGGCTGCTGCGTGGTGACGAAGGACTTCGATTCCGACTGGGTGAACGTTGGCACCTACCGCGTGCAGCTGCATGACCGGACCACGGTCGGGCTCGACATGGTGCCCGGCAAGCACGGCGCCATCCAATATGAGAAGTACATGAAAGCGGGGAAGCCGTTTCCAGTGGCGATCGTGTGCGGCTGCGACCCGCTGGGCTACCTGATCTCGGGCATCGAGGTGCCGTTCGGCATGTGCGAGTACAACTACATCGGCGCGATCCTGGGCGAGCCGGTGTCGGTGGTGAAGGGCCAGGTGACCGGGCTGCCGTTTCCCGCCGCCTCCGAGATCGTGCTCGAGGGCTGGGCGCACCCCGGCGACGTGCGCACGGAAGGGCCGTTCGGCGAGTTCCACGGCTACTATCCCGGCAAGGCGTCCAAGGCGCCCGCTGTCACGATCGAGCGCATCTACTTTCGCAACGACCCGATCATGGTGGGGAGTCCGCCAGCGAAGCCGCCCAACGATTACTCGTACTCGAAGGCGGTGATGCGCTCCGCCATGCTGTTCGATGCGCTGGAGGCCGCCGGCGTCCCCGACGTGAAGGCAGTCTGGGCGCACGAAATCGGAGGCGCGCGGATGTTCAACGTGGTGGCGATCAAGCAGCGCTATGCTGGCCACGCCAAGCAGGCGGGTCACATCCTGAATCAGTGCGGTGTCGCCGCCTACATGTCACGCTACTCGGTGGTGGTGGACGAGGACATCGATCCGTCCAATCTCCAGGAGGTAATGTGGGCGGTCGCGACGCGCACTGACCCGGTGGTGGACATCGACATCATCCAGCGCGGCATGGGATCGAAGAACGACCCGATGTTCGTCGCCTACCCCTACCAGGCTCCGTTCAGCTCGAAGGCGATCATCGACGCCTGCCGGCCCTATGACCACCTGCACGAGTTTCCGGAGGTCGCGGAGGCGAGCAAGGAGCTGCAGAATAAGGTCCGCGCGAAATGGAAGGATCTGTTCAAGTGACGACGGGGAAACGGGGAGGAAACATGAATCGAATGCTCGGTGGCTTCCTGCTGGGGCTCGTGGTTGCGTTGCCGGTGCAGGCGCAGAAATATCCGACGAAGCCGATCCGCGTGCTGGTGCCGTACGCGCCGGGCGGCGTCGTGGACACGACGACCCGCATCGTCACCAACAAGATCACCGAGCGCATGGGTTGGCATTTCGTGGTGGACAACCGGCCCGGCGGCAACGGCTTCATTGCGGTCGGCATCGCCGCCCGGGGGGCGCCGGACGGCTACACGGTACTGTCCGCCCACACCGGAGAGTTCGCGGTCAGCCCGTTCGTGTTCAAGGGCGTGCCATTCGAGCTCGACCGCGATTTCACGTCCGTCGTCATGTTGAGCGACGCCCCGATGCTGGTGGTGGTCAACAGCAAGTCGCCGATCAACAACTTCAAGGACCTGGTGGCTGCGGGCAAGGCAAAGCCCGGGCAGGTGACGTTCGGCTCGCCGGGCACCGGCTCGGTGAATCACCTCGCGAGCGAGTGGCTCGCGGTTGCCGCCGGCGTCAAGATGCTGCACGTGCCCTACAAGGGTGGCGCCCCGGCCGTCTCCGCGGTTGCGACGAACGAGGTGGTCTGGACCATCGCCGGGTTGCCCGGCGTGATTCCTCACCTGCAGGCGAAGCGGGTCAAGGTGCTCGGAATCACCACTGCCAAGCGGACGGCGCAGACGCCGGACTGGCCAACGGCGCAGGAGAGCGGGATCCCGAGCGTGGACGCGTCCATCTGGGTGGGCTTCTTCGTTCCCAAGGGCACGCCGAAGGCGATCGTCGACAGGCTGTACTCGGTGTCGGCCGAGGTGCTGAAGTCACCGGACGTGAAGGAGCGCTTCGCTACGGTAGGCGGCGCGGAAGGCATTGGCATGCCGCCGGTTCAATTCCACGCGCGCGTCAAGAGTGACGCCGAGCGCTACAGGAAGGTCATTCAGCAAGTCGGAATACAGCAGCAGTAGGCCGGATGCGACGCGACGCCGCGAGGGGTGACATAATGACCCGAGCCGCCGGGGTGCCAACTTGGATTGCTGGGAGAATGCGCTATGAGAGGGCGTGAACTGCGCGCGGAAGCGCGGATCGCCGTGAAGGAACGGGGGTCGGCGAAGCCGGTGGTGATCATCGAGGATGCCTGGTTCCCGTGCATGGTCCAGGATATGAGCGACAACGGCTTCCTGGTTCTGTGCAGCAAGGAAGTTTCGGTGGGGCAAGTGCTCGATTTCAAGTGCGAGCTGTTCCCGGGCAAGACCCTTATCTGCAAGGTCGAAGTGAGGCACGTCAGCCCGGCGGGAGCGGGCACCAAGGTGGTGGAGATCGACGGCCGGGGAAGAAGCCTGATCAAGCTCTATCTGGAGGAGCAGTATTCGCTCAAGCTGAACAGCAAGTCGTAACCGTTCCTCTTCCTTTCAGCCCTCATCCCTCATCCATCATCCCTCGTCGTCCGGCGCGCCGCCCATGACGGCGAGGTCTTCCTGCCGGATCCTGTCGGTGTTGAACTTCGCGGCCCGGTCGCGCATCGTCTTCAGCACCTCCTCGAGCGGCGGGGGCTCGCCCTGGATCCAGCGCAGGGGATTGATCCGCGCCACGACGAAGGTCTTGAGGTAGGGGCTCATGAGCCCTTTTGCTTTCAACTTCGCCACCGCAGCGGTGACAAGTTCGTCCAGCTCGAACACCTTGCCGGCGTGCTTCTCATGCGCGTGCAGCGCCTTGCGCAGCGAGTCTCCGGAAAACGTCTCGAGGCGGCGCAGGATCGGCGCATAGGCTCCGCCGGCGAAATTCTTCTTCTGCTCGTAGCAGAGACCCAACGTCACCAGCGCCGCTTCCTCGAGGTAATAGGCAAACTCGGTCTCGGGCCGCGCGCCGTCCTCATCGAGCAGCCCGCGGTAGATGCGGATCACCTCGAGCGAGCGCTCCTTGAGGTTGTGCGCTTTCTCGGTATTCAACGCGAGGATCTGCCAGGCGATCTCTCGCCGCGGGACAACGAGCGCGGTGATCGCCCTTGCACCGAGCCGGCGCATCGCCGCGAGGCGGTGCCGCCCGTTCGGTGTCCAGAATCCCTCCTTCGGCGCCGTGATGGCGATCACGGGATCGAGAAAGAGACCGGTCTTGTCGAGGACGCCGGCGAGCTTCTTGTGATGCGCCTCCGACAGGTCGCGCTGAAAGGGCGTGGGCTCGATCCTGTCGATCGGGAGCGACGCGAACACTACCGGATGGCCGCCGAGCGGTTCGTGGTAGGCGCTGAGCACGACGCCGCCCTCTTGCGCGATGCGATGGCTCAATGTGGCGACCTCGCCCGATGCCGCATCGAGACGGCATGCCTGCGGCTCAATGCCGCGCGAGCGCGCTGCCGCTTTTTTCGGCGCACGCCTGGCGGGGGCGCGCTTGCGCCCGGTTGCTGGCTTGGGTCTTGGCGTCGGTGCCATGGTTGCTCCGATTCTTATTGCGGGGTGAGATCAGGGGCGGCGACCTTGATGGAATACACCCTTCCGTGAACGAGCTCGATCGAGATCGGGAACGGACGGTAGTCCCACAGCAGTGCTCCGATTTCCTTCACCACCGTGATCGTGGCCCGGGGGCCGAGCGTCGCCAGCACCTTTTCCTCGGTGTCGTTCAGGCGGATGGTCGCGAACGCGAGATCCGGGTGCGAGTAGTTGCCGGTGAGCTGGATCGAGACGATCTTGTCGTCGCGATGGCCGATGACCCAATAGGCGTGCGTATCCGTGGTGGTGACGATCGGGAATGCGGAGGCGGAAATACCGCCTTCGAGCGCGACAACGTTAAGGGGCCGAGGATAGCGCTCCGAGACGGAGCTAAAAGAATCACCGATCCGGAGCTGTCCGATTCGCAGGCAGGCGAGGTAGTTCTGCGCAGGGGTGTCCTGCTTGCACACCAGATGGCTGTCGACGTAGCGAAAGGTGTTCACGGGCGCCTCAGCCATGGCCTTGCGCAGCCGCTCGGCATCCTCTGCTTGCGCGCCGGAGGGGGCAAGCCCCGCGGCAAGCAGCAGACCGATTGCTCTCATGAGACCAGGCTCCGGGGGAAATCGCGATTTTGCGCCGGCGACTGTCATCCTTCAATCCGGCCATGCGTTATTCTGTTCGCGCGGACAAAGGAGCGGGGATAGACGTGAATCGCTGGGTGGGGGTCAAGCTTGCGGCTGTCATGCTGCTGTTGGCGGCGGTGGCGGCGTGCGGCGTGCGCGTCCCGAAGGCGTGGGAGCCGCTCCTCGAGCAGGTCAGGACGTTTGAGCAGCGCATCGGCTTCAGGAAAACCGCTACCTTCCTCGAGTTCTCCGAAGAGCAGAAGAGCGTCCCGTTCTGCGGCCACGTTTCGCCCCTCTATTTGCCGTACTCGTACGAGGATCCGGCAATCAAATGGTATGACGTGGCGACCGAGCGGGAGTGCCGGGCCCACGCCGATGGCGCGGACGTCTATTTCGGCACGGTGGAGGTGCTGGGCGAAGTCGGCGCCGCCGTCAGTCCCGAGGTGATCGGAGGGCAGCTGCAGCGCTTCCTCTATCTCGTCTTTCATGAGGACTGCCACGAGCAGTACGATCTTCCGTACGGCATCGAGGAGGCGCTCTGCAACCTGATCGCCTACCAGGCGATGGCGCAGTTCAGCCGGGAGAAATACGGCCCCGGCGCCCGCGAGTACACCGCGATCCAGCGCTACACGGACCTGGAATCCAAGCGCACTTACAGCGTCACGGCGCTCTACGGGCAGCTCGCGGCGCACTACGTGCGCTACGAGCGCAAGGAGATGTCGGCCGAGATGCTGCTGAAGGAGCGGACCCGTGTGTTCCGCAGGGCGGAGCGGGCGCTGGCATGGAGGAGGGGGTCTATCAACAACGTCGGCATGGCGAGCGAGATGACCTACAGCCGCCATTTCCCGCTATCCGAGCGCGTCTACAACGCACTAGGCCGCGATCTCGCCCGCACCGTCGAGTTTTTCCGGCGCGTGGACGCCGCCAAGCCCTCGCCAGCCAATTTCATGAAGGCGCGCAACATTGCGTCAAAGGAAAGTGTCGCATTCATCCGCGGCTACGAGGCGGAGGTCGTGAAGATCATCGAAGCCGCGCTGGCGCAGGCGACGCGCCGGCAGTAGGCCGCTCGCTGCTGCAACTCCTAACACCGGTTGAATTGCCCGGGAGCGCGGCCAACATACCAGAAGTCCCAGCTGATTCATTGATTTCATGGGGAAAAAATGACCCATCCCGGTATGCCATGCTGCATGTAAGTCATCTGAAATCGTCGGGTAAGTTATCTGCTAGCTCATACGGCGCAGGATTCGCGTCGTGAGGAAGCGGCACGTTGACGTGACGATGGCAGGGCCCCTGCCGCATAGGACCGGACTGATGGTCGTGCCTATCGAATATCGATTTCTGGTGCGAGTAGCCGCAGGATTCTTGTTGGCGACCCTGACTGCATGCGGTGGAGGGTCGGGTGGCGGCAGTACGTCAGGAACCATGACGATTTCCGCGGCAGCAGCCACGCCCAGTCAGATCGATTACCAGCTCACCGCCCCGACCTCGGGCACGTACAGCTATCTGGCCGTATATCGCGACGGCGTCTTGCTCGGCACCCATGCGCCCCCAGACCAGTTGCTGCACGACGGCAGGGTCGGCCCGGGCGAAACACACTGCTACCAGGCGTTTGCGGTAACGTTTCCGATTGGCAATACCGACAGCAGCAATGTCGCGTGTGCGACGACGCCGGGCCCGACTCCTGGCTGGACGATTGCGGCGTTAGGCGCCGGTCAATCTCCGACGATGGTAGCGGACAGCGCAGGCGGCGTTCATCTTGCATACAGCAATGGCAGCGACATTCGATATCGTCGCTACTCCGCCGGCGCATGGGGTCAGGACAACGTTGTCGATAGTGGCGGCAGGCCGTCGCTCGCCGTGGACGGCAGCGATCGATTGCATCTGACTTACAATTGGACCGACACGCAATCGGGCTTGAAGCGTGTGCGCTACGCAGTCAGCGACGTGACCGGATGGAGTCTGACCACCATCACCAATCACCTCACTGGCACCGACGCGAACGGTGGCATTGCCGTGGATGCAAATGGAGATACTGCCTTCGCCGCCTACATGCATTGCCCGGTCGGCTGCAGCGAGTATTGGAGGACGGGCAACGCGAGCGGAGTGTGGCAATCGATATTTCCGGCTTTCAATGAGGCCCTCCAGCCCGGGCCGCGCTCCGTGGCGGTGGACGGCAGCAGCAATCCGTACTTCCTGGTGCTTGGATCCCTGCCGGGAAGCGTCAGTGTCTATCGAAACGTCGCAGGAATCGATACGCGAGTGTTCAATGACGCGCAGGTAGCCTCCCAGTCGGGTGCTTCCATCCACTACGGGTCAGCATTCGGCGTCTTTGCAGCCTACTGGCGGAGACTCGCGACCGGCTGGACGCTAGTGCTGATAAGCAGACTGGACGCGGTCTGGATTGAGACACCCGTCGATCAGACGTGGTGGGTCCCAGGTTCCGTTTCAGCCGTGGAGGATCGGAACGGTGTGATGCACCTCTGTTATTCGGATGCCAACAGCGACTTGCGCCATGCGTCCGGCGTTGGCGGAAACTGGCAGATAGCTTTCGTCGATGCCGCGAGCACTACAGGAGACTGCACCATTGCGGTCGATGGCGCAGGCCGTGTTCACATTGTCTATCGAGACTTCGGCTCGGGCATGCTCAAGCATGCCATTCGCTAGCCGTTCCGGCGTCGCAAACCGTCCGGATCCGGACCGGAGGCTGACCGAACCTTGTCGGCTCAACGCACCTTGACGATGCCGTCCGGCGCGGGCTTGGCGGGTAGCCGGATTTCCTGAAGCGCGCCCGAGCGGCTGATCACCACCCGGTCGGCGCGCACTTCCGCGAGCGTGACGCCGGCCGCGATATCCGTGCCCGCGCGCACCGCAAGCGGCGGCCGGCCGTCCACCGCGAGCAGCGCAATTCCCTCTCCGCGCGCACCCTGCGCAATGACGCCCACGACCCTGATGTCGCTGCCGTTGGCGCCCGGCAGCGCGCCGAACAGGAAGGCAACGGGCGCAACGTCCGCCGCGCGCGTGCGCGGAGCCGCATCGCCCAGCGTGACGGGGCGGACGGGCTCGGAGGCAGTACGGCGCGCACTGATTTCCAGCACGCCGGCCGTGATCGTCACAGCGAGCGCGAGCACGAGCACGAACGCACACGCGCGCGCGAGATTCGCGCTCGAGATGCCGATTCGCGACCATGGCCGAATGCGCAACATCGAGGCAGGCCGATTCACCCGGGTCAGTTGATCGTCCCCAGCGCCGATGATAGATGCCGGGTGCGCGCCAGTAAAGGCACCGCCTGCTCCTGTCGCCATGAGTTCGGCGTGACGAATTGCACCGGCGTGCCGGGATGCTCCTTGCTCTTATGGGTGGGCGGAAACATAATACGAAGCGCAAATGCGTGCCCACGGATTCTGTCTGACGGTGGAAACATGATCGAAGCGACCCGCACAGCACGCCCGGCCGTGAACTCCGCGCGCGGCTTCACGCTGGTCGAGATCATGGTCGTCGTCGTGATCCTCGGCATCCTCGCGGTGCTGATCGTGCCCCGCGTGGTCGGCCGTACCGATGAGGCGCGCAAGGTGGCCGCCAAGCAGGACGTCGCGGCGATCATGCAGGCATTGAAGCTCTATCGCCTGGACAACGGACGCTACCCCACCACCGAGCAGGGCCTCGCGGCCCTCGTCGACAAGCCACAGGGCGATCCCCTCCCGAGAAACTGGCAGAAGTATCTCGACAAGATGCCCAAGGATCCGTGGGGCAATACTTATCAATATCTCAGCCCCGGCGTGCGCGGGGAAATCGACGTCTTCTCGCTCGGGGCAGACAACCAGCCCGGCGGCAGCGGGGCCGACGCCGACGTCGGCTCCTGGGACCTCTAGATCGTGCGCGCACGCATGCGCCGCGCCGGATTCACGCTGATCGAGCTCCTGGTCGTGATCGCGCTGCTCGGCATCGCCGCCGCCGTGGTCGCGCTATCGGTTTCGCAGAGCGATGCGCGGTTGTTGCACGAGGAGACCGCGCGCCTCGGCGCTCTCTTCCGCATTGCGCAGGATGAGGCGCGGATCACCGGCCGAACGCTGGTGTGGGAAGCCGATATCAAGGGCTACCGCTTCCGGCCGCTCGACGAGGAGGCGGCGCGCGACTGGCGCGATGACGTCCTGCGCGAGCGCGCATGGCCGTTCGAGGTGCGCAGTGTCGACGGCGGGCACATCGTGTTCGGCCGTGAGCCGCTGCTCGATGCGGCGACGCTGCACATCGCCACTGCCGGGGCCGAAGTGCGGCTCACGCTCGATCCGCTTGGCAACCTGAAGCCGGTCGAATGAGCAGCCACCGCGCGTTTGGCTTCACGCTCATCGAAGTGCTGGTGGCGCTCGCGATCGTCGCCGTGGCGCTGCTCGCGGGCCTGCGCGCCGTGGGCACGATGGCGCAGACCGGCGCCGAGCTGAAGCTGCGTCTGCTCGCGCAGATCTCCGCGGAGAACCGAATCGCCGAGCTGCGCGCTGCGCGCGCCTTTCCCGGCATCGGCAGCCGCACCGTCTCCTGCCCGCAGGGCGGCGTGCCGCTCGAGTGCGTCGAGGAGGCCAAGGCGACGCCGAATCCGCTGTTTCGCCGCATCGAAGTGCGCGTGTACGCGGGAGCCGACCGCGACCACCTGCTTGCCGAGCTGATCGGCATTCTTCCGCGCGAGTCCTGAGGCCATGCTCAAGTCGCGCCCGACCCCTGGATTTACGCTCGTCGAGATGCTGGTGGCGATCGCGCTCCTCGGGCTGCTTGGCGTCATCTCCTGGCGCGGGCTCGACTACGTCTCCGGGCAGCGCGAGCGCATCGACCGCGATACCGAGGACCTTTCGCGCGTGCTGCGCGTGCTGTCCCAGCTCGAGCGCGACATTGCCCAGCGTGCTGCGGACGCCATGCTTCTGCCGCAATCGCCGCCCGGCCTGCTGCCGCCCTCAATCGCCGTTTACGACGCCGGCGACGGCACCGTTGCGCTCGAGATCGTGCGCATCGCGCCCCGGGGCGGCGGCCCGGCGCGCGCGCAGCGCATCGTCTATCGCGTTGCCGATGCGGCGCTCACGCGCAGCGCTTCGCCGGCCGCGGCCGAGTTGCCGGTTGCGACGGCGAGCAACGCGGTTCACGTGCTCCCTGGCGCGCGGGGGCTCTCGGTGCGGGCGTACTCCGGCGGATTCTGGACCGAGCCGGGAACGGGCGCAGCGAGGCTGCAGCCGCCTGCCCGCGCGACCGCAATCGAAGTGACGGTCGTAGCCGCCGACGGCGCGCGCTACGTGCGGGTTTTCGTGCTATGAGGGCGGAGCGCGGCGCCGCCGTGGTGATGGCGATGCTCGTCGTCGCGGTGACGGCGACGCTGGTGGCGGGCGCGTTCTGGCGGCAGAGCGTCGTCGCGCGCCAGGCGGAAAACGAGCTCTCGTACGCCCAGGCGAAATGGCTCATACGCGGCGCGATCGACTGGGCCGGCGTGATCCTGAGGGAGGACGCGCGCACCTCCAGCGTGGACCATGCCGGGGAGCCGTGGGCCGTGCCGCTTGCCGACACCCATCTCAACCCGGACGACGGGCGCGATCCGGTCTATCTCGCTGGCGGGATCCGCGACGAGCAATCCAAGTTCAATCTGCGCAACCTTGCGGGGCCGAAAGGCCTGATTCCGCGCGAGGTTGACGTGTTGCGCAGGCTATTGGCGCTTGTCGGTTCAAGCGAAACACTCGCCGAGCCCATTGCGGAGCGCGTGCTTGCCGCAGTGCCGGGCGAGAGTGGGCGCAAGCAGGTCGCGCTCGGGCTCGGCGCGATCGACGATCTGCTGGGGGTCAAGGGCGTCAGCGCCGCCACGATCGAGCGGCTGCGGCCGTTTGTCACGGTGCTGCCGCAGCCGACGCCGGTCAATGCCAACACCGCGCCCGCGGAGGTGCTGGCGGCGCGCTTCGAGAATCTTGCGCTCGCCGATGCGCGGCGCCTGATCGCAAGCCGCGACCGCGCATTCTTCAAGGACCGCACCGACGTCCTGACGCGCATCGCGCAACTGAAGCTCCAGGCAAGCGACGCGGAAATCGCGGTGGCGACGCGGTTCTTCGCCGTCGACGGAACAGTGAGCTACCGGCGGGCGCGGTTGCGCACTGAGGCGCTCCTCAGGCGGGAAGCGAACCGGGTGGATGCCGTGTGGCTGCGGGAGGCCGTGTGAATACGCTGCGTGTGCGCCTGCCGCCGCTTGCCGAGCTCGGGGCCGAGTCGGGCCTCGATTTCGAGATCATCGACAATGATCGCCGCGTGCTGGAACGCGGCATTGCGGTGCCGGGGGCGCTGCCGCGGATCGCGCGGGTCGAGCTCGTGATCGCGGCCCCCGATGTCATCATGATCGATGCGGCGTTGCCGCGGCTCTCGGGTGCGCGGCTGCGCGCGGCATTGCCCGCGCTCGCCGAGCCGATCCTGCTCGGTGACATCGAGCAGGCGTTTGTCGTCGCAAGCAGGCCCGATGCGGCCGGACGCGCGACGCTTGCGGTGCTTGACCGGGCGTTGTTGCGGCGTGCGCTCGAGTTGTTCGCGCGTCTCGGCATCACGCCGGTCAGCGCGACCCCGGAGCCGCTGAGCCTCGCCGCGGTGCCGGGGCGGTGGCGCCTTCGGCTCGGCAGCGCATACGGAAGCCTGCGCATGGGCGAGCGGCTCGGGATCGTGTGTTCCTACACGGGAGGCGCGGAGCCGCCGGTAGAGCTGCGGCTTGCGCTCGAGCAGGCGGGCGCAGCACGGCCGGAGGCGATCGAAGTCGAGGGCACATGCGACGGCATGGCGTGGACGGAAGCACTTGGCGTGAAGGTGACGACAACTGCACCCGATCTCGGCCGCGCGGCGCCGGTCACGCTCGAGTTGCTGCAATATGACCTGTCACCGCGCATTGTCGACTGGCGCGCCTGGCGCATGCCGGCCGCGCTCGCTGTGGCGCTCGCGCTCGCATGGATTGCGGGACTCAATATCGACGCATGGCTCAAGCAACGCGAGGCGCGGCAGCTGCGCGGGCAGATGGATGCGGTGTTTCGCGAGACGTTCCCGCGGATTCCGGTGGTGCTCGATCCGCTTGAACAGATGCGGCGCGGCCTTGCCGGCATGCGCGCGGGAGCGGGCACGGGCGACACCGGCGATTTCCTGCCGCTTGCCGCCGGCTTTGCGCAAGCCGCGCAGCTGGACTCGGAGTCGGTGCAGCTGATCGAGTATCGCGATCGCGCGTTGCACGTGCGCATCGAGCCCCGGGCCGTGGACTCGGCGGCGAAGCGCGACGCGCTCGTCACACGTCTCACCAAGGCCGGGCTGGCGGCGCGGTTTTCCGACTCGATGCTGAGCGTGCGCCGGGGAGGCGGAACGTGATCGGGCGGCTGCGAGCTTGGTGGCTCGGCCTCGCCCGACGCGAGCGGGTGATGACGGCCGCGGCTGCATCACTTGTCATCCTGGCTCTTCTCTACCTCGTTGCGCTCGAGCCGGCATGGAAAACGCGCCAGCGCCTGGACGCCGAGCTGCCACGGCTGCGCGCGCAGGCGGAGGAAGTCAATGCCCTTGCGCAGGAAGCGAAGCGGCTGACGAGCCGCGGCGTCGCGGTGGAATCGGCGGGCGCGGCCAAAGCAGCACTCGAGCAGGCGCTCGCGCAGGCAAATCTCGGGGGTGTGAGCGTTGCCGTGCTTGATGACCGCCGCATTTCGGCGAGCGCGAAAGCCGTTCCCGTGACGCAGTGGCTCGCGTGGGCCGAGGAGGCAGCGCGCGAGTCGCGGCTGCGAATTGCGGCCGTGCGGATCGTGCGAACGCCGATTCGCGCCGTCGTCGACGCCGAGGCCACCTTCGAAATCGCAGCCCGGCGATGAGCTGATTTCCCCGCATGCGTTACCGGCTTGTCCTTGCGCTGGCCGCCGTCTTCGTAGTGGTGTTGACGGTCGTGTTGCGTGCCCCTGCGGCCTGGGTCGGGGACTGGTTGCACTCGCAGGGCCGGGTGCGTCTCGTCGATGCGCGCGGCACGATCTGGAACGGGTCGGCTCTGCTCGGTGTGAGCGACGGGCGGCAGGTCATGCTCGTTCCGGGCCGGGTGTCGTGGAATATCGGGCTCGCGGGGCTTGGCGCGGGCCGCGTAACGGCGCAAGTCGCGCACCCGTCCCTGCCCGCGCCGCTCGCGGTCTCGCTTGGAACCGGGTCCATCACGCTGAAAGCAGGGCAGGCCGAGCTGCCCGCAGCGCTGCTCGTTGCCCTGGGCACGCCGTTCAACACGATCCGGCCCGGGGGCGCGCTCGGTCTGCGCTGGACCGACGTCGAGGTCAAGAGCGGCGCGCTGGGGGGCAGCATTCAGATCGACTGGCGCGATGCGCAGTCGGCGCTGTCAACGGTTGCGCCGCTTGGCACTTTTCGCCTTCAGATCACGGGCGGAAGCGACGGCGCGCGCCTGCAGCTTGATACCCTGCGCGGGCCGCTGCGTCTGGTGGGCAGCGGCACCTTGCGCGGCGGGCGCCTGAGCTTCAAGGGTCGGGCATCCGCGGATCCTGAAATGCGCCCCGCGCTGATCGGATTGATCAGCGTGCTCGGGCGCCGGGTTGGGGATGAAGCGATATTGGCGCTTGAAACATGAACAAAAATAATGACATACGAACTTGGTGGTATATACGCCACATGGAGGAGGGGTTACCGTCCTTTGGCCTTCGCGGTGACCTTTTCTTGGAGCATAATGCGCTTCCCGTCCTCGAAACTCTGGGGAAATGAAGGACATGGCCTTGGTACTTCGAGTGAATGCGCAGGATCAGGTCGGCGCATGCGCTCGGTGCCCGCAGAGTGGTCGGCTCCATCGGCTGGCCGCGGCACTGCTCGTGGTGCTTGCGCTGTGCGGACCCGCGGGTGCGCAGGATGAGCGCGTCACGCTCAATTTCTCGAATACCGAGATTGAGGCGGTGGTGCGGGCGATCGCCAAGTTCACCGGCAAGGTCTTCGTCGTCGATCCCCGCGTCAAGGGCACGCTCAATCTCACGATCGAGCAGCCGCTTTCACCTGAGCAGGCTCTGGCGGCCCTGAGCGCGGCGCTGCGCCTGCAGGGCGTCGTGCTGGTCGAATCGGGCGGCGTCGTGCGCGTGGTGCCGGAGGCCGACGCCAAGCTCCAGGGCGGCGCGGTGCAGTACGGACCTTCGACGCAAGCCCCGATCGGCGACCAGCTGGTCACGCGCGTGTTCCGTCTGAATTACGCCGCCGCGGCAAGCGTCGTCCAGGTGCTGCGCCCGCTGATCGCGCCGAACAACACGATCACCGCCTACCCCGCCAATAACACGATCGTCGTCACGGACTACGCGGAAAACATCCGCCGCATCGCGCGCATCATCGCCTCGGTCGACACCCCCGCCGGCAGCGAGATCGACATCGTGCAGCTGCAGCATGCGATCGCGAGCGATCTTGCGGTCCTGCTGGGCAAGATGCTCGATGCGGCGGCGCAGGGCGGGGACCCGAGCCAGCGGGTGACCATTCTCGCCGAGCCGAGCAGCAACTCGCTTCTCATCCGGTCCGCAAGCCCGGCGCGGGTCAATCTCGTGCGCTCGTTGATCGCCAAGCTCGATCAACCTTCGGCGGTGCCGGGCAACATCCATGTCGTGTATCTGAAGAATGCCGAGGCGACGCGGCTCGCGCGAACGCTGCTCGGCGCGGGGGGTGAGCCGGCAGCCGGTCTGTCTCAATCGACCACCCCGACGGTATTTCAGGCGGCGGGGCGGCCGCCGACGACGCCTCAACCCGGGCAACAGCTCGGTGCGGCCCCGACTGCGCCGTCCCCGACCATGGCGGCGGCACCCGTCTCGGGGCAGCTCGGCGGCGCGCTGATCCAGGCCGATCCCACGACGAATACGCTCATCATCACCGCGCCCGACGCCGTCTACCGGCAGTTGCGCGCCGTCATCGACAAGCTCGATGTGCGCCGCGCGCAGGTCTTCATCGAGAGCCTGATCGTCGAGGTGACGAGCGATCAGGCAGCCGAGTTCGGTATCCAGTGGCAGGCAGGGACCGGCAGCGCGGCCGCCGGCAGCGACGCCGGCGTGATCGGCGGCACCAATTTCGGCGGCGTCGGCCAGAACATAATCGGGGTTGCGGCCAACCCCGCCACCGTGGGCTCGGGGCTCAACATCGGCATCGCGAAGGGACAGATCACGCTTCCGGGCGTTGGCACGATCACCAATTTGCAGTTCCTGGCGCGCGCGCTGGAGCAGACCTCGAAGGCCAACATTCTCTCCACGCCTAACCTCCTCACACTGGACAACGAGGAAGCGCGCATCATCGTGGGGCAGAACGTTCCTTTCATTACCGGGCAGTTCACGACCGCGGTATCAGCGACCGTTAACCCGTTCCAGACCATCGAGCGCCGCGACGTCGGGCTCACGCTCCGGGTTCGGCCGCAAATCAGCGAGGGGGGCGCGATCAAGCTGGTAATTTACCAGGAGGTGTCGAGCATCGCATTGCCCACCGAAGCCGGCCCGATCACGAACATGCGAGCGATTGAGACCAACGTGCTCGTGGATGACGGATCGATTGTGGTGCTCGGGGGTCTGGTACAGGACAGCGTGACCACGACCGTGGAAAAGGTGCCGGTGCTCGGCGATATCCCGCTGCTCGGCCACCTGTTCCGCTTCGAGACGCGCAAGCAGGAGAAGACCAACCTGATGGTCTTCCTGCGTCCCTATGTCGTGCGTGATGAATCCGCCGCTCGCTCGCTCGTGATCGACCGCTACGACCAGATGCGCATGCTGGAGGAAGCCACGAAGCAGAGCCCGCATCCGATTATTCCCCAGATGGAACCTCCGGTCATGCCGCCGCTCGAACCGGGAAGGAAACCTGCGGAGGAACCGGGCGCGGCGGCGAATCCACCGGCGGAGTCGGCAGCGCCCACGCAGTAACGTCGGTGCCCGACTGCACCGCGAATTGAGGCTCCTGCTGTAATGAAGCATCTCATTCCCTACGCTTACGCCAAGGCGCACTCGTTGCTGCCGGCGGCCGAGCGCGATGGCCGCCTCGAGCTCTGGGTCACCGCCTCGACTCCCCCGGCGGCGATCATGGAGGCGCGGCGCGCGCTGGCGCGCGATGTGACGCCCGTGCTGGTCAATGCCGGCCAGTTCGAGGCGAACCTGCGCGCCGCGTATGCGGAGTCCGAGGGCGAAGCCGCGAGCGTGGTGGGCGAGGTCGAGGGCAAGATCGACCTCGGCCGCCTGATGCAGGACATCCCGGAGATCGAGGACCTGCTCGAAGCGCGCGACGACGCGCCGATCATCCGCATGCTGAACGCGCTGCTCTCGCAGGCGGTGCGCGAGGGCGCATCCGACATTCACGTCGAGCCCTTCGAGACCTATTCCGTGGTGCGCTACCGCGTCGACGGCACGCTGCGCGACATCGTGCGGCCGCGCCGCGCGCTGCACGCGGCGCTGATCTCCCGCATCAAGATCATGGCGAATCTCGACATCGCCGAGAAGCGGCTGCCGCAGGACGGCCGCATCATGCTGCGCCTGGGCGGGCGGCCGGTGGACGTGCGCGTCTCAACGCTGCCCACCGGTCACGGGGAGCGCGCGGTGCTGCGGCTCCTCGACAAGGAGCGCGGGCGGCTCGAGCCCGAGAAGCTCGGCCTGGCGCCGGAGACTCTCGCCGCGCTTGACCGACTGGTGAAGCAGCCGCACGGCATCGTGCTCGTCACCGGCCCCACGGGCAGCGGCAAGACGACGACGCTCTACGCGATGCTCTCGCGCCTCGACGCCGCCACCTCCAACATCACGACCGTCGAGGACCCGATCGAGTACGACCTGGAGGGGATCAGCCAGACCCAGGTCAACCCGCGCATTGACATGACGTTCGCGCGGGCGCTGCGCGCGATCCTGCGCCAGGACCCCGACGTCATCATGATCGGCGAGATCCGCGACCTCGAGACAGCCCAGATCGCCGTGCAGGCCTCCCTCACCGGGCATCTGGTGCTGGCGACACTCCACACCAACGACTCGGCCTCCGCCGTGACGCGGCTGCTCGACATGGGCATCGAGCCGTTTCTGCTGTCGTCCTCGATCCTCGGCATACTGGCGCAGCGCCTGTTGCGCAAACTCTGTCCCGAATGCCGCCGGCGGGACGACGGCGGGCACTGGCACGCGGCCGGGTGCGCCGCCTGCGGGCAGGTGGGATACCTGGGGCGCACGGGGATCTACGAGTTGCTGGAAATTGACGACGCGCTGCGCGCCGCGATCCATGCGCGCGAGGGAGAGCAGAAGCTGCGGGAGCTGGCGCGCGTCCGCGGGTTTCGCACGCTGTACGAGGACGGCTTGCGCTGGGTCGAAACGGGCGTCACTTCGCGCGAGGAGTTGCTCCGCGTTACCCGCGAGCAGTGAAGGGAACCCGCTACTTCCGCGGCGCAGCCGCCGGATGGTGGATCGCGTGGTCCCGATTCTGGTAGATTCCGGTTGAAATCATGGCGTCGTTCCGCTTCGAGGCTTCCAACGCGGCCGGGCGCATCGAGCAGGGCCTGATCGAGGCCGACAGCGCGCGCGCGGCACGCACCTCGCTGCGCGCGCGCGGCCTGGTGCCGCTTGCGGTCGATGCCATTGCCGCCGGCCGCGCGGCGCGCCCTACGGCGTTCCGGCGGCGGCGGTTCTCCGAGTCCGAGCTGGCCCTTGCCACGCGCCAGCTCTCCAGCCTGATTGCTGCCCGGCTGCCGCTAGCCACGGCGCTTGCGGCAACCATCGAGGGCGCGGAAAACGCCGCGGTGCGCGAGGTGCTTGCCGCGGTGAGGAGCGAGGTCGTCGCCGGCCACCGTCTCGCCGATGCGCTCGGCCAGTTTCCGCTCGAGTTTCCCGAGGTCTACCGCGCCACAGTCGCGGCGGGCGAGGAATCGGGCGATCTTGCGCAGGTGATGGGGCGGCTCGCGGATTACATCGAGGAGCGCCAGGCGTTGCGCGGCAAGATTCTCGCCGCCTTCGTCTATCCCGCCGTGGTGACGGTCGTCGCGCTTGCCATCGTCGTCTTTCTCATGACCTACGTCGTGCCGCAGGTCGTGGAGGTGTACCAGCATACCCGACAGGCGCTACCCTGGCCCACGCGCGCGCTCCTCGCAGTGAGCGAGGTGTTACGCACCGCAGGCCTGTGGATCGCGCTCGGCGTGGTCCTCGCCGGCTTCGCGCTGCGCCGCTGGCTTGCCCGCCCCGGCCCGAAGGCCGCATGGGATGCCTTCGCGCTGCGGCTGCCTGTCTTCGGGCGCATGATTCGCGCCGTCAACACCGCGCGCTTTGCCTCGACGCTTGCCATCCTGACCGCGGCTGGAGTGCCACTGCTGCGCGCGCTCGAGGCTGCGCGCGCGACGCTCGCCAATACGGTGCTCGCGCGGGCGGTCTCGGATGCCATTTCGGCGGTGCGCGAGGGCAGCACGCTCGCGCGCGCGATCGGTGCGGCAAAGGTGTTCCCGCCCATGCTCGTGCACCTGGCGGCGAGCGGCGAGGCGACCGGTGAGCTTGCCCCGATGCTCGAGCGCGCTGCAGACAACCTTGCGCGTGAAGTCGAGCGTCGGGCGATCCTATTGACCACGCTGCTCGATCCCCTCCTGATTCTCTTCATGGGCGCAGTGGTGCTCGGCATCGTGCTCGCGGTGCTGATGCCCATCATCGAGATTAACCAGCTCGTGCGCTGAAACCGACTGGCGGCAACTCCGGTCTAAGTTTGCAGGCCGGGAATTTTTGTGACTTCCGGCCTGTTTGCTCTCCAAAGGGGGAAAGACTGTCGTGATCTGGAGACGCACGATCTACAGAGGCGTTGAGGCGCTCTGCGGGCTCGCAGTCGCGATCCTGCTTGCGGGCTGTCCCGGCGGAAACGACGACGTGGGGTCCACCACCATGCCGCCGCCGCCGCATCCCTCGATTGCGCTTCGCCTCGAGCAGGTCAACGCAGGTCTCTCCTTTCCACTTTTTCTCACTGCGCCGCCGAATGACATGCTGCGGTTGTTCGTGGTCGAGAAGGGCGGGAGGATCAGGATTCTGAATCGCGCAAATGGCGCGGTAATTGCGACGTTCCTCGATATTTCAAGTCTGGTCTCGACGGGTTCGGAGCAGGGTCTGCTAGGACTTGCGTTCGACCCACAATATGACTCCAACCGGCGCTTCTATGTGAGCTACACGGACAGCAGTGGCAATTCGGTGATCGCGCGGTATTTGAGAAACCTGAACAACGCGAATCTGGCCGTTGGCACGGCTGACCTGACCATACTTGTGGTCGGGCAGCCGTTTACAAACCACAACGGCGGAATGATCGCGTTTGGCGCCGATGGGTTCCTATATGTCGGACTGGGCGACGGCGGGAGTGGCGGCGACCCCGGCAATCGAGCACAGAACATGAACGAGTTGCTGGGAAAGTTGCTGCGCATCGATATCAATAGTGATGATTTTCCCGAGGCGACAAGAAATTATGCAATTCCGGCGAGCAATCCATTTGCAGGACAGGCAGGAATTCGCGGGGAAATATGGAGCCTCGGGCTGCGCAATCCTTGGCGCTTCAGCTTCGACAGGCAAACGGGCGATCTCTATGTCGCAGACGTCGGGCAGGGTGACTGGGAAGAAGTTAACGCATCCACCGCTGCGAGCGGCGCGGGAAGCGGGATCAACTACGGATGGAGAATCATGGAGGGAATGCATTGCTTTGACCCTACGTTTGGCTGCAACATGACCGGACTGACGCTCCCGGTTGTCGAGTACGAGCATCCAACCGGTTGCTCGGTTACCGGTGGCTACGTCTACCGTGGCTCCGTGATTCCAGCGCTTCAGGGCACGTACTTCTACGGCGATTTCTGTGCGGGGTTCGTGCGTAGTTTCAGGCTGGCTGCTGACGGCAGCGCGACCGAAGAATCCAGTTGGCCAAGTCTCGGCCCTGGCGGAAATATCACAAGTTTCGGCCAAGACACGGCGGGTGAACTTTACATCATGACGTCCGGCGGCGGACTCTTCCGCATCGTGCCGATGTGAGAGGCTCTACCCCTGCCGCTTGAAGTACTGCACCGCGCGCTCGTGGCGCTCGGCGGCGGTGCGGGACGGAAACGTGCCGAGATTGCGCCGCCTGCCGGTGCGCGGGTTCTTGCTCCGTGAGTAAAGCCGGTACTTGCCTGACTTGAGCTTCCGGATCACTTGGGAAGGTATCCCACCTCGGTTGTGACGTGGTCCTTGCGCCCGAACCGGGCGTTGCACCGATTGTCGCACACGCGCCCGGACGCGTGACGCAAGTCACAATCTCCGATACTGAAATTTTTCTTTGGAAGCGCAATCTCGTATCATGCGTCTCCGCAAATGGACTTCTCCGATCCCATCACTGCCGCGTTGATCGGTGCCGCCGCCACGGTGCTGACCGCGCTCGTCCAGCTGCGCTATTCGTGGCGCCGGGAGTTGAAGGACCGCGAGCGCGGCCAGCCAATCACGAAAAAGACCCGGCGCGGTCCGGTGATCGCGGTCTTCGTGCTGCTGATTGCGGCGGGCGCCGGCGGGTTCTTCCTTTCGCAGTACGTGATGTCCCTGATCGACGAGGACCGGGAGTCGCTGCGCTCGGAGGTAAAGTCCAGGCTCTCGGAGATCAGCGCGAGCGCGGCGCGGCTCGAGCAGGCGCGGCTCATCGAGCGCGGAGACATCGAATCCAATGCGTTGCGCGCGGAGGCGCAGCGCCGGGGCGAGGAAGGCGTTGCCGCGAGCGTCCTGGTGGGGCCGTGCCGGCCGGAGAGCGGCGCGAAGGCGGAAGCGAAGTCCCAGTGCTCGGAGCAGACCGCGGTTCGTATCGCGGTATGTGCCAGCGTGCCGGCGGCGGCCGCCGTGAGGGATGTCTGGCTTTACACCCGCATCGAGGGTTCGACGCAGTCCTGGGCGGACAGCCGCGTGCAGGCGGGGCAGGATACTGGCCACGCAAAGTTTCTCGAGCATGCCTTTGAACGACCCGACGGCGACATGGCAAAGCAGGTGTGCCATGCGTTCATCAACTGGAGCGGCGAGAAATCGCGCGTGGCACGGATCCTGGTGAAGTACACGCCCTCGGCCCCGATCGGGGTAGTGGGTGCGAGCAATAAGTGACGTAAGTCACAACCCGGGTATCGGGGTCATCAAAACCTGACAGTTTGTTAGGTTTGCGCTGCGTCCCTGCGGCACCTTATCGACAAAAGTGGAATCAATTGCGTGGACGCCGCATGGCGAACAGAGTAGCGTTGTCTTGCAGCTTCAGCGCATTACGCCGTCCGTTCGCCGCAGGTCTAACACTAGTGCCGGGATGGAGATTTCACCGATGAAATTTGCTTCACGATCGTTCCGCGATACACTCGAATTCGCCGCCGAAACCGACGTTGTCACGCCCGGCTTCTTCAGCCAGCTGATGAGTCGGATCAAGGTCGTTGTGGCCGCGGAGCCGGATGAACGCACCAAGGTGCTGATCGAAGTCATCGCGCCGAGAGCCGAGCTGACCGTGTTCGAACGCTTTCAGGCGTGGACGCGCGCGTTCCCGGTGATCCGGAGAAAGCGAGTCGCGTATCTCGTCACCGGCCGGCCGGTGACATCCGATGCGACACTCTTCGAGCTGGTCGCGCACAACCGGGGAGTCGAGCTGCGGATCTTCAACTCCAGGCAGGATGCAATGCGCTGGCTGGAATCTGCCAGCCAGGAAAACACTCCTCTGGCGCGGGCGCATGCTGTCGAGGAAGCAGGGCTCTCCCTGCAACTGGCGAGCCCCGACCCCGTTACCTAGGAATTGACCGCCGCCTGGCGCGGCGGATCAACGCGGCGAAACGAGACTGACCTCCACTCGGCGATCGCGCTGCAGGCAGGCAACCAGCTTCTGATTCTTCCGGTTTTCCGGCGCCATGCCCTTGCAGGCGTCGCCGGTCACGGCCTCATCCTCCCCCTTGGCATCGGCGCGCATGCGCCCGGCTTCGATCCCTTTGCCCGCAAGGTACGCCTGCACGGCCTCGGCGCGCCGCTTGGAAAGCCCCATGTTGTAGGCATTCGTGCCGATCCGGTCGGCGTGGCCGACAACGTCGAGGCGATCGAATGTGCGGCCCTTGGTCTTGGCGGCCAGCTCGTCGAGCTTCGGCGCTTCCCCGGCGAGCACCGCGGACTTGTCGAAGTCGAACAGCACCGTGGCAGTGACGGGTTCCTCGGCCTTGGGCGGAGTCGGGGCAGGTGAGGGCTCCGGCTTTGCGACCGTCGGCGGCGGTGCAACGGGAGCTTTCACCGGAGCGGGCTGCTCAACCGGCTTTGGCCAGAGCAGCCAGATGATGCCGAGCACGATCGCCACGAGAACCACGATCGTCCAGCGAGTGGAAGGCTTCATGGAGTCCTCCTTCTACTTCGTCTTTTCGTTGAGCCAGCGGCCGGTTTTCTCGCCCGCGGTATTGATGGCTTTTTCGGTCCTGCCCAGGCCTCGCTTCACGCTCTTCTCCGCGCGGTCAGCCGTCTTGCCCAGCGTCTTGCCCGTGTTCTCAAGGGCGCGTTCCGTCTTGCTGCCATTCTTGGATTTGTCTGCAGGCGCATTCGCTGCCGGGGCGGGCCCCGCCGCCAATGAACCAAGCACGACCAGGATGCACAGGGATCTAGTCATACGTCCCCCGATCACAAGCCAGATGCGCTCAGTGTAGCGCATGCGGTGGAGATACTCTGTGAATTACCGCATTTCCCGCGGCCCCTGTATCAACGCCCTGGAAGGGGCTCTGGTAGGGGTCCCGGCCTAGGCGGCTGGAAACCTCACGACCACGCGCGCGCCGCGCCCACCGGGGCCGTCCTCGATCGTGACGCCCGCGCCATGGGCCTCGGCGCTCTCGCGCACGATCGCCAGTCCGAGGCCGCCCCCGGAGCCCGCAGTTCCAGGAATGCGGTAGTAGCTCTCGAACACGCGCTCGCGCAATTCCGGCGGGATGCCCGGACCCTCGTCCGTAATGGCGAGCACCGCCGCGTTGCCCTCGCGCCGCAGCTCGGCGCGCACGCGTCCGCCCTCGGGTCCGTAGCACACGGCATTGTCGAGCAGGTTGATGACGAGGCTCAGCAGCTTCTGCCGGTCGCCGGCTACGGCTGCATCCGCCGCATCCGGGCTCACGTCAATTTCCACCTCGCTCCGGCGCTCCTCCGCGCGCGGCTGGACCCCGTCCGCAGCCTCGTCCAGCAGCGCGGCAAGGGCGACGCGCTCCAGGCGCGAGGTGTCGCCGGGCGCCACGGCGCGACTGTAGGCGAGCATCTGCTCGGCGAGGTGCACGGTGCGGTCGAGTCCCAGCAGCATGCGCTGGAGCGAGGACTCGCGCTCGGCTGCAGAGGCCGCGCGCGCGGCGTTCTGGGTGTGCAGCTTGAGCGCGGCAAGGGGCGTGCGCAGCTCGTGTGCGGCGTCGGCGGTGAAGCGGCGCTCGCGCTCGAGGGCGTCGCCCACGCGCGCGAGCAGCCCGTTCAGCGCCTCGACCAGCGGCGCGATCTCGGCCGGGGTGCGGGCGAGCGTGAATGGGGTGATGGTGCCGGGCCGGCGCGCCGCGACCTGCCGCGCGAGCGCTGAGAGGGGCGCGAGACCCTGGCGGATGAGCAGGCTCAGCAGAATGAGCAGGAGTGGAATGCCGGCGAGCAGCGGCGCTGCGGCGGCGAACGCCAGCTTCTCGGCCAGCTCGCCGCGCACGTCGTCGCGCTCCGCCACCTGGATCCACGCGTTGCCCGAGCGCAGCGTGAAGACGCGCCAATCCTGCTCGCCAAAGGGGCGCGTGGCGAAGCCGGCCGCAAGCGGCGCGAAAGGCGCATCCGGGGCCGATGCCGAGCGCGCCAGGAGGCGCCCGTTGCTGTCGCGCACCTGGAAGGCGATCTTCGTCTCGTAGTAATGGCCCAGCGGACCAGGCTTGTCGTGGCCTTCAGCCTCGAGCGGCTCGGGCAACGAAACGACGATTGGCGTAGCCAGGGTGGCCGTTTCGACCTGGCGCGCGACCAGCGCCTCGAGCACGCGCGCCGAGGTGGCGAGGCGCGCGTCGAACAGCTCATGCGCCTCCTCCTCGCTGCCGGAGAAGCTCAGCCATGCGGCGGCGCCCAGCACCGCGAGCAGCGCCGCGCTGGTGCCGGCAAGCAGCAGGGCGCGGATCGAGCTCGCCGTGCGGGAGTCAGCGCGCATCGCGGGCCGGCCGGGAGCGGGGCCCTAGTCCGCGCGCGCCGGCGGCGCCGGGTCGATGATGTAGCCGACGCCGCGCACCGTGCGAATGACCTCGGGGTAGAGCTTGCGGCGGAGGCGGTGAATGTGCACGTCGAGCGAATTGCTTTCGACGCCGCCGTCCCAGCCGTATACCGACTCCTCCAGCTGGGCGCGGGACAGCACCTGCCCGGCGCTCTGCAGGAGCTTTTCCAGCAGCATGTATTCCCGCCGCTGCAGGGGCACGGCGCGGCCCTCGCACGTCACCGAATGCGATGCCGGATCGAGCCGCAGGCAGCCGTGCTCGATCACGTTCACCGCGGCGCCCCGGTTGCGGCGCCGCAGAACGCGCACGCGCGCCAGCAGCTCGTCGACGTCAAATGGTTTCACCAGGTAGTCGTCGGCGCCGGCGTCCAGTCCGAGCACGCGCTGCGGCGGGGTATCGCGCGCGCTCAACACCAGCACCGGCGTCGTGGCGCCGCTCGCGCGCAGGCTGCGCAGCACCTCGATTCCGTCCATTCCGGGCAGCCCGAGATCGAGGAGCACGAGGTCGAAGGTGCCTGCACGGAGCGCTGCCAGAGCGTGGCGCCCGTCGGTCACCCACTCGACCGTGTACCGCGCACGATCGAGCGCGTCGCGGATCCCCGCGCCGAGCAGCTCGTCGTCTTCGACCAGGAGTATGCGCACGTCGGCGCGAGGATACTCCGGCGCCGGCCGGCGTTCAACGGCCGGCGCCGCGCGCCTACTGCGCGGGCAGCTTCGCAAGCAGCGCCTTGATTTCCGCGCGCCGCCCTTCATCCGCGAGCGGCCGGTCGGGGCGCGCCGGCGCCTTCAGCGCGCGCTCGAGCGCCTTGCGCGCGCCGTCGTAGTCGCGCTGCCGGTAGAGATAGTCGCCCAGAAAATAATTCGGGTCGATGCCGTACGGGTTCAACGCCAGCGCCTTGTCCAGCAGCTCGCGGGCCTTGTCGTTGTCGCCGAAGCCGATCGGCCAGCCCGGCACCTGGTAATAGAGCGATCCCAGGCTGGTGTACGCCGAGCCCGAGAGCGCCTTGGCATCGAGCTGCAGGGCATGTTCCAGCGCTGCCTTCGCGTCCTTGGCGAGCGACAAGGCGCCGAAGCCGCCCTTCGCGCCGGCGTAGCTTGCCACGATGATCCCGTACCAGATCTCGGGCTCGGCGCGACTGGAGTACTTTGCGCGTACGCCCGCCGCGGTTGCGGCAAGCGCCTGGTAGGCCTTCTCGT
Source organism: Burkholderiales bacterium (assembly GCA_036555615.1). GTDB lineage: Bacteria > Pseudomonadota > Gammaproteobacteria > Burkholderiales > SG8-41 > SG8-41. Next base: position 58,490 of record DATBKZ010000006.1, on the reverse strand, counting down.
GCTCGGCTGCCGGTCTGCGGTACTTGATTTGCTCCCATTCCTGCTGCAGCGCGCGCACGTCGTCCTCGACGCCGGCGCGGGCGAGCGGCGCCGCAAGGAGCGCGGCGCAGGTGACGGCAAGAATGGTACGGAGTCGCATGCTCATATGTTTACTCCCTGGGAAGTGGGTTGAGGGCTGCTGCTGCGCGCATGGCGCCTGATGACGGGGAGCCGGCGCAGCAACGCGCGGTCGACCAGCCCCGGCACGATCTGGTTCAGGCGGGCAAAGAGGCGCTCGGGCATGCCGAGGGGGCGCTCGCGCGCCGGCCTTTCCAGCAGCTCGACGAGCGCTGCCGCTACCACCTCGGGCGGGTCCATCGCGATGCCGAGCTCCGCGTTGAGCGCGCACATCGCCGCGCCGTTCATTGCCGTCCGCGTTGCCCGCGGCGCGAAGTAGGTGACCCGCACCGGGCCGTCGGCGAGCTCCCGCCGCAGTGCCTCGCTGAAGCCGCGCAGCGCGAATTTGCTCGCGCTGTAGGCCGTGTGGCCAGGGTAGCCGAGGTAGCCGAAAATCGAGCCGACGTTGACGATGTGCGCCGCGGGCTGCGCCAGCAATAGTGGCAGCAGGCGGCGCGTCAGTTGCATCGGCGCGAGCACGTTGAGGCACACGATGCGCTCCAATGCCGCGTCGTCCTGGTCGGCGAGCCACGCGAACTCGCCCACGCCTGCGTTGTTGACCAGCAAATTGATGCCGGCGCGCGTTTCGGTCGCCGCCCGCAGCACCGCTTCCCGCCCGGCGGCGGTGGTCAGGTCCGCGGGCACCGCGCGCGCGCGGCCGCCGGCGGCCTCGATCTCGCGCACCAGCGCGGCGAGCGCCGCACTGCCACGTCCGACGAGCAGCAGCGACTCGCACAAGGGCGCAAGACGCAGGGCCATCGCCCGGCCGATGCCGCCGGTCGCGCCCGTGAGCACGGCGCGATAGCGCGGGGGGTTCACGCCGCCTCCCGTTCGCGGGCCGTCGAACCGTGGCCCGGCAGATCGCGGAATATGTCGCCGTAAAGGCGGAACACCGTGCGTGCCACGTGCGTGACGGCGTCGCGGTCGGCGGACGCGTCGAGGCGGTTCATGAGCCCGGCGAAGAAGCGGACATGCTCCTGGTCGAGCGTGCCGTGTGAGGAGAGGTAGGTGAAGGCCTCCGGTGGCAGGCGCAGGCTCACGCGCATCGTCTGCGCGGCGCGGGTGGCGAGCGCTTGGCTGGTGCCTTCGAGCACGTGCACCATCCCGAAGAAGCCCACGGGGTTGCGCCGCGCGATGTAATCGTAGACGTAGGCGACCAGGAGCTCCGCGGCCCGCCCGGGAGCCGACGCGCGCACCGCGTCCGCATCGCCGCCTGCGGCCGCGATGTCATTCAGGATCCACTCCTCATGGCCGGACTCTTCCGCGATGTAGTGCGCGATAGCGCCACGCATCCAGGCGTGCGTCTCCTGCACGCGCGCGCCGCACGCCATGAGCAGCGGCACGGTGTGCTTCACATGGTGGTAGGCCTGCGTGAGAAACTCCAGGTACTGCTCCCGCGTCACGCGGCCGGCCAGGCAATCCTGTATGACGGGGATCGCAAAGAGCGCTTCGCGCTCGACGGCGGTGCGGCGCTCCAACTCGTCGAAGAACGGCATCCGGCCCGGCGCCACGCCAGTCTGAGCGGCCGGGTGCAGCGCTTCGAGACGCGCGCCATAACGCGACCACACAGCATCGCGGCGGATGCGGCCGTTCGTCGTCGCCAGGCCATTCGCGGCGCTGAATGGCTCCTCCGCGCGGACCCAGAACCCGACTTGCGCGTAGTCGGGCAGGCGCCGGTTGGCCCGGCTCACCTCCGCATCGATCGCGGCTTCGGTCATGGCGGCGGAACTCGGCACGACTACGGCGCACAGGCGCGGCCGCGCCTCGCCGAACACGGCGGCCTGGACGATAGCGCCGCCAGCGGCGAGCTCGGCCTCCGGCCACTCCGGCGCGACGTTGCGCCCGAAGGAGGTGATCAGGACGTGTTTACGCCGCCCTTCGACGTACAGGAAACCGTCGCTGGCGAGGCGCCCGAGGTCGCCGGTCGCAATCCATGGGCCCACCGGGGCAGCCTCGCTGCCGTCCAGATAGCCGAGGCAGCCGTTGCCCGAAACCAGGATCTCCCCGTCCGCGGCGATGCGCACCTCGTTGTGCGCCAGTGGGCGGCCCACGCTCCCGGGCCGGTCCGCGCCCGGCACGTTGAGCGCCACGACCGATCCGCATTCCGTCAGGCCGTAGCCTTCATATGCGGGCAGGCCCGCGGCACGCGCCCGCTCGAGGAGGGCCGGCGCCACCTTGGCGCCACCCACCGCTGCAAAGCGCAGCCGCGTGGGACGCCGTGCGCCCGCTTCCAGCGCCGCGGTGAGCGCGAGCAGCATCTGCGGCAGCAGGATCACGCTTTCGGCCCGCCAGCGCTCGATCGCCGCCAGGCAGGTGAGTGGATCGAAGCCGGTCGACCCGCTGACGCCGGTCTCCGCGAGCGGCGGCACGATGCACTCGGCGCCCGAGAGCAGGGACGTGCGCGCGCCCGCAACGTTTTCGAGCAGCACCGGCAACGGCAGCAGGCACAATTGCCGCATGAGGCCAAGCGGGCGGATTGCCTGCTCGAGCGAGCGTGCAAGCGCCTGCTGTTGAGCGGCGCCGAGGCACACCCCCTTGGGCGTGCCGGTGGTACCGGAGGTGAAGGTGATCTTGGTGGTCCCTTCGGGCAGAGCGACCGGATCCACATCGCGCCGGAACCACCCCAGCGTGCTGCCCTCGATGGAGCCGGGCGCGCCGAAGCCGAGGTCGCGGGCCACTTCGGGCGAGTCGGCGAACAGCGCATCCATTGCGCTCGCTGCGGCCACGTGCCGCAGCTGTGCGGGCGTGAAGAACGCCGGCAGCGGCACGAGGGCAACGCCGGCACGCTCCGCAGCGAGATCGGCGGCGAGCCATTCAAAGCCGTTGTCGGCAAGCAGCCCGATGACACGCGGACGTGCGCGGGTGAGGGCGCGCGCGAGGCGCTTGACGCGCTCCTTGAGCGCCTGAGCGTTGACGGTTCCGAGCATCACGCGTGCTCGCCCGCGTGCAGTCCGAGCGAGATCCTGCCGGCCATTACGACCGGGTCGTGGTCATAGTAGGTGCCCCAGCTCGCGCCGCCATCGGCGAGACGCGCGGGGTCGGCGCGGGTGAGCCGCAGCGGCCTCAAGCCCAAATGGTGAAAGGTATTGCGCAGCGCTCGTGTTGCCGTGAACGCCACCCACCGGTAGCCCAGGCGGTGCAGATGACGCGCGAGGAGGGGGATCAACGCGCGTGCCATCCCCGCGGAGATCGCGGCGAGATTGCCGACTTCCACGATGCCCGCGCGGGCCACCGGCCGGCCGAGGGTGGCGGCAAGCGTGAGCTCGATCGGCCCGTCGAGGTACTGCTCGAGAAACAGGGCTTGTACGCCGGCCGCGGCATAGCCCGCGGCTGCCTGCCAGCGGGCAAGGCCGTCGCGAACGCCGAGGAGATGGGGCAGAAAATGCGTCACGCGCGCGCCGTAGGCGCGGCCGAAGCGCGCGGCGATGAAGTGCTCGAATGCCGCACGCGCGGGATGCGCACAGTGCACGGGCTCGAGGAGTGGTTTCACTGCACGCAGCCGCGCCGTGCGCACACCGGTCTGGACGAGCTGGACCCCGGTAATCATGGCCGGGGATGCTAGCCAGCCCGAATTAACTGACCATTAACTGGGAAAGCGAGCGCGTGATGCGCGTCACGGTCGCGATGATGATCTTCTGCGCCGTGTGAAATCCATCCGTCACGGCGCGTAATGGCTTGCCAGCCTTGGATTCAGGACATCGCGCAGCCGGTCGCCTACGAGGTTGATGGCGACGATGGTGACGAGCAGTGCAAGGCCGGGAAAGAAGCTGATCCAGTATCGCCCCGAAAGGAGATGGGCGAAGCCGTTCGAGATGAGAAGCCCGAGCGACGGCGAAGTGATCGGCATGCCGAGGCCAAGGAAGGAGAGCGTGGCCTCGAGCGCGATCGCATGCGCGACCTGCACGGTGGCAACCACGATCAGCGGCGGCAGCACGTTCGGCAGGATGTGGCGGAACACGATGCGGCGGGCGCTGAACGCCATCACCCGCGCGGCGTCCACGTATTCCCGGCGCTTCTCGGCGAGCGCCGTGCCGCGCACCGTGCGCGCGTAATAGGCCCACTGAACGGTGATGAGCGCGATCACGATCTTGTCCACGCCCTGTCCCACGACGGCGAGGAGCACCAGCGCGATCAGGATCGACGGAAACGAGAGCTGCAGGTCCACGAGCCGCATGATCAGGCTGTCGAGCCAGCCCCCCGCATATGCCGAAATGAGCCCGATCGCCATGCCGAGCGCGAGCGCGACGACCGTCGAGAGCACGCCCACGCCCAAGCTGATGCGCAACCCGTAGAGGATGGCGGAGAACATGTCGCGGCCCTGGTCGTCGCTGCCGAGCCAGAAAGTGAAGCCTGCCCCCGCCTTCGCGCCCGGCGCGAGCTTGGAGTCGAGGATGTCGAGGCGCGCGAGGTTGTACGGATCCTGCGGCGAGATGACGGGGGCAAATACCGCCGCAGAAAGAATCACGACCAGCAACGCCAGCGCGAGGACCGCGATGCGGTCGCGCACGAAGCCCGTCGTGAAGTCCCTGAATGGCGCGTGGACGAGCTGCATGACACCCGGTCAGCGGCGGGTCCGTTACGCGGAGCGGCCCGTCAGCCGGACGCGCGGATCGAGCGCCGTGTACGCGAGATCCACGATGAGATTGATCACCACGAAGACGAGCACGATGATCAGCAGGTAGGCCACGATCACCGGCCGGTCGAGCACGTTGATCGAGTCGATCAGGAGCTTGCCCATTCCCGGCCACGCGAAAATGGTCTCGGTGACGATGGCAAAGGCGATCAACGAGCCGAACTCGAGGCCGGTCACGGTCACGATCGGAATCATGATGTTCTTCAGGACGTGCACCCGCACGACGCGCTCCATCGACAGCCCCTTGGCGCGCGCGAACCGGACGTAATCCTGCGCGAGCGCCTCGCGCGTTCCGGCGCGTGTCAGGCGGATCAGCAGGGAAAGCTTGAACAGAGCGAGGTTCAGCGCGGGCATGAAGAGGTGCTTCAAGCCGTCCCCGGTGAGGAAGCTCACCGTCACGCCGAGCGCCTGGACGGTCTCGCCGCGGCCGGTGGGCGGCAGCCATCCGAGCCAGACCGAGAACACCATGATCAGCATGAGCCCGACCCAGAAGGTGGGCAGCGAAAAGCCGAGGATCGAGCCCGCCATGATCACGCGGCCGGAAATGGAATCCGGCCTCAATCCCGCCCAGAGCCCGAGCGGGATGCCGAGGATGACGGCGATGACCATGGCGGCGAGCGCCAGCTCGAGGGTCGCCGGCATGCGCTCCAGGATCAGTTGCACCGCCGGAATATTTGCCGCGAACGACCTGCCGAGATCGCCGGCAAACGCGCCGGCGAGGAAGGTCCAGTATTGCCGCCACAGTGGCTGGTCGAGACCGAGCGCCCGGGTGGCGGCGGCGATCTCGGCCTGGTCGGCCTGGGGGTTGATGAGGATGTCGACCGGATTGCCGATCGCGTACACGCCGACGAACACCAGCGCCGACATCACGAACAGGACCGCGATGCTCTGAAGCAGGCGGCGAATGGCGAAAGCGAGCATCGCCGTCATCCCTCATCCCTATTTCATCTCCGGGCGGAAGTGGTGGGCAAATGTGAATTCGTCCGTCCTTGCAGTGTATGCGATGTTGCGCTTCATGGCCCACGTGACGACCTGGTAGTGCAGGGGAATGAACACCACCTCGGAAGCCGCCAGCGCCGCCGCCTCGCGCGCAACCGCCTCGCGCTGCGCGGGGTCCACGGTGCCGAGTGACCGGGCGACGAGCGCGTCGAGCCTGGGATTGGAATAGCCGCCCCAGTTCCACGCCCCGTAGCCCTTTTCGGGAGCGGCGGTGGCGGCGAGCGAGCGCAGCGCGAGGTCGGCGGCGCGCGAGCCCCATCCGAGCAGCGCCACGCCGAATTCCTGGTTGCGCGCTCTTCCGAAGTACACGCTCAATGGCATCGCTTCCACCTTGGTCGCGACGCCGACGCGCGAGAACATCTGGGCGACCGTCTGCGCGACCTGTTCGTCGTTCATGTAGCGGTTGTTGGGTGTTCCGATCGTCACGGAAAAGCCGCCGGGAAAGCCCGCCTGTGCCAGCAGCGTCACTGAGCCGTCCGGGTCATACGGCTCGGGCTTCACCGCGGGGTTATGACCGAACACGCTGGGCGAGACGACGTTTGCGGCGGGAAGCGCCAGGCCTTCCATGACGCGGTCGGCAATGGCCTGGCGGTTGATCGCTTTCGACAGCGCGCGCCGCACCCGCACATCCTTTAAGGGATTTCTGTCGAGCGCGCTGCCTGTCCTGGATGCCACGCCCGGCGGCCGGTCGCGGGACTGGTCCACGTGCAGGAAGATCGTGCGCCAGGATACCGTCTGCTCCAGCCGGAACGCGGAGTTCCTGCGCAGTCTCGCGATGTCCGCAGTCGGAACGTGCTCGATGGCGTCGACCTGGCCGGAGAGCAGGGCCGCGGTACGCACCGGGTCGCTCGCCAGGATGAGGAGCGTCACTTTCTCCCACGGCAGCCGCCCGCCCCAGTACTGATCGTGCCTGGTCAGCTCGATACGGCTGCCGCGCACGAAGCGCACGACCTTGAAGGGCCCGGTGCCGATCGCCGCCTTACCCCGGTCGAAGTCCTCCCCCGATGCCTGCGCGGCCGCCCGCTTCGACACGATCATGACTTCCGCGAGGTCCTGGAGCAGCGCCCCGTACGGCGCCGCGGTCTTGAGCCTCACGGTATAGCGGTCCACGATCTCCTTCGCGACGATCGGCCGCACGTAGGTCTGGAAGCCACCGGGGCTGCCGGTGATGGAATACGGCCGCTCGAGGGAGAAGACGACGTCCTCGGTCGTCAACTCGCTCCCGTCGTGAAACCTTACACCTTCGCGCAGCGTGAATTCCCAGGTGAGAGGATCCGGCGTTCGCCAGGTGGCGATCCCGGGGACCGGGCGGCTCTTCTCATCGGTCCGGACCAGAGAATCGAAGACGTGCTGCTGCGCGGTGAGATTGGGCTGCGCCGCGACGAAGTGCGGGTCCATCGTCGTGACATCGGCCGACAGCCCGATCTTGAGCTCCGCAGCGTGCACGGAGCCAACCAGCACGAGTGCGCAAGCGGCGAACCACCCCCATCCCCCGCTTCCCCCTGAGGGGGAAGGGGAGCTAGCGGGGCTTGAATTCATGCGCGAAGGTGCGCTCGTCCGCGCGCGCCTCGTAATGGATGCCCCGGCGGGCCGCCCAGAGGTTGACCTGGTGGTAGAGCGGGACGATGCCGAGGTCGCCGACGCCGATTTCGGTCGCCTGCTGCAGGAGCTTCTCGCGCCTCGCGTCGTCCACCGTGGCGAGCGCCTGCTCCAGCGCCGCGTCGAGCTTCGGATTGGAGTAGCGGCCGCGGTTGGCCGCTCCCATGCCTTTATCCTTGTTGAAGGTGGCGAGCAGCGCCTTCAGGGGCGATGACGCCTCCATGGTCTCCGCCCCCCAGCCGACCAGCAGGAAGCTGAACTCGAGCTTCGAGCCGCGCGAGAAGTACACCGAGGCCGGCATCGCATCCACGCGCGTCTGGATGCCGACGCGGGCGAGCATCTGCGCGATGGCCTGCGCGATCTGCTCGTCATTCACGTAGCGGTTGTTCGGAGCGTGCAGGGTCAGTCCAAAGCCGTCAGGGTAGCCCGCTTCCGCAAGCAGCTTGCGCGCCCCGTCCGGGTCGTACGGCTCGGGCTTCAACGCCGGCGCGAACCCGAAGAAGCCCGCGGGCATGAGCTGCCCGGTGGCGACGGCGGCGCCCTCCATGACGCGCTCTACCAGCGCCTGGCGGTTGATCGCTTTCGACAGCGCGCGTCGCACGCGCAGGTCCTTGAGCGGATTGCGGCCAAGAGGTTTCCCTGTCTTGTCGGTGACGAACGGCGACTTGTCGCGCGCGGTATCGAGATGGAGGTACATGAGCCGCACCGAGACCGTGCGGAAGATCGCGAGATCCTTGCTTGTGGAGAGCTTCGCGAGATCGGTCGTGGGGACGTTTTCGATCGCGCGCACTTCGCCGGCGAGGAGCGAGGCGACGCGCGTCGGGTCGGAGGTAATGATGCGGAAAGTCACGCGTTCCCAGGGCGCCTTCGGACCCCAGTAGGCGTCGTTGCGCGCAAGCTCGATGCGGTCGCCTTTCCGCCAGCGCACGAACTTGAACGGCCCGCTGCCGATCGTCGCTTTCCCGGTATTGAAGTCGTCGGTGGTCGCGCCAGTAGCCGCCTTGGAAGAGACGATCAGCACCGTGCTCATGTCGTTCGGCATCTGCGGGTAGGGGGCCGCGCTCTTCAGCCGCAGCGTCCATGGATCCACCGCGAACTTTTCGGTGACCTGCTTGGTGTAAGTGGTGAACGGGGAAGGGCTGTTCGGCACATTGGGAACGCGGTCGAGCGAGAAGATCACGTCCGCGGCAGTGAAGATGGAGCCATCGTGGAACCTCACGCCCTTGCGCAGCCTGAATTCCCACGTGGTGTCGTCCACCGCGCGCCACGACTCGGCGAGCGCGGGCTTGAGCCGCCCGGCGGCGTCCTTCGCAACCAGCGTGTCGAACACGTGCGCGCCGATGTTGTTGTTGGGCGTGAGGTTGTGGAAGTGCGGGTCCATGGACGTCACGTCGCCGCCGAGGGCGATGCTGATATCGGCGGCCGGTACAGCGAACGAGATCGCGAGCAGCGGGATGGCGAGCAGATTCCTCATGTTCTTCCCCTCCGACCGTGGACGCGATCAAGCATAGCGTAGTTCAACGGCTTTGTGTCCTCGCCGCCGCGCCGTTTGACATCAATGGGCGCGCTACCTATGCTCGATTTTTACTCAACCGCGCGTGTGGCCATGCAATCCGGTTCCGCCAGTCGATCCTCGAGCGTCGAGATGCTGCGCCGCTTGATCGCGTTTCCCACGGTGAGCCGTGACACGAATCTCGACCTGATTCATTACGTGCGCGATCTCCTCGCGGCGCTCGGTGCGGAGATCCGGTTGACCTACGATGAGGGCCGGCGCAAGGCCAACCTGTTCGCCACTCTTGGCCCGGGCGGGGAGCCCGGCATCGTGCTCTCCGGCCACACCGACGTCGTGCCAACTGACGGCCAGGCTTGGGAGACGGACCCGTTCGAGATGGTGGAGAAGGACGGCAGGCTCTATGGCCGCGGCACGTGCGACATGAAGGGATTTGTCGCGTGCGTGCTCGCGATGGTTCCGGAGTTCGTGGCACGGGGACCTGCGACGCCGCTCCACCTGGCGTTTTCCTACGACGAGGAAGTCGGCTGCCTCGGGGTGGGAAGGCTGATTGCGGACCTCGAGCGCGCCGGCATCCGCCCGCGCTCGTGCATCGTGGGCGAGCCCACGGAGATGCGCCCGGTGATTGCGCACAAGGGCAAGAAAGGCTACCGCTGCACGGTGCGCGGGCTTGCCGGTCACTCGGCGTATGCGCCGCACGGGGTGAACGCCGTCGAGTACGCGGCGGAGGCGATCGCGTTCCTGAAGACCCTGGCGCGGCGGCACCGCGACGAGGGGCCGTACGATCGCGGCTTCGACGTCGCGCACACCACCGTGCACACGGGGGTCGTGCGCGGCGGCACGGCGCTCAACGTCATTCCGCACGAATGCGCGTTCGACTTCGAGTTCCGCCACCTGCCGGGAGACGATCCGGAGCGGCTGCTGGGCGAGCTCAAGGACTACATCGTGACTCGCCTCGAGCCGGAGATGCGCCTCACGCATCCGGCGGCGGGATTCACCATCGAGCCGCTGTCGGAAATCCCGATGCTCGACACCCGGCCCGAAGCCGAGGTGGTCGCGCTCACCCAGGAGCTGGCCGGCACCGCGGAGATCGGCAAGGTGTCATTTGCAACCGAGGGCTCGCAGTTCCAGCGCGCCGGCATTCCGACGGTGGTGTGCGGCCCGGGCTCGATCGCGCAGGCGCACAAGCCCAACGAATTCGTCACGCTCGATCAGATCGCGCGCTGCGAGGATTTCTTGCGCAGGCTCGTGGATCGCATTTGCGCGAAGCCGTGACGTGCCGCGCCGCTAAAAGGTGTCAGGAACCTTTTTTTCCCTGCCGCCGGAAAAAGGTTCCTGACACCTTTTCTCAGTGATGCAGGATCTTGGACAGGAAATGCTGCGCGCGCTCGGAACGGGGCTTGCCGAAGAAGTCGTCCTTCCTGGCGTCCTCCGCGATCCGGCCCTCGTCCATGAAGATGACGCGGTCGGAGACGCGGCTGGCGAAGCCCATCTCATGCGTCACGACCATCATGGTCATGCCTTCGTGGGCGAGCCCCGTCATCACGTCGAGCACTTCGTTGATCATTTCCGGGTCGAGCGCGGAGGTCGGCTCATCGAACAGCATCGCGATGGGATCCATCGCGAGCCCGCGCGCGATCGCGACGCGCTGCTGCTGGCCGCCGGACAGCTGGCCCGGGAACTTGTGCACATGGGCTTCCATCCCCACGCGCCGGAGCAGCGCCATGGATTTCTGCGTCGCTTCCTCGGCGCTGCGGCCAAGCACGCGGATCTGCGCGAGGTTGAGGTTTTCGGTCACGCTCATGTGGGGAAACAGCTCGAAGTGCTGGAATACCATGCCGATCATGGAACGCAGCCGCGGCAGGTTGGTCTCCGGCGCGCCCACCGACTGCCCGTTGACGATGATCTCACCCTGCTGGAACGGCTCCAGGCCGTTGACGCACTTGATGAGAGTACTCTTGCCGGAGCCGGAAGGTCCGCAGACCACGACGACCTCGCCCTTCTCGATCGATGTCGTGCAGTCCTTGAGCACCTGAAAGGCGTCAAACCACTTGCTGACGTTCCTGAATTCGATCATCGGCATGAATTCACCTTATCACCGCAATGCGCAGCTGCAGCCGCTTCACCAGCCAGGACAGCGTATACGAGATGAGGAAGTACACCACTGCGACGAACAAGTACATCTCGACCAGCCGCGCGTCGCGTTGCGCGATCCGGGCGGCGGCGCCCAGGAAATCGATGATGGAAAGCACATAGACGAGAGACGTGTCCTGGAACAGGATGATGGTCTGCGTCAGCAGCACCGGCAGCATGTTGCGGAACGCCTGCGGCAGCACGATGGTCCCCATGGTCTGCCAGTAGTTGAGCCCCAGCGCATAGCCGGCCCACGCCTGCCCGCGCGGGATGCTCTGTATGCCCGCGCGCATGATCTCCGCGTAATACGCGGCCTCGAACATGGTAAAGGTGATAACGGATGACCAGAATGCTCCGACCTGGATCGGCTCCTTGGCGCCGATGATCCAGCCGCCCATCCAGGGCACGAGAAAGTAGAACCAGAAGATGACGAGCACCAGCGGCACGGCGCGCATCAGGTTCACGTACATCGCCGCCGGCACGTTCAGCGCCCGGTAGCTGGAAAGCCGCATCATCGCGAGCAGCGTTCCGAACACGATCCCTCCCGTCATCGCCATCGCGGTGAGCGTCAGGGTGAACGTCATTCCCTCCTTGAACAGAAAGGGGAGGGAGCGCTGGATGACGTCGAAGTCAAAGCCTGAAAACATCCCAGTGACTCGTGACCGGTGACTCGTGACTCAATGACCGGCTTGCGGCCCGCCGCCGGCAGCGATCAGCCCCGGCACGGCGACGCGCTTCTCGAGACGGCGCATGCCGAAGACCACGATCAACGTGATGCAGATGTATATGAGGGTCGCGGCCGTGAACGCCTCGAACACCTGGAAGGTGAATTCCTGCATCGAGCGGGCGCGGGCGGTCAGCTCCATCAGCCCGATGGTCAGCGCCACCGCCGAGTTCTTGATGATGTTCATGAACTCGGAGGTGAGCGGCGGCAGGATGATGCGGAAGGCCTGCGGCAGCAGGACGTGGCGGTAGGTCTGCGGCAGCGAGAGCCCGAGGGCGGTGCCGGCCATGCGCTGGCCGCGCGGCAGGGACTGGATGCCGGCGCGCACCTGCTCGGCCACGCGGGCGGAGGTGTAGAAGCCGAGGCACAGTACCGCGGGCCAGAACGACGCCCAGGGCGGGACCATCTGCTTCACGGCGTCGCCCAGCGCCCTGGGCAGCAGCTCCGGCATGACAAAGTACCACAGGAACATCTGCACCAGCAGCGGGACGTTGCGGAACAGCTCGACGTAGGCGTTGCCGAGCCGGACCAGCCAGGTGAGCGGCGTGGTGCGCAGCGTGCCGACCGTTGCGCCGAGCGCCAGCGCGATTCCCCACGCGAGGAGGGCGGTCGAAAGCGTCCATCCCAGGCCGGAGACGAGCCACCACAGGTAGACGCCGGTTCCGTCCGGCGCGGGCTGCCAGAAGATGCCCCAGTTCCAGTTGTAGTTCACCGGGCCAGTTTCCCTTTCCCCGCGCTAGACGAAAAGCGCGCGATCAGCGGCGAGAATCGTCCGCTGCATCGCGCGCAGGTAAACCGGCGCCGTGAGGCGTCCGGATTTAGCGCTTACTGGTAGACCTTCGGATCGCCCGAATCCGTCGGGTTTGCGACCACCTTCCTGAACTGCGCGCTCATCGGCACGTTGAGGTTGACGCCTTTGGGCGGGATCGGCTTCAGGAACCACTTCTCGTAAATGCCGTTGACGCGGCCGGACTTGTACAAGTTGCGCACCGCTTCGTCCACGACCTTCTTGAAGGCGGGGTCATCCCTGCGCACCATGATGCCGTAGGGCTCCACCGTGTAGGCCTCGGAACCGATCACCCAGTCGCCGGGATTCTTGGAGGTCGCAACCAGGCTGTAGAGCAGGATGTCATCCATGAAGAAGGCGACGGCCCTGCCCGTATCCACCGTCAGAAACGCTTCTGCGTGGTCCTTCGCCGCGATGATGTTCATGCCGAGCTTCTGCTTGGTGTTCGCCTCGGTTGCCCACTTGATGTTGGTGGTGCCGGAGGTGGAAACCACTGTCTTGCCCTTGAGATCCTTGAGCGACTTGATGTTCGACTTCTTCTTCGCGACGTAGCGGTTGGCGGTCACGAAATGCGTAATGGTGAAGCCGACCTGCTTCTGCCGCTCGAGGTTGTTGGTGGTCGAGCCGCATTCGAGGTCGATGGTGCCGTTCGCCATCAGCGGGATGCGCGTGGCCGAGGTCACCGGGTTGTACTTGACGTCGATCTTTCCCATCTTGAGATGGGCCTTGACCGCCTCCACGATGTTCATGCAAATGTCGATCGCGTAGCCTACCACCCGCTGCTTGTCGTCGTAGTAGGAGAAGGGAATGGAGGTATCGCGGTGGCCGATGGTGATGGTCCCGCTATCCTTGATCTTCTTGAGCGTGCCGGTGAGCTGCTGGGCATTCGCGGCGCCGGCAATGGCTCCCGCGGCAATCAGCGCGGCGAGCGTGGTCGCAAGTCGTGTCATGGTGGCCCCCTTGGCTTAACTGATTGGTTTGAGAAGCGTATTGAACTGGAGCGGCGATCCAATCTAGCCCATCGGATACGCCTTGTCCAGCACGTGTCCGAGCAGGATTCGGCCAACCCCTGTGGCGCCAGAACGGACTGCAATACCGCCTATCATATTGGTCACGGCCTCAACGGTTTACCGGAGAACTCGCCATGTCCAACCCGTCCGTGCGATACGAGCACGATCTGCTCGGCGATCGGGCAGTCCCGTCCAGCGCATATTACGGGGTGCATACCCTGAGGGCGCTCGAGAACTTTCCCATCACCGGCACTGCCATTTCCATCTATCCCGAGCTGGTCAGCGCGCTCGCCTGCGTGAAGCAGGCCGCGGCGCTGGCCAATAACGAGCTGGGGCTCCTCGACGACGAGCGGACGCGGGCGATTTGCGGGGCATGCCAGGAGATCCGCGACGGAAACCTGCTCGAGCAGTTCGTCGTGGACGTGATCCAGGGCGGCGCCGGGACGTCGACAAACATGAACGCTAACGAGGTGATTGCCAACCGCGCGCTCGAGCTCGCGGGCCGCAAGCGAGGCGACTACGCCTTCCTGCACCCGCTCGATCACGTCAACATGAGCCAGAGCACGAACGATGTGTATCCCACGGCCGTGAAGGTCGCCCTGCACTTCGGGATCCACCGGCTGACGGCGGCGATGGCGGAGCTGCGCGGCGCGTTCGCCGCCAGGGCGGCCGAGTTCGCGGACGTGCTCAAGATGGGCCGCACGCAGCTCCAGGAGGCGGTGCCGATGACGCTCGGCCAGGAATTCTCCACCTACGCCGTGATGCTGGAAGAGGATGAGAGCCGCCTCAAGGAAGCGGTGCTGCTGATTCACGAGATCAACCTGGGAGCAACTGCGATCGGCACCGGCATCACCGCCCACCCCGACTACGCGCCGCTCGCGTGCCGCCGGCTTGCGGACATCACTGGCATCGCGCTCGTGACATCGCCCAACCTGGTGGAGGCGACGCAGGACGCGGGCGCCTTCGTCCAGATCTCCGGCGTGCTGAAGCGCGTGGCGGTCAAGCTCTCGAAGGTGTGCAACGATCTGCGGCTGCTCTCCTCCGGGCCGCGCGCGGGGCTGAACGAGATCAACCTGCCGGCGATGCAGGCCGGCTCGTCGATCATGCCGGGCAAGGTGAATCCGGTCATTCCGGAGGTCGTCAACCAGATCGCGTTCGAGGTCATCGGCAACGACGTGACGGTCTCGTTCGCCGCGGAAGCGGGCCAGCTGCAGCTGAATGCCTTCGAGCCGGTCATTGCCCACAGCCTGTTCAAGAGCATCATGCACCTGCGGAACGGCTGCGAGACGCTGCGCGAGCGCTGCGTCACCGGCATCACCGCCAATCGCGAGCACCTGCGCCGCACCGTGGAGAATTCGATCGGCATCGTGACCGCCCTCAATCCCTACATTGGCTACGCCAACGCCACGCGGCTTGCGCAGGAAGCGCATGCAACCGGCCGGAGCATCTACGAGCTGGTTCTGGAAAAGAAGCTGCTCAGCCGGGAACAGCTCGACGATATCCTGCGCCCGGAGGCGCTGACGCGTCCGCGCCCGGTGCAGCCCCCCCGGCGGGGCTGATTCGGGCAGGGGCTACCCGGCAAGTCGTGCCTTCCCGAGCTACCGTCGTTAATCTTGCGTTAATCTTTGGAAGGTATGGTCAACGGCCGCCACCCCGACCTGGCACCGGAGCCGAGCCATGACAGACCAGCTGAAGCAGACGGACGTCAATGCGATCCACGCCAAGCCGTTCGCGAAGATGACACCGGGCGAGAAGGCCAAGCACGTGGGCAAGATGTTCCTCTTCTTGCTCACGTTCGGTTTCGCCTTTCCGCACATCCTGAGCGACTAGAAAGATCGACGGAAGCGCGGGTTGGGGCGGGCAGCTGGTCCGTCCGGCCCGGAAGTTCCGTCCTGTTTCAGGACGGCGCGGCCTCCCCGGCAAGAAACTGCTCGATAATGCGCGCTAGCCGCACCGGCTGGTCGTGATGCATCATGTGGCCGGCGTCGGCAATCTCGATTTCGTGGCGATTGCGGAAGGCGCCCGTGCGCTCGGCGAATTGCTCCGGCGAGTCCTTCATGCGCGTCACCATTTCCGAGCCCTTCCCGGAGACGAGCAGCACGGGCGCAGTGACTCTTCGCCAGCACGCGATCGCCTCCTCGATCCGGAACAGGTAGGGGTTGACGGTCTTGTGGCGCGGATCGCTCGTCAGCACGACCTCTCCCGTATCGAGTTGCTTTGCCCAGTGCCGCGCCAGGAATGCCGCCTGCTCCGCTGAGAGCCGCGGGTTTCGTTTCCGGAGCCGCGCGGCGACCTCATCGTACGAGCGATACGGCCTGAAGCGCGGCGGGTCCGCAAGCTGCGCGAGCCACTGCGCGTAGCGCGCGGGCGCTTCCGCCGGTGAGTGCCGGGCGAGCCCCAGGCCCTCGAGCGAGACCAGGCGCGCCACGCGGTCGGGGCTAATTCCCGCATAGACGGAGGCGATGACACCGCCCATGCTGTGGCCGACGAGCCGCACCGGCTCATCCGGCTGGTAGAGGCGGAGGAGCGTCTCCAGATCGGCGTAGTAGTCGGGAAACCAGTAGCCTTCGTGCGCCCACGCGCTCAGGCCGAAGCCGCGCCAGTCGGGAGCGATCGCGCACCACTCCCTTGCGAATCCGTCGACCAGAAACTGGAACGACGCGGAGACATCCATCCAGCCGTGCAGCAGGAAGAGCCGCGGTGCCGCGGGGGAGCCCCAGATGCGCACGTGGTAGCGCAATCCGCGGATCGTGTGGAATTCCGAGCGGCTGGCTTTCATTCGAGCGGTCGAGACCGTTCCGAAACGGCGAATGGTGAAGAAAGCCCTGCCAACCGTCAAACCGCGTTTGCTAGCATTCGGGCACGCGCCTGCATCCTCGTCGACCCGAACGATACCTATGCGCACTCTCGCCTTCGCGGCACTCGCGGTGCTTGCACGCCCACCGCGCGTCGCGGCGGTCCTCGCATTCTTTCTGGCGCTCGGCAGCGGTGCGTCGTCGCTTGCGACCGCGGCCGAGCGCTACGAGCAGGGGCTTCTATGGCGGATCGAGGAAGCGGGGGCACCGCCGAGCCACATCTTCGGCACCATCCACCTCGCCGACCCCCGGGTCACCGCTCTACCGCCCGCGGTGGCGCGCGAGCTCGACCGGGCGCGCAGTCTCACGCTCGAGGCCGGAGTCGATCCGGCCGGAATTCTCATGCTGGCCGGGCGCATGGTCTTTGACGACGGCCGCGACCTGCCGGCGGTGGCGGGAGCGGAGCTCTTCGAGCGCGCGGCAAAGCTCACGACGGAGCTTGGGCTGCCCGAGCCCCTCCTGCGGCAGTTCCGGCCGTGGGCGGTCGCGGTCCTGCTGAGCGTTCCGCAGCAGGATCCCATGAACGTGCTCGACGTCGTGCTCGAGCGGCGGGCCGCGGAGCAGGGCAAGCCCATCCATGAGCTCGAGAGCCTGAACGAGCAGCTCGCCGTGCTCGAGGGACTGTCGCAGGAGGATCAGGTGGCGCTCCTCAGACACGCAGTCGATGAGTACGAGCGCATGCCGCGCCAGGTCGCCCGCCTCGTCGACGCCTACCTTGCCCGCGACCTCGCCCGCATCTGGCGCGTGAGTCAGGAGAGCATCGGTGCGGGAGCAGAAGAGCGGCGGCTGAACGAGGTCTTCACTCGCCGCTTGCTGCATGAGCGCAATGTGCGCATGGCGGAGCGCGCCGAGCCGCGCCTGAAGGAAGGGGGCGCGTTCATCGCCGTGGGAGCGCTGCATCTATATGGCAGCGCCGGCGTGCTGGCGCTGCTCGAGCGGCGCGGCTGGCGCGTCACCCGCATCTACTAGCCGCAGCACGCTTCTCACGCGCGGGCGGCGCGCCGTAAAATAGGCGCGTGAGCCCGGCGTTCGTCCATCTGCGACTGCACAGCGAGTACTCGATCGTGGATGGCATCGTCCGGCTCGACGAGGCGGTCGAGGCAGCGGCAGCCGACGGCATGCCGGCGCTCGCTCTGACCGACCTTGCCAACGTCTTCGGCATGGTCAAGTTCTACCAGGCGGCGCGCGCGGCGGGCGTGAAGCCCGTCATCGGATGCGACGTTTGGCTCGAAAACGAGTCCGACCGCGACAAGCCCTTCCGCACGCTGCTGCTCTGCCAGTCGCGGGCCGGCTACCTGCGGCTCACGGAGCTGCTGACGCGCGCCTACCGGTCCAATCAGTATCGCGGCCGCGCCGAACTGAAAAAGAGCTGGCTCGGTGAGACCGGAAGCGACGGCCTGATCGCGCTGTCCGGCGCGCATCTCGGCGACGTCGGGCAGGCCCTGGTGGTGGACAATTCGAAGCTTGCGCGGCGGCTCGCCGGCGAGTGGCGCGAAATCTTCCCGGGCCGCTTCTACCTTGAGGTGCAGCGCCTCGGCAGGGGCGCCGCGGTCCAGGGAGCTGCGAGCGTCCCGCTTGAGACGCACGTCCAGCGCGCGCTCGCCCTCGCCTCGGCCTTGAAGCTGCCGGTGGTCGCGACCCACCCCGTGCAGTTCGTGAAGCGCGAGGATTTCCGCGCGCACGAGGCCCGCGTGTGCATCGCACAGGGCTACACGCTGTCCGACCAGCGCCGGCCGCGGCTCTTCAGCCCGGAGCAGTACTTCAGGTCGCAGGCGGAGATGGCGCAGTCATTCCACGATGTGCCGCAGGCGCTTGCGAACAGCGTGGAGATCGCGCGGCGCTGCAGCCTGGAAATCGAGCTCGGCAAGATCCGGCTGCCCCTGTTCCAGACCCCCAGGAACGTCAGTCTCGACGATCACCTGCGCACCCGGGCAGCGGAAGGCCTGGAGCGCAGGTTGCCGCAGCTCCATCCCGATGCGGCGCTGCGCGAGCGCCAGAAGCCGCGCTACCGCGAGCGCCTCGAGTTCGAGATTCGCACCATCCAGCAGATGGGATTCTCCGGGTATTTCCTGATCGTCGCCGACTTCATCAACTGGGCGAAAGGCAACGGCGTGCCGGTCGGTCCGGGGCGCGGCTCCGGGGCCGGATCGCTCGTCGCCTATTCGCTGGGCATCACGGACCTGGATCCCCTGCGCTACGACCTGCTGTTCGAGCGCTTCCTCAACCCGGAGCGCGTCTCGATGCCGGATTTCGACATCGATTTCTGTCAGGACGGGCGCGACCGGGTGATCGAGTACGTGAAAAGCCGCTACGGGGCCGATTGCGTATCCCAGATCGTCACCTTCGGCACCATGGCGGCTCGGGCGGTGGTGCGCGATGTCGGCAGGGTGCTCGATCTCTCCTACACCTTCTGCGACCAGCTCGCGAAGCTGATCCCGTTCCAGCCCGGACGCCACCTCACGCTTGCCGACGCCCGCGAGATCGAGCCGCAGCTCGCCGAGCGCGAGCAGAAGGAGGAAGAAGTGCGCGAGCTGCTCGCGCTCGCCGAGCAGCTCGAGGGCTTGACGCGCAACGTCGGCATGCACGCGGGCGGCGTGCTGATCGCCCCGGGCAAGCTCACCGATTTCTGCCCGCTCTACGCGGCCGACGGCTCCGGCAGCGTGGTTTCCCAGTTCGACATGAAGGACGTCGAGGCCGTGGGGCTGGTGAAGTTCGACTTCCTGGGCTTGACGACGCTGACCGTCCTCGACTGGACGCTGAAATACATCCGAGGGATGAGGGCGGAGGGCTCTCATCCCTCATCCCTTGACTTGAGCGCGCTGCCCCTGGACGACGCGGCAAGCTACCGGTTGTTTGCCGCGGCCGATACGACCGGGGTGTTCCAGTTCGAATCACGCGGCATGCGCGATCTCCTCGTGCGCGCGCGGCCGGACCGGTTCGAGGACATCGTCGCGCTGGTTGCGCTCTACCGGCCGGGGCCGATGGAGCTGATCCCGGAGTTCGTGCGCCGCAAGCACGGGGGCCGTGTCGACTACCCGGACCCGCGGGTGGAGCCGATCCTGAAGGCCACCTACGGCATCATGGTGTACCAGGAGCAGGTGATGCAGATCGCGCAGATCATCGGCGGCTACACGCTGGGAGCCGCGGACCTGCTGCGGCGCGCGATGGGCAAGAAGCTGCCCGAGGAGATGGCCCAGCATCGCAGCATCTTCGTCACGGGCGCGGCGGGCAACGGCATCAGCGAGCGGCGCGCGAACGACCTGTTCGACCTGATGGAGAAGTTCGCGGGTTATGGCTTCAATCGCAGCCACGCGGCCGCTTACGCGCTCGTCGCGTACCAGACGGCCTTCATGAAGGCCCATCATCCCGCGGCATTCATCGCCGCCAACCTGTCGGCGGTGATGGGCGACACCGACAAGGTTGAATTGTTCGCCGAGGATGCGCGCGCGCATGGGATCGCGCTCCTGGTTCCGGACGTCAACCAGTCGAACTACCGCTTCGAGCCGGTGGACGAAAAGACCATCCGCTACGGTCTGGGCGCGATCAAGGGCACGGGCGAGGCGGCGATCGCCTCCATCGTCGAGGCCCGCAAGAGCGGGCTGTTCGCGGATCTCGTCGACTTCTGCCATCGCGTGGACAAGCGCCTCGTCAACCGGCGCGTGGTGGAGTCGCTGATTCGCGCCGGGGCATTCGACTCCCTGAACGACCACCGCGCGAGCCTGCTTGCGAGCGTCGGAATGGCGCTCGAGAGCGCGGAGCAGGCGAGCCGCGCCGCGCACCAGGTGAGCCTGTTCGGGGAACATGCGGAGAGCGCGCCGCGGGCGGCATTGGTCAACGCGCCGCGCTGGAGCGAGAAGGAGCGGCTGCAACACGAGAAAGCGGCGCTCGGCTTCTACTTCAGCGGGCACCTCTTCGACATCTACCGCGCCGAGGTGCGCCGCTTCATCCCCACGCGGCTGGCGGAACTCGGCGCCTCGGGAAACGGCGACTACGCGGGGCGCACCTACTGGGTCACGGGAGTCGTGCTGGGCTCGCGGACCCAGACCACCGCGAGCGGCCGCATGGGCGTCATCCGGCTCGGCGACGATTCGGGGCGCTTCGAGATCGTGGCGTTCCGCGAGGTGTTCGAGAAGCATCGCCAGAAGCTGAAGGAGGACGAGCTGCTGGTGCTGGAAGTGAGGCTGCGCGCGGCGCGCGCGCGCGCGGCGGTCATCGGCGAGGCCGAACCCGGGCCGGATTTCGGGATGCGCATCGAGGCGCTCAACGTGCTCGATCTCGCGGAGGCGCGAAACCGCTTCGCGCGCGGCGTGAGAATCACGTGCAACGGCGCCTCCTCCGGCAGCCGGTTGCGCGAGGTGCTCGCGCCGTACCGCAGCGGACGCTGCGCCGTGTCGATCGTCTATTCGAACCGCGAGGCGAGCTGCGAGATCGACCTCGGCGAGGCCTGGCGGGTCAACCTGCACGAGGACCTGATCAAGTCGCTCTCCGAATGGTTCAGCCCCGAGAATGTCCGCATACTCTATAACGACACCGTGACCAATGACCGGTGACAGCTGATCCGAATCTCGATATCCCCTCCTGCCCGTGGCGCAGCGGCTCGTCGCCGTCCGGGCAATGCGCTACGGGCCGGACGACCCGGCGACGGCGATCGCATTGCACAACACCGCAGAGATCCTGATCGCGCAGGGCAGGTTCGCGGAGGCCGGGAAATTGCAGTTACAGGCGCTCGCGGTGTTCGAGAAGAAACTGGGAGAAAAGCACGTCCATACCGCCACGGGCCTGCACAACATGGGCGCGATCCTGCTCAAGCAGGAGCAATATGAAGAGGCCGAGAAATGTCTGCGCCGCGCGCTGGTGGCGAAGCAGCACGTCCTGAAGCCCGGGCACCTCAGCATCGCGCACACGCTGGACAACCTGGCCTCGGCGCTCGACGCCCAGGGCCGGAGAATCGAGGCCGAGAAGCATCGCCGCCGTGCGGAAGGTATCCGCCGGAACGCGGGCTAGTCCGCATTCCGGAAAGCCAGATGGCAGAAGTCAGAAGGCAGGCCAGGTCATCCTTCTGCCTTCATCCTACCTCCTTGCCTCATTCAGTCGGCCGCGTTTCGAAGGCGGCGTAATGGCCTCCGTCGTCGCTGACGCGGACGTCGGCAACGACAGCGCTCGGCGGGCCCCGCCGCGCCCAGGCGATCATGGACTCCACCGCCGCCGAAGTGCCCTGGATCACCGCCTCCACGCTGCCATCGCTGCGGTTTCGGACCCAGCCGGTCAGCTCGAGCTCGCGCGCCTTGCGCTGCATGTAGAAGCGGAAGCCCACGCCCTGCACGCGGCCGGTCATCAGCAGCCGCTTTGCGGTCCTGTTCATGAACGGCTCTTCTATCCAGTGAGCTGCACGGCCTCTTATGGGCTGATCAGTGTACTTTATGCCGCGACCGGCGGGATGTTGCAGCCGCGGACACAATGCTCTACCGTAGTCCGTGTTCTTGATCTGAATCGAAACTGCGCTAGGAGGAGACATGGGCATGACTCGGCTGATCGCTGCGTTGGGAGCCGCGATCCTGCTTGCTG
Source organism: Burkholderiales bacterium (assembly GCA_036555615.1). Classification (GTDB taxonomy): domain Bacteria; phylum Pseudomonadota; class Gammaproteobacteria; order Burkholderiales; family SG8-41; genus SG8-41. The sequence continues at coordinate 36,519 of DATBKZ010000006.1, read as the reverse complement.
TTGCGGGATGCGCGTTCACGGGAGGCGTGGACCCCAAGGCCAACATTGCGGCGGACAAGGTCGTCTATCACGTCAACAACACTGACGCCCAGGCGGCGGATGCGCTACGCAACATCGGCAATCACCTCGAAGTGAATCCCAAGGCGAAAATCGTGGTGGTGACGCACGCGCGCGGCGTCGATTTCCTGTTCGACGGCGCCAAGGACAAGGGCGGCAACCCGTACAACATCCGCGTGGAAGACTTGAAGTCGCGCGGCGTCCAGTTCGACGTGTGCGAGATTACCCTGCGCAACCGCAAGCTCTCGCGGAGCAAGTTCATACCGGAGGCGACCTTCGTGCCCTCGGGCGTCGCCGAAATCACGCGGCTGCAGCAGCGCGAAGGTTACGCGTATCTGCGTCCCTGACCGGCGCGGACAGTAGTCGCGTAGAAGGGCGGCCACGACCGCCCTTTTCGTTTTGGGGACGGCAAATTGCGCGATCCGTACCAAAGCGAATAAAATCGGCACTTTACCGCGCAACCCGGCCGTCGAAGTTGCGCTGCACGCACTCAGTCGATGCCCGCCGCCACCGCGTCCTATCTTGAGGTTGTCATCGGCATCGTGCTGTTCTGGCTGGCGATCGGCGCGCTCGGGCTGCTGCGGCCTGCCCATCACGGCAGCAGCGCGCGCTTGCTGTATGCGCTCGGGGCTGTCGCCGGCGTGGCGCTCGCGGCGGTCGCGCTCGCCGCGATCGGGGCGCCGCCACAGGCGGTCGTTCTGCCGCTCGGGCTTCCCGATCTGCCGTTCCACACGCGGCTCGACGCGCTCTCCGCATTCTTTCTGCTCGTCCTCGGTGCCGCGGGTGCCGGGATCTCCTGCTATGCGGCGGGGTACTTCTCAGGTGCGCACGGCAACGGGGGGAACCTGACGTGCCTGCAATACCACTGGTTTCTCGCCAGCATGGCTCTCGTGCTCATCGCCGATGACGCCTATCTCTTCATGGTGGCGTGGGAGGCGATGGCGCTCGCCTCCTACTTTCTCGTCACCACCGATCACCACGATCCGGAAATCAGGAAGGCGGGCTTCCTCTACCTTCTGATCGCTCACGTCGGGGCAATCTCGATTCTGCTCTGCTTCGGCGTGCTGCAGGGCGGGCAGGGCGAGTACACCTTCGACGCCATGCGCCACGCGGAGCTCTCGAGCAGGTGGGCGACCGTCGCGTTCATGCTCGCGCTACTCGGCTTCGGCGCAAAGGCCGGCATCGTGCCCCTGCACGTGTGGCTGCCGGAGGCGCATCCGGCTGCGCCCTCGCCGGTGTCGGCGCTCCTTTCCGGCGTCATGCTGAAGACCGCGATCTACGGCCTGTTCCGCGTGACCTACGACCTGCTGCCGTCGGTGCACTGGGAGTGGGGATTGCTCGTCCTAGTGATCGCCGTCGTCACCACGCTCTTCGGCGTGCTCTTCGCTCTGATGCAGCACGATCTCAAGCGGCTGCTCGCCTACCACTCGGTCGAGAACATCGGCATCATCCTGATCGGCTTTGGGCTGTCGCTGATCTACATCGGCACGGGCCAGCCGGTGCTCGCCGTGCTCGGCTTGATCGCGGCGCTCTATCACACGCTCAATCACGCCATCTTCAAGGGCCTGCTCTTCCTCGGCGCAGGCAGCGTGTTGAAGGGCGCCGGCCTGCGCGACCTCGGACGCATGGGCGGCCTCATCCGGGTCATGCCATTCACCGCCTTCTTTTTTCTGATCGGGGCGCTTGCGATCTCCGCGCTGCCGCCCTTGAACGGCTTTGTTTCGGAGTGGCTGACGTTCCAGGCCGCGCTGCTCTCGCCGTCTCTGGAGCACGGCGTGCTGCGCTCGATCATTCCGCTCGCGGCGGCGGCGCTTGCGCTCGCCGGCGCGTTGACCGCCATGTGCTTCGTCAAGGTGTTCGGGGTGGCGTTCCTCGGGGTGCCGCGGAGCGGCGAGGCAATCGGCGGCCGCGAGGCAAGCGAGTGGGAGCAGCTTGGCATGGGATGGCTCGCCGTCCTGTGCCTCGTCCTGGGCCTCGCTCCAGTATGGATGATTGGCGTCATGGACCCGATCGCGCTCGCCCTCCTCGATTACAGTCCGGCCACGATCGGCATGGCCGCGCATTGGATGTGGCTCACGCCGGTTGCGCCGGAGCGCGCCAGCTACAGCCCGCTGATCTTTCTGGCCGTGATCGTTGCCGTCGTGCTGGCTGCGTTCGGGCTGGTGCGGCTGCTCTATCACGGGCGGCTGCGCCGCACCCCCGCCTGGGACTGCGGCTTTCCGGGGCTGAATGCGCGCATGCAGGATACGGCGGAGGGATTCGCCCAGCCGATTCGCCAGATCTTCGCGCCGGTATACGAGGTCGAGGCGCACCACCCCGACCCCTTTGACCGCCTGCCGCGGTATGTGGCCGAGGTGCGCGACCGCTTCTGGAGCTGGCTCTACTTCCCGATCGCGGGCGCCGCCACGTTTCTCTCGCGGCTGATCGGCCGCATCCAGGTCGGGCGCGTCGCCGTGTATCTCATGTACAGCTTCGCGACCATCATCTTCCTCCTCGCGTTCGTCCGATGACGCTGGGCGGATTTCTCAACCAGCTCCTCCAGATGCTGCTGGTGGCCCTGGCGGCGCCGCTGCTGATGGGCTGGGTCAATGCCTGCCGGGCCTGGCTGCAGAACAAGAGCGCGCCGAGCCTGCTGCAGCCCTACCGGGTCCTGCGCAAGCTCCTGCACAAGGACGCGGCGCTCGCGGAAAACGCCTCGTGGCTGTTCCGCTTCGCGCCCTACGTGATCTTCGGATGCATGTGGCTGGTGGCCGGCATCGTGCCGGTGGTGGCGAGCGAACTGCCGTTCGCGGCCGCGGCGGATGTCATCGCGCTCGTCGGCGTCTTTGCCGTGGCGCGGGTGTTCATCTCGCTGGCGGCGATGGACATCGGCACCGCGTTCGGCACGCTGGGAGCGCGCCGCGAAATGCTGATCGGGGCGCTGGCGGAGCCGGCGCTGCTGATCATCTTCTTCAACTTCGCGCTGATCAGCCAGTCCACCTCGCTCACGACCATCGTCGACACGCTCGCGCACCGCGAGTTCGCGCTGTATCCGAGCCTCGCGTTTGCCGCGGTTGCGTTCGTGATGGTGCTGCTCGCTGAAAACGCGCGCGTGCCGGTCGACAATCCCGCGACCCACCTCGAGCTCACCATGGTGCACGAGGCGCTCATCCTCGAATACTCGGCGCGGCATCTTGCCCTCATCGAGTGGGCCTCCGCCATCAAGCTCTTCGCCTACTGCGCCATCGGCATCGCCTGCTTCGCGCCGTGGGGCATCGCGCAGGCAGGGGACTGGAACGCGCTGCCGCTCGCCGTCCTGGCCGCCGTGGCGAAGCTCATGATCGCGGGGGCGGGGCTCGCGACGCTGGAAGCGGTAAGCGCGAAGATGCGGATCTTCCGCGTGCCCGAGTTCGTCGCCACTGCCTTCATGCTGGCGATGCTCGGCCTGCTGCTGAGTTACGTCTTCGAGGTCTGAGATTGAACCACCAGGGCGCCAAGATGCCGAGTTCGAGTCACAGGTCACGAGTCACGAGTCACTTTTTATGCCATTAAGCGGCCAGCTCATCAACGTCCTCGCCGCGGTCATGCTGCTGATCGCGTTCGCCATGCTCTCGCAGCGGCGGATCCTGTCGCTGATCGAGCTCTTCGCGTGGCAGGGCGTGGTGCTGGCCGCCTCCACCTTCATCGTCGCCTACACCACGGGGCAGGGCCACCTCTACATTTCCGGCGTGCTCACCGTGGCGCTCAAGGTGGTGGCGCTGCCGTGGATCCTGTTCCGGCTGATCCACCGGCTGAACATCCGCTGGGACGTGGAGACGCTCATCAACATCCCGACCACCATGCTGATCGGCATCGCCCTCGTGATCTTTGCCTTCAACCTGGCGCAGCCGATCTCGCAGATGGCGAGCACCATCACGCGCTCCACCCTCGGCATCGCCATGGCGTGCGTGCTGCTGTCGTTCCTGATGATGATGACGCGGCGCAAGGCGGTGCCGGTCGTGATCGGATTTCTCGCGATGGAGAACGGGCTCTTCTTCGCCGCGACCAGCGCCACCTACGGCATGCCGATGGTGGTGGAATTCGGCATCGCGCTCGACGTGCTCGTGGGCGGATTCATCTTCGGCATCTTCTTCTTCCAGGTGCGCGAGACCTTCGACAGCCTGGACACCCGGCACATGGAAAAGCTGAGAGAGGATTGATGGAGATCCTGGTCCTGCTCGGCGTGCCGCTCCTCGGGGGCGCCACGCTCGCGCTCTTCGGCAGCCGGCGCTGGGCGCCGGAGCTGGGCGTTGCCTCGAGCCTCGTCACGTTTCTCGCGGCGGCGGTGCTGACCGCGCGCGTGATCCGCGACGGGCCGCTCACGACGTTCGCCGGCCAGTTCTTCATCGACTCGTTCAACGTGGTGCTGGTGGCGCTGACGGCATTCGTCGCGTTCACCACGGCGCTGTTCTCGCGTCCCTACATGAGGATCGAGGCCGAGCGGGGCAAGGTCAAAGCGGGAGCGCTGCGCCTGTTTCACGCCATGTTCCAGGTCTTCACCTTCACCATGCTGCTCGCGCTGACGACCAACAACATGGGCATCCTGTGGGTGGCGATGGAGGCGGCGACGCTGTCGACGGTGCTGCTGGTGAGCCTCTATCGCACGCCGGAATCGATCGAGGCCGCGTGGAAATACTTCATCCTGTGCTCCGTCGGCATCTCGCAGGCGCTGTTCGGCACCATCCTGCTCTATTTCGCCGCCGAGAAGGTGATGGGCAGCGGCGGGACGGCGCTCCTGTGGACCGACTTGAACCAGGTCAAGTCGCAGCTCGAGCCGACGGTGATGTCGCTCGCGTTCGTCTTTCTGCTGGTGGGCTACGGCACCAAGGTCGGGCTGGTTCCGGTGCACAACTGGCTGCCCGATGCGCACGCGGAGGGCCCGACGCCGATCTCGGCGGTGCTGTCGGGGCTGCTCCTCAACGTCGCGCTCTACGCGGTCGTGCGCTGCAAGGTGCTGACCGACGGCGCGCTCGGGGCGGGATTCGCCGGCAACCTCATGATGGGGTTCGGGCTGCTCTCCGTGGTGGTGGCCGCATTCCTGCTCTCACGCCAGCGCGACATCAAGCGCATGTTCGCCTATTCCTCGATCGAGCACATGGGGATCACGACCTTCGCCTTCGGCATGGGGGGCGTCGCGGCCACCTTCGGCGCGCTGCTGCACATGACGATGCACAGCCTCACCAAATCGGCCATCTTCTTCGCGGTCGGGCACGCCGCGCAGAATACGGGAACCCAGATCATGGACGACATCCGGGGACTGATCCGGACCAATCCCACCATCGGCTGGGGGCTGATGCTGGGCGCGATCGCGATCCTCGGCATGCCGCCGTTCGGCGTGTTCGCGAGCGAGTTCATCATTCTCACCACGGCGATGCGCGAGCAGCCGTGGGCGACGCCGTTCCTGCTGATCGGCCTCGGCGTCGCGTTCGCCGCGATTTTCGGCAAGGTGCAGCCGATGGTATTCGGCGAGACGGCATTGCCGCGGCTGGCGCACCCGCCGGCGCTGCTTCCCGTGTTCGTGCACCTGGCATTGGTGCTGATGATGGGGATCTTCATCCCGCCGTATCTCGCCGCCTGGTATCGGCAGGCGGCGGCGCTCATCGGGTGAGGGCCGAGGGCAGAAGGCAGAAGGCAGAAGGCAGAAGAATGAGACTGGAAGGACTCGATCTCGAGCTCACTCCGATTCCGGGGGCGGTGACGGCGTTCCGCGCCGAGGTCGACGCGGCGCGATGGCTCGAGACCTGCCGCTCGGTCCAGGAGCAGGGCGGGCGACTGGTCGCACTGTGGGGGAGTGATGGGCGCTCCGAGCGCGGCGGCATCGTCGCGCACGCGGCGCTGGTCGTTCGGGGCGGGCTGGTCGTGCTGTCTCTCCCGCTCGCCGGCGCAGGGTATCCCGACCTCGCGGCCGTCTTCCCGCCGGCGGACCGCATGCAGCGCGCAGCATTCGATCTCCTCGGCGTGTCCGCGACCGCGGGCGACGATCGCCGCAAGTGGCTGCGCCACGCCGCGTGGCGCGCCGACGAATTCCCGCTCCGCAAGGATTTTGTCGGCGGACGGCGGCCTCATCACGAACCATCGCGTGATTCGAACGCAATCGATTCGGCCGCCCCACGCGTCACCGGGGGTCGCATCCCCGAACAAGCGACGTTCGGGGCCCCTGCTCCGCCCCTCGACGCGTACCCCTTCGTCCAGGTGGAAGGCGAAGGCGTGCACGAGATCCCGGTCGGGCCTGTGCACGCCGGCACGATCGAGCCCGGCCACTTCCGGTTTTCGGTGGTCGGCGAGACCGTGCTGCGCCTGGAAGAGCGGCTCGGCTACAAGCACAAGGGCATCGAGAAGCGCTTCGAGAGCATGGCGCTCGCCGAGGGCGCGCGGCTCGCGGGGCGCGTGTCGGGCGATTCCACCGTTGCCTATGCCTGGGCCTATGCGATGGCGGTGGAATCCGCCACCGGCGCGGCGCCACCGCCGCGGGCGCTGTGGCTGCGCGCGCTGCTGCTCGAGCGCGAGCGCGTCGCCAACCACCTCGGGGACCTCGGCTTCCTGGGCAACGATGCCGCGCTGGCGTTCGGGCTCGCGCAGTTCCTGCGGTTGAAGGAGGACTGGCTGAGGACCCATCACGCGCTCTTCGGCCACCGTTATCTGATGGACGCCATCGTTCCCGGCGGCGTCGCGCGCGACCTGACGCCGGAGGGAGCAGGGCGCCTGCGGGACGAGATGGGCGAGATCGAGAAGACCGTCACGGTGCTGAAATCCATCTACGACGAGCACGCCGGCCTGCAGGACCGCTTCATCAACTGCGGCCGCGTCGCGCCCGGGCTGGCCGCGCGGCTCGGTCTGATCGGCCTCGCGGGCCGCGCGAGCGCGCAAAGCTGGGATCTGCGCGTCGAGTATCCCTATCCGCCCTATACGGAGCTCGACGTGCGCATGGCAACGCACCGCAATGGCGATGTCGCAGCGCGCGTGACGGTGCGCTTCGAGGAGATCTTCGAATCGCTGCGCCTGTGTCGCCTGATTCTCGAGAAGCTGCCTGCCGGCGACATCGCCGTGGCGGTTCCCGCGGCGCCGGCCGCGGCGTTCGGCGTAGGCTGGGTCGAGGGCTGGAGAGGGGAAGTGTTCATCGCGCTGGAGGCGGGGCCGGGCAACCGCATCCGGCGCTGCCACCCGCACGATCCATCGTGGCAGAACTGGCCCGTGCTCGAGCACGCGGTGATCGGCAACATCGTTCCCGATTTCCCGCTCATCAACAAGTCATTCAACCTGTCGTACTCGGGGCATGACCTGTAGCGGCGCGACGAGCGATGGGTACGAGCTAGCGGCAGCGCCATAGATGGACCAACTGCTCAAGCAGATTTTCGTCACGGGGATCAGGACCGAGGCGCCGCCGCAGCCTGACGAGGCGCTGCGCGTCATGGCCGAGCGGCTGCGCGCGGAGGTCCTTCAGTATTTCGCGGGCGCCCTCACCATCCGCCACGTGGACGCCGGCTCGTGCAACGGCTGCGAGCTGGAAATCCACATGTGCAACAATCCGTACTACAACCTCGAGGGCCTGGGCATCCGGTTCGTGGCGAGCCCGCGTCACGCCGACATGCTGCTGGTGACCGGCCCGGTATCGCGCCACATGGAAACGGCGCTGAAGCGCACGTACGACGCGACGCCGGACCCCAAGCTCGTCGTGGCAATCGGGGACTGCGGCTGCACGGGCGGCATCTTCGGCGAGAGCTACGCGAGCCGCGGGCGGGTATCGAACGTGATACCGGTGGACGTTGCCGTGCCGGGCTGCCCGCCGACGCCGCTCGCAATCATGCAGGGCATCGTGACGGCAATTGCCGTCAGGAAAGCGTGATGAGTCACGAGAACCCATCGCAAGAGTCCCCCGGATCAGTATGACCACGCATCCGAGGTATAGCGGCGCGGGTCCTGTCAGAAGGATCGGGGCCCGCTCCGAGGTTTCCCGCCCAACCGGGCAATTGACTTGGCCATCGCGTTCTCTCGAGTGCGTACCAGTACCGGAAGCCTCGGATCAAACCCCGACCCTTCTGCCACCCGCGCACCTCGGCACACCCGCGGGCCGGGACCCGCCCCGCAGCATACGCGCTACGCTCGGGACGATTCTTCACCCATCACGCAGTTGAGAGGAAGCGATGCGGGCAATGGTGCTGGAGCAGTTCGGCGCGCCGCTGAAGCTCAAGAACGTGCCGGTGCCGCGGATCGGCCCCAACGACGCGCTCGTCAAGGTGCGCGTCTGCGGCGTGGGCCTGACCGTCGTAATCATGACCGCGACGCCGGGCCGGATCCAGTCCTATCCGCGCATACCGGGACACGAGATCGCGGGCGAGATCGTCGAGGTCGGATCCGAGGTCAGGACCTTCAGGGTGGGCAACCGCGTGACCAATCACTACTACCTCACCTGCGGCAACTGCCGCTACTGCCGCAGCGGGCGCGAGACGCTGTGCGAGAACTTCCGCGGGAACGTCGGGCAGGGCTGCGACGGGGGCTATGCGGAGTACGTCGCGCTGCCGGAGCGCAATCTGGTCGCGATACCGGAGGGCGTAACCGACCTCGAGGCGGCGGTGGCGGCCGATGCGATCGCGACGCCGTACCACGCGTGCCACGCCGAGGCGCAGGTGGCCCCAGGCGACAACGTCCTCATCATCGGCGCCGGCGGCGGCGTCGGCATCCACATGCTTCAGATGGCGCGCCTCTGCGGCGGGCGCGTGCTCGCTGCGGAAGTCGGGGAGGAGAAGCTCGCGCTTGCGCGCGAGATGGGCGCGGAGGAAGTGATCGACGCGCGGAGGGGCGAGCTCGTGAAGCAGGTCAAGGCGCTCACCGGCGGGCGCGGCGTGGAGGCGGCGATCGACATGGTTGGCACGAGCGAGACACTGTCCGCGTGCCTCGCTTCGCTCGCCCCCGCCGGCCGCATGGTGATCATCGGCTCGAAGCCGAAGTCGGTCTATGGCGCCGACCCCTCGTTCGTGGTGAATCCCCAGGAGTTCATGCGCCAGGCCCAGGAGATACACGGCTCGCGCTACGTGAACAACGCCGAGATCGCGCGCACGCTGGAGCTGGTGAAGCGGAAGCGGATCAAGGCGGTGGTCAACCACACCTTTCCCCTGGAGGAAGCGGAGCAGGTGCACGAGCTCCTGCGGAAGAACGCGATCGCGGGCCGCGCCGCGCTCATCGTCGGATGATGCCCGGCCTGCGCTTGTCCTGAGCTCAGCCGGGGCGAGCGGTTGCCGGCTGCAGGCTATCCCCTGAGCTCGCGCGCGAGGAACTCGAGCGTTCGCCGGATTGCGTCCTGGCGCGCTTCCGGATGCTCGCCCGCCGTTGCCCCTTTGCGATCGGGCCGGTTGAGGTTGCGGACGTTCGGCCGGTAGCGTACTGGCGAGTTGATCCGGTCGAAGCTGTGATGCGCGCCGGGGTAGGTGACGATTTCCATCGCTGCGCCCTGCTTGCGGGCGATCGCAGCCAGCTCGACGCACGGCGTGGCGGGCGTCCAGTCGTCCGCTTCGCCCGCCAGGATCAGCAGCGGCGCGTAGGGCCGGTACGGCGTCTTCGACCGCGCGAGCGTCCGGCAGCCCGGGTAGAACGCCACCGCTGCCCGGATGCCGCGGTGCGGCCGGCTCTCGCGCATGCCGTGGAGCGTGCCGCTTGCGCCATTGGACCAGCCGATCACCCCGATGCGATTGCGGGCGACATAGGGTTGCGCCGCCAGCCACTCGCGGGCTGCGTAGATGTCATCGGCCCGTTCCCGGCTTTCGCGAATCGGGCGCGCCTGCAGCTCGCAGATCGACCGGTAGCCGCGCGGGCCGAAGCTGTCTACGAGCAGGGCGACGTATCCCTCCAGCGCGAGCAGCTCGGCCCAGTAACGATACGATGCGGTGACGTAGCCCTGGTTCGTGACCATGCCGCCGCAGCCATGCATCAGCACGAGTGCGGGGAAGGGTCCCGTCCCGGCGGGGCGGTACATGAGCGCGCTCAGCTCCACCGGTTCGCCGTTGAATCTCTCGAGAGCGTTGAATTCGACCCACGCCGTCTCGTAACTCGCGGCTGCCGGTCCGGCTGCCCACAGGGCGAGCGCAGGAAGCAGTGCTTCCAGCCGGTGCAGCGCCGTGCCGGCCGCACTAGGCCACACGGTACTTCTCCACGAGCCTACGATCGAGCACGATGCCGAAGCCGGGGTCCTTCGATACCTCCAGGTGGCCGTTTCTGACGGCAGGGCGGTTCGCCCACAGCGCCTGCCACATCGGATCGCGGTCGGGGTCGGCGAAGCATTCGACGTAGGTGCCGTGGGGCACGCCAGCGAGCAGGTGCTGCGCGATCTGCGGCTCCTCGTGATGCGCCATGCGCACCCCGGCGCTGCGGCATATTTCGGCGGCGCGCCGCCAGTCGGTGACACCGCCACCTTCGGAGGCATCGTAGTTCACGAAATCCACCGCGCCGGCATCCACCAGCCGGCGCACGCCATGGCTGGTGATCTCGCTCTGGCCGGCGGTGACGGGAATGCGCGTGGCCGCCCGCACGCGCGCCATCAGCGCCGCGTCGTCGTACCAGTGGCACGGTTCCTCGAACCAGCCGATGTCGAGGGGCTCGACGAGCCGCGCGAAGCGAATCGCCTCGTGCGCGTTCCAACCGCGATTGGCGTCGACCACCAGCCTGAAATCCGGGCCCGCAGCCTTGCGCGCCGCATCCACCCGTGCGGCATCCGCTTCCGGCGCGAGACCGCCGACCTTGAACTTGCAGCCCGCCATCCCGGCGGCGCGGTATTGCTCCATCTCGCGCCCGATGTCCGCAAGCGTCTTGCCTTCCATGTAGTAGCCGCCGATGGAGATGATGGGCAGCCGCTCGTGGTGACCGCCGAGCAGGGCCGAGACGCTTTTTCCCATTGACCTTCCGACAAGGTCCCACAGCGCGCAATCCACGCACGCGATCGCTTCGAGCAGGAGCTTGCGGTCGGCGCCCGTGTGGGTCAGCTCGAACATCGCCTGCCAGGCGCGCTCGACCTCGAGCACGTCCATTCCGGTGACGCGCGGCGCCAGCGCCTCGCGGATCAGGCGCACGATCTCGCGCCCGTGGCTGCGGTTGTCGCCGTTGTAGACCTCGCCCGTCAGCCCCTCGTCGCTCGTGAGGCGCGTCACCACCGTGCAGCGCTTGAGGACGGTGTACGTGCTGCCGCCGAAATTCTTCCGGAGCGGAATCTCGACGGCGCGCGCGTCGACGCTGTGAATCTTAGACAAAGATGATGATGGCGCCGAGGATCGTGGCGGCCGCCACGCTCACGGCAAAAATGATCTTGTCACGCTGCGTCCAGCCCAGCTCCCGACGCACCGCGCCGACGACCGCGCCCTCCTCCAAGGAGGGGGCGGCGAGCGGCCTGTATTTTCCGCTCTCGGAGTATTCCTTGAGCGCCTCCGCCATGCCGGTATTGACGGCGAGCCTCATGGTGGCATCCAGGGAATCGAAGGCCCGGGACAGTCCCAGAGCCGGCGACGGCGTCGCGCCCAGCGTCGTCACCTCGGCATCGCTGCGGCGCGTGTCGGGCAGCGACTGCGCGAGCGCCTGGGCCGCGTCCGTGTCGACCTTCGGCCGCACGGGGGGTCGGGTAGCCGTGAGCGTGTGGACGGTCGTATCGATCTGCTTCGCCACCTCGCGCAGATCCTTGGCAAGTTCCTCGGCGCTCGCGTAGCGGTCGTCGAGCGGCTTGGCAATCGCCTTCGCGACGATGAAATCCAGCACCTCCGGCACGCGCGGGTTGATCGAGCTGGGCGGCGGCGGCACCAGGTTCATGATCTGGAACATGACCGAGGTGACGTCCTCGCCGGTAAACGGCGGCCGGCCGGTCAGCATCTCGTGCAGGATCACGCCCAGCGAGAAGATGTCCGAGCGCGGCTCGGCGCGCTTGCCGGCGACCTGCTCGGGCGACATGTAGCGCGGCGAGCCGAGCACGATGCCGGTCTGCGTCCGCACTTCGGCGGAGCGCATCCGGGCGATGCCGAAGTCGGTGATCTTGACCCGGCCGGTAGTGGAGAGCATGACATTCGCGGGCTTGACGTCGCGATGCACGACGCCGTTCTGGTGCGCGTACGCAAGACCTTCCGCCACCTGAGCCGCGATTTCGACCGCGCGCTCGACCGGCAGCGGCTGACCGGTGGCGAGCAGCGAGCGCAATTCCTCGCCCTGCAGGAATTCCATCGCCATGTAGGCGAGATGGCCGCTTTTCCCCACGTCGTAGATGGTCACGATGTTGGGATGATTGAGGCTGCCCGCGGCCTTGGCCTCCTGGTAGAAGCGCCCCTCGTATTCCGCCATCTCCTGCGGATCGAGCGACATGCTCACGGTCTTGATCGCGACCTGCCGGTCGAGCAGGGGGTCGTTGGCGCGATAGACGATGCCCATCGCGCCCTTGCCGAGCTCGGCGAGGAGCTCGTAGCGGCCTAGCTTGCGCTGATCCATGGAACCGACCGCACCGGCGCCGGGAAATCGCGGATCGTGCGTTGCACGGCGGGTATCGGAGTCACTGTGCGTGATCCATGCGTCCGGCCGGCACCGCGATCCGGTCGCCCCACTATTGCTGGCTCTTCACGGTGCGGAACACGGGGCCCCAGATTGGATGGCCGGCCTCGTTCGCCGCGAGCTCGAATGAGGGATCGATCTTGAGCGCGGCGCGGAATTCGTCGCGGCACCGCCGATCGCGGCCCGATACGCAGTGGATGAACGCAAGGTACTTGTGCGCCTTCACCTGGTCGCCTGTGCCGAGTCCCTGGTTGAGGCTCGATTGCAGCAGGCGCGCCGCCTCGGAATAGTTCGCCTCCTCGTACTGCTTGATGCCATTGGCAAGGTCGGGCGCGCCCTTGTGCGTCTGGAACAGGTTCCGGAATTCCTCCTGAATCGCCTTGACCGGAGCGGACTCGCAGCCGGCGAGCGCCGCGGCGATCACCGCCACCAGCATTGTTCGCAAAAGCCCCATTTCCTCCCCCTAGTTCTGGAACTTGTGCCTAATTCTAATCCGGCCGCCCGACCTGACGTCCACAACCTCGACATGCGGCGGGAAATTGGCGTTGCGGATCTCGATCCGGTGCCGGCCGGGCGCGAGGTCGACGCTGCGCAGGGGCGGTGAAATGCCGTGCTTTCTGCCGTTGATATGGACTTCGCCCCAGGGCGAAATCGCGAAGTTGATCGTCCCCGGCGCCGGCGCCGAAGCCACGACTTCCGGAGTCGCAAGCGACTCCTCGTTCACGACAGCGGCGGTGGGTGCGCGCGCGGCCGGGGTCGCCGGCAGGGACCTCGCGGGGGCAGCAGCCGTCCGCGCGGGGGCTTTGGCAGTCTTGCTTGGCGTCTCTGCCTTTCTGGCGGGAGTCGCTGCTGCCGCGGGAGCACGAGTTGGCGCCGTCGTGGCCCGGGCCGGAGCACGCTCCGGCGGCACCGGCGCCGCAGCAGGCTCTCGGGCGAGCCGCAATCCCACCGCAACGCCGAGTATGCCCACCACTGTGAGCGCGGTGCTGAGCCGCGGCTTGCGGCGCAGGTTGTCACCGACCTCCGCCGCCGTGTGCGACAGCTTGTCGAGCACCCGTGCGCCCGTTCCGGCCGGCCCGCTCCGCGGCGCAGCGGATCCGTCGCGCTGCAGCGAGGCGGTAGTCGCCTGAACGGTATAGATCTCGTGCTCGCGCACGTGCTTGTCCGTGCGCGAGCCCTCGTAACGAAACAGCCGCCCGTATCCCTCGGACAGGCAGGACACGACTTCGTAGAAGGAGCGCGACACCAAGATCTGCCCGGGATGGGAGAAGCCCATCACGCGCTGCGCCACGTTGATGCCGTCGCCGATGATATTGGGCTGGCCGTTGATGTCCTTCACCAGGCGCACCGGCCCGAGGTTGATGCCGAGGCGGATCTTCAGCTCCGGCCCGGGCGGCTGCGGCCTCTGCAGCGCCTCGCGCAGCGTAAGGCTCACGTAGAGGGCATCCTCCGGGTCGCCGAGGAAGGACAGCGCCGCGCCGTCGCCCGTGTCGAGGATGATGCGGTCGTTGGGTGCGACGGTCGCCAGGGCTTCCGTCAGCAGCGTGTTCAATCGCTCCTTGAAATAGATCTGCTCGGCGACGGGCTTGCGCGAGTACTCGACGACGTCGAGAAACACGACGCTGCAGATGAATGTGCGGTTGATCGCGGTCTGCATCTACTTGACGCGCATGCCGGGTTGGGCGCCCGAATCCGGGGAGAGCAAATATATGCCGGGACCGTCGCCCGATGCCGCGAGCACCATGCCTTCCGAAATCCCGAATTTCATCTTGCGCGGCGCGAGGTTGGCAACGACTACCGTGAGCCGTCCCGTGAGCCTTTCTGGATCATAGGCGCTCTTGATTCCCGCGAAAACGGTCATAGTTCCGGTTCCGGCGTCGAGCGTGAGCTTTAGCAACTTGTCCGCGCCCGCCACTGAGTCCGCTGCCACGATTCTGGCGATCCGCAGATCGAGCTTGTTGAAATCGTCGATCGTGATTTGCGGCGCGCCACCGATTGCTCCTTCCCCCCTTGCGGGGGAAGGTTGGGATGGGGGGGTAGATGCCATGGGAATCTTCCTATCAACGTCGAACAGCGCATCGAGCTGCTTCTCCTCGACGCGGGTCATGAGGTGCTTGTAGGGGCGGATCCGCTCCGGACGAATATTGCGGTCCTCAAACTCGAGGTCGCGATCCAGCCCGAAAAGCTCGCGCGCCACCCTCGATGCGAGCGCGGGAATGACCGGTGCGAGGTACACGGTCATCACGAAAAACGCATCCAAGGCGTCGGTGCATGTCTGGTGCAGTTGTTCCCGTTCGTGGGCGGCGCCTTGTGCCAGTTCCCATGGCTTCCGCTGGTCGAATCGCTGGTTCGCATAATCCGCAAGCCGCATTACCTCTCGCACTACCTTCCCGAATTCACGGCCCGCGTATGCTTCGGCAATCAACTCCTCCGCGCTTATGGCAACAGTGGAGCTGGCTTGGGGCATGACTTTGTCCCCTTGAAACTTGTAGAGCTTTCCGTCAAACAACTTCGTGACGAAGCCCGCGGCGCGGCTGGCGATATTGACGTATTTCCCGATCAGATCGCTGTTGACACGCGCAATGAAGTCGTCTGGGTTGAAATCCAGGTCCTCGACGTTGGCGTTCAGCTTGGCGGCGATGTAATAGCGCAGCCACTCGGGATTCATGCCGAGCTCGAGGTAGCGCAGGGGATCGATGCCGGTGCCACGCGACTTGGACATCTTTTCGCCCGACACGCCGATGAAGCCGTGAACGTTGATCTGGTCGGGCGTCTTGTAGGCACCGGAGAACTCGAGCATCGCCGGCCAGAACAACGTATGGAAGTAGATGATGTCCTTGCCGATGAAGTGGATCATCTCGGTGCCGCTGCCGGGTTTCACCATTGCGGCGAAGTCGAGGCCTTTGCCTTCGCAGTACTGCTTCAGGCTCGCGAAATAGCCGACTGGAGCGTCGAGCCAGACATACAGGTACTTCTCTTCCTGGATGTCCGGAATTCGAATTCCAAAGTAGGGCGGGTCGCGCGAGATGTCCCAGTCGGCGAGCGACTTGTCGTCCTTGCCCTCCAGCCATTCTTTCGCCTTGTTGGCGACCTGTGGCTGGAGCCTACCCGGCTTGTTAATCCAGTCGCGGAGGAATTCTTTGCACTTCGGATCGGAAAGCCTGAAGAAGTGATGCCCGGACGACTTCATCACCGGTGTCGCGCCGGAAAGCACCGAGTAGGGATTCTTCAGCTTCGTGGGCGAATAGACCGAGCTGCAGTTCTCGCAGGCGTCCCCGTACTGGTCCTTCGCGCCGCAGTTCGGGCACTCGCCCTTGATATAGCGGTCGGCGAGGAACATCCCCTTCACCGGGTCGTAGAACTGCTCGATGGGCTTCGTGTAGATGAGCTCCTTTGCCTTCAGCCTGCGATACAGGTCCTGCGACAGCTCGGTATTCTCCTTCGAGTGCGTCGAATGCCAGTTGTCGTGCTTGATATGAAAGCCGTCGAGATAGCGCTTACGGCCCTTGGCGATCTCGTTGATGAACGCTTCAGGTGTCTTCCCCGCCTTTTCGGCCGCGAGCATGATGGGCGCGCCGTGCGCGTCGTCGGCGCCGATGAAATGCACGGTGTGGCCCTGCATGCGCTGGAATCGCACCCAGATGTCGGCCTGGATGTACTCCATGATGTGGCCGATATGAAACGGCCCGTTCGCGTAGGGCAGGGCCGTGGTGACAAAGAGATGGCGTTGACGCATTTTTATCGTTAAGACTTAATGCCTGAAATTGTAGCAAAGTTGAAGGGTTAGCCGCGAAAATGCATGCGTTATCTCACGTCCCGGCAGGCGCTGAATTGGCAAGCCGCTGCCATGGCGCCCGGGTTGCGCTCCGACTCAATTTGCACGGCGCGCGGAGGGCGCGTGCGCTGGCTTCGGCGCGGAATAGTCCTGTTAGCGAAAGTGGTTGGAACCGGAATAGAATCGCGCCCTACACCTTGAACGAGGCATTCCATGGCAGTCACGGAACAGCAGGTTCAGGACGCCCTGAAGAAGCTGATTGACCCCAACACGCGCAAGGACTACGTCAGCACGAAGTCGGTTCGCAGCGTCAAGGTTGACAGCAACAACGTCGCAGTGGAAATCCTGCTGGGCTATCCCGGGAAGAGCCAGCTCGAACCGATCCGGCAGGAGGTCACCCGGGCGCTCAAGTCGCTCCCGGGCGTGGGAAGCGTTGCGGTGAACGCGCAGATGAAGATCGTCTCCCACGCCGTGCAACGCGGGGTCAAGCTCGTTCCGGGCATCAAGAACATCATCGCCGTCGCCTCCGGCAAGGGCGGGGTGGGCAAGAGCACCACGGCGGTCAACCTGGCGCTCGCGCTTGCGGCCGAAGGCGCCCAGGTCGGCGTGCTCGACGCCGACATCTATGGCCCCTCGCAGCCGATCATGCTGGGCATTCGCGGGCGGCCGGAATCCCGCGACGGAAAACACCTCGAGCCGATGGAGGGGCACGGCATCCAGTCCATGTCCATCGGGTTCCTCATCGATCCGGATACGCCGATGGTGTGGCGTGGGCCGATGGTCACCCAGGCGCTGGAGCAGCTTCTCAACGAGACCAAGTGGCGGGACGTCGATTACCTGGTGGTGGACCTGCCGCCCGGGACCGGCGACATCCAGCTGACGCTCGCGCAACGCGTGCCGGTGACCGGCGCGATCATCGTCACCACGCCGCAGGACATTGCGCTGATCGATGCCCGCAAGGGGCTCAAGATGTTCGAGAAGGTCGGTATCCCGATCCTCGGCATCGTCGAGAACATGTCGCTCTATATCTGCCCGAAATGCGGACATGAGGAGCGGATCTTCGGCGCGGGCGGCGGGGAGCGGATGGGGAAGGACTACGATGTCGAGCTGCTGGGCGCGCTGCCCCTCGACCCGGCCATCCGCGAGCAGGCCGACTCCGGCAAGCCGACGATGGTTTCCGATCCCGACGGGCGCGTTGCCGCAATCTACAGGCAGATTGCGCGCCGGGTCGCGGTAAAGATCGCCGAGAAGGCGCAGGACCACACGGCGGCGTTCCCGAAGATCGTCATCCAAAACACCTAGCATTCACGATCCAGGATTCGGGGAAGATAGCCTTTCCCTGGGTTAAACTCGACCCTCAATCCTCAATCCTCGATCCTCAATCCTGATATGTCCATCAAATCCGACCGCTGGATCCGGCGCATGGCGCTCGAGAAGCGCATGATCGAGCCGTTCGAGCCCAATCAGATCAAGGAAGTGAACGGCCGCAAGGTGGTGTCCTACGGCACTTCGAGCTACGGCTACGACATCCGCTGCTCCGACGAATTCAAGCTCTTCACCAACATCAATACCACCATCGTCGACCCCAAGAACTTCGACCCGAACTCGTTCGTGGACGTCAAGGGCGATGTCTGCATCATCCCCCCCAATTCCTTCGCCCTCACCCGGACGGTGGAGTACTTCCGCATCCCGCGCAACGTGCTGGTGGCCTGCCTCGGAAAGTCGACCTACGCCCGCTGCGGCATCATCGTCAACGTGACGCCGCTGGAGCCGGAGTGGGAGGGCTACGTCACCCTCGAGTTCTCGAACACCACGCCGCTTCCCGCCAAGATTTACGCCAACGAGGGGGTCGCCCAGGTGATCTTCCTGGAAGCACAGCCTGACGACATCTGCGAGACCTCCTACAAGGACCGTCGCGGGAAGTACCAGGGGCAGCGCGGGGTGACGCCCCCAAAAGTCTGACCGTCCCTCGCTCCTCGTTCTTCGTTTCGCGTTCAGCGAGCGCCGCTGATAGCCCGCAGTGTCGAGGACTCCGTCCGTGGAGGCTGGCGAAATGGAATGCGAGTAACGAGCAACGAGTCACTCGTCCTCGGCTGGCTGTTGCGTCACGCGCACGCGCGGCAGAAGAATTTTCCAGAAAACGCGAAAAATCTCTTGATTCCTGGTACAGCGGCCCTATAATTCGCGAAAGTTTTGCATATTTGTGACACGCGCGAGGGTGCTGAACCAGAAAAACATGACGGCAGTAACAAGCTTGCGGCTCGAAGCAGACGCGCTTGCGAAGCGCCTGCACGATTCCTAGGCCTGGAGGAGAGCATTGATGGCCGAGCGCCCTGCCGCCGTGAAGAATTCGCAAGCCCCCGCCGAAACCGAACAGTCCCAACTCTTCGATACCCACCCCGAAGTCCGCCTGGACTTCAAGCACGTCCGCAGGTCGCTCAAGCAGGGCTACACCCGGCCGTTTCTGCTGGTGGATACCGGCATCGTCCGCACCAAGGTGCGCCGCTTCAAGGCCGCCATGCCGCGGGTCAACCCGCATTACGCGGTCAAGGCCAACCCCGATCCCCGGGTGCTGAAGGTCCTGGTGGAGGAGGGCGTGGGCTTCGAGATCGCCTCCATTGCGGAGCTCGACCTTCTGCTTGAGCTCGGGGTGCCGGCCGCCGAGGTCTATTACAGCAACCCGGTGAAGTCGCGGGCCTATATTGAGTACGCCGCGGCAAAGGGCGTGGAGTGGTTCGCCCTGGACAGCGTCGAGGAGTTGAGAAAGATTCACGGCATCAAGCCCGATGCCAAGGTCTACCTTCGTATCGAGGCCCCCAATGTCGGCAGCGATTGGCCGTTGACGGGCAAGTTCGGCATGAAGGCGCAAGAAGTGGACGCCGTCGTCGCCGAGGCGGTCGCGCTCAAGGCGGACCTCGCGGGGGTCACCTTCCACGTTGGCTCGCAGTGCCGCAACCCGGAGAATTGGCGGGTGGGCATCCAGGGCGCGAAGCGCGCGTTCAAGAAGATGCGCCTGGCCGGGCTCAAGCCCAGGCTGCTCAACATCGGTGGCGGCTTCCCGGTGCGCCACGTCAAGCCCATCCCATCGATCGAGAAGATCGCCGAAGTGGTGAACCATTCTTTGCGCGACGTGCCGCAGGCCGTGCGGGTGATGGCCGAGCCGGGGCGCTACTTCGTGTCGGACGCGGGATACTTTGTGTGCCGTGTCGTCGGGACCGCCACCCGCTCCGGCAAGCGCTGGATGTACTGGGACGCGGGCGTGTTTGGGGGCGTGATCGAGACCACCGAAGGCCTGCGCTACGACGTGCAGTCCGACCGCACCGGCAAGCTCGTCCCGTGGAACATCGCGGGGCCGACCTGCGATTCCGTGGACGTCTGCATGCGCGAGGAGCTGTTTCCCGAAGACATGCGGGAAGGGGACTACATCTATATTGCGAACGCGGGAGCCTATACCACCGCGTATGCGAGCACTTTCAACGGCTTCCCGCTGCCGGAGGTGCGCGTTATTTGAGGTTGCCCAAGCTCAGGGAAAAAGCGGGCTGCGGCCCGCTTTTTTAATTTCCGGAATCGGGCTGCGCGGCCGATCCGACCGCGGGGCGGGGATTGGCTTCGCGATCGCGCGCGGTGCGCTCGTAGACCGTGCAGCGGTAAGCGTAACGGTGGCGTTCGTCGGCGGGGAATGAGTCGGAAGACACCGCGCGCCAGTCGCCGGCGGCGCAGTCGGGCATGAACGTATCGCCTGCGATGTCGGCGTCGACGACGGTCAGGTAGAGCCGCCCCGCGCGCGGGAGCGCCTGCGCGTAGAGGTCGGCGCCTCCAATCACGAAGATCTCATCGTCCGCCCCGCAGGCGGCAATCGCCTCATCGAGGGAGTGCGCGACCTTGGCACCGGGCGCGGAATAGCCGTGCTGGCGCGTCACGATCACGGTGGTCCGGCCCGGCAGCAGGCGTCCGATGGACTCCCACGTCCTGCGACCCATCACGATGTGATGGCCGAGGGTGAGGCTCTTGAATCGCTTCAGCTCGTCCGGCAGGTGCCAGGGAATCCCGCCATCCGCGCCAATGACGCGATTGCGCGCCATCGCCACGATGATCGAAATCCGTGGCCGCTCATCACGCATCACTTGTCGCTTAGACGGCCACCGGGGCCCTGATGGCCGGATGGGGATCGTAGTTCTCGAGCGTGAAATCCTCGTACTGAAACGCGAACAGGTCTATTGCCGCCGGGTTGAGCCGCATCACCGGCAGGTGGCGCGGGCTGCGCGCGAGCTGCTGGCGTGCCTGCTCGAGGTGATTGAGATACAGGTGGGCATCCCCAAAGGTATGCACGAATTCACCGGCTTTCAGGTTGCACACCTGCGCCACCATGAGGGTGAGCAGGGCATAGGATGCAATATTGAACGGCACGCCGAGGAAGATGTCGGCGCTTCTCTGATAGAGCTGGCACGACAGCCGCCCCTGCGCGACATAGAACTGGAAGAACGCATGGCAGGGCAGCAGCGCCATCTTCGGCAGGTCGGCGACGTTCCACGCCGAGACGATGAGGCGCCGCGAATCCGGGTTCTTCCGGATCTGCTCGATGATCTGGCTCACCTGGTCGATGTGGCGGCCGTCCGGTGCCGGCCAGGAGCGCCACTGGTAGCCGTACACCGGTCCCAGCTCGCCGTTTGCGTCGGCCCACTCGTCCCAGATCGTGACGCCATGCTCCTTCAGGTAGCGGGTGTTGGTTTCACCCTTAAGAAACCACAGCAGCTCGTGGATGATGGACTTGAGGTGCACCTTCTTCGTGGTGAGGAGCGGGAAGCCCGCGGCGAGGTCGAAGCGGAGCTGCGCGCCGAAGGTGGAAAGCGTGCCGGTGCCGGTGCGATCGCTCTTGCGCGCGCCGTGCTCCAGCACGTGACGCATGAGATCGAGGTATTGGCGCATCGCTGCGGGAACGGGGCCGGAGGCACCCGGGATTCTAATGGATTTCGCGCGGGTAGGGCTGCTTCAGCATCCATCTTGCGATCGCGTCCACGGTGTCCGCCTCGCGCCCGAGGAAACCGTGGGCGCTCATCGCTTCGCACGGCTTGGATTGGGCGGGTGAGCCGCCGGTGACCGCAATGAGCGGGTAACGGTCCGCGAGCCGCTTCGCCCCCGAAAAAGGCGTGAAGGCGCACTCGTCATCGACGTGGTGGACGAAGAGCAGCGGGACCGGGATCGCTGAAAAATCAAACCCGCTGAGCCCCGGTCCGCGCCTGCCGGCGAGGAACAGCGTCGCCGTCAGCACGGCACCGTCGACGCGCTTGCCGAGTCGCCGTGCCGCGGATGCGGCCGAGATCGTGCCGCGGCTGGTGCCCACGAGAAAGACCGGCAAGCCGGGAAACCGCGCCCTCAAGTCCGCCACGACCCGTCCGACGTCTTCCGCGTGGGCGGCGCCCAGTCGGAAATCGTCCTCGAGCCCGCGGGACCAGTCGGACGGCGCGTCCATTACCGCGGCAACGATGCCGCTCGCGGTGAACAGGCGCCGGGAACGCACGAGGAAGTTTCCGCGGTCGAGCACGGGGCGCCCGGCTTCGCGCTCGAGGTCGACCTTGCCTGCGCCCCCTGGAAAGAGAATTGCTGCTGCCCGCGCCTTGCCGGCTGCCGGTGCCGACAGCAGATACGGTTGCGTGACACCTTCGCGCGTGGCGAGGATGACGATATCCTCCGCGCTCACGCTACCGAGGGCAGCGAGCAACGCGAGCGCGGCGAGCGGGCGGTGCATGCCGCGGATTGTAAGCCAGCGTCTGGTTTCATCGATTGCGTAGCCGGCCCGGGCGGCGGCCCCACGGGCCCGGGGGTTATAATCCGCGCTCCTTTCGACCGACGAACCGTGGACTTTTCATGCTGGCCAGGCTCGAGCAGCGCGCAGCGCTCCTTTCCTCCGAAGATCTGAAGCGGGCAAAGCACGTGCTCATGGTGCTGCCCAGGGCGGGCACGCTCGACACTCTTGGCGGGGTGCCCGCGGTCGAGGCGCTTTCCGCCGCGCTTTCCCGGCGGACGAAGAAGCTCGCGGAGCTCGTGCAGTCGCCGCTCGCCACCGATCTCGCTCACGGCGCGCTGTTGTCGTGGGTCATGGTGGACCCGGCACGATCGGTGTTCGAGCGGCAGACGGCGCTGCGCAAGGGCCTGCAATTGCTGCTTGCCGAGAAGCCCGAGGATATCACCATCGCGGTGTTCGGGCCCGCTACGGCGCGCCGCCGCGCCGCGGAGCTCGCCGTCTACTGCGCATGGGTCAACGGCGCGCGGCTTCCCGAGCGCAAGAAAGAGCCCGCGCGGGCGCTGCGGGCGATCCGGCTTCATGGCCATGCTGCGGCAAACGCGTTCGCCGACCGCCGTGCGGTCGCGGCGGGGAACCTGCTCGCCCGGGAACTCACGGTGCTGCCGCCGAACGAGCTGACACCGGCAAGCTATCGCAAGCGCGTGCGCGAGATCGCGCGCGAGAGGGGCTGGCGGCACGAGGAATACGACGTGAAGCGCCTGCGCAAGCTCGGTGCCGGCGCTTTCGTCGCGGTGGCGCAGGGCAGCGCCGACGCGGACGCCGCGATCGTGCACCTCGCATACCGCCACCCGCGGGCGAAAAAGTCGTTCGCCCTCGTCGGCAAGGGCATCTGCTTCGATACCGGGGGGCACAATCTGAAGACCGCGCGCTCGATGCAGGGCATGTACAAGGACATGAACGGCTCGGCGGTGGCGCTCGGTATCCTGCTCGCGGCCGCGGAGATGAAGCTGCCGGCGCGGCTCGACTGCTGGATGGCGATTGCGCGCAACGACATTGGCCCCCGCGCCTATCTCCAGAGCGAGGTCGTGACCGCGCTGAACGGCACCTCGATCGAAATCGTGCACACGGACGCCGAGGGGCGCATGGTGCTCGCCGACGCGCTCACGCTTGCGGCGCGCGCCAAGCCGGGCCTGGTCGTCGACTTCGCCACCCTGACCGGCAGCATGCACGTCGCGGTCGGAGAGCGCTACAGTGGAGTATTCGCGACGAGCGAGGCGCTGGCGCGGGCGGCGCTCACCGCTGCCGACGCAAGCGGGGAGCGTGTGTGCGTGTTTCCGCAGGACGAAGACTACGACGAGGAGCTGGAGAGCGCGATCGCCGACATCAAGCAATGCACGCTGGAAGGCGGCGGCGACCATATCCTCGCCACACGCTTCCTCAAGCGTTTCGTGGGAGAAGCGCCGTGGCTGCACATGGATCTCTCGGCGGCGAAGTGCAAAGGCGGCCTGGGCGCGGTCGCATCGGAGATCAACGGCTTCGGCGTCGCGTGGGGCGTCGAGTTCCTGAAGGCGCAGCTCGGTCGATAGAACGTCATTCTCGCGGAGGCGGGGATCCAGTTCGCTACCCGCGCCCGCGGTTCTTGTCCCACACGTAGCGCACGAACCGCTGCCAGCGGTTCTGAGGCTGCGCGAGCTTGTTGTGCTGCTTGCCCGCGGCCTGATCGCGCTGGTGCCCCTTCTTCACGAGCTCGTGCAGCTCGCGCATCGTCATGCCGCCCGGGCCTCGTATCTTGTCGGGATCAGGTTTCTCGGGCATCGCCGCGCCCCGGTGTTGGAAGTCCATATGTTAAACTTCTCATTGAATTATTTCGAGTTTTATCCATGAGAAACGAGGGAATACTCTCCTCGTGCGCCCCTTATTCAGGGGCGGTTGCGGCAAGCACCGCGTCAGCCAGGAATTGAGCACGATGTCGGGCAACACGCTGGGCAAGCTCTTCTGCGTGACCTCCTTCGGGGAGAGCCACGGGCCGGCGATCGGCTGCATCGTGGACGGCTGCCCGCCGGGAATGACGTTGTCAGAGGCCGACATCCAGCCCGAGCTCGACCGCCGCAAGCCCGGCACGTCACGCCACGTGACGCAGCGGCGCGAGGAGGACACCGTCGAGATCCTTTCCGGCGTGTTCGAGGGCCGGACGACCGGCACGCCCATCGCGCTCCTCATTCGCAACGTGGATGCGCGGAGCAAGGATTACGCCAACATCAAGGACCTGTTCCGGCCGGGGCACGCCGACTACACCTACCTCCAGAAGTATGGCGTGCGCGACTACCGGGGCGGCGGGCGGCAATCGGCGCGCGAAACGGCCGTGCGGGTGGCGGCGGCGGCCATCGCTAGGAAATGGCTGCGCGAAAAATATGGCGTCAAGGTGCGGGGCTGCATGGCGCAGCTCGGCCCGATCGAGATTCCGTTCCAGTCGTGGGACGCGGTCGCGGCCAATCCCTTCTTCGCGGCCAACGCGGAGATCGTGCCGCAGCTCGAGGAGTTCATGGACCGGCTGCGCAAGTCCGGTGATTCGTGCGGGGCGCGCATTGCCACCGTCGCCTCCGGCGTTCCCGCGGGCTGGGGCGAGCCGGTGTACGACAAGCTCGACGCCGATCTCGCCTACAACATGATGAGCATCAACGCCGTAAAAGGCGTCGAGATCGGCGCCGGCTTCCGCGCGGTCACCCAGAAGGGCACCGAGCATTCCGACGAAATGACGCCGCAGGGATTTCTCTCGAACAACGCGGGCGGCATCCTCGGCGGCATCTCGACCGGCCAGGACATCGTGGTGAACGTCGCGGTAAAGCCGACTTCCAGCATTCGTCTTCCGCGGCGCACGATCGACCGGGCGGGAAGAGCCGCCGTTATCGAGACCCACGGCCGGCACGATCCCTGCGTCGGCATCCGCGCGACGCCGATCTGCGAGGCGATGATGGCGTTGACGCTGATCGACCATGCCCTGCGCCACCGCGCGCAGAACGCCGATGTCGCGTGCGAGACGCCGCGAATCGCGGCGCAGGCGCCGGCCGAGGTGATCGAGAAGCTCCGCGCCGCCGCGGCAGTCGAGAACCCGGATCCCGACGAGGCGTAGCTGGCCGCCCTCCCGCACCGGCAACTCGCCGGCTTCTACTTCTTTTATTTCGCCTGGATCGGCGCATTCGCGCCGTTTTTCAGCGTCTACCTCGACGCGACGGGCCTCTCGCCGGTGGAAATCGGCGTCGTAATGGCTCTGCCACAGGTGACGCGTATCGCTGCGCCCCATCTGTGGGGCTGGCTGGCCGACGCCGGCGGCCGGCATGTGCGGCTGGTGCGCGCCGCCGTGCTCGCGGGAACCGGGTGCTGGCTCGGCCTGTTTGCGTCCACGGCGTTCCTCTGGATCTGCGCGGTCGTGCTCGCGGCGGGGTTCTTCCTGAGCGCCGCGCTGCCGCTGGTGGAAGCGACGACGCTGACCCACCTCGGGGAGCACACCGGCCGCTACGGCGCGATCCGGGTGTGGGGATCGATCGGCTACATCGTCGCGGTGGTCGGTGCGGGCTACGCGCTCGACTTTTTCCCGGTGGGCGCGCTGCTCTGGATCGTGGCCGCGTCGCTGCTGGGCACTCTCGTGTCCGCGTTTCTTGTTACCGAGGCGCGGCAGCCCGAGACGGCAGCGGACCGCGAGCCGATCGGGCACGTTCTGAAACGGCCTGCTGTCGTCGCGCTGATTGCGGCCTGCGCCCTGATGGCCGTGGCCCATGGCCCGTACTACACGTTCTACTCGATACACCTCGTCGACCACGGCTACAGCAAGGGCGTGACCGGCTGGCTGTGGGCGCTTGGCGTCATCTGCGAGATCGCGATCTTCGTGTGGCTGCCGCGGCTGTACGCGGCGTTCACGCTGCGCGGCATTCTCATCGCGAGCTTTGCGCTGGCGGCGGTGCGCTTCGTCGTCATCGGCTGGGGCGCTGGAAGCCTTGCGCTGCTGCTGCTCGCCCAGACGCTGCACGCGGCGAGCTTCGGGTCGTTTCATGCCGCCGCTATCGGCATGGTCCACCAGCTCTTCCGCGGCCGGCACCAGGCGCGGGGGCAGGCCATCTACGGAAGCCTCACATTTGGCATCGGGGGCACGCTTGGCTCGCTTGCGAGCGGCGCGCTCTGGGCTCCGGCCGGCCCGGCACTCACGTTCTCCGCGGCGGCGGCGTGCGCGCTTGGCGGCATGTTGCTGATCATCTGGAAGCTCGAGCCGGAGCGGCGCATCCGGCATCTGTCATGAACTTCGGCCATATGCAATAATCCAAGGATTCCATGAGGTTACGCATCAAATGACGGCCCGGACGCTGTACGACAAATTGTGGGAGAGCCACGTCGTGAACGTGGAGCCGGATGGCACGACGCTGCTCTACATCGACCGCCATCTCGTGCACGAGGTCACCAGCGCGCAGGCGTACGAGGGATTGAAGCTCGCCGGCCGCAGGCCGTGGCGCGTGGATTCCATTGTCGCGACCGCCGATCACAACACGCCGACCCGCAACTGGGAGAAGGGCATAGCGGGCATCGCGGACCCTGTTTCACGGCTGCAGGTCGAGACGCTCGACCACAACATCAAGGAATTCGGCGCGCGGATCTATTTTCCGTTTCTCGACCGGCAACAGGGCATCGTGCACGTAATCGGCCCGGAGCAGGGCGCAACCCTGCCCGGCATGACCGTGGTCTGCGGAGATTCCCATACCAGCACGCACGGCGCGCTAGCCTGCCTTGCCTTCGGCATCGGCACGAGCGAGGTCGAGCTGGTGCTCGCGACGCAGTGCATGGTGATGAAGAAGACCCGGAGCATGAACGTCGTGGTCGAGGGCGCGCTCGGCCGCGGCATCTCCGCCAAGGACGTGATACTCGCGATCATCGGCAAGATCGGCTCCGGCGGCGGCACCGGCTACACCATCGAGTACACCGGGTCCGCGATCCGCGCGCTCTCGATGGAGGGCCGCATGACCCTGTGCAATATGTCGATCGAGGCGGGCGCCCGCGCGGGCATGGTGGCAGTGGACGAGAAGACGATCGAATACGTGAAGGGGCGGCCGCTCGCGCCGAAAGGGGCGATGTGGGACCGGGCGGTCGCGCACTGGCGCACGCTCGTGAGCGAACCCGGCGCCCGCTTCGACAAGGTGGTCACGCTCGACGCGACGGCCATTCAGCCGCAGGTCACGTGGGGCACCAATCCCCAGATGGTGACGACCGTGGACGGCAAGGTTCCCGATCCGGCCGCGGAGAAGGATCCGGTGCAGCGCGAATGGTTCAAGCGCGCGCTCAAGTACATGGGCTTGGAGCCCAACACTCCGATCACGGAGATCCGTCCGGACAAGGTGTTCATCGGCGCCTGCACCAATTCGCGCATCGAGGACCTCCGGATTGCGGCACAAGTGGTCAAGGGCAAGAAGATCGCGCCCAACATCAAGCTCGCGATCGTCGTTCCGGGCTCGGGCCTGGTGAAGCAGCAGGCCGAGAAAGAGGGTCTCGACCGGATCTTCACTGCGGCGGGCTTCGAATGGCGGGAGCCGGGCTGCTCGATGTGCCTCGGGATGAACGACGATCAGCTTTCGCCCGGGGAGCGCTGCGCCTCGACGTCGAACCGCAACTTCGAAGGCCGGCAGGGCCCCGGCGGCAGGACGCATCTGGTGAGCCCGGCCATGGCGGCGGCTGCGGCCATCGCGGGACATTTCGTCGACGTTCGCAACTTCAACTGACGAGCGCACTTTCAAATGGAGGCGATCATGAAGCCGATCGTGGTCTGCTTGCTGATGATGTGGGCGGTTGCCCTGACGGGGCGCGAAGCCATGAAAGGTCTGGGCATGGACATGGAAAAGGCCGGCGAGGCGATCCAGAAGAAGGCAGGCCAGTAGGGGCGATATGGAGAAGTTTGTCCGCAAGGAGGGGCTGGTCGCGCCGATGGACCGCGCCAACGTCGACACCGATGCAATCA
The DNA here is from genome assembly GCA_036555615.1 of Burkholderiales bacterium. Classification (GTDB taxonomy): domain Bacteria; phylum Pseudomonadota; class Gammaproteobacteria; order Burkholderiales; family SG8-41; genus SG8-41. Next base: position 8,421 of record DATBKZ010000006.1, on the reverse strand, counting down.
TCCCGAAGCAGTACTTGAAGTCGATCAAGCGCACGGGCTACGGCCCGAACCTGTTCGACGAGTGGCGCTACCTCGACCACGGCGAGCCGGGAATGGACCACTCCAGGCGCCCGCTCAACCCGGATTTCGTGCTGAACCAGCCGCGCTATCGCGGGGCGACCGTGCTCCTCACACGCGAGAATTTCGGCTGCGGCTCCTCGCGCGAGCATGCGCCCTGGGCCTTGCTGCAATATGGTTTCCAGGCCGTCATCGCGCCGAGCTTCGCCGATATCTTCTACAACAACAGCCTGAAGAACGGGCTGCTGCTGATCCGGCTCGACCCGAAGATCGTGGACCGCCTGTTCAGCGAGGTCCAGGGTACCGCGGGCTATCGGGTCGCGGTGGATCTCGAGGCCCAGACGGTAACCACCCCCGGCGGCGAGAGCTTCCGGTTCGACATCGATCCGTTCGCGAAGCATGCCCTCCTGAACGGGCTCGACGAGATCGGGCTCACGCTCGAGCACGCAGACAAGATCCGCGCGTTCGAAGCCCGACACCGCGAGCGCCAGCCCTGGTTGTTCTCCTAGATGAAGATTGCCGTCCTGGCCGGTGACGGCATCGGGCCGGAAGTCGCGGCGCAGGCGATAAAGGCGCTGAAAGCGCTGGCGCGCGACGGGCTCAAGGTCGAGCTGGAGGAGGCTCCGTTCGGCGGCGCCGGCGTGGATGCGCACGGCGACCCGCTTCCGGAGCCGACGCTCAAGCTCGCGCGCGCCGCAGACGCGGTGCTGTGCGGCGCGGTCGGGGGCCCCCAGTACGACCAGTTGCCGCGGCCACAGCGCCCGGAGCAGGGCATCCTGAAATTGCGCAAGGCCCTTGGGCTGTTCGCCAACCTGCGGCCCGCGCTTCTGTTTCCGGAGCTGACCGGCGCATCAAGCCTCAGGCCCGAGGTGGTGTCGGGCCTCGACATCATGATCGTGCGTGAGCTCACCGGCGACATCTATTTCGGCGAGCCGCGCGGCCGGCGCACGAACGCCGCCGGTGCGCGCGAGGGCTACGACACCATGCTGTACTCGGAGCCCGAGATTCGCCGCATCGCCGAAGTCGGCTTCGCGACGGCGATGAAGCGCAGCCGCCGCCTGACCTCGGTCGACAAGGAGAACGTGCTCGAGACGAGCCGCCTGTGGCGCGAGGTCGTGAGCGATGTGGGCAAGCGCTATCCCGAGGTCGCGCTCACCCACATGTACGTCGATAACGCCGCCATGCAGCTGGTGCGCGCGCCCAGGCATTTCGACGTGATCGTCACCGGCAACATGTTCGGCGACATCCTTTCGGACGAGGCGTCCATGCTGACCGGCTCGATCGGCATGCTGCCCTCGGCTTCCCTCGACGCGAGCGCCAAGGGACTCTATGAGCCGGTGCACGGCTCGGCGCCGGACATTGCCGGAAAGAACATCGCGAATCCGCTCGCGACGATCCTCTCCGCGGCGATGATGCTGCGTTATACATTTGGCGAGGAGGCTGCGGCACAACGCATCGAGGGCGCGGTGAGAAAGGTTCTCGCCGGCGGCTACCGCACGGCCGACATCTTCGAGCCCGGGACGAAGAAGGTCGGCACGCGCGAAATGGGCGATGCGGTCATCGCCGCGCTTTGAATGTCAACCCATTACCCCTTGCCGCTCAGTGGCTTGATAGAATAGGGCCGTGGCGCATACCCGGTGGACGCGATGAGAAAAGTCGGATTCATAGGCTGGCGCGGCATGGTGGGCTCGGTGCTGATGGAGCGCATGCGCGCCGAGCGCGACTTCGACCTGATCGAGCCGGCGTTCTTCTCGACGTCCCGGGCCGGGGGCGAAGGCCCTGCGATCGGCAAGGACGCACCGCCGGTGCGCGATGCCCGCGACCTGGAAAGCCTTGCCGCGATGGACGTGCTGGTGTCGTGTCAGGGCAGCGAGTACACCTCGCAGATCTATCCCGCGCTGCGGGCCGCGGGCTGGAACGGCTACTGGATCGATGCGGCCAGGGCCTTGCGCATGCGGGACGACGCGGTCATCGTGCTCGATCCCGTGAACCTGCCGCTCATCCGCAGCGCGCTGGCGAGGGGCGTGAAGAACTTCATCGGCGGCAACTGCACCGTCAGCTGCATGATGATGGGCATGCACGGCCTGTTCGCGCACGACCTCATCGAGTGGATGACGTGCGCGACCTACCAGGCCGCCTCGGGCGGCGGGGCCCAGCACATGCGCGAGCTGCTGGTGCAGTTCGGGTTGATCAACGAAGAGGTAAAGCGGCTTCTGGCCGATCCTGCCTCTGCCATCCTGGAGATCGACCGGAAGGTGCTCGCCAAGCAGAACGACGGCTCGCTGCCGATGGAGCATTTTGGCGGCGTCCCGCTGGCGGGAAACCTGATCCCGTGGATCGACAAGGACATGGGCAACGGCATGTCGCTCGAGGAATGGAAGGGCGGCGCCGAGACGAACAAGATCCTCGGCCGCGGTGGAAGCTCCGGCACCGCGGCCGTGCCGGTGGACAGCGTCTGCGTGCGCGTCGGGGCAATGCGCTGCCACAGCCAGGCACTGACCATCAAGTTGAGAAAGGACCTTCCGCTCGAGGAAATCTCCCGGATCCTCGCCTCCGCGAACGAGTGGGTGAAGGTCATCCCGAACGACCGGGCGAGCTCGATCCGCGAGCTGACCCCCGCCGCAGTGACCGGCCGCATGCACATTGCCGTGGGACGGCTTCGCAAGCTTTCCATGGGCGGCGAGTATCTGGCCGCGTTCACGGTGGGCGACCAGCTTCTGTGGGGCGCCGCCGAGCCGCTGCGTCGCATGCTGCGGATACTGGTCGAGACCGGTATTGATCCGGCGCGAATTCGGGGTAGTATCGCCAGAGGCCGCGCAGCGGTCGGTGCCTGATTAAGCGCGCCACGGTAACCGGCGTATCGACCTGTGCAATACCCTAAAATTGAATGAATTGAGACAGGTCAGGCTATTACCTAGATGCAATCTGAGCTTGCAACGCTAACTAATTGATGTTAGTCTGTTTGTCCAAAAAAATCCTGGGGGTGCCGTTGTGCGGGAGACCAACGTGAAGACTTGGCTGTTGGCGCTTCTTCTTGCGCTTCTGCCCTGTGTTGCGGGTGCCGCCGGCCTGGGGCGAATCACGGTGCTCTCCGCGCTCGGCCAGCCGCTCGTCGCGGAAATCGAGCTGGTCGCGGTGACTTCTCAGGAATTGTCTACGCTCAATGCGCGCCTCGCTTTGCCTGATGCCTATCGTCAGGCAAATCTGCAATACAACGTGGCACTGACCGGTGCGCGCGTCACGATCGAGAAGCGCCCCAACGGTCAGTCCTACCTCAAGGTGGTGACGACCCGCGCGGTCACCGAGCCGTTCATCGATCTGCTGGTTGAAATGTCGTGGGCAGCGGGACGTCTGTCGCGCGAGTACACGGCGTTGCTTGACCCCCCCGGAATTCCGCCGTTGCCTGCCGCCCCCACGATTTCGGCCGTGCCGGAGGCGCGTACTGCGCCTGCGCCCGCACCGGTGCCGGCGCCCACGCCTGAACCGGCGCGCGCACCCGAACCCGCCGCCGCGGCTGAACCGGCACCCGCGCCGCAGCCGCCGGCGTCCGTTGAAACTCAGCCCACGCCCGCCCCGATGGCCGCCGAAACGCGAGCGGCGCCCGTACCGGCTCCCGTTGCTCCGGCAATCGCGAGCCCGGTGGTCGCGGCCCCGATGATGACCGCGAGCAACGAGTACGGCCCGATCGAGCGCGGCGAAACGCTCGGCAAGATCGCGCGGAGCGTGATGACCGATGATGTGTCGCTGGAACAGATGCTGGTCGCGCTCTTTCGCACGAATTCCGAGGCATTCATCCAGAACAACCTCAATCTCGTGCGCACGGGCAAGATACTGAAGATTCCGGACCGCGACGAGGTCGATTCCATCTCGCGTGCCGAGGCGACGAAGGAGTATCGGGCCCATGTCGCGGAGTGGAACGCGTATCGCCAGCGGCTCGCCGAGGCGGCCGTCACCGTTCCGGCGGAAAAGAGCACCACGGTGAGCGGCAAGATTGCGACGAAGGTGAAGGAGAAGGCGGCCGAAGCCGCGCCGAAGGACGTCGTCAGGCTGTCGAAGGGTGAGCCGTCCAGCGCCGCGGCGGCCAAGGGCAAGCCGCCCGGCAGCGCGGAGCGCATCCGCATACTGGAAGAAGAGGCGGTCGCCCGCGAGAAAGCGCTGGCCGAGGCCACTTCGCGCATCACGCAGCTCGAGAAGACCATCCAGGACATGAAGAAGCTCATGGAGCTGAAGAGCCCGGGAATGGCCGCGGCGCAGCAGCAGGCGCAGCGCGCGACCGCGCCGGTTGCGAAGCCCGCACCTCAGCCCGCACCCTCCCAACCCGAAACCGTTGCGGTCGCGAAGCCGGTACCGGCGCCCGCGCCGACGCCAGCGCCTGCCGCGGCACCCACGCCGAAACCTCAGCCCGCGGCCCAGCCGAAAGCCAAGCCGGCGCGTCTGCCCCCCATGCAGCAGGAGCCCGAGCTGATGGATGAGATCATGGCAGCGGCGAGCAATCCGCTGTACCTTGGCGCGGGTGGCGCCATCGTGCTCGGCGGGCTCGCGTTCTGGATGGTGCGCCGGCGCCGCACGACGGGCGGCCGGAGCGACAGTCCGCCCATCGCACCTAGGCTTTCCATGGCGGCTGCCGCGACGGCGGGGGCAGCCGCCGTGACCGGAGAGACCGCCGCAGAATCGACAGCCGAAACGGCGGCCACCGCGGCCGCAGACGACGTCGATCCGTTGCAGGAGGCCGAGGTCTACATCCAGTACGGGCGCGATGGCCAGGCCGAAGAAATTCTGAAGGATGCGCTGGCCAGGAAGCCCGGTCGCGAAGACGTGCAGTTGAAGCTCCTCGAGGTCTACGCCGGGCGCCAGGACAGGGATGCGTTCGGGCGGATCGCCGCCGATCTCAACCGGCAGACTGGCGGCGCAGGCGCCAACTGGATGAAGGTGGCGGCAATGGGCTTTGCGCTCGATCCGTCCAATGCGCTGTATGAAGCCGGCAAGGATGTGACGACGGCCACGGTGATCCGGCCGCCCGTCGGCACCACATCGGACATCGATCTCGACCTCGGCGAGGGCGGCCTGCCCCGCGTTTCCACCGACATCATGCTCGACGCGGGAGCCGTGGAAGCGGCAACCGTCGTCACGGACACCTCGATACTGAGTGCGTTGGCGTCCGACACGGTGAAGATGGTCGAGCCTTCCCCCGCGCCGATGCCGGACTTCACGCTGGAGGTGCCGCCGGCAGGCGCCAGCGCCGAGACCGATATCGCGCTCGAGGCGGGGGAGCCGGCGCGGGACAGCAACGTCATCGATTTCCAGATCGAGCTGCCCAAGGCCGCCGAGGAACCCCCCACCGTGGTGTCGGGGGCCGCCGCCGCCGCCGATGCCGGACTGGACTTCAAGATCGAGGGGCTCGATCTGAAGCTCGACAAGGAACCGGAACCGACCACTATGCCGTCGTCCGGAGCGAAGAACGGGCATTGGTACGACGTGCAGACCAAGTTCGATCTGGCCAAGGCGTATCAGGAGATGGGCGATCGGGACGGCGCCAAGGAGATCCTCCAGGAGGTCATCAAGGAAGGCGACGGCGAGCAGCAGGCGCAGGCGCAGAGACTGCTGGACAGCCTGGGATAGCAGGACGGGCGGCTGATCGAACCGCGGCAGTGCGAGCTGTCGCGGTTTTTATTTTTTTGGACGCATGAGAATCGCGCTGGGAGTGGAATACGACGGCAGCCGGTTCTGCGGCTGGCAGACCCAGCCGCAGGGCTGCGCGGTACAGGATGCCCTGGAGCGGGCGCTGGCCGAAGTCGCCGAGGAGCCAGTGGACACGATCTGCGCCGGGCGCACCGACGCGGGCGTGCACGCGCTCGACCAGGTCGTGCACTTCGACACCCGTGCGCGCCGCCCGGAATCCGCCTGGATCCGCGGCGTGAACGCGCTGCTGCCGCCCGCCTGCGCCGTCCACTGGTCGCGCCCGGTCGCGGCGGACTTCCATGCGCGCTATTCGGCGGTTTCCCGCTGCTACCGCTACGTGCTGCTGAACCATCCCGTGCGACCGGCGCTCGACGCGGCGCGATCAGCATGGTTCCATCTGCCGCTGGAGACGGAACGCATGCAGCGCGCGGCCCGGCTGCTCATCGGCGAGCACGATTTCAGCGCCTTCCGCAGCGCCGAATGCCAGGCGCGCACGCCGGTGCGCACCATCACGCGCCTCGAGGTCAAGCGCCGTGGCGATCACGTGATGTTCGAGGTGTGCGCGAATGCATTCCTGCACCACATGGTGCGCAACATCGTGGGGTGCCTGATCTACGTCGGCAAGGGCAAGTATCCGCCGGAATGGCTGGGCGAGGTTCTGGCTGGCCGCGACCGCGCCCGCGCCGCGCCCACGGCGGAGGCCGCCGGGCTGTATCTGGCAAGAGTCGAGTACGAGGCGCGCTGGGAACTGCCCGAAGCGCCGCGGGGGACCCTGATGCACATCGGAAACGGGACCTAGGGAAATGGCAGTTGCGGTGAAGATTTGCGGCATCACGCGCATCGAGGACGGGCTCGCGGCGGCGCGCGCCGGCGCGTCTGCCATCGGACTCGTGTTCTATGCGCCGAGCCCCCGTTGCGTCACGCGGGCGCAGGCGCGGCAGATCGTCGGCGCGCTGCCCTCGCCCGTCACAACGGTCGGCGTATTCGTGGATCCGGAAGAAGAGGAAGTGCGCAGGACGCTAGCGGAAGTGCCGCTCCAGCTGCTGCAGTTCAGCGGCGCCGAGCGCCCCGAGTTCTGCCGCCGCTTCGGGCGGCCCTACGTCAAGGCGGTGCACATGAGGGCGGGGGTGGATTTGCTACAATACGCCCGGGATTATCATGACGCCAAGGCGTTGCTGCTCGATGCCTATGTCGAGGGCCTGCACGGGGGCAGCGGTGTGCCCTTCGACTGGGGCCTGATACCACGCGGTGTGCCGCTGCCGGTGATCCTTTCGGGCGGACTCACCGTTGCCAACGTCAAGGATGCCGTGCGCCGCGCACGGCCGGATGGAGTGGACGTATCGAGCGGCGTTGAATCCGCCAAGGGCGTCAAGGACGCGGCAAGGATTGCCGCGTTCATCAAAGGGGTGCGCGATGCGGATGGTTGATCTCCCCGATGCGCGCGGCCATTTCGGGCCGTACGGCGGGGTGTTCGTCTCCGAGACGCTCATCCAGGCGCTCGACGAGCTCAGGAGCGCCTACGCGCGCTACCGAAACGATCCTGAATTCCAGTCCGAGTTCGCAGGCGAGCTGAAGCACTACGTTGGGCGGCCGAGCCCGGTCTACCATGCGCGGCGCTGGTCGGAGCGCTTCGGCGGCGCCCGGGTCTACCTCAAGCGCGAAGACCTGAACCACACCGGCGCGCACAAGATCAACAACGTGATCGGCCAGGCGCTGCTCGCGCGGCGCATGGGCAAGCCGCGGGTCATCGCCGAGACCGGGGCCGGCATGCACGGTGTCGCGGCGGCCACGATCGCCGCCCGCTACGGCATGGAGTGCGTGGTCTACATGGGCACCGAGGACGTCAGGCGCCAGGTGCAGAACGTCTATCGCATGAAGCTCCTTGGCGCGACGGTGGTTCCCGTCGAAAGCGGCTCGAAGACGCTGAAGGACGCACTGAACGAGGCGATGCGCGACTGGGTGACGAACGTCGAGCGCACCTTCTACATCATCGGCACGGTAGCCGGCCCCCATCCCTATCCGATGATGGTGAGAGACTTCCAGTGCGTGATCGGACGCGAGGCGCGCGACCAGATCCAGGAACTCGCGGGGCGGCTGCCCGACGCTGTGGTGGCCTGCGTGGGAGGGGGGTCCAACGCCATCGGCATCTTCCATCCGTTCATTCCCGACGAGGGCGTGCGGCTGATCGGCGTCGAGGCGGCCGGTCACGGGCTGGAGAGCGGCAAGCACGCCGCGACCCTGTGCGCGGGGCGGCCCGGGGTGCTGCACGGCAACCGCACCTATCTGCTGCAGGATGAGAACGGGCAGATCATCGAAACCCATTCCATTTCCGCCGGCCTCGATTATCCGGGGGTCGGGCCCGAGCACGCCTGGCTCAAGGAAACCGGGCGTGCAGAATACGTGGCGATCACGGACGAGGAAGCTTTGCAGGCGTTTCACGATCTGTGCCGGCTGGAGGGCATCATTCCGGCGCTGGAGTCCGCGCACGCGCTCGCCTACGCAACGAAGATCGCCCCGCGCATGAGGACGGACCAGATTCTGCTCGTCAACCTGTCCGGCCGCGGCGACAAGGACATGCATACGGTTGCCGAGCGCTCGGGCATCAAGATCTAGCATGTCGCGGATCACGGCCAAGTTCGAGGCGCTGAAGCGGCAGGGGAGGAAAGCCCTCATTCCCTTCATCAC
>DATBKZ010000005.1:0-15093 GCA_036555615.1 Burkholderiales bacterium | reverse complement strand
CGGCGGTCCTCGGCATGGATGCGCTCTGCCCGCCGCAGGCTCTGGCCCAGGTCCCGGCGCGCTTCTATTGGAAGAGCCTGTCGGATGCGAATGGGGTGCCGGTCATCTACAACTCCGTGAGCGGCAATACGAACCCGTTCGACCCCGCCCATAGGGTGACGCCAGGGGCAAATGTCGAGGCGACAATCGCCATCGCAGGCTATGCGCACACGTTCTCGATGTTCGATCGCGCAGCCATGGCTGCGGTCCTCCTGCCCATGGGAAGAATCTCGGGCGAGATCACGGCGGCCGGCCGAACGTTCAACCAGTCGACCAACGGGTTCGGCGACCCGATGATCGAGTTCAACATCAATGTCATCGGCCCGAAGGCGCAGAAGAATATCCCCGACGCCCTGCGCTATGAGCCCGGGTTCTCGGTCGACCTGCTCGCCGACCTGGCGTTGCCGATCGGCGAGTACGACAGCAGCCAACCCCTGAATCTCGGGCAGAACCGCTGGTACGGGCGCCTGGGCGCGCCCATCATCGCGCAACTCGGCCCGTGGGTGCCGGGGCGGCGCACGACCCTGGAATTCCTGCCCGCCGTGTGGCTCTTCGGAACGAACGACAATTACGTCGGCCAGACGTTGAAGACCGACCCGATGTTCCAGCTGGATGCGCATTTGACTCGGGACTTCACCGAGACCTTCTGGGGGTCGATCGACGCCGCCTACTACAGCGGTGGCAAATCGAGCATCAACGGTGTCGAGGGGAAGAAGCTCGACAATTTCGGCTTCGGACTCACGTTCGGATACCAGATCAACGAGAACGTGAACCTCACGTTTGGCTACAAGTCGACGGTCAACGACACGGCTCCCACGGACCTTCGCATGGATAGCTTCATGATCACCCTGGTATTCGGATGGCATCCGCTCCTGGAAGGCTCGCGACGACTGAAAGGGGAGAAGTAGGGCAGCCTCGCAGCCCTGCCTCGGCGGGGCTATTCTCTCGTGTATGACGGTCAGATGCTCCGCGAAGGTAAGCCCCTAGACGCAATGAATTGCAGAACGAGCCCGGGGGCGGAGTAATCCTTGGCGCTGTTCATCGACGAACCCTGCGTCGCCAGCCTGCTCACGATGGACGACGCGCTTGCCGCGGTGGAAGAAGTTTTCCGCGAGCAGGGACGCGGCGGCGTGGTGAACGTGCCGCGGGTGCGCGCGCCCCTGAAGGGCGGCGTGCTGCGCATCACCGCCGGCATCCTTTCGTACCGCGGCCTCTATGGCGTCAAGGTTTCGAGCACGACGGTGTTCGGGCGCAACGCCGGCCGCATGTTCTGTCTCTATCGCGAGGATTCCGGAGAGCTGTTAGCGGTCGTGCAGGTGTTCGGCCTGGGCGCGTTGCGAACCGGCGCTGCGAGTGGCGTGGCGACGAAGTTCATGGCGAAAAAGGACGCGACGACGCTCGCCGTGCTCGGCTCCGGGCGCCAGGCCAGGACCCAGGTCGAGGCGATCTGCCGCGTCCGCCGCATCGCGGAGGCGAAGGTGTACAGCCCGACGAAGGAGAACCGCGAGCACTTCTGCCGCGAGATCGCCGCAGCGCACGGACTCAGGGCGCGGCCCGTGGACTCTCCCGAGGCCGCCGTCCGCGAGAGCGAGATCATAGTGACCGCGACCACCTCCGAGCAGCCGGTGGTGCAGGGGCGGTGGCTCGCCATGGGGGCGCATGTGAACGCGATAGGCGCCAACTACGAGCACCGGCGCGAGCTCGACACCGCGGTGGTGAAAGCTGCCGCCTGCATCGCGGTGGACGACCCGGAGCAGGCGCGCTACGAGGCGACCGACCTGGTGGTGCCGGTGCAGGAGGGCGCGCTCACCTGGGAGCGAGTGCACCCTTTGTCCGATGTCGTGTCGGGCCAGGTGAAGGCGCGTAGTTCTCCGCGGGATATCACGCTCTACAAGTCGCTGGGCGTCGCCATCGAGGACGTGGCGCTGGCGGCCCGCGCCTATGAGAAGGCGCTGGCCCAGGGCGCGGGCATCCAACTACCGGACCTGGCGGGCTGAAGGTCGGTTATCAATCCACCGATGTTCCTGTCCCGCGTCCTGGACGGTTCCTGGCATCCGTTATACTGGATTGCGACCGGAATCAACCGATAAGAACCGGAGGGAGGCAACACATGAGCACAATTTGCGGTGTTGGATGTCGCAGCCGGATGGCCGCTTGGGTGATCGCGCCGGCGATCCTGGCGGTGGCGTGGGCCGGCAATACGCTCGCGCAGTCTTGGCAACCCGACCACGCCGTGGAGATCATCGTCGGCACCAGCCCGGGGGGCGGGCAGGACCGCTCCGCGCGCTTCGTGCAGAAGCTGATCCAGGACAACAAGCTGGTGGCGGTGCCCACTGCGGTGGTCAACAAGCCGGGCGCCGGCAGCTCGATCGGCTACACCTATCTCAACCAGCAAGCGGGGAACGCGCACCACCTCATGCTGCTGACGGTGCCGCTCCTCACCAACTACATCACGGGGATCAGTCCGATCAGCCATGCGGACCTGACGCCGGTATCGACCCTGTTCGACGATTACATCGTCGCGACGGTGATCCCGGGCTCCCCGATCAAGAGCGCAAGCGACCTGATGGAACGGATCAGGAAGGATCCTTCAGCGGTGAGCGTCGGCATTCCCTCGATCACCGGCGGCGGCGGGCTTGCTATCCTGCTTGCGGCGAAGGGCGCGGGCATCGATCCAAAGCGGGTGAAGACCGTGGTGTTCAAGTCGGGCGGGGATTCGGTGAGCGCGCTGCTCGGCGGTCATGTCGACGTGATGATGTCCACGACCGCGGCGCCGGTGGCGCAGCTGAAAGCCGGCAAGGTGCGCATACTCGGGATCGCCTCGCCCAGGCGCCTGCACGGAATGCTGGCAACGGTGCCGACGTTGACCGAGCAGGGCGTCAAGGTGGAGTTCTCCAACTGGCGCGGCATCGTCGGCCCGAAAGGCCTGTCGCCCGCGCAGGTTGCCTACTGGGAAGGCGTGTTTGCGAAGCTGGTCGAGGTCGACGAGTTCAAGCAGGACCTCGAGCGGCGGTTTTGGGTGAGCAGGTACCGGGACAGCGCCGGCATGGCCGGCTTCCTCAAGGCACAGCACGAGGAACTGACGGGCCTGCTGCGCGACCTCGGCATGGCCAAGCGCTAGCGGCCGCCCCGGAGCGTCAGGCCTTGCCGGCGCCGGCGAAGAAGGTGTAGCCGATCGCGCGGTGCAGCCCGCGCCGCATGCCTTCGAACGCGATGACGCGGTCGGCGGGCAGGTTCTCGACGTTGATGCCGGGGCCGAACTCCTTCAATAGCCACACCGGCAGCTCCGGCCAGCCGCCCGGGCCCACCTCGAAGGCGATCGGCTTGATGCCGACTTCGGCGACGATGCCCTTTACTGCGTCCATGCGGTTGGTGCGCAGGCAGTGGCACAGCGACTCGTTCTCGACCGCCACCTTCGCCGCGCCCGCGGCGATGTCGGCGCGAATGCAGGTCGCTGCCGCCTCCACGTCGAGGTCGAGGTCGCCGATCTTGTTGCCGAGCTCGGTGTAGACCTCGTCGAGGCCGGCGGCGCGCGCCGAGGCGATCAGGCGGTCACGCTCCGCGCGCGCGAGGTCGGCGATGCAATCGGTGCTGATCTCGACGCCGGAGAAGCCGAGCCGGGGCAGCGCCTCGAAATACTCTTTTACCTTGCCCTGGAGGTGGGCGATCTCGAACGGCACGCCGCCGGGGAAGGTGCGCAGGCCGTGCTGCCGATAGATGTCGTTCTTGGCTTGGATGAAGCCGGCCGGCAAGCGGCCAACCAGCCCGACGTGGTCGGCGTACTTGACGCGGTCGAGGATGCCCGTGACGGATTCGAGAAACGAGGGCTGCAGCGCGAGCGGCATCGATTGATCCGTCATGATGGTCCAGCCCGCCACGCGCGGCGGCGGCGGCGGCTGGGGTATGTCGAGGAAGCCGAGCGCGAATGTCCCGGCGGTGCTTTTGCTCGTGGCCATGACGCAGTCTCCTGTGCGGATCGCGGTGACGCCGCGGGAGCCGGATGCTAGCATGCATTGGCGATTCGCTTTTCGCCTCCTTCGTTTCATTTCGGACAGATCGGAGACGGCAACCCATGGGCACGTTGGACGGGCAGGTGGCGATCATCACCGGCGGCACACGCGGCATCGGTCGCGCCACGGCAGAGATGTTTGCGGCGCACGGGGCGAACCTCGCGCTGTGCTCGCGCAGCCAGGAGGCGCTGGACGAAACGGCGAAGCAGATCAGAGACCGGCACGGCGTTAAGGTGTTCGGCCGCGCCGCCGATATCCTCGACGCCGCCGCGATGATGGATTTCGTGAGGCAGGTGGCCGACCGCTACGGCCGCGTCGATATCCTCGTCAATAACGCCGGCGGCTCGGAGCAGCGGCAGGCGGCGGGCTCGCGACAGCAGGTCTATGCCGTGGACCCGATCGACGGCAGGACGCTGCCACCGGGACGCTACGAGGAGATGGGCGATGAAGAGTTCCTCAACGCCTTCCGCCAGAAGGTGCTGGCGCTCGGCTTCACCATGAAGGCGGTGCTGCCGTGGATGAAGAAGCAGAAGGGCGGCGCCATCATCAACGTGGTGTCGATGAAGGGCAAGCAGCCTCCGCCGCGGGTGGTGAGCTCCTCAGTTGCCGCCGCTGCGGCCATGAACCTGAGCAAGGCGCTGTCGCTGGAGGTGGCCGAGCACAACATCCGGGTGAACGTCGTCGCGCTGGAGAGCATCGTCACGTCGCAGACCGAGAAGAGCCGGCTGCGCTGGGCGGCGGACAAGACCATGGAGGAGTTTCTCGCCCCGCGCAACGCCAATATTCCGATGCACCGCCTCGGCACGGCGGACGAGGTGGCCCACGCGATCTACTGCCTCGCCGCGCCGCTGGGCGCCTACATCACCGGCCAGGTGCTGTGCGTGGACGGCGGCGGGCTGCGCAGCTGGTAGCGCCGCGCGCGCATTGATTACTCAGCCGCGCCGTCCGCTGGCTTTCCAGGCGGCGACATATTCCTCTGACGCCTTGCGGATGTGGCCGCCGATCTTCGCGTAGTCTTCGTCGTCGAGATTGGCGAGCGAGACGCGGATCGACCACGGCGGGCCGCCGAAGCCACCGCCGTCGAGCAGCACGACCGATGATTCTTCCGCAACCCGGAACAGCAGGTCCACCGGCTCGTAGTGCTTGACCATGTATTCCACGAAGTCTCTGCCGTACTCGCGCGTTGCCCACACCATGAAATCGAGGTCCACGTAGTACCAGGCGCGCAGGGGGTCCTCGGGCGGCACCGGGACGCCCAGGCCCTTGAACAAAAGGTCGCGGCGCTTGCGGAGGATCTCCACGGTGAGGCGCTTGTAGGCGCCCGTTTCGTCGAGCAGGTGGCTCAGCGCGAAGAAGCACATCTGCACCTGCTGGGGCGTTGACAGCCCGGCGGTGTGATTGAGCGCCACGTCGCGGCTGTCGGCAACCATGCGGTCGATGAACTTGATTTTTCCTGGCTCGAGCGTGAGCGAGCCGTAGCGCCGGTTCAGGCGCTTCTTCCAGGCCGTCGGCAGCTTCCCGATCATCCGATCGAGGACGTTGTCCTCATGGATCGCGACCACACCGAGCCGCCACCCCGTGGCGCCGAAGTTCTTGGAGAACGAATAGACGCCGATCACGTTCTGCGGGATTTCCGCCATCAGCGACCGGAAATGCGGCACGAACGTGGCGTACACGTCGTCGGTGATGAAGATCAGGTCGGGATTCCGGGCCTTGACGATGCCGGTGATGCGCCTCACTTCGTGCGCGGCGAGCGCGACTGACGGCGGGTTGCTGGGATTGACGCACACCGCGAGCTTGATCCTGCGATTGGCGAGCTTGTCGAGCTCCGTGTCCGGGTAATGCCAGGTGTGGATCCCGTCCGGGCTCATGCCGGATGCGTTGATATTCACGATCCTGAAGGCGAACCGCTCGAGGCGCGCAATTTCGAGATAGGGCGTGAAGATCGGCAGCATCATCGCGATGGTGTCGCCTTTCCTGAGCAGCCCGTTCTGCAGCAGCGTGTCGAAGACGTAGCACATCGCCGCGGTGGCGCCTTCGGTCGCAAAGAGATCGTACTTGCCGCGGGGCGGCCGGCCATCGCACATCTCATTTGCCAGATAGTCGTGCACCACCTGCTCGATGTGCGCCAGCATGCGGCCGGGCGCCGGGTAGTTATCACCGATGACTGCATCGGCCAGCTCGTGGATCCAGGCGTTCTTGTCGAAGCTCTTTCTGCGGACGCCGTAATCAAGAACGCCGCACAGGAAATCCGAGCCGGGCTCACCGCGGCTCGCATCGAGGAACGATTCGAAACGCTGGCCGATCCCTACCTTGAGCGCCAGGCCGGCGAGGATGCCCTCATCGCGGGCGCGCCTGCATTCGGCGAGCGCGAATCTGCCAAGCAGGAAGAATGCATCCCGCGGCTCGGTCGCGATCCAGTTCGGATTGCCGCGGCCTGCGTTCAGCATCGTCGCGGTTCTTTGCCGGGTCGCTGCGCCCGCAAGCTGGATCAGCTTGTCCTTCAGCTCGAAGGGCGACAATTGCCGTGAAAGCGCGCGCTGTCGGGCGCGGCTCGTTCTTAGCGCGGGGGCGAGTGCCATCGAGAATCCTCCACCAATAGTGCGTTGCGGCATAATAGCCATCCGCCCCCGACGATTGCTACCAGGAGATCCGATGCCCGGTCCCGCTGGAACTCGCCATCCATTTGCATGGCGCACCGTGCTCTGGCTCATGGCCGCGGTATTGGTCGCAGGCTGCTCGAAGGAGGCACCGCTGCCGCCGCCGCAGGCGGTGGACGTGACCGTCATGACCATCGAGCCGCGGGACGCGCCGGTCGTCTACGAGTTCGTCGGCCAGACCCAGAGCTCGCGCGAGGTCGAGATTCGCGCGCGGGTGGAGGGATTCCTGGAGAAACGCGTCTACACCGAAGGCGCTCTCGTCAAGGCCGGCCAGACGCTCTTCGTGATGGATCGCAGGCCGTTCGAAGCCGCGCTGCAGCAGGCGCGGGGCGAATTGGCACAGCAGCAGGCGCGGCTCGAGGTCGCGGTGGCGAATCTCGCGAGGGTGAAGCCGCTCGCCGAGCAGAACGCCGTATCCAAGAAGGACCTCGACGACGCGATCGGAAACGAACGGACGGCACGGGCCGCCGTGCTGACGGCACAGGGCAGCGTGCGGCAGGCCGAGCTCAATCTATCCTACGCGACCATCGCGACGCCGCTTACCGGCCTTTCCAGCTTCGCCAAGATCCAGGAAGGCGCCTATATCAACGCGTCCAACAATCTGCTCACCTACGTCGCCCAGCTCGACCCGATGTGGGTCAACTTTTCGGTCTCGGAGAACCAGCACCTGCGGCTGCGCGAAGCGGTCAGCAAGGGGCAGGTCAAGGTGCCGGCCAATGGCGAGTTCGACGTCGAGGTGCTTCTGGCCGACGGTAGCGTGTTCCCCAACCGGGGTCGGATCAGCTTCGCCGACCCTTCGTTCTCCAAGGAAACCGGCACTTTCCTGGTGCGCGCGACGTTTGCAAACCCCAAGGGCACGCTGAAACCCGGGCAGTTCGTGCGCGTGCACCTGCTCGGCGCCACGCGCCCCAACGCGATCCTGGTGCCGCAACGCGCGGTCCAGCAGGGCGCCAAGTCCCATTTTGTCTGGGTCGTGGGCAAGGACGGCAAGGCGGAGCAGCGCGCCGTCGGCACCGGACAGTGGATCGGCGATGACTGGGTCATCGAGGTGGGGCTCAATGCGGGCGAGCAGGTCGTGGTCGACGGGGGGATTCGCGTCTCGCCGGGCGCGGCGCTCAAAGTGTCGGCGTACAGCGCGCCGAAGAAGGAAGCGGCGCGGGCGGCGCGAACCACCGTGGGACCAACCGCAGGCGAGCGAGCGATTTCCGAGAAGGGCGGCAAGACGGGCACCGCCCGTTAGCGAGCATGAACATCTCGCATTTCTGCATCGACCGGCCGATCTTCGCGTCGGTCATCTCGATCGTGATCACGCTCGCGGGTGCGGTGGCGATGTTCAACCTGCCGGTCGCCCAGTACCCCGAAATCACGCCGGTCCAGATCTCGGTTTCCGCAACCTACCCCGGCGCCTCGGCGGAAGTGGTCGCGCAGAACGTCGCCGCGCCGATCGAGCAGCAGGTGAACGGCGCCGACAGCCTGATCTACATGTCGTCGACAAGCTCCTCGACGGGCCTCATGACTCTGACGGCGTTCTTCGAGATCGGCACCGATCCCTCGCTCGCGCAGGTGGACGTGCAGAACCGCGTAAACCTCGCGCTGCCGCAGCTGCCGCAATCGGTGCAGGAGCAGGGCGTATCGGTGCAGAAGAAGTCCTCGGCGTTCATGATGATCATCTCGATCTACTCGCCCGACGACCGCTACGATCCGACCTACGTCGCCAACTACGCGAGCATCTACGTCCTCGACGCGATCAAGCGCATCCCCGGCGCGGGGCAGGCATCGATCTTCGGCAACCCCGATTACGCAATGCGCATCTGGCTCAAGCCCGACCGCATGGCGGCGCTCGGCATCACCGCGGCCGACGTGCAGCAGGCGGTCACCAACCAGAACCAGCAGTTCGCCGTCGGCGGCATCGGCCAGTCGCCGACCGGGCGGGACGTCCAGCAGTCCTTTGCCGTCACGACTCGCGGCCGCCTCACCGAGCCACACGAGTTCGAGGACATCATCATCCGCGCCGCGAGCAGCGGCGCCGCGATCGTGCGGCTGAAGGATGTAGGCCGCGCCGAGCTCGGCCAGAAGGACTATTCGATCCGCAGCTATTTCCAGGGCAAGCCCGCGACTACCCTCGCGGTCTACCAGCAGCCGGGCGCCAACGCTCTCGAAGTCTCCAAGGCGGTGCGCGAGACGCTGGTGGAGATGAAGAAGTCCTTCGCGCAGGGCATCGAGTACAAGATCGCGATGGACACCACCGCGTTCACGCGCGCCTCGATCGAGACCGTGGTGCATACCTTTTTCGAGGCGCTGGTGCTGGTCGTGCTGGTGGTGTTCCTCTTCCTGCAGAGCTTGCGCGCGACGCTGATCCCGATCCTCGCGGTGCCGGTCTCAATCGTCGGCGCGGCGATCGGCATGACAGCGCTCGGCTTCTCGATCAACATGCTGACCCTCTTCGGCATGGTGCTCGCGATCGGCATCGTGGTGGACGACGCGATCGTGGTGATCGAGGCGGTCGAGCACAACATGGCGAAGCTCGGCCTTTCGCCCAAGGACGCGGCGAAGAAGGCGATGGACGAGGTGGGCGGGGCGCTCGTCGCGATCGTGCTCGTGCTGTGTGCCGTGTTCATCCCGGTCGCGTTCGTGCCCGGCATCACGGGGCAGCTCTACAAGCAGTTTGCCATCACCATCGCGATATCCGTCGTGATCTCCGGCATCGTGGCGCTGACCCTGTCGCCCGCGCTTGCCGCGCTGCTGCTGAAGCCCGGCCACGGCGAGAAGCGCGGCTTCTTCAGGTGGTTCGAGGCGAGATTCACGCGCATGACCGAGGGTTACGTGCGATCGGTCGGCCTGGTGATCCGGCGCTCGGGCGTGGCGCTCGTGCTCTTCGCCGCCATGCTTGGCGGCGTCTATTGGCTCATGAAACACATCCCCACCTCGTTTCTTCCGCCGGAGGACCAGGGCTACATTCTGGGCGCGGTGATCATGCCGGATGCGGCGGGGCTCGACCGCACCGGCCAGGTGAGCCGCCATGTGTCCGAGCATTTCGTGAAGAGCCCGGCGGCCGAGGCGGTGGTGGTCATCGACGGCTACAGCCTGCTCGACGGCCAGACCAAGAGCAACGCGTCCGTGTTCTTCGTCGGCCTCAAGGATTTTCCGGAGCGCTACACCTCCGAGAACATCCGGACCCAGAATGCGCGCGCAGTCATCGTTGATGCCTACCAGAAACTCTCCAGGGTGCGCGAAGGCATCGTCGTGCCGATCAACCCCCCTTCCATCCCCGGCCTCGGCACGACCGGCGGTCTGGAGCTGTACCTGCAGAGCAAGGGAGACGCCGGTTCGGCTCAAATCGCGCAGGCGGTGCAGGATTACGTCGCGAAGCTCCGGGGACGGCACGAGCTCGCTCAGGTCACGTCCACCTACAACGCCTCCGCGCGCCAGCTGCTCGCGGACGTGGACCGCGAGAAGGCGGAGACGCTGGGCGTTCCCGTGGCGGACGTGTACACCACGATGCAGACCCATTTCGGCTCGCTCTACGTCTCCCAGTTCACCAAGTTCAGCCGCCTGTTCCAGGTCATCCTGCAGGCCGAGCCCGAGTATCGGTTGCGTCCGGAGGACCTGACGCAGCTCTACGTCCGCAGCAAGACCGGCAGCATGGTGCCGCTCAACTCGGTCGTAACGACACGCTACGTCACCGGGCCCGACCTGGTGACGCGCTTCAACAACTTCCCCGCGGTCAAGATCACCGCCGGCCCGGCGCCCGGCTTCAGCACGGGCCAGGCGATCGCGGCGATCGAGGCGGTGGCCGCGACTCTGCCGTCGGACTTCGGGATCGCCTGGAGCGGCCAGACGTTCGAGGAAAAGAAGGCCGGGGGCGCGTCTACCCTCGTGTTCGTGTTCGGCCTCATCATGGTGTTCCTGATTCTCGCCGCGCAGTACGAGAAGTGGTCGCTGCCGCTCGGTGTCCTGACAGCGGTCCCGTTCGCGCTCTTCGGCGCGCTGCTGGCGATCCTGCTGCGCGGTCTCAACAACGACGTCTATTTCCAGATCGGGCTCACGATGCTGGTCGCGCTCGCCGCCAAGAACGCGATCCTGATCTTCGAGTACGCGGTGATGAACCGCGAGGGCGGGCAGTCCGTCCTCGAGTCGGCCATGAACGCGGCACGCGACCGGCTGCGGCCGATCGTGATGACCTCGCTCGCGTTCATTCTCGGCTGCGTGCCGCTGGCGGTTTCGCTCGGCGTGGCGGCCAACAGCAAGCATTCCATCGGCACCGGCGTCATCGGCGGCATGCTCGGCGCAACCGTGATCGCGGTGTTTTTCATCCCGATGTTCTACTACCTGATCGAGGGCTTGAGCGAGCGCTTCGGCGGGAAGAGGCCCGCACCGGCCGCCGGTGGCGCGGTCCCGGCGGGCGCGCACGCTCCACGCAAGGACCCCTGACATGCGTCGGCTGCTGATTGTGGCGTGCGTGACGCTTGCCGGATGCGCAGTCGGGCCGGACTACGAGCGCCCCAAGATCGACGCGCCGCCGCAATACCGCTACGAGGACGCGCAGGCACGCGACACCGCCAATACCGCCTGGTGGACGCAGTTCGGCGACACGGAGCTCGAGCGGCTGATCGGCATTGCACTCGCGGAGAACAAGGACGTCCTGATTGCTGCCGCGCGGGTCGAGGAATTCTACGGGCGCTACGGCGTGCAGCGCGGCCAGCAGTTTCCCCAGGTCGGCCTGCAGGCAGAGGGCGGTCGCCAGCAGCAATCCCGCGAATCGAATCCGCTGCTGAAGCTCTTCCCGGGCACGTCGGACACGAATAGTTTCTACTCGGTGGACCTCGGCGTCGCCTTCGAGCTCGACCTTTGGGGCCGGCTGCGGCGCGGGACAGAGGCGGCGCGCGCAGACCTGCTGGCGGTGGAGGAGAACCGGCGTACCGTCATCCTCACGCTCGTATCGGCGGTGGCGACCTCCTACGTCAACCTTCTCAATCTCGACCGCCAGCTCGAGATCTCCCGCGATACCGTGCGCACCCGTGCCGAGTCGCTTCGCATCTTCGATTTGCGCTTCAAGGGCGGGACGATCTCCGAGATCGAGCTGCAGCAGCTGAGATCGGAATACGAATTGGCGCTGGCGACGATACCCGCCCTCGAGAAGCAGATCGCGCAGCAGGAAAGCAACCTGTCCGTGCTGCTCGGGCGCAACCCCGGCCCCATTGCGCGCGGCGGCACGCTCGCCAAGCTCCTGCTTCCCGCGGTTCCCTCCGGCCTGCCGTCCGCGCTGCTCGAGCGCCGCCCGGACATCCGCCAGGCGGAGCAGCAGCTCGTCGCCGCCAACGCCCGCATCGGCGTGGCGAAGGCCGCGTTCTTTCCGACGATCTCGCTGACCGGGTTGCTGGGCGTGGCGAGCGCGGATCTCTCGAACCTGTTCACCAGCGACGCCCGCACGTGGACCTTTGCGGGCTCGATCAATCAGCCGATCTTCACCGGCGGGACGCTCACGGGGCAGTTGCAGGTGTCCGAAGCGCAGCAGAAGCAGTCGCTATTTTCATATCAAAAAACGATCCAGACTGCCTTCAGCGAAGTGGAGAATTCCCTCGTGGACCAGGCCAAGACGCGCGAGCAGGCAGCCGCGCAGACGCGGCAGGTCGAGGCGCTCGCCCGCTACGCGTATCTGGCGCGGCTGCGCTACGACGACGGCTATACCAGCTACATCGAGGTGCTCGACTCCGAGCGCAGCCTGTTCCAGGCCCAGCTCCAGCTTACCCAGACGCAGGGGCAGCTTTACGTCGCCCTGATCAATCTCTACAAGGCTCTCGGTGGCGGCTGGGTGGACGTGGCCGAGGAGCTTGCGCCTCGCCCCGAGATTGCGGACAGGAAATGACCGGAGCCGCGGACATCCCTTGCGGATGCGGTGGAACGCCCTTCCGCGGGCGCACCATGCCGGCAATTGATTCAGATCAAGCCGTCGTCATTGGCGTTCGGGACAATGCGCCCGTGACCACTTTGAATCCCGCTTTGAGACGAAACGCATAAGGTATCCGATGAGAAAATCCTTCGCCCGCACATCGGCGCTGGCGGCAATCGCGGCGTCCGGAATATTGTTCTACGGGTGTGCTTCCGTTGAGCGAGCTGACCGGACCGTGCAGGACCTCGTGGCCGCCCGGCGCGCGGATGACCTCAGGCGAGCGACCGAACTGCGCGGGTTGCATGAGACGTTCATTGCGCGCGTCGAGTCCAAGATCAAGGCCGCCGCCACGGCGCCCAAGGGAACGCCGCGGCCCGCGATCGATGTGCTGGTCATCTCGGGCGGCGGGGACTGGGGCGCGTTCGGCGCCGGCGTGCTCAAGGGATGGGGGCGCGTCAGGGGCGAGCTGGCGCGCCCGCAGTTCGACGTGGTCACCGGTGTAAGTACCGGCGCGCTGATCGCTCCGTTCGCGTTTCTCGGCGACGATCAATCGATCGACCGCATCGTGCACCTGTACCGCAATCCCCAGAGCGACGTAGCGGTTTCGCGCGGATTGCTGTTCTTCCTGCCCAATAATCCCTCTTTCTACACCCTGCCCGGGCTCGAGCGCGAGCTGCGCACAGCGCTGGACCGCTCCATGATCGAGCGCATCGCCGCGGAAGCGTCGAACAATCGCACCCTTCTCGTCAACACCACGAACATCGACCTGGGAGACCTGCGCGTATGGGACATCGTCGCCGAGGCCCGAATGGCGCTCGCGAGCAACGATGAGGACCACGTGCGCGCGATTCTGCTGGCGAGCGCCGGCATACCCGCGGTCTTCCCTGCGCGGGGAATCGGCGACTATCTTTTCGTCGATGGTGCGATAACCGGCAATATACTTTACGCCGGGCGGACGCGCGAAGAGGAGAGCTTTCCGGCGCGGTGGGCGGAGCGGCATCCCCGCGTGCCGCTGCCGCGCATACGCTATTGGGTCATCTTCAACAATCAGTTCCGGTTTCCGCCGCAGGTGACGCCTGAGCGCTGGCCCGACATCATGGGCCGCGCGACGATCATGGCCACCCAGACCTCCACCATGAATTCCATGCGCCATCTTTTCGCGCTGGCGGAGATCGAGAGGCTCAAGCGCAACGTGGAATTCGAGGTGCGCGTCATGGCAGTGCCCGACGAGTGGGTGCCGCCCAAGCCGGGCACGTTCGTGGCGGAGGTCATGAACGACCTGGCCGACCTCGGCGAGCGGATGGGGGCCGATCCAGCCAACTGGCGGACGGAACCGCCATAATAATATTGTTGGGGCGTGTTCACCGGCAAGGCACCGCTGCGGGACGGGCGGTGCCCGACAGTGCACGCCTCGCGCGCGTTGTTCGTGGTAGATGGCTGGGCGGGAAAGAGTGGATGACCAGATGAATCGAATGAAGTCGGCTCTCGGCCGGGGCGCCGTGGTGATCGCCGGGCTTTCGGCGGCCTCCGGCGCGCGCGCGGCGTTTCTCTCGGGCGAAGCGCTCGACACGGCGGCCGATGTGCTCGCGATCATCGTGCTGATCATCGTGCCGGTCGCGGCGATCGTGCTGTTCTGGCTGGTGCACATCCTGCCGGAGAAGATCGCCGAGAAGCGACATCACCCGCAGAAGGACTCCATCAAGGTGCTGTGCCTGCTTTCCCTGGTTTTCGGGGGGATGCTGTGGCCGATCGCGTGGCTGTGGGCCTACACGCGGCCGGTGCTGTTCAAGGCGGCCTACGGCGTCGAGAAGCACGAGGAATATTTCGAGGAGCTGGGCGAGCGGGCGCGCTCCGGGCAGCTGCCGCGTGAGGAGATCGTTCACCTGCGGGAAGAGCTTGATGCCATGGCAGCGAAAGGCATCCTGCCGCCGCAATTGAGGACGCTGCGCGCTGAGCTTGACGCCCTGCACGCGCGCGCGGCCGCTTCCAGGGAAGGAAGCGCGTAATGGAAGCGCTACTTCTCGGTATCTACTCGTTCTTCGTCTGGCTGATCTTCATCAAGCTGAAGTGGCTGCCGTGGAACACGAAGACCCAGGTCACCGTCGCCATCATCCCGATCGTCGGGCTTGCAATACTGATTCTGCTGCTCAACATCTTCGCGCCGTCCTCGGCGGACGTGCGGGTGTTCAAGTACACGGTGCCAATCGTGTCCCAGGTCCGGGGCCGCGTGATCGAAGTGCCGGTCGAGGAAGGCAACCGCCTGGTGAAGAAGGGCGAGGTTCTGTTCAAGATCGACCCCGAGCCCTACCAGCTCTCGGTCAACCAACTCGAAGCGCAGCTCGCCAATGCCACGGCGTCCCAGAAGGAGCTGGAGGAGTCGCTCGCCGGCGCGCGGGGCAAGGTCGCCGAGACGCGCGGCGCCATTCAGCAGGCCACGGCCCGGATCAATGAGGTCAGCGCGCGGCTCGAGCTCGCGCGCAAGCGCGTGGAGCAG
>DATBKZ010000004.1:0-20447 GCA_036555615.1 Burkholderiales bacterium | reverse complement strand
TCCACGACGCCCGCCATCTCGTTGCCGGGTATCGCGGGCAGCGGCGGCATCCAGTTGTAGACGCCCTTCCTCACCAGCATGTCCGCGCTGCTCACGCCGATGGCATGCGCGCGCACGCGCACTTCCCCCGCGGCGGGCTCCGGCAGCGGCCTCTCCGCGACCTCGAGCACTTCCGGGCCGCCCGCCGTCCGCATCTGGATGAATTTCATGTTCCGGCGTCAATTGGCGCCGATAAACGGCGGCACCTTGCGCTTGTACCCTGCCAGGTACTCCGCGATCTTGAAGCGCGTGGGGAAGGGGAAGGAGATGTGCTTCTGGATGACCGCGTCGCGCACGTACTTCTCGATCGGCATGCCCTGCACGATGCCCATGCCGCCGAAGAGCTCGATGCCCTGCTCGGTCAGCCGCTGCACCGCCGTTCCCGTGAACGCCATCGCCATGTACTCGTAGGGCAGGTCCGGGACGCCGCCCTCCGCGATCGCCTCGGGATGGTCCTTGAGCCACGCCGCTGTCCAGATCAGCCGCCGCGCCGCCTCCAGGTTCATGGCCATCTCGGCGAGGGTGAGGCCGACCGCCTGATGCTTGATGATGAGCTTGCCGCCGGCGGTGCGCTCCTGGCAGTACTTGAGCGTCTCCTCGAGCGCGGCGCGCCCGAGGCCGAGCGTGAGGGAGGCGATCGTCATGTGGGTGCCGAGGTCGGTGCGGCCCTTGGGCGGCGGCGGCATGATGAAGCCCTTGGGCACCCGCACGTCGTCGAAGAATATCTCGGCGTTGTCGCCGACGCGCCGGCCCATCTTGTGCAGCGGGCGGCGCACGAGGCCTTTGGAATCGCCCTCGACGAGGAACGCGCGCGGCCCGGCGGGCGTCTGCGCCATGGTGACGAGGAGCTTGGAGAGATAGCCGACGGTCTGGAAGTTTTTCGCGCCGTTGATCACCCACGATCCGTCGGGCTGCTCCACGGCGCGCGTCTTGAACTTCACGTCCTCGGGCGTCTCCGTGAAGTAGTCGAAGCCGAGATCGGTGTCGGGCTCGTGGATGCACACCGTCGTGAAGAAGAGCTCGTCGTTCAGGAACTTCGGCAGGAAATAGGCTTTCTGCTCGGGCGTCATGCGGAACTCGAACCAGTCGCGCGCGCGCCGCGCCGTCAGCATGAAGTAGTAGGCCGTGCCGATCTCGCCCGCGGCGAGCTCCTCGGCCACGAGGCAGGAGGTGAGCTGGTCGGAAGCGCCGGCGCCGCCGTTCTCCTCCGACAGCACGAAGGTGCGGAAACCGAGCCGGGATCCTTTCTTCAGCAGCTCCCACGGCACGCGCTTCTCCCACTCGGGCTCCTTGTCGAGGGCCATGGCGACCGGCTTGATCTCCTTCTGCGCGAAGTCGCGCGCCAGCCGCTGGAACTCCCGTTGCTCGTCGGACAACCGGACGTCGAACATGCTCGCCTCTCTCGTAGGGTCGGAGATGGAGGGAATTTACTAGAAATTGATCCCCAGGCCGAGCGACCAGCCCCTGACGCGCTCGCCGATCTGGTAGCGGACCATCAGCCGGGCGCGCGTCACGACGATGCCGTAGGCGCCCGTATCGAGCTCGAGGCCGGTGCCGAGCGAGGTCAGGTGGTTGAACCCCAGGACGCCGTCGAGATCGCCGAGGAAGCCGGTGTAGGCGAGCTCAAGCACGTAGCGGAGCGGCCGCTCGAGCATTGCCATGCCGGTCGGCGCACGCCGGCGGGACCACAGGCTCAGGCTTTGCGCATCGGCGCTGCCCTCTACCGCGGCGGAGCTGCCGGGCAGGCTCTTGAGGTGGATGTTGGTGTAGCGCAGCTCGACGTCGACCTCGTTCTCGGGGCGGTAGCGCTGGTAATCGAGCACGAGCGAGCCGCCGATGCCGTAGACCTCGAGCTTGCCGTTGGTGAGGAAGCTGAACTCCTCGCCGGCCGCGGTCTGGCCGGAGCCCGACAGGTGGCTGTCGACGCGGCCGTACGAGAAGTTGATGATCGGGCGCAGGACGAAGTTGCCGGCAAGCGGGAAGTTCCAACCGATTCCCCCGGTCGCCGAGTACGCGTCCCACTTCGCCGCGAGGGAGCCCTGGGTTACGCCGTCGCTCGCGACGAAAGTCGGATCGTACGTGGCGTAGCCCAGCGTGCCTTCGAGGTAGAGCGGGGAATCCTCGCGCACGGTGAAGCCCCCGCCGAGCGTGGTCATGCGGAAGTCGGGGTTTCCCGTCCCGGCGTTGGAGATGGATAGCGAGCTGGTGGTGACGTCGTTCGTCAGCGTGTAGCCCATCAGCGCGAGCACGCCGTTCGCGCGCCTCTGCACGTCGCCGCCGATCACCACTTGCCCGGGCGCGAATGCTGGAACGAGGGCGCACGCGGCGCCCAGCACCAATGCTGCTCCGCGCTCCCGCATAGTCCCGGAGTATCGCGCCAAACCTCCACGCGTGCCACCGGCATGCAGGCGCCGCGGAATTCACGCCGGCTGAAATGAAGACGCAGCTCGACGCGGTGCCCGCGCTCTACGCACCCGCGTTGACTGCGGGCGCCCTCCGCCCTAGTCTGAGGACTCCGCGCGAGAGCCGGAGATCGGGAGATCCGTCGAGCAAGCTCGCTCTCCCGCTCTCCCGCCCTCCCGGTTCCTGGAGGAGATGAGCCATGCTTTCAAGGCCTTGGTCCGCGTTCCTCGCTTCAATCCTGATTTTTCCCGCCGCTTCCGCCGTCGCGCAGCCTTTTCCGGGCAAGGTGGTGCGCATCGTCATCCCGTTCGCGCCGGGCGGGGGGAGCGATCACGCCGTGCGCGTGCTCCAGCCGCACCTCGCCGAACGCTGGAAGCAGCAGGTGGTCATCGACCCGCGCCCGGGGGCGAATTCGACGCTCGGCACGGACCTGGTCGCGAAGGGCCCGCCGGACGGGCACACGATCCTCTTCACTTCCACGCAGTTCGCGTACGCCCCGTCCACGTTCGCGAAGCTCCCCTACGATCCCTTCAATGATCTCGTGCCGGTCACGCTGGCCGTTACCTCGCCCCAGATGATCTTTGCGCACCCCTCGCTGCCGGTGAAGACGCCGAAGGAGCTGGTCGCGCTCGCCCGCGCCCGCCCCGGCGAGCTTACGCTGGGAACCCCCGGGAACACGCTGCCCGCGCATTCGTTCTTCTCGCTCGCCGGGGTGAAGATCACGCCTGTGCCGTACAAGGGCGCGGGGCCGATGCAGGTCGACGTCATGGGCGGACATGTGTCGCTGGGCATCGCTGCAATCAGCTCGGTGATGGGGACCGTGAAGTCCGGCCGCGTGAAGGTGATCGGCGTCTGCTCCCCCGAGCGCACGCCCCTCTATCCCAGCGCGCCGCCCATGGCCGAGGCCGCCCCCGGCTTCCAGGCCGTCGCGTGGTTCGGGTTTTTCCTGCCGCGCGGCGCCTCGCCCGCCGTCGTCAAGCGCATACGCGACGACGTCGCGGAGGTCCTGAATATGCCTGAGGTACACAAGCGGCTGAACGAGCTCGGGGGCGAGTCGAAGCCCACGTCGAGCGAGGATTTCGCCCGGTGGGTCCGGTCGGAAATCGACCGCTGGAACAAGGTGGCGCAGGTGGCGGGCATCAAGCCGCAATAGGGACTTTCGCTCCCTCCCTTTCAAGGGGAGGGCTAGGGTGGGGATGGTCGTTTACCGCGGAATCACCGGGACCACGAGCCGCGACGGCTTGCTTCCGCCTTCGTGAACGGTGTTCGTCGCCCTCGCCTTGATCGTCACGTGCGGTCGGCCGCTCGCCGCGATGACCGAGTCGGAGTTCGCGATCTCGAGGCGGATGCGATGTCCCGCCTTGAAGACATTGCACACCGGCCAGATCTCGATCGCGAACTCGGAGACCGTGCCCGGCTGTATCGGCTCGGCCTCGAGATGCGGATGGTACGGCTGCGCCGGCGTCGAGCGCGCGGGATCGGTCTTGCGGTGCGACGCGCGCAACCACCCCTTGCACAGCTCCCGGTGCTTCCCGTCCGGCGCCTCCTCGGCCACGTACACCAGCCAGTCGATGTCCGGCGCCGTGGATGACGCATTGAGATAGAGCGCCAGCGGGCCCGTGAGCTCCGTCTCCCGGGCGAGCGGATCGGTCCGGTAGACGAGCCGCGGCTCGCCGAAGGCCGCCTCGGCGGCGAGCCCGTCGAACTCGAAGCGCCGCATCTGCTCCGGCCCCGCCGCGTCGAGCAGCTTCCCCCCGGGGCCGCCCGCCGGTCCGCCGAGAAAGTACTCGCGCCACTGTGTGCGCTTGAGCGGCCATTCCTTTTCCGCCCGCCAGCGGTCATCGCCGTGTATGTAGAGCTGGATCGGCGCGCCTTCCATCACGCGCGTGTCCATGCCCTTCAGCCAGTGGTCGTACCAGCGCAGCATTTCGTGGTGGTAGCCGGCCCACGGGCGCAGCGGCCACGGGCGCGGCCCGACCAGCATGCGCTTCGGGATCGCGCCGGTGCCGTTGTAGCCCTCGAACGCGCCCTTGAGATGCAGCTCGTTCATGTACCAGCCCGAGCCGAAATAGGCCGGGATCTTCACCCGGTCGAGCCGCTGACCGGCCGAGCGCTCCCGGTAGAACGGGCCGTCGAAGGGGTACTTATGGCTGTACATGATCTCGAGCTGCTTCTTGATGCCTTCGGCGTTCGGGTTGCGGCCCGAGGTCATGTTGAGGTTCATGACGAACTGTGTCCAGTGCGTCGTGAAGTTCGTCGGGATGCCGCCGTGGAAGCAGGCGTCGCGGTAGAAGTCACACGAGGCGTCGTACGGAAAGATCGCCTTGAGATGCGGGGGCTGCTGCTCGGCGGCAAAGAGCTGGGTGCGGCCCATGTAGGAGGCGCCGCTCATGCCGACGTTCCCGTCGCACCAGGGCTGCTGCGCGACCCATTCGATGATGTCGTAGAGGTCCTGCTGCTCCTGCGGCCCGAAGAGATCGTAGTGGCCCTCCGAATCGTTGCAGCCGCGCACGTCCACGATGACGTGGGCGTAGCCGCGCGGCACCCAGAACTCGGAGATGCCGGCCTCGTTCTGGCCGAGCGCGATGACGCTGCGCTGGAGCTGGCGCGTGTAGACGGAGGTCGTCACCAGGGCCGGGAACCTGAGCCCCGTGGCCGACGGCCGGTTCACATCCGCGGCGAGCCGCGTGCCGTCGCGCATCGGGATGCGCGCTTCGTAGTCGGAGTAGCTCGCGTAGCGCGGCTCCGACCGCTCCGGCGGCCGCGGCGCCTCGTCGAACGGGTACTGCGGCGAAACCTGGGGATCGATGCAGCGTATGCGCTCGGGATCGACGGCCATGCGGCAACTCCTCCCTTCGGAAGCCGCAATTGTAAGTCGAATGGTGAAACCGGCAGGTGCACGTCGGGATACACTCTCGGCTCCGGACATTCGACTTCCAGGAGACCCATGGCCAGACTCCCTTCCATCACCGGCAAGACCCAGGTCGCAGCTCAATACCACCCGATCGTGGACCGCGTCGTCCAGAGTCGCGGCGCGATCCAGGGACCGTTCACGATGCTGCTCCATTGCCCGCCGCTCGCCGAGCACGTCATGAGCCTGGGCGCCTACGTGCGCTTCGAGGGCGAGCTCGACAAGCGCGTGCGCGTCCTTGCCGCGATGACGGTCGCGCGGGAGTTCGATGCGATCTACATCTGGGGCGCCCAGACCGGACAGGCGCGCAAGCTGGGCGTGCCGGAGGCGACCATCGCCGCGATCCGCGAGAACCACTCGCGGGGCCTGCCGCCGAAGGATGCGCAGATCGTCGATTTCACGCGCGAACTACTGCGCAAGCATCGCGTCGCCGCGCCGGTCATGAAGGCGCTTCTGGAGCGCTTCGGCAACTTCCAGCTGATCGAGCTGACCGGAACGATCGGCTACTACAGCTTCCTCGCAATGACCGCCAACGCCTGCGAGCTCGATCCCTCCCCCGGCGCCGAGGTGCTGAAGGTATGAGCGATGCTCCCATTGCTCCCCCTCTCCACTCGGGAGAGGGTGGGGGTGAGGGGCGCGGCCAGGCGCCGCGGTGGTGGGAACCGTCCCGATTCTTGCGCAGAAGGGGACGGTCGGCGCCACACTACTCCGGAAAGGCGGAGCTCTCGCGAGGATTTCGCGGGAAGGGGATGAAGCCGTCCCGGTTGGGCATTCTGACCCTGGGCAGTGATTGCGCATCCATGACTTCCTCCGGCCCGATGATGCCGTTGAGACTCAGGAGATACGCGGAAACGGCATAGAGCTCATCCGCGCTGAGGGACTTTGTCGCCTGGAAGGGCATGGCCCGGCGGACGTAATCGAAGAGCGTCGTCGAGTAGGGCCAGAAGCTTCCGACGGTCTTGACGGGCATCTTTCCGGCTGCGAGCGTGCCAATGCCTCCCACGAGCGGGTCGTTTGGCTTGCCGGCTCCTTTCTCGCCGTGACAGGCCTGGCACTTGGCGACATACACTGGCTCGCCCTGCCTCGCGGTTCCGCTCCCGGAAGGCAGCCCGGCGCCGTCGGGGCCGATGCTGATGTCCCACTGCGCGATGTCCTCAGGCGATATCGGCTGACCGAGGCGCGGAGTCTGCGCCAGCGCCGGGAGCACTGCGAAGAGTGCCGCGAATACTGCCACACGCTCAAGCGTAAACATTGTAGGCCTCTCCTTTTTCATCGATACGCCAGCTCGCGATGGCGTTGTAGTGATAGACCCCGCGCATTCCGCGCTCGGCTGCGAATGCCGCGCGCGTTGGCTGCGCATTGCCCTTGTCGTCGGTCGCACGGCTTTGCAGGATGGCCGGTCCGCCGTTCCATTGCCAGGGCGCGCGGAAGCGCACCGGCGCCATGGGCAGGATCGGGTTCTGGAGCGCGGCGCGCGCCCAGCTCTTGCCCCCATCGGCAGACACCTCGACCCTGCGGATGCTGCCGTTGCCCGACCATGCCAGCCCGGAGATTTCGTACAAGCCGGGCCCCCTCATCCTCAAGCCCGGCGCCGGGCGGGTGATGACCGATTTCACCTCCATCGGGAACACGAACTGCCAGGCTTTCTCGTCCTTCAGCAGGACCGTGTAGCGCGAAGTCTCGTCCTTCGTCATGGCGGGATCGGCGGTGAGCTTCAGCCGCCGCAGCCACTTCACGTTCATGTTCCCCTCGAAGCCCGGCACGAGGAGCCGCAGCGGATAGCCGTTCGAGGGGCGCACGCGCTCGCCGTTCTGGTAGAGGCACACGAGCGTGTCGTCCATCGCCTTGGCCAGCGGGATGCTGCGGCTCATCGAGCACGCATCGGCCCCTTCCGCGATGACCCAGCGCGCCGAGGGGTCCACCCCGGCTTCGTCGAGCAGCGTCGAGAGCCTGACGCCCGTCCATTCCGCGCAGCTGAAGACACCGTGGATGGCGGCCATGCCGAGCGGCAGCGGCTTCGGCGCGTTGAGCAGTGCGCTGTTGCCGGCGCATTCGATGAAGGCGATGCGCGACTCCATGGGATAGCGGTGCAGCGCATCGAGCGTGAACACGAGCGGGCGCCGCACCAGGCCGTGGATCACGAGCCGGTGCTGATCGGGGTCAATGTCGGGGATGCCGGAGTGGCTGCGCTCGAAGTGCAGCCCGGACGGCGTGATGATGCCGTCCAGGAGATGCAGCGGCGTGCGCGCCGGCCCCACGCCTTGAGTCGCGGGATTGGGCGGGGGCGGGATGAACCGGACGACCTTGCTCTCGAAGCGTGACGGCTGGCCATAGCCCTCGAAACCCGTGCCCGGCGTGGTCATCCAGGGCTGCACGGCGAGCGGCTCCGCGGACGCCTTGCTCATCCCCGCGCTGGCTGCCCCCACGCCAACCGCGCCGGCGACGAGCGTTCGCTCGAGGAACAGGCGCCGGCTCAGCATTCCGTTCCCCGCTACCGGGTCGCCCGGGCGGGGCACTGCCACGTTGTTGCTCATGCGGATCCTCCTTTCACCACCTGGCCGTCGACCGGGCACGTTGCACCGGTGACCTGCGCGGGGAATAATTTCCCGCGGTGAAGCGTTCGCGGTAACGAAAATAGGCCGATAATTCGACGAAGAATTGCCGAAATCGCGCAACTCAGGAGGAAGGTATATGCCTGGCTCCTCGCGCAGAACGACACTCTGGCGCCTCGGCGTGCTGGCCGCAGGCGGGGCTTGCCTGCCGTCGCGCGTGCTTGCGACGGGCCCTTTTCCGGTGGCCATCAAGGGCTACGACCCGGTCGCCTATTTCACGCTGGGAAAGCCGACACGGGGCCGGCAGAACATCTGGTACGAATGGGATGAGCGCCGCTACCTGTTCTCGAGCGCGGCGCATCGCGACCTCTTCAAGGCCGATCCCGTGCGCTATGCGCCGCAGTTTCCCGACTACTGCGCAATGTCCCTCACGCGTGGCGAGATCGTCGATGCCAATCCCGAGTACTGGCTCGTCAGCGACGGCAAGCTCTACCTGTTCGGCAAGCCCGTAGGGCCGGGCCTGTTCCAGCAGGACCTGGCGAAGAACGTCGCGAGCGCCAACGAGCACCGCGGGCTCGTCCAGAAGCGGTAGCGTCTATTTGCCGGTTGCAGCCGCCCCGGTCCCGGTCAGCAGACCGGCCTTCCGGAAGCCGTCGCGCAGGTGCTGCAGGTCGGTGGGATTCAGGAATTTGTTTCCGAAGGTTCCGGAATCGAACGCCGGGTCCACCCGGCGAATCTCGCGCGCAACCCGGGCGGCGTCGTCGGCACGCCCGAGCTGCGCGTACGACGCGGCCAGCACGATGCGGGTGAAATTGGCGCGGGGGTTCTCGCGCAGGTTCAGCTCCGCCTGCTCGACAGCGGCCGTGTAGCGACGCTTCAAGTAGTAGGCGAGGCTCAACGCGAAGCGGTCGATCGCGTTCAGCTCGGGATCGATGCGCTGCGCGCGCTCGAGCATCTCGATCGCCGCGTCGGTCCGCCCCAGCCACATGAAAACGTTGCCGCGGCCGGCGAGCGCGTAGCTGTCGCTGGGGTTCGCCTGGAGGGCGCGCTCGAGTTCCGCGTTGGCCCGGTCGTATCGATCGTGAAACAGGTGTATCCGCCCGAGCGTGACGTGCGCGCGCGCCTGGGAACGGTCCAGGCTGAGCGCCTTGTTAGCCATTTCCTCGGCATACCCGAGGAATTCCTGCGGCGATTCCGCCCAACCCATGGCGACGGCAATGTGATAGGTCTCGGCGAGCGCGGAGTAGGCGGCGGCGCTGTTCGGATCGATCTGGATCGCGCGTCTGAGCAAGGCGCGCGCGTCCACGTTATTGGCGCGCGTCGGGCGCTGCAGGGCGGGGCGGGCGCGCAGCACGTAGTCGTAGGCCTCGAGGTTCGCGGGCTGCTTCGCCGAGGCCCGCTGCTCCTCGATCCGGCCCACGCGGATGGCGAGGGCCCCGGCGATCTCGGCGGTGATCATGCCCTCGAGCGCGAAAAGATCCGTAAGCGCCTCGTCGTGGCGCGAGGACCACAGCACGCGGCCATCCACGCTGACGAGCTGGATGATCACCCGCACGCGGTCGCTCGATCGCAGCACGCTGCCCTCGACCTGGTAGTGCACCGAGAGGCGGCGCGCGATCTCGCCAGGGCTCGCGGGCTTGCCCTTGTATGGCGTCACCGCGTTCCACGACAGTACGGTCAGCTCGGGAAACCGGCCGAGCGCGTTGATGATGTCCTGCGACAGCCCATCGGCAAAATATTCCTGGCGCGGATCGCCGCCCTGGTTCAGGAATGGAAGAACGGCGATTGCCGCCTTCTCCCTCGCTTCGTGTTGGCGGTCGGGGGAGCGCTCGGCGATTCCGGGCAGGAACGGGAGTCTCCACTCGGTCGCGACGAGAATCCACAGAACTGCGCCGGTCACGAGTACGAGCACCGTGAGAATGGCCGCGGCTCGGGCGCGTGGCGGGGCTTCCACGGCTTCTGTCGCCGTTGCGACCGCCGGGCTTTCCGGCGCTGGTTCTGCGGATGAAACCGCGGAAACGTCGCATTCAAGCCGGTAACCGCGCCGCGGAACGGTCCGGATCAGGCGCTGCCCGTCGTCCCCCAGCGCGCGCCGTAGTTCGCCGATGCTCTGCACCAGGGCATCGTCCGTGACGACGAGATTGCTCCATACCGCCCCGAACAGCTCCTCCTTCGATACCAGGCGGCGGGGATTCTGGACGAGATGCTGCAGGACCGCGAAGGTCTTGGGCCGAAGCTCGACCTCCTGCCCGTCGACAACAAGGCAGCCGCGATCCAGATCCAGGACGTGGCGGTCGAATTTCAGCTGCCTGGCGGCCATCTGCGCTGGACGGTAGGCGTCGAAGACGACCATTATGCCGCCCGCGCGTGCCGGGGTGGTGGGAGTTCTCCTACAGTAGATTGGTCAGATTGATCTTGAGCTGAAAGAACCACAGCGGCACGGACTTGGGATGGATCTTGGGGATGTAGGTGAAGTTCACCGCCACGTGCTTCGTCCCCACGGAAAACGCCGGCAGCGCGCCGATGAACGGCTTGTCGTCGTGGTAGTCCTTGCGGGTCATGACGAAGGCAATCAGGCCCGCGTCCATGTGCACGTCCTCGAACCTGAAGCGGTAGAGCAGGCCGCCGCCCGCGTAGTAGGAGGGGTTCCGGTTCGAGTCACTGAATCCGGACGCCGCGGCGAACGGCACCCAGTTGCTGTTGGCGCGGTTCCAGTCGTACTGAAGGCCGAGCCCCCAGTTGCTCTCGTTCAGATTGCTGCCCGCCGGCGCGCCGAGGTGGATCGCCTTGCCGTTGACGAGCAGGCTCCACTCATCCGCGTGTGCCGCGCCGGCTGTCAGGAATCCGACGAGCGCGAGCAGGCGGGCAAGCCTGCTTGCCGACGATTTCGCCACTGCCCGTCGAATCCCCATCGCCTGATCCTTCCCGTTTGCATCGGTACCAGGCGCCAGCCACCGGCTTCATCCGGAGATTCAGCGAACCGTCCGTTCCGGCAATCCCGCTGTCGTAGGATCCGCATCCCGTAGACCGGTGACTTTGCGCCCCCGGCCTTTCGGACGGGTTGACCTTTTGCAGAACTTCGGCGCGGCGGCAGAAACGCACACTGCCGTTCACGCTCCGCTGCCTTATGAGCAACCGGCGTGCCAACACGCGGGGACGGGAAAAACGCGACGCCGCGACTTAATTCACGCCACGCAAAGTGATCTAAAATAAAAATCCGGGCGCGGTTGCACCCGGCGCACTGCGAAAACAAACAACCGTGCGCCGCAACTTTGACTGGACGAGGATTATGAAACTGCACATACATGCTGTTGCAGCATCATTGCTTGCCTTCGCGCTGTTCTCTGCGGGACTCGCCGGCGCCCAGGGTTACCCCTCCAAGCCGGTGCGGATCATTGTCGCGTTTCCGGCCGGAGGCGGCACGGATATCACGGCGCGGGTGCTTGCAGCCAAGCTTTCCCCCATGTGGGGCCAGCAGGTCGTGGTCGAGAACCGCGCCGGCGCGAGCGGCATCATCGGCACCGAAGTCGCCGCCAGGTCTGCGCCCGACGGATACACGTTGTTCATGGGGACCATGGGCAATCTGACCGTCAACAAGCACCTCTTTCCCAAGATGGCTGTCGACCCTATCAAGGACTTCGCGCCGATCACCAACGTGGTTGCGGTGCACTTCGTCATGGTGGCGCATCCGTCAGTGCCGGCGAAGAACGTGAAGGAGCTGATCGCGCTGGCGAAGAAACTGCCCGGAGAGATTACCTATGGCTCATCCGGTCCCGGCGGTGCGCCACACCTCGCGGGGGAAATGCTCAAGATGATGGCGAAGATCGACATCCGGCACATTCCCTACAAAGGCAGCGCCCCGAGTGCCCAGGACCTGATGGGCGGCCAGATCATGCTCGGTTTCGACAGCATTCTGCAGAACCTGCCGCAGATCAGGAGCGGCCGGCTCAAGGCACTGGCTGTGCTCGGCAAGGCCCGGTCGCCGACGATGCCCGATGTGCCCACCGTCGCCGAGTCCGGTGTCCCGGGCTACGATCTGACAAACTGGTTTGGACTGGTGCTGCCGGCCGCGACCCCCGGGCAGGTATCGAAGAAGATCTCCGACGATGTGATCAAGGTACTGGCGCTGCAGGACGTGCGCGACAAGTTCAGCGCCATGGGGGCGACCGTGGTGGGCGATTCGCCGCAGGAGTTCGGCGCGTATATGCGTGATGAGTCCGCGAAATGGGCGAACGTGATCAAGGTGGCCGGCATTCAGGCACAGTAGTCAGCAGGGGACTCAGCGGACATAGCAAATCGAGCCTGGCTTCACGGCATCCTCTCAAATGCAAGCAAGCAATGCTTCCGGAGTTCTACTCGTATTTCTGATCGGGGCTGCCGCTGGCGCGAGCGCAGCGGAGCCACGGAACAACGCGTTTACGGCCTACGCCGCCTACCGTGACGGCGGCGACTTTACCGACGTCACCACGGGGAACACGGTTCCCATCGAAGCGTACGGCGCCTGGGCCGTCAGCCTCGACTGGGGAATCGACGCCGGCAGCCAACTGCAGCTGTTCGTGTCGCGGCAGAGCTCGCAGGTCGATGCTCGGCAGGCCACCCAGCCGGCCCCGCCGGCTGCCCCATTGCCGGCGAAATTTCCGATTGCGGTG
This sequence comes from Burkholderiales bacterium, assembly GCA_036555615.1. Taxonomy (GTDB): domain Bacteria; phylum Pseudomonadota; class Gammaproteobacteria; order Burkholderiales; family SG8-41; genus SG8-41. Next base: position 7,893 of record DATBKZ010000004.1, on the reverse strand, counting down.
ACGTACTTGCACCTCGGCGGCACCGTCTCCCTCGACAAGAAGATCGGACAAGGCGCCTACGTCAGCGGCGGAATTGGCGCCACGCTGTTCGAGCCGGACCTTGCCGGACTGGCGAATGAGTTGCGCGCCTCCGGCAGCCTTGCCCTGGGCTACCAGTTGCCTCTCGGCGAGCGCCTCGCCCTGCGCTTCGAAGCGCGCGGCTACGCCACCCTCATCAACAGCGACAGCGCGCTATTCTGTTCCGGAGGCTGCGTCATCTCGATCAAGGGCGACATCTTGACGCAGGGCGAGGTGATGCTCGGCGTATCTTTCCGCTATTAGTAGGTTAGGGGCCAGGCTCAGATTCTGACCATTCGAGCCTGGCCCCTTTAAATTTCTCTAAATTTTCTCCGCCAAAACGTCGACGAAGCGCGTGCGGCCGGGAAGGCGGTACACCGCGAAATCGCGCCGGTCCGCGGTCAGGATCTCCCGTACTCCGCTGCGGGTCGCCAGCAGCACGACCGAGGCGTCGGCGAAGTCCATAGGCTGATCGGCATATTTGCGCGCGAGCTTCTCGACGGCACGGAAATCCAGGGGTTCACGGTCCAGCAAGAGCAGCCCCGCCTGGGCGGCGTCGCCGAGCCAATCGAGGCAGCGCAGCTGCTGCTTGTGCGTGAGCAGCGCCAGCGCTTCGGTCAGCACCGCCTCGGTGGTGAGAAACCGGCCCCGGTAGTCTCGCAGGAATCCGCGGCCTTGGAGATGCAGGGGATTCGACTCGCCGTAAAGACCGGTCAGTAAGCCGGAATCAACGACGGTGCTTCTTACGGACGTAGTCGCGGAAGCGACGCTGGCGAGAAGGTCGTGCTATGCGTTCCTTGCTCCTCGAAACCGCCGCCGAGACGGCATCGATAAGCTCCGGGTCAACGCGAACGGAGTGGAGAGTGCGGGGCTTTGTCATACAAGAGCTCGAGCCTGGCCTGGCCCTGATTTCACGATTTCACCGCTATTTGAGCACCTCGGAAGTCTTCCGCAGGACGCGGCGGGCAAAATAGTGGAACGTCGCGCCAACGGCCTTGGGTTCAAGACGGTAGTCGTGTGCCTCCTTTGCCGCCTCCGGCCTGAGCGCCTTGATCGGCCCGACTGCGCGCGCGAGTAGCTGCATGCGCGCGGCGCGCTCGATGAAGACCGACAGCACGGCCGCCTCCTCGATTGTGCTGCAAGCGCAAAGTTGCCCGTGATGGGCGAGCAAAATGGAGCGTTTGTTTCCCAGCGCCTCGTGGATGAGCTTCCCCTCCTCGTCGCCGATAGGTGGTCCCGGCCATTCCGGCAGAAAAGCGCAGTCGTCATGGAACATGGAAGTGTCCATGTGCGCCGCGGCCAGCTTCTCGCCCAGCAACGACAATGCCGAGATGTACGGCGGATGGGTATGTATGATCGCGTTCACGTTCGGGCGATGCCGGTATATCCAGAGATGAAACCGGTTTGACGGATTCACCATGCCGTCGCCTTCGAGCAGGTTCAGGTCGTTGTCACATAACACGATATTGCTTGCCTGCGCCTCGTCGAAGCCAAGGCCAAAGCTCAACATCCAGTAGGTGCCGGGCTTCTCGCCGCGTGCCGTGATCTGACCGGCTAGCGCCGATTCATGGCCCTCGTCCGCCAGGATCCTGCACGAGAGTGCCATTTTCTGCCGCAGGTTCCATTTGGGAGTCAGGAGATGTTCTTCCATCTCCTTGGTGGCACGCTCGTGGTAGGCCTCCTTCGGTCTGACTATCGCCATCTTCTTACCTCATCGAGAATAACAACGCCTCGTCAACGCATCCGTTACTCAGAGCGGGGCTAAGTGCTTCGCCGATGCTACGGCGGCAGTATGACAGATACGGGTCACTCAAGACACGAACTGGTAAGATGATCCTGCCATGCACGGCTCAGCAAAAATTCATAGGGGGGAGCGAGACATGTTTCGATCTGTCAAGTTGATTCCGGTGGTTGCGTGTTGCGGTTTCCTCTGGGTATCGGTCGGCGCGCTGGCGCAGACGTATCCGGTCAAATCGATACGCGTGGTGGTGCCGTATGCGCCGGGCGGCGCGACCGACCTTACCGGGCGCACGGTAGGCTCCAAGCTGAGCGGGGCCTTCAAGCAGGGCATGGTCGTGGAAAACCGTTCGGGCGGAGGCGGGGTGATTGGCGCGGATATCGTGGCCAAGGCGCCTGCTGACGGATACACCGTGCTGCTTGCAACACCTGCAGAAACCGCGATCCTGCCGCACATGCAAAAGCTGCCGTATAACCCGCTCAAGGACTTTGCTCCGGTATCGCTCGCCACGGCGTCGGCGTTGATCCTCGTCGTCCATCCGTCGCTGCCGGTGAAGTCGGTGAAAGAGCTGGTGGCGTTCGTCAAGGCGCGGCCCGGTCAGCTCAGCTACGGGTCCGCCGGCACGGGCGGTGTGCATCACCTTGCGGCAGAGCTGCTCAAGATCACCTTCAAGCTCGACATGGTGCACGTACCGTACAAGGGCGTGGGCGCCGTGATCCCCGAGCTCATTGGTGGCCACATACCGATGACGTTCTCCAGCATGCCGCCGTCAATGCCTTACGTCAGGACGGGCAGGCTCCGGGCTCTGGCCGTCACGTCCGCCAAGCGTTCGTCGGCCGCTCCGGAGGTGCCGACGATGATCGAGGCGGGGGTGCCCGGTTTCGTTTCCACGAACTGGTTCGCGTACTTTGTGCCGACGGGCACGCCCGACACGATCGTCCGCGCGCTCAACGCGGAGATCAACCGCACGCTGAAGCTGGAAGACGTGAAGGCGAAGCTCGATGCGCTGGGACTGGATACGCTGGGCACTACGCCGGATGAGCTCGGCAAATTCTTGCGCGACGAGAGCGAGAAGTTCGCTAAGCTTATCAAGCTCTCCGGCGTGCAGGGGGCGCACTAGATTGCGGAGGACAGTTAGCTCCGGGAAGGCAGGGCCGGCCGACGGGACGCCGCCCCCAGCTTTTTCAAGTCGATGACGCCGATCTGCGTCAGCACGGTCGCGAGGTCGTAATAGACGGTTTCCGCGCGCAAACGCCTGCCCCGGAACTCCCAAAGAACGCATGCCCGCACCCGCGCTCGCCTTCCGGTGGGCGGGATCCCGAAGAACGGGCCGCGGTGGGTTCCACGCCACTCGTTCTCCGTTACGACGTAGTTTGGACCCTCGACAACGATACGTCTGACCCGGACCTTGAAATCCGGGAAGCCGCGCCACTGCTGCAGATAGCGATCCGCGACCGCCTTCGGACCAACGAACGGCCTCGGCGAGATGTTGACCGCGCAGACGCAATCGTTCGTCATTCCGGCGAGCAATCCGTTCAAATCCTGCGTGCTTTCCTGCCGGATGTGTTCTCGAATGACTTTGCGCCGCGCATTCCTCAATGATGCGTTCACCGTGCTCCTTCCATATGATCATAGGATGTATTGAACATGATCGTGTCGTGGCGCGCAGCAAGGCGCCGCGCCCGCCTAAGAGAGCCACTCCGGCCGGCTCGAGCCTAGCACCGGAGAAGGCTTGTCCCAATACGGTCTTGTTTCGGACAGATTCAGAACGGGGGTGAGGTGCTTGAGCGTCCCGTGGCCGCCCTTTGATTCGATCATGATCGAGTCGAGCTCGGCGCGGGAGAATCCCATGTCAGCTTCCGGGTAGCGCACGTGGCCCTGCTTGTAGATATACATGCCTGAGCGGCACAGCGAGACTCGCACGTGGTATGAGCCGCCCTCACGTGCGCGCCGGGCGAGCGCCAGCAGCACCCCGTAAGCGCCGTTGTAGCCGGTCGTGTAGTCGCACGCCGAGGCCCCCAGCAGCTTCGGCCGCTCGTCGCCGTTGTCGAGGCAGATCCCGGTCGTGCATTGGGCGATCTGCTCCCATCCGCCGCGGTTCGAGAACGGGCCGCCGTGGCCGTAGCAGCTGACGGAGAGATAGATGATTCCCGGGCGCTCCTTTGCGAGCTGCTCGGGATCGAGGCCGAGCTTGTCCATGATGCCGGGGCGGTAGCCCTGGCTGAATACGTCGGCGCTTTTCACCAGCATCCTGATCGCCGCCAGATCCTCGGCCCGGTTCAGGTTGAGGAAACAGCTGCGCTTGCCGTGGCTCGTGTCCATGACGTGCTCCGGCACCTGTGGCAGGTGCTGAGCGGCGACCATCAGCACGTCGGCGCCATGTTCGGCCAGGGTGCGCGCCGCGATCGGTCCGGCGAGGATGCGCGTGAGGTCGAGCACCTTGATTCCCGAGAGCGGCCGGCCGCCTTGGGGGAAGGGGACGGGGTCGCTGTCGCCGATCTTCGTGATTTCGACGAGCGGCTTGCCGGAGAGCATTTTTCCGTGGGGATGGGCGAGCCACTCGGCGTTGGAGCGCACGATCGAGCCGCAGGCGCGTGCCGCCGCGACCGCCTCCTCCAGCTCGTGCGAATCCCAATTCGCGACTGCCTTCGAGACGGCGTCCGCGTTGGATTCGCACTTGAGCACGCCGATCACCCGGTCGTGGAGATGGGGCAGGTTGAAGTGGGGCAGATACCAGCGGCCATCCCTGGTGCGCCACGGCTGCGTGATCGAGCGCATGTGCGCCATGGACGGCGACTCCACCGCTTTCCAGTCGCCACCGTCGGTACGCCTGCGCATGAGCCTCGAGCTCTGGCAGGTCGCCGCTGCATGGCGCACGTCGATCGCGACTTTCTGGCGCCTGCCGGTCTTCACCTCGTGGATGTCAGTGACCGCGACGCCGACGCCGGCGAGGATGTTCGCCGTCGTCTCGCCGATCCTGAAGCGCGCCGGGAACACGGGATCCTGCCCCGTGATCGTGACTTCGCCGGCCTCGGGCAGGCCGCGGCGGCGGAGGGACATGACTTCTTCGAAACCGGAATTCATGGGCGTTCTCGAGTGGGCAGCAGCGACACGACTGGCTGAGAATGCGATTTACAGGATTACGGGCTGCTTGTCGAGCGTCGCGCGGGACCCTGAATTGCGGGAGGTTGTGATAACTTGGCTCTTCCCGCTATTCCCGCCTGTCCCATGGACGCGATGCCGTCGCCACCCGCCTTGCTCGACGCCGACCGGCCCGACACGGTGCGGCTGACCGTCGCCCAGGCGACCGAGCTCGGCGAGCAGGCGCTCAGGCGCGTCGGATACAGCGGCGAGGATGCGCGGATCATCGTCGACCAGCTCGTGGACAATGCATTGTGCGGCTATCGCTTCGCGGGGCTGCCGCGCTTGCTCGCGATCGCGGGCGACGAGCGCACCGGGCGCACGCGCACGCCGGTCCGCATCGTGCACGAGACGCCGGTGTCCGCGCGGCTCGACGGCGGCAACAACGTCGGCTACATCGCCGCCTACCGTGCCGCGGAAGTCGCCATCCGCAAGGGGCGGGACGCCGGCATGGCGTCGGTCGGGGCCTACAACAGCTACTACAGCGGCCGTAACGCCTACTTCGTCGAGAAAATCGTGCGCGAGGGGCTGGTCGCGTTCCACGTCTCCAGCGCCTACCCGCGTGTTTTGCCGCCAGGCGCCGCGCGCCCCATGCTCGGCACGAATCCCATCTGCTTCGGCTTTCCCTCCGCGAACGGTCCCGTGATCGTGGACATGGGCACCGCCTCGATCATGTGGGGCGAGGTCATGCTGCACGCGCACCTCGGAAAGCCGCTGCCCGAAGGCGTCGGCTTCGACGAGCACGGCAATCCCACGCGCGATGCCGAAGCGGCGCTGAAGGGCGGCGTGGCGCCGTTTGGCGGCCACAAGGGCTACGCCCTGTCGTTTGCCATCCAGGCGCTGGGCCTGCTCGCGGGCGCCGCCCTGGCCCGCGGCCAGGTGCGCGACTACGGGTTCCTGTTCTGGGTCCTCGACCCGGAAGTCATGCTGCCGGGCGGGCAGTTCGCGAGCCAGATGGCGGAATACGTGCGCCAGATCCGGGAGGCGCCCCGCCGGCACGGCGTCGCCGAGATCCGCGTGCCGTCCGAGCGCGCCTTTCGCGAGCGCGAGCGGCGCCGGCAGGAGGGCATCGTCATCGAGAGCAAGGTCGTCGAAGCGCTTCGCGCCCTGTAGCGTCGAAGCTTTCGACTTTCTGAAGGATGTTCGTTCATCTCTGGGAGGAGACGAAGATGATCAATCGATACCTGCTGAGTCTCGCCGCGCTGCTTGCGGCGCTGGTGTGTGCAAGCGCGTTCGCGCAGTCCTATCCGAGCAAGCCCATCCGGCTGATCCTGCCGTTTCCGCCCGGCTCGCCGAGCGATATGGTCGGGCGCACGATCGGGCAGAAGATCGCCTCTCAGATGGGGCAAAACGTCGTGCCGGACAACCGCCCCGGTGCGGGCGGCACGCTGGGGCTGACGGTCGCGGCGAAGTCCGCGCCGGACGGCTACAGCATCCTCGTCACGTCGCCGACGATCGCGATCAGCCCGCTGCTCTACACGAACCTGCAGTTCGACTCGCTGCGCGACTTTACCCCCGTCGCGCGCCTCGCCACGATCGAGAACGTCATGGTGGTGCATCCCTCGGTGCCTGCGAAGAGCCTGAAGGAGTTCATTGCGCTCGCCCGCAGGCATCCCGGCAAGCTCAACTACGGCTCCGGCGGCGCGGGCACGACGAACCACCTTGCGAACGCGCTGCTGCAGAGCCTGCAGAAGATCAAGATGACCCACGTGCCGTACAAAGGCGCGACGCTGGCTGCCACCGCGCTCGTCAGCGGCGAAGTGGACGAAGTGATCCTGGGCATCGCGCCGGCGCTGCCGTTCATCAAGGCGGGGCGCGTACGGCCGCTCGCGGTCTTGTCGGAGAAGCGCGTGAAGACGCTCCCCGACGTGCCGACCGGCGAGGAATCCGGGGTGCCCGGTTTCAAGATCGCGATCTGGTACGGGATGTACGCGCCCGCCGGCACGCCGCGCGAGGTGGTGCGGCGCCTGCACGCGGAAGTCACGAAAGCCCTGCAGGACCCGGAGCTGCTCCAGCGCATGAGCAACGCCGGCATGGACCCCTGGCTCGGCACGCCCGAAGACCTGGACAAGCACTTGCGCAGCGAGATCCAGCGCTTCTCGCGCCTCGCGGCGACGGCGGGCCTCAAGCCGCAGTGACTTCGGCCCTGCCGCGATCCGGCACCGTTGCCAGAAACTGGCCGAAGAACACCAGCCCCTGCGGCCACAGGCCGAGCTTCGCGGCCGACCCGAGGTGGCCGTGATGGCCGGCGTCGAAAAAGGCTGAGCCCCAGGCTCGCGCGAATTCCTGCGCGCGGTCGAACGTTACGCGGTCATCGTCACGGCTCGCGACGACCGCGGAGGGGAAGGGCAGGCGCTTCAGGATCATGGGGCCGAAGCCGCGCGGCCCGGATGGGTCGCCCACTCTCCAGCGGTCGCGGTCGCTGGGCGCGACGATGAAGGCGCCCGCCACCCGCTTCGCCGCGGCCGGCTGGTCGAAGGACCAGCGCATCGTGAGCGAGGTGCCGAGGCTGTGCGCGACCAGTACGACGGGGCGCGGGGCCTTCGAGACGGCGTCAGTGAGCCGCGGCCCCCAATCGGCATAGTCAGGGGTCTCCCAATCGGCCTGCTGCACCCGGACGAAATCCGGAAACGCCCTCTGCCAATGGGTTTGCCAGTGGTCCTCCCCCGCGCCGCCAAGGCCGGGGAGGATCAGAACACTAAAATCGATGAGGTTGCGCACGCTGCGCAATTCTAATCCCCTCCTCCTGCCTGAGGAGGGGTGCGACGATTAGTCGCGGGGTGGTGGGAGGATTATTGCCCCAGCAAACCGCCCGCGTGCACTCGCGGCGCAAGAATAAGAGGGACTGCGTCGGCTTTGCGGAAACGTATTCAATCCCTCGCCCGGTGGAAAGGTTCACCTCCAAATTTGGCTTGGCCTATTTCCGGAGGCCCTTGTCACAGGCGGCGTCCGCTTGC
>DATBKZ010000003.1:0-25323 GCA_036555615.1 Burkholderiales bacterium | reverse complement strand
TCCCAGCGGTCGGGGACGATTCGCTGGACCACATACAGCCACGCCAGCGCCACCACAATATAGATCCCGCCGTATGCGGCGTAGGTGCGGCCGGCCGCGTGCGGGTGCAGCGTGAGCAGCCAGGCAAAGGCGGCAAGCGCGGCGGCGGCCGGAATGAGCAACAGGATCGAGCCGCCGCGCTTGAGCCAGAGATAGGGGAGATAGCACCCAATAATTTCCGCGAGTGCGGTCACGACAAACAGCGCGAATACTTTCGCCGCTTCCATCGGGCCTCCTTCGGGCATGTGTCAATGGCTAGTATAGATTGCGATGGCCGGGCACCAAATCGCGCCGATGGACTGCAGCGGCTGAGCTCAACCCCAGTCCCGGCGGCGCTGCCAGCTGTCGACGCGCGGGACTGCTCTCCGGCCTCTCGCGAGCCTCACGATCGTGCCGGTCACCCCGGCCGGCATCACGAGAATGACGAGGATCAGTACGATGCCTAGCACGAGCCCGTCGTAGATCGTGCGTCCCGGCGAGATTTCCTGGAGCGCGACCAGTCCGAAAGCGCCGACGACCGGCCCCAGGAACTCCCGCGTCCCGCCCAAGATGATCGCCACCACGAGCTTCGCCGAGAACATCCAGTGCAGTTGCTCCGGCATGACCTGCCGGTCGAGCTGGCCGTAGAGGCAGCCCGCGAGGCCGGTGATGAGCCCCGACACGATGAAGGCGCGCCACCGCAGGCGCGCCAGCTGGATCCCGATGAACTCGGCCCGGACGTCGTTGTCGCGGATGCTGCGGAGGGCGAGGCCGAAGGGCGACCGGCTGATGCGCCACAGGATCGCGAGCGTTGCGGCGAAGGCGATCACGATCACGTAGTAGAAAACGGAAATGAAATCTTCCGGCTCCGGTTCGCTGCCCAGGATCCTGAATCGCGGCAGCACGATCCCGCCGTAGCCGATGTAGAACATGCCCTTGCCGTAGTCGCCGCCGAGCTTGAAGACGATGCCGGCGAAGAAGAGGGCGTGCACGAGCATGCCCAGGACGAGCGTCATGATCGTGAAGTGAATGCGCGTCAGGCGAACGCAGAACGCGCCCACCACCGCGGCGAGGGCGCCGGCAGCGAGGACGCCGGTCAGAAGGTAGGCCTCGATGGATAGCACGTCGAAGATGTGGAAGAGGAAGCCCCCGGCGTACGCGCTGATCCCGAAAAAGGTGGCATGGCCGAGCGAGAGCAGCCCGGTCGTGCCGTACAGGAGATTGACGCCCATGCACGCGATCCCGAGAACCAGGGCGTAGCAGAGCTGGATGAGGGTGTACGGCGGCAGCAGCGCCGGCATCACCAGGAGCGCAACACTCCCGGCGACCGCGGCGGAGAAGGCGTGACGACTCACTTCACCGATGCTGACCGGGGTTCGATGCCCGGATACGAGATCGACTGGAAACCTCTCGCCTAGGGACGTGCGGCAACGGCGCCGAGCCGTTCGTTCGCTTCCTCGAACGCGCGCATCGTCGCCTCGACGTCGTAGGGCATCTCCTCGAAAGTCGTGGGATGCCACTCGCTGCGGGGCGTTGCAAAGAAATCGCCCCCATAGACGTGCAGTGCGGCAGTGATCCGGTCGAGGGGGTTCGTCACCGCGTGGATGATCGATTTTCCGAGCGGGATCACGTCCTTGACGTTGAGCTCCTTGGTCCCGTGTTGCGTCAGGCCTTTTTCGGCACGGCGGAAGAACGTGTTCTCCTCGCGCCCGCCATAGATGCCGATGACAGCCCACATGCGGTGATCGTGCGGCTTGAACACCATGCGCGGGCCCCAGCACAGGTTGAGAATGGTGAGGTCGTTCGCCTTGTAGAGCGTCTCGACGCCCGAGCGCTTCGGCTCGCCAAGCGCACGCAAGACCTCAGCGGGATCGCGCACTGCGCGCTCCACCAGCTCCCGGATGGCAGCCTGGGCGTTGCTTTCCCTGAGTGCCGCGCGGCACTCCTCGATGAAGCGTTCCTTATCGAACATTATCGTTGCCCCTCCCCCCTCTCCCCGTTGACACGGGGCGAGGGGAAATATTGCGCCGCCAACTTGAGCTCTGCAACTGGCCCCGGGCTCAGTGCCCGAGGCGGACTTTCAACGCTGCGCCGACGGCAGACGGCGTATCGAGCACCGTGACTCCTGCGGCCTCGAGCGCCGAGCGCTTGGAGGCGTAGGAGCCCTTGTTGCCCATGACGATGGCGCCGGCGTGACCCATCTTCTTGCCCTCGGGCGCGGCGCCGCCGGCGATGAAGGCGATGACGGGCTTCGACATCGTCCTGGCGTAATCGGCCGCTTCCTCCTCCATCGAGCCGCCGATCTCCCCCACCATGACGATCGCCTCCGTGCCGGGAAAGCGATCGAGAGCGGTGAGCGCTTCGCGTGTCGTGGTGCCGATGATGGGATCGCCGCCGATGCCGAGGAACGCGGATTCACCGTATCCGGCCTGGACGACGTTGAGACAGAACAGCACGCCCAGGCTCCCGCTGCGGGAAATGACCCCGATCGAGCCTTTCCTGAAGATGCGCTCGTTGAAGGCGGGCATGAAGCCGGCGAAGCATTCACCAGGCGTAACCGCGCCGGCCGTATTGGGGCCGAGGATCCAGATCGAGCGTTCCCGCGCCGCGGCGACGAAGCACATCACGTCCTGCACCGGAATGTGCTCGGTCAGCACCACCAGTCCCTTCGCGCCCGCCTCGATCGCGTCGAGGGCGGCTTCCTTGACCATGAGCGGCGGGATGAAGAGGACCGCGACGTCGAACGCCGTCCCCCCCATCGCGTCCCGCGCGGTCGCAAACACGGGGACATTGCAGTGGGTGGCGCCTGCCTTCTGCGGATTGGTGCCGCCCACGACGCGAGTGCCGTAAGCCTGCATGCGCTCGGTCCAGAATGTGCCCTGCTTGCCGGTGATGCCCATCACCAGCACGCGATCGGCGGCACGAACGATCATCGTGCCGCCCCTACCGCCGCCTTGCAGGCCTCATCCATGGTCGGGAGCGGCGTTACGCCGAGTCGATCCTTCAGAAGCCTGATCGCTTCCTCATCGCCCGTGCCGTGCACCGAGAAGAAGATCGGCAGCCGGGGCTTGAGCGCCTCGATCGCCTCGATCACACCCTGGCTCATCACGTCGGTGCGCGCGAAGGCGCCGCAGAAGTTCACGACGAGGCTCCGGATGCCGGGCTTCGAGAGCAGCATCTCGAGCGCGGGCCTCGCCTGGGTGTAGGCCTCGCCGCCGATCTCGAGAAAGTTGGCGGGGCGCCCGCCATGGTGGCGGACCATGTCCATGGTCGTCATGGTGAGGCCGGCCCCGTTGGCGAGCACGCCGACGTTGCCGTCGAGGTCGATGTACTTGAGCCCGGCAGCTTTGGCCCGCGCTTCGAGGCCCGTCAGCTTCTCGGGCGTGCCGGTGCGCGCAATGTCGGGATGGCGGACGATGCCGCAATCGTCCATCACGAACTTGCAATCGAGCGCGAGGACGCGGCCGTCCCGGGTGAGGGCGAGCGGATTGATTTCGAGCAGCTCGGCGTCATATGCGCGGTAGGCCTGGTAGAGGCGCGCAACGACGTCTGCGACCGCCCCCTCGGCCGCGCCGATCCCGGCGTCCTGGACCAGCACGCCGGCATCCGCGCGGGAGAACCCGCGGCGGATGTCGATCGGCCGGCGCTTGAGCCTCTCCGGCGCACTTGCCGCCACTTCCTCGACATCCATGCCGCCCGCGGTCGAGAACATGACGAGCGGACCCTTGCTCGAGGGTTCGTTCAGCACCGCGGCGTAGAGCTCGCGCTCGATCGGGACTGTTTCCTCGACCAGCACCGTATCGACGCGGTGCCCCGCGATCGCCATGCCGATGATCGCGCGGGCATGCGATCTCGCTTCCTCCGGGGATGCGGCGAGCCTGATGCCACCCGCCTTGCCGCGCTTGCCGGCTGGGACCTGGGCCTTGATCACGACCGGGCCGATCCGCGCGGCGATCGTCGCGGCCTCATCGGGCGTTTGCGCGAGCTCGCCCCGGGGCACGGCAATGCCCTGCGCGGCCAAGAGCGGCTTGGCGGCGTGCTCCTCGAAATTCATTTGCCGTATTTCTTCCAGAACGCGCCGAAGATCTCCGCTTCCGAGGGCTTGCTCTCGGGGATGGTGCGGACGATCCGGGTGATGTTCATGAAGTGCTTGTAGTTGAGGTTGTCGGAAAAGCTGTTTCCGCCCCAGGTGCCGCAGCCCATCGAGAGCGAGAACGGCATGCCGTTGTCGAAGCTGCCGCCGGTGGCAAAGGTGTGCGCCTGCTTGACGATCACCCGCGACACGATCATTTCGTGCGCCAGGCGCCGGATATGCGATTCGTTCTCGGTGTAGACGCCGAGAGAGTGGCCTGCGCCCTGGTAGTCGTAGATCGCCCGCACGATGTCGAACGCGTGATTGAAGTCGCGGGCGCGGTAGACGGCGATCACCGGGGAGAGCTTTTCGCCCGAGAACGGATGCGAGCGGCCGGCACCGGTCTCCTCCACCATCAGGCATTTCGCGTTGACGAGATCCGGGCGCGTGAGGCCCGCGACCGCGCAGATCTTCGTCACCGACTGCGCGGTGATCGCGGCCGAGAGCTTGCCGCCGGGAAACATGGTTTTCTGCAGAGTGTCCCTCTCCACGGCGGTGAGCAGCGCGCCCCCTTCCTGGATGAGCGCAGCGATCATCCGGCCGTAGACCTTGTCATGGATCACGACAGCATTCTCGGAAGAGCAGCTCGTCGCGTTGTCGAAGATTTTCGAAGCCATGATCTTGCGCGCAGCATCCGTGCAGTCCGCGGTATCGTCCACGATCACGGCAACGTTTCCCGTGCCCACGCCGAGCGCGGGCTTGCCGCTGGAATAGCCGGCGCGCACGTTGTTCTGCGATCCGGTGACGACGACGAGATCGGCCTGCCGCATGATCTCATTGGTCAGCTCGCGTGTCACCGGCGCGGGCAGCTGCTGCACGAGGTCACGCGGCGCGCCGATACGCGCGAGCCTGGCGTGCACGTACTTGAGGAGCAGGGCGCAGGTGCTGTAGCCCTTCGGCGAGGGCGCCACGATCACCGCGTTGCCGCACTTCAAGGCGTTGATGATGTTGTTGGCCGGCGTTGCGCCCGGGTTGGTCGAGGGTACCACCGCCGCGACCACCCCCGCCGGCCGCGCGATTTCCGTGATGCCGCGTTCCGGATACTCGGCGATGACGCCGGTGGATTTCGCGCCCTTGAGGTCGCGCAGCAGGCCCAGCGTCTTGCGGTGGTTCTTCGCGATCTTGTCGGCCACGACGCCGAGCCCCGTGTCCTTCACCGCCAGTTCCGCAAGCGCCTGGTTGTGCTCGGGGTTCATGATGGCCCAGCCGACCGCCAGCACCGCCTCGTCGAGCTGCTCCTGCGTCGAGCGCTCGAAGATCTTCTGCGCGGCGCGCGCGCGGCTCACCAGGCCGGAGACGATGTCGCTTGCGGCAGAATGGATGGCGGTTGTTTCGTTGCGAGCCATTGCGGTTCCCGGCAAAAAAAGCAATGTTAAACGGTATCGGCCGGAACCGAAAACCCGCGGTATCGCGCCGCTGGCGTTTGTCGCCTAGTTCCTGCCGGCGTGCCGGGTGGCCGGCCGCCCCGCGCGCTGGCGCAGGTGCCGGATGATGGGATAGATCAGCGTGAAGACGCCGATGGCCATGATCGGGCCACTCACGGGCCGGGTGAAGAACACTGTCCAGTCGTTATTGAAGCTGATCATGGTGGTCATGAAATTCTGCTCCGCCAGCGGACCGAGGATGACCCCCAGCACGAGCGGCGGCACCGGGAAACGCAGGCGCTCGGCAAGATAGCCAAGCACGCCGAAGACGACGAGCAGCCAGACGTCGGTAATGTTGTTGCGCGCGGCAAATGCTCCCAGCACGCAGCACATCACGACGTAGGCCGACACGATCACTTCGGGAAACTCGAGCACGCGCACGATCACCTTGGCCGCGAAATAGCCGATCAGGCACATGCCGATCACGGCAACGAAGAGCGAGGCGAAGACCGCATAGACGAGATCGCTCGAGGTCTGGAACACCTGGGGGCCCGGCTGCAGCCCATGCAGGAGAAAGGCGCCGAGAATGATCGCAGTCGCGCCACTGCCCGGTATGCCCATCGTGATGAGCGGGATCATGGCGCCACCGACCGACGAGGTCGCGGCGGTCTGGGGGGCAATGATGCCCTCGGGGATGCCTCTGCCCATTTCGGCCTTGCGCTTGCCGTACTGGCTCTCGACGCCGTACGAAAGGAAGGAGGCCACAGTCGCGCCCGCTCCCGGCACGATCCCGATCAGCACCCCGAGCACGCCGCTGCGGATAAAGCTTGCTTTCGTGGCGGCGATGTCGCGCCATTGCGGCAGCTTGGTCTTCACGGTGCCCACCGTTTCGAGCGGCGCCGTTCGAAAACCGTAATCGAGGCGAGAAAACACCTCCCCGAGCCCGAACGCCCCGACCATCACGACGAGGTAGTCGATGCCGTCGGTAAGGATCGGCACTCCGAACGTGAAGCGGTGCGCGCCGTAGGTGTCATCCACGCCCACGGTGGCGATGAGCAGCCCGATGAAGAGGCTGATGAGGGCGTTGGCAAGCGAGCTGCCCCCCAGCGACACCACGCTCGCAAGGCCGAAGAAGATGATCGCGAAATACTCGGGTGTCGAGAAAGTGAGAGCGATTTTCGCGATCGGGTGCGAGAGCGCCACCATGACGGTCGCCGCCAGCAGCCCGCCGAAGAGCGCCGCGAGCAGCGTCCAGCCGAGCGCCTGCGGCGCCTGTCCCTTGCGCGCCATCGTGTAGCCGTCCCACAGGAGCGGCACGTCGATCGGCTCGCCCGGCACCCGGAAGAGAATCGAGGTCCAGGCGCCGGCGTACGTTCCGGACACGTACATCGCCGTGAGGAGAATGATGGCGGCGGTGACATCCATCTTGTAGGTGAAGGGGAGGGCGAGCACGACGCCCATGACGAGCGTGAGCCCGGGCAGCACCGCAACCAGCAATCCCGCCAGGAGGCCGACCACGAGCGCAATCAGGTTGGCGGGCGCAAAGACATGCACGAAGCCGAGGGCAAGCTGGCTGAGTACGCCTTCCATGTTGTGCCGATGCAGCTGTTGCGTCGGGGCGCGGCCTGCAGCGCTCTAGCGGATGGCCATGATCTGCATGAGCGCGAGCATCACCTGGTCGAAGGGCTCGCGCCCGATGGGCAGCGATACGTAGACGATCTTCATGAAGAAGAACATCAGGGCGAGCGCGCCGATCAGGCTCACCGCGGCGATCACGCCCCAGCGGCGGTAGCCGCCGAGCGCAATGAAGAGCGCGATGTAGGGCACGGTTGCCGAGAAGAAGCCGAGGGTCTGGATGACCGCAACGTAGGCCACGGAAAGCGCCATTCCGGCGACAAGCAGCCACGGGTGATGCTCGACGGGAACGGCCAGCGCGGTATCGCCGTGCGCCCGCGCGGATTCCTCGACGAGCTCCCCGAGCACGCCACCCACTTCTTCTTTCCGCGCTCCGAGGACGAGCCGCTTCGCCACCTCGTAGACGCAGGTGACGATCACCAGGATGAGGACGAGCTTGGGCCAGAAATCTGGCCCGAGCACGCCCTCGCGCCGGTGATAATCGAAGTGGGCGGCGACGTAATAGAGGTAGCCCGCCGCCGCGCCGAGCAGGACGTAGGGAACGGTCGGCTTCAGCCGCGCGGCGTCGACCATTTCGCTGGACAGCCGGCGCTCATTTCTTCGGTGCGTACTTGCGCATGATCGCGAGCTCCTGCTGCATGAACTTCTGGGCGCCCGCCGCCGGAATGAAGCTGTTCTCCTCGGCGTACTGATCCTTCAGCCAGGCCCGGTAGTCGCTGGTCCCCGCCACCTTGGCAAGCGCGTCGGAGACTGCCTTTAGCCGGGCCGCGTTGGTGCCGGCCTTCAGAACGATCGAGCGGAACTGGTTGATGACGATGCCGGCACCCACTTCCTTGCCTGCGGGCACGTCCGCGTACGAGGGAAAGCGGCTCTCCGCGAAGATCACCACCGGCCGCATCTTCTTCGTTTCGAGGAAGCTCTTCACGTCGCCCAGCTGCTCGTAGAGGATGTCCGCGTGGCCCCCGAGAATCGCCGTATAGCGTTCCGCAGGCTTCGGCATCGGAACCGACTGGAACTTCAGCCCCTTCCCGTTGAGATAGATCACGGTGAGATCGTCCGCGCTGCCGAAGCCGGTGACGCCGACCTTGAGCGGCCGCTTCTTCGCCTCGGCCTCAACGTCCTTCCAGGTCTTCATCGGGCTGCCCTCCGCGACGAAGAACGCCGAGGGCTGGCGGATCATGATCGCCGCCGGCACGATCTCGGAGAGCTTCCATTTGGTCTTGGGATCCATCTGCACCGCGAGCGTGTCGGCGATGAACACCGAGATCGAATAGCCGTCGGCAGGCTGCGCGAGCATCTTGGTGAGCCCGGTCTGGCCGGTCGCGCCCGCAACATTGAGCACGGGAAGCGATACCTTGAGCGCGCCTTCGAGGCCCGGCGCAAGCTTGCGCGCGAGCTGGTCGGCGCCGCCGCCCGGTCCCCACGGCACGATGAACTCGATCGGGCGCGACGGATATTTTTCCTGCGCGGCCGCGGGAGCGAGCGCGCCCGCGGTGAGCGCGCCTCCAAGCACGGGCAGCAGAATTTTCTTGATGCTCAGCGTCTGGAAGTTCATGGTCATCTCCTCTGGGTTTGCCGCGTCAGTGCATCCGAGCGGCGTGGCGGTTGTATTTATCGTTCGGGAAAATACTACACCGCGCGCGGGACAAAGTGTTAGACTTCGATGCAGAACGAAGAGGAAAGACCGCCCGCTCGAGGAATGGAAGAGAAGAAACACGCTGAATTCAAGGGACGGCTGGTTCTCGTAGGCTTCGGCTCCGTCGGTCAGGGCACCCTTCCGCTGATCCTGCGGCACATCGACATGCCGCGGGATCGCATTTCCATCCTCACGGGCGACAATCGCGGGCGGCAGGAAGCCCGGCAGTACGGCGTCAAGTTCGTCGTCAACCCCATCAAGCGCGACAACTGCCGCAGGATCCTGCAGCCGCTGCTCGGACGCGGGGATTTTCTGGTCAATCTTTCCGTGGACGTCTCGAGCGTGGTGCTGATGGAATACTGCCAGCAGCACGGCGCGCTCTATCTGGATACCTGCATCGAGCCGTGGCACGGCATGTACACGGACGGCTCGCTGCCGCCGAGCAAGCGGTCAAATTACGCCATGCGCGAGGACGCGCTGACCTTGCGTAGAAGATTCTCCAGGGGGCCGACCGCTGTGGTCACCCACGGCGCAAACCCCGGCCTGATCTCGCACTGGGTAAAGCAGGGCATGATCAACATCGCGAACGACCTGTGGAAGAAGGAGGTGAACATTCCCCGGACGCGCGAGGAGTGGGGCCGCCTTGCGATGCGCCTCGGGATCAAGGTGATCCATTGCGCCGAGCGCGACACCCAGGTCGCCGAGCCGCGCAAGCAGCGCTTCGAGTTCGCCAATACCTGGTCGGTGGACGGCTTCGTGAGCGAGGGCCGGCAGCCCTCGGAGCTCGGCTGGGGCACGCACGAGAAGCATTTCCCGCGCGACGGCTTTCGCCATCCTTCGGGCAGCCGCGCCGCGATCTACCTCGGGCGCCCCGGAATGTCGGTGAAGGTTCGTTCCTGGACGCCGAGCGAGGGGCCGTATCACGGATTTCTCATCACGCACGGGGAGGCGATCTCGATCGCCGACTATTTCACCGTGCGCAAGCAGGGCAGGGCCGTCTACCGCCCGACCTGTCACTACGCCTACCACCCGTGCGACGACGCGGTGCTGTCGAACCACGAGATGGGCGGCAAGAACTGGATTGCGCAGTCCAAGTACCGCATCCTGATGGACGAGATTTTCGACGGCGTGGACGAGCTGGGCGCGCTGCTCATGGGCCACCGCAAGAACGGCTACTGGTTCGGCTCGCGGCTCTCGATCGAGCAGGCGCGGAAGCTCGCGCCCTACAACAATGCGACGAGCCTGCAGGTTGCCGCGGGCGTGCTGGGCGCGATGGTGTGGGCGATCGAGAACCCGAACGCCGGCGTGGTGGAGCCGGACGACATCGATTACCGGCGCGTGCTCGATATCGCCGATCCCTATCTCGGCGAGATCATCGGCGAGTACACCGACTGGACGCCGCTCAAGGACCGCGGGTGGCTGTTCAAGGAAGACGTCGACAAGTCGGATCCCTGGCAGTTCAAGAACTTCCGCGTCGTCTGACTGTGTATTGATTCCCCTCGCCCCCGCGCTGGGGGAGAGGGCAGGATGAGGGGGCAATCAGGACGGGCACGAAAGCGTGCCCGTTTTTCATTGGTGCCCATGCCGCGGGGACGGCGTAACATCAGCTGCCCGTGCGAAGGGTTCCGCCCGGACTGCTCTAGCGCAGCGGATGAGGCGAAGTCGGGCAAGCCAAGCGCCGGTTATCAACGAGGAGGGACCATGAAGATCCTGATCGTCGGGGCCACTCGCGGTATCGGACGGCAAGTTCTCGAACAGGCACTGGCGGCGGGGCACGCGGTTACCGCTCTGGTTCGTGACGCTCGCAGACTCGATGTGCAGCACGACCGCCTGAAGGTCCTGAAGGGCGACATCCTTGACGCGAATTCGGTCGCGGCTGCGATGGGTGGCCAGGAAGCGGTGTGTTGCAGTATCGGGGTGAAGGTGCCCTGGCTGACTGTGCCGGTCTTCTCGGAGGGAACCCGGAACCTGCTCGAAGCGATGAAGAAGAGCGGCGTCAGACGCCTGGTATGCGTGACGGGCATCGGCGCGGGCGACACCAGGGGACACGGCGGATTACTTTTCGACCGTCTTTTCTTTCCGCTGCTGCTAAAGGCCATTTACGCGGACAAGGACCGCCAGGAATCGCTGATCAAGGCAAGCGACGTCGATTGGGTCATCGTAAGGCCGGGATTTCTGACGAACGGGCCGCTGACCGGCCGCTACCGCACGATGACGAACCTGTCCGGCGTGACCGCCGGCAGGATCTCCCGCGCCGATGTCGCGCATTTCATCCTCCAGCAGCTCGTCGCGCCGAGCCACTTGCGGCAGACGCCGCTGCTGACCTACTGAGCCGCTGCGGCGCCGGGGCAGCAAGGAAATCGAAGTCGAGCAAATGAGCGAACGGAATTAGCAGCAGGCTGAGGCAGCGGAGTTCGGGCGGCTGAGGACCGGATACCGAGGCCATTACGTGCCCACGAGGCGCTGGGTTCACCATGAAAAGGCCATTCACTAAAATTGCCGCGATCATTTTTGCGGCGATCGCCCTCGTTCACCTGTTGCGGCTCATCTACGGCTGGGCGGTGACCGTGCTGGGTGCCGACGTGCCGGGCTGGACCAGCGTCGTGGGGGTGATTGTCGCGGGCGTGCTCGCCGCAGGACTGTGGTGGGAATCCCGGAAATAGGGAGCGGTCACGCTCCATCATGAATGGTGATCCGCACGAGCTGCACACCCCATCGGCTTGGGTGACGCGGTGGGCTGATCGAGTCCCGGCAGGGGGGCCAGTCCTCGACGTTGCGTGCGGAGACGGCCGGCACGCCCGCTACTTCGCCAAGCGCGGGCATCCGGTGGACGCCGTGGACCGGGATCCAGAGGTGACGGCGCGGCTGGCGGGCACGCCGGGCGTCACGTCCCGATGCGCAGACATCGAGGCCGGGCCATGGCCATACGCGGGCCAGCAGTTTGCCGGCATCGTGGTCGCTAACTATCTCCACCGTCCGCTTATTCCCCGGCTGCTGGAGGCGCTGGCGCCAGGGGGCGTGCTGATCTACGAGACCTTCGCGGCCGGCAACGAGCGCTTCGGCCGGCCTTCCAATCCCGATTTCCTCCTCAGGCCGGGTGAGCTGCTGGAGGCCGTGCGCGGCCGCCTGAATGTGATTGCCTACGAGGAACTGGAGGTATCCGAGCCGAGGCCGGCTATGGTGCAGCGCATCTGCGCAGTGAATTCCGGCGTATCGTAGGAGTCGCGTCCTATCCAGGAATAGGAGAGTCCAGACGGGATCTTTTCATGGCTCGCGATTGCAATTGATCGGTGTCGCAATGCTGCAACATCGCGCTGAGAAAATGCGCGCGCCGCAGAACCATTCAACCTTTTTTCGAGTCAAGCGTTATAGAGTAACGACATGGAACCGACCCTCGACAAACCCACGCGTAGCGAGCCGGCCGAGTACGGCCTGGAAGTGCTGTGCGCGAGTTGGAACCCGCTCGCGGCGACCGTTACCGAGTCGGCTGAAGCCGGCGGCGAGCTCGCGGCGGATCTCGCGACGGCCGATGTCGAGGGGTTCCTGACCAGCTTCTACCGGTCCCAGCAGGGCTGACCGGCGTTCCCGCCGGTTTTCCGCAACAATCCCGCAGTCACGCGGTCAGAGCCTTATCCGGCGTCCGCCGGATGGGGTAGAATCACGGACGCTGGCGCGCCACCTGTGTCTGTTTCGTAAGGGAAATCCGGTAAATGGCCGCACCCCAAGGTAGTCTGGTCGCAATCGTCACACCGATGCGCGAGGACGGCGAGCTCGACCTCGACGCGTTTCGCCGGCTGATCGACTGGCACATCAAGGAGGGCACCGACGGGATCGTCGTGGTCGGCACCACCGGCGAGTCGCCGACGGTGGACTGGGACGAGCACCGGCTGCTCATCAAGACCGCCGTGGACCACGTGGCGGGGCGCGTCCCCGTCATCGCCGGCACCGGCGCGAACGCCACCAGCGAGGCGATCGAGCTCTCGGGCTATGCCAAGGAGGCCGGCGCCGATTACACCCTTTCGGTGGTTCCTTACTACAACAAGCCGACCCAGGAGGGGCTCTATCGCCACTTCCGGGCGATTGCCGAGGCGGTGGACCTGCCGATGATCGTCTACAACGTGCCGGGTCGCACGGTGGCGGATCTGCAGAACGAAACGGTGCTGCGGCTCGCCCAGGTTCCCAACGTCGCCGGCATCAAGGACGCGACGGCCAACCTCGAGCGCGGCTCGGATCTCATCCGCCGCCTGCCGCGCGCGTTCTGCGTCTACAGCGGGGACGATGCAACGGCGCTTGCCCTGACGCTCCTCGGCGGGCGCGGGGTGATATCGGTCACGGCGAATGTCGCGCCACGCCTCATGCATGAAATGTGCGCCGCCGCGCTTGCTGGCGACACGGCCCGGGCCCGCGAGATCAACGACCGCCTGCTGCCGCTGCACCGCAATCTGTTCCTTGAAGCGAATCCGATTCCCGTCAAATGGGCGGTACAGCAGATGGGTCTCATCCCGGGCGGCATCCGGTTGCCGCTGACGCCGCTGTCGGCCGCCTGCCACGAGCAGGTGCGGGAAGCGATGCGTCACGCGGGCATTCGGGCGGAGGTGAGGGAAGAACGCTATGCCGCCGCTTGAGACGGCGCGCCGCATCCTGTGCATAGTGGCTTGCACGGCGCTCGGGGCGTGCAGCTGGTTCGAGGGCAAGAAGGTCGATTACAAATCGGCGGGGCAGACGGCTCCGCTCGAAGTGCCCCCCGACCTGATGCGGCCGGGAGGCGATGACCGTTTCAAGGTGCCCGACATCAATCCGACGGGCACCGCCACCTTTTCCGACTACACCCGTGAACGCGCGGGGAAGCCGCGCGTGGGGGTGATCGGCGTGCTCCCGCAGTTCGCGGGCGCGCGGGTCGTGCGTGACGGCAACCAGCGCTGGCTCGTGGTCAAGGGTGAGCCCGAGCAGGTCTGGCAGACGGTCAAGGGGTTCTGGCAGGAGGCCGGCTTCATCGTCAACGTCGAAGTTCCCGAGGCCGGCATCATGGAGACCGACTGGACCGAGAAGCGCGCCTATCTCAAGAACATCGGCGTCATACGCCAGTTCCTGACCTGGGCGCTCGACCAGGTCTTCACCACCAGCGAGCGCGACAAGTTCCGCACGCGGCTCGAGCGCGGCGCGCAGCCCGGCACCACCGAGATCTACATCAGCCACCGCGGCATGGAAGAGGTGATCATCGGGTCGAGCAGCACGGACGTTCCCGATACCCGCTGGCAGCCGCGCCCGACCGACCCTGACCTCGAGGCCGAGATGCTGGGGCGCCTGATGACGCGCTTCGGGGTCGACGAGCCGCAGGCCAAGACCCAGGTCGCGTCCGCACAGGCTGTGCCCCCGCGCGCGACGCTGTCGCGCGGGGACGACGGCGCCATGCTGGCGCTGAACGAGCAGTTCGACCGCGCCTGGAGGCGCGTCGGCCTTGCGCTCGACCGCGTCGGCTTCACGGTCGAGGACCGCGATCGCGCCAAGGGCCTCTATTTCGTTCGATACATCGATCCGCAAGCCGGCACAAGCGCCGACCAGGGATTTCTGTCGAAGCTCAAGTTCTGGGGCAGCGAGAAGCCGAAGCCCAACGAGCAGTTCCGCATCCAGGTCAAGGACGGAACCGGGGCCGGCTGCCAGGTGAACGTCCTCAACAAGGACGGCGTCAAGGAGCAGTCCGATACCGCGGGCCGCATCCTGGCGCTGCTCTACGAGCAGCTCAAGTAGAAAGTGACCCGAGACCGGTGACCTGTGACCCGTAAGCCAAATGGCGAGAATCCGATTTTTCGTCTGACCAGTCACTGCTCACAAGTCACGGGTCGCTGCGAGTGATGCGCTTTGCATCGCTCGGCTCGGGCAGCCAGGGCAATGCCCTTCTCATCGAATCCGGCGGCACCCGCGTTCTGCTCGACTGCGGCTTCGCGCCGGGCGAGATCGCGTCGCGGCTGACGCGGCTCGGCCTCGAGCCGTCGCATCTCGATGCCCTCATCGTCACCCATGAGCACGGCGATCATGCCGCGGGCGTCGCCAAGCTTGCAGCGAGCTTCGATATCGCCGTGTACCTCACGCGCGGAACGCTTTCGGCGCTGGGCGCGGAGGGGCGCTCGATCCCGCGCAAGACCCTGATCGACCCCTATACGGCGTTTGCGATTGACGGCATCGAGGTGCGGCCGTTCCCGGTGCCACACGACGCGCGTGAGCCGGCGCAGTTCGTGCTCTCGGATGGCGCGGCCAGGCTCGGCGTGCTGACCGATACCGGGCAGCCCACACCGCACATTGCCCAGTCTCTGTCGGGCGTGCACGCCCTCGTGCTGGAGTGCAATCACGATCTCGACATGCTGCTGAACGGCCCCTATCCCGCCCACCTGAAGAACCGGATCGCGGGCCGCCTGGGGCATCTCGCCAATGCGGCGTCGGCCGAGCTCCTGCAGGCAATGGACTGCAGTCGGCTGCAGCATCTCATCGCGGCCCACCTGTCGCAGAAGAACAACACGCCGGAGCTTGCGCGCGCGGCGCTGGCGGGAGCCCTCGGCTGTGCGCCGGATTGGGTCGGTGTGGCGACGCAGGACGATGGATTTCCGTGGAGGGAAATCCGCTAGGCGTTACGCGATCGCGATGGCCTCGATCTCGACGCGCGCGCCCGCGACGAGGCCTGCTGCCTGAAACGTCGTTCGCGCTGGCGGCTCGGTCTGGAAGTACGTGGAAAATACTTCGTTCATCGCCATGAGCTCCCCGAGGTCGGCCATATAGATCGTGACCTTGACGACCTTGGCGAGCGAGGACCCAGCCGCCTCGAGCACCGCCTTCAGGTTCTCGCACACTTGCCGCGTCTCGGCCTGAATTCCGCCTTCGGCCAGGCGGCCGGTGCGGGGGTCCATCCCGAGCTGGCCCGAGGCGAAGACCCACTCGCCAGCCCGGATCGCCTGGGAGAGCGGGACGCGCGCCGGCGGGACCCGGTCCGTGTGCACGACGCGTCGCTTCATGTGATCCCCGCCATCCTCGCGCGGCAGCGGATCACGCGTGGTCGGGCCGCACCCCGTTCTTCTGCCAGCGAAACACGCGCATCGGCGGCACGTTGAGCAGCTCGAGCTCAACGCGCGTCAGTTCCAGCGGGTAGCCGCACAGCTTGGCGACGCGGTCGCGGAACTGGTAGGCGACAAAATGGCCGCCATGCGGCAGGACGGCCGACAGCCCGGCCAGTATCCGCCGGGCCACCGCGCCGTCCATGGTGTAGAAGGGGATGCCCGAGATGACCACATCTGGTGCCGGCAGCCGGTGCTTCGACAGGATCTCCGGCAGGTGCTCGGCGCTGCCCAGGTGCGCGATGAGGCGCGCGTCGTCGATCCGGCGCAGCAGCCCGTGCAGGACCGGATCGATCTCAATGCATAACAGGCGGGCGTCATGCGGCATCGCGCGGAGGATGGCGCGCGTCGTGCCGCCGGTGCCGGGGCCGAGCTCGACGATCGTCCTCGCCCGGGCCACCGCGCCGACCGAGATGAGCCGGCGCTCGAGGAAGCGCGAGCTGGGGACGACGGAGCCGACCTGGCGCGGGCTCCGCAGGAACGCGCGCAGGAATGCGATGCGATCGCCCAGATCGGGGCGGTGGATGTCGTTGTTCATTACGCTGCGTAGCGTTTCAGTGCCGCCTCGTCGAATTTGAGCCCCAGGCCGGGCCTCCGCGGTACGGCGAGTTCTCCCTTGTCCGGCACCGGGACGTCCTCGAAGATCCGGAACGTCCAGGGCATGTATTCTACCGTGAGTCCGTTGGGAATGGCGGCAATCAGATGAACGTGTATTTCCGGCACGAGGTGGCTTACCACCGGCAGATTGTAGGCCTCCGCCATGCCGGCGATCTTGAGCCACTGGGTGATGCCGCCGGCGCGCATGAGGTCGACCATCACGATGTCCACCGAGCGCGTCTCCAGCATCTGGCGGAACGGCGCCGGGCCGTAAAGATACTCCCCGCCGCAGACCGGCGTTGCGAGCGCATTCGTCACGCGGGCGAGCCCCTGGTAGTCGTCGGCCGTGGTGACATCCTCCAGCCAGGCGAGGCGCACGTCCTCGATGCGGGAGCCGATGTCGATGGCCTGCTCCACGCGCCAGCGCTGGTTGATGTCGCACATGAGGTCGATGTCGGGGCCGATGCTCTCGCGGACCTTGCGTATCCGCTCGACCTCGATCGCCGGCGAGGTCTCGCCGGGCAGCGCGAGCTGCGTCTTCATCTGCCGGAAGCCCTTCTCGACCAGCCGCGGCGCCGCTTTCACGAGGTGCTCCAGCGGGAACGTGCGCATCAGTGCGCCGCTCGCGTAGGTGGGCACGCGCTCGCGATGGCCGCCGATCATCTGCCACAGCGGGAGGTCGAGCGCCTTGCCGCGGATGTCCCACAGCGCGATGTCGATTGCCGAGAGCGCGAGCGTGAGGATGCCGCCCGGACCGGAGCCGGCGGCAGCCGTGCGCAGCTTGGTCGCGATCGCCTCGGTGCGCAGCGGGTCTTCCCCGATCGCAAGCTCTCCAAGCGCGTCGACCGCGCTCTTGAGCGCCCCGGTCAGCGCTGCTCCGAAAAAGGTATAGCCAATGCCCTCGATACCGGCATCGGTGCCGACGCGCAGGGTGACGAATTCGCGCGTTGCGCCCGGCTGGACCGGCCCCCCTGCCAGCTGCTCGTCGGCGGGTACGCGCACGATCTGCGACTGGGTTCTGGTGATCTTCATCTTGTTATGAATGGGAGACTATACCAGTCGCGGGCCACCCGTCACCGCCCGTCAGAGGCCGCTCGTGCCTGCGCTCACCGCGTGGGCTGATGCTTCCCAGATCTCGGTGTAACGGTCGAGCAGCTGTTGCGCGCCAACGAGATCGTTGGCGCCGTGGGCCGCCCGCAAGTAGCGGTAATGGAACCGGTGCACGTAGTGGGTGGCATCGAACACGACAAACGGGTCATAGACGTGCTTCGCCGGGGAGAGCGTCGCGTGGATGCGCACGGCGGCGCTGAACTGCCTGACCAGGTCCACCACGCGCGGGCACTCGCGATCGATCGGCTCGGCATCGTGCACCACGATATAGAGCCGGTTGACGCGGTTGGCCAGCAGGAACTGGCGCAGCGCCTCATACCGGTGAGATGCGTTCCAGGCGCGCGACAGGGTCCGGTCGAATACCCGGATGGCGCGCTGCGTCTGCGGGATGAGGCTGTCGATCAGCTCCTCGTACTCGCGCAGGCCCTCGAAGCGCCGGTACTCGGCATTCGGCAGGTTTCCGGTTCGGTCGGCGGCCGAAATCTTCTCGTCACTCATCACTTGTCACTCATCGCCAATGTTAGCGTATCCGGCGCGATACCATCGATACAGCAGCCCGAGCGACTCGTGGTCGAGATGAGCGTGCGGAGGCAGCCAGCGGCGGTCGGCGAGCCGGGCGAGCCGCCTCGCGCCGGAGGCAGCAGGCCGATATACCTCGCCGTTGATGTAGAGCTCCGCGCCCCGGAACAACATGCGGGTTGGAGCCGAGAGGCGCACGCCGCCATGCGCCACGCGTGCGGCGAACGCGCGCTCGGTCACTGGACGCTTCGGCCGGGCGAACACCACGTGGCGCTTGGGCTCGGTGAGATAGCAGCCGAGAAAGCGCACGGCATCCGCGTCGCTCCACCGCACGCGCCGAAGCATCCGGCACAACTTGCGCACCATCGCGTCGGCCAGCCGTGCCGGGTGGCGGGCGGGCTTCAAGCCGCGGTCCTCGTAGATGCCGTCGAGCCGCAGCTCATCCTGGAGGAATTCGAGGAACCGGGCGCCAAGCTCCTGTGCGCCCGGTGCCCGGAAGCCGATCGAGTAGCTGATGCAGTCGCTCAATGCCGTGCCTTCATGGGCGTAGCGCGGCGGCAGGTAGAGCAGGTCGCCGGGCTCCAGGATCCACTCGTGCGCGGGCCGGAAGCGGCGCAGGATCTTGAGCGGCGCGCCCTCGACGAGCGCGAGATCGCGCTGGCGGCTTACGCGCCAGCGCCGCCGGCCCTCGCCCTGCAGCAGAAACACGTCGTAGCTGTCGAAATGAGGGCCGACGCCACCTCCGGGCGGCGCGTAGCTCACCATGAGGTCGTCGAGCCGGGCATAGGGGATGAATGCAAACCGCTCGAGCAGTTCTTGCGCGGCGGGGAGCGCATGATCGACGCCCTGCACGAGGAGAGTCCACCCCGCGCGCGGCAACCGGCCAAGCTCGCGCAGCTTGAACGGTCCGTAGCGCACCGTCCAGCGCCGCCCCATGCGTTGCACCAGGCGCGACTCGAGATCGTCGCGCCCGGCGAGCGCGCTGAGCGTCGCCCGGTCCACGACGCCTGCGCAATCGGGCAGCGCGCCGCGCGCCAGCAGCGGCCTTTTCTGCCAGTGACGTCGCAGAAAAGCGGCAGCCGTCAGGCCGCCGACGGTAAACGCTTCAGACATAATGAAATGTGCGCGTTGCATTGTGTCAGAGCTTGGCAATTTCGTCATGCAACGCCATGGAACCGGGCGCGGAACAGGCGCCCGGAAAAATTCTCCGCGAAACCGCTTGACCGCGGCGTTCAAATGTTCCCAAAATGGAAAAAGGCATACAGGCTCCGACATGCTTCCGGAAACCTTGCATCCGTCCGCCACGCTGCAGCCGGGACAGCCCGCGCCGGGCTTTGATCTGCCCGACGCAGACATGAAGATGGTCAGCCTCGAGCGCTTCCGCAACCGCCGCAACGTCGTGCTCTACTTCTATCCCAAGGATGACACGCCCGGCTGCACGCGGCAGGCGATCGAGTTCAGCGAGATGGAGGACGATTTCGACGCGCTCAAGGCGGTGGTGGTGGGGGTGAGCATGGACGATTGCCTTTCGCACGGCGCGTTCCGGGACAAGCACGGGCTTTCCGTGCAGCTGCTCGCCGATGTCGACGGCGAGGTTTGCCGCCGCTACGGGGTGCTGCAGGACAAGGAAGTCGATGGCAGGAAGAAGCCTTGCCTCGTGCGCTCCACTTTCATCATCGATCGCAAGGGCATGTTGAAGCATGCCCTCTATGGGGTGAGCGCGCGTGGACATGCACAGGAGGTGCTGGGGCTGCTGAAGGGCATCGGTAAGTGAAGATAGACAAGGACACCGTGGTGGAGCTCACCTACGAGCTTACCGATGTCGACGGCAGGGTGATCGAGCGGACCGATGACCCGATCGAATACCTTCACGGCGGATATGACGGGATTTTTCCCCTCGTGGAGCAGGAGCTTTCCGGCAAGGGCGTTGGCGACTGCTGCCGCGTCCAGCTCGAGCCGGATGACGCGTTTGGCGAGTACGACGCGGAGCTCCTGCATCTGGAGCCGCGCAGCAAGTTTCCCGCCGACGTCGCGGTCGGCATGCGGTTCGAGGGGCGCGGAGCCGAATCCGGCACGAAGCTGATCTACACCGTGACCGACGTCGCGGAGGACAAGGTGGTGGTGGACGGCAATCACCCGCTTGCCGGGAGGACGCTCCAGTTCCAGTGCACCGTGACCGCGGTGCGCGCGGCAACTGGCGAGGAGATCGCCCACGGGCACGTCCACGGCGCACACGACCACCATCACTAGCAGCGGTCCCCCTCCTGCCCGAGGAGGGGTGGCGCGACGCGACGGGGTGGTGGGAGCCTGGGGGCAGCGTCAGTTCCCAGGAGTCACCTCGAAACCGATCTTCCCGCCGTCATCCGTAACCCGGATGCGCACCCAGTTCATCCCGGGGCTCCCAAAGACTTCGACGCGCGTGAAGTTCAAGACGGCAGCGCCCGTCGCGGGATCAAGCAGCGGCGCGTCCACGCGATAGCGGTGCGTGTCGCCGTGCACGAGGAGCACCTCGCCGTTGAAATCGAGGCTCTCCTTCGCCAGCGCGGCGAGCAGCCCGCGATAGCCGAAGTAGCGGCTGGACGGCGAGGCCCAGGGGTTGGCCTGCATGAACAGGACGATCGCCGGCAGCCTCTCGCGGCGCGCAAGATCGAACGACTGTGCGAGCCAGCGGGCGACGGCGGCGCTGCGGGCGCGGAACTCCTCGGGCATGTGCCGCGCGTTGTTGGCGTCGCCCGGCACGTTGAGCGTGACGAATAGCGCGTTGCCGTGGCGCCAGCGGGCGTGCTCCGGGTAGTCTGGCAGTTGGCGCGCGAGCCGGATCCTGCGCTGTCCGAGGCTCTCCTCGCCGAAGAAGAACAGCTCGCGCAGTTTCGCCAGCCGCTCCAGCGGATCGTAGCCGCCCGCCTGGAATCCACGGCAGTCCGTCCAGTCGTTATCGCCCGGCACGAAAATGAAGGGATGGCGGACCGCATCGAACCACTGCCTGCGGCCCTGGAAGAGCTCGTCGCTGCAGGCCGCCCGCGCCGACTTGAAGTCGCCGACGTGAACCACGAAGGCGAGGTCCTCCCGGCCGATGTCTCCCAGCAGGGCCGGGAAACCTCTCTCCTCGAGCCAGGTGTAGGGCGTGTCACCCAGCGCGCCGAAGGTGAACTCGGCGGCCGGCAGATCGCCGGCAAGCGCGATGCCAAGCGCGAGCCCGGCGACTGCGCCGCGGGAGCTCATTCCTCGAGCTGCCGGCGCAGGCGGTAGAGGATTTCCAACGCCTCCTTGGGCGTCAGCGCATCCGGGTCGAGCTCACGCAGCCGCGCGAGCACCTCATGCTCTTCAGCCGCGGGCTCGTCGTGCCCGGCGTTTGCGCTCGCGGCGAACATGTCGCGCTGCGGGCCCGCAGCGAGGCCGTGCTCCTCGAGCTCGGCGAGGCGCTTGCGCGCGGCGCGGATCACCGATCCCGGAACGCCGGCGAGCGCCGCGACCTCGAGCCCGTAGCTCCGGCTCGCCGGCCCCTCCTCGACGTTGTGCAGGAACACGATCCCGTTCTTGTGCTCGACCGCGTCGAGATGGACGTTGGCGACCTCGCGGAAATCCTCGGCAAGCCGCGTCATCTCGAAGTAGTGGGTGGCGAAGAGCGCGAGGCTGCGGTTCCGCTCTACGAGATGCCGCGCGATGGCCCAGGCGAGCGCCAGCCCGTCGAGGGTGGAGGTGCCGCGCCCGACCTCGTCCATCAGCACGAGGCTCTGCGGCGTGGCATGGTGGAGGATGGTGGCGGCCTCGGTCATCTCGATCATGAAGGTGGAGCGCCCGCCGGCGATGTCGTCGGCGGCGCCGATGCGGGTGTAGATCGCGTCGAGCGGCCCGAGCCGCGCGCGCTTCGCGGGCACGAACGAGCCGCAATGCGCGAGCAGCGCAATGAGCGCCACCTGCCGCATGTAGGTGGACTTGCCGCCCATGTTGGGGCCGGTGACGATCAGCATCTGGCGCGCCCCGGAGAGCCGCGCGCCGTTGGCGATGAAATGCTCGACCTGGCGTTCCACCACCGGGTGGCGGCCGGCCTCGATCTCGATCGACTGCTCGTCGATGAACTCCGGCGCGCAGTAATCCGACTGCGCGGCGTGCGCGGTGAAAGCGCAGACAAGATCGGCCTCGGCGAGCGCGGCTGCCGCCTGCTGCAGCGCCGGGATGTGCGGCGCGAGCTTGTCGAGCAACTGGTCGTAGAGCAGCTTCTCGCGCGCGAGCGCCCGCTCCTGGGCGGAGAGCGCGTTGTCCTCGAATGCCTTGAGCTCCGGAGTGATGTAGCGCTCGGCGTTCTTCAACGTCTGCCGGCGGCGGTAGTCGTCGGGCACCTTGTCGGCCTGCGCGCGCGTGACTTCGATGTAGAAGCCGTGCACGCGGTTGTACTCGACCTTGAGGTTCGCGATGCCGGTGCGCGCCCGCTCCCGGGTCTCGAGCTGCAGCAGGAACTCCCCGCTTCCCGACTGGAGCACGCGCAGCTCGTCGAGCTCCGCGTCGTAGCCGTCGGCGATCACCCCGCCCTCGCGCAGCACCGCCGCCGGCTGCGCCTTGATGGCGGCGGCGAGGAGCGCGGCGAGATCGCGTTGCGGAGCGAGCGCGCGGGCGAGTTGCGCCAGGCGCCCTGCCGGGAGAGCGCCGAGCGCTTCCGAGAGCCCGGGCAGGCGCTCGAGCGTCTCGCGCAGGCCGGCGAGATCGCGCGGGCGCGCCGACTTGAGCGCGATGCGCGCGGTGATGCGCTCGACGTCCACGCACTGCTTGAGCATTCCGTGAAGCTCGCGCCAGGCGGGCTTTCCCGGTTCACGCGCCATCGCGGTGACCGCATCGAGGCGGGCCCCCAACGCGGCGCGGTCACGCAGCGGGTGGTGGAGCGTATGGCGCAGCAGCCGGCTCCCCATGCCGGTGGCGCAGGTGTCGAGAACGGAGAACAGGGTCGGCGCCGGCTCGCCGCGTATGGTTTCGGTGAGCTCCAGATTGCGGCGCGTCGCCGGGTCCATGCGCACCCAGGCACGCTCCTGCTCGACGACCATGCTCCGGACGTGCGCGATCGCGGTGCCCTGCGTCGAGCGCGCATACTCGAGCAGCGCGCCGGCGGCGCGCAGCGCGGCCGTCAGGCCCGAGGCGCCGAATCCGGAGAGATCATGCGTTTCGAACTGGCGGGTGAGAACACTGCGCGCCGACTCGATCTCGAATTGCCACGGCGGCAGCCGCTTCACCGGCGCGGGAGAGCCGTTCAGCAGCTCGGCAGTCGCATCGTCGGGAACGAGTATTTCGGAGGGTGCGAGCCGCTCGAGCTCCGCCGCCATGTTGCCGACGGCCGTCTCCATGACGGCGAAGTGCCCGGAGGCGAGCGAGAGCCAGGCGAGCCCGAGCTTCGCGCGTTCGCGGGCAATCGCGAGCAGCAGGTTGTCGCGCTTGTCCTCCAGCAGCGCCGCGTCGGTCAGCGTCCCGGGCGTGACGATGCGCGTGACCTGGCGCTCCACCGGGCCCCGCGCCGCACCGGGCTCGCCCACCTGCTCGCAGATCGCCACCGATTCGCCCAGCTTCACGAGCCGCGCGAGATACTGCTCCACCGAGTGGTGCGGCACGCCGGCCATCTTGATCGGCTCGCCGGCGGACTCGCCGCGGCGCGTCAGCGTGATGTCGAGGAGCCGCGCCGCGCGCTCGGCGTCTTCGTAGAACAGCTCGTAGAAGTCGCCCATGCGGTAGAACACCAGCATGTCCGGGTGCCGCGCCTTGATGCTGAGGTACTGCTGCATCATCGGCGTGTGCCGCGCGAGTGCGCCGGGAGCGTCGGTGCGCATCGGCCGTATTTTAACCGGGCGGTGCGTCCGTTCCATCGCCGTGACGGCGGCGCAGGATAGAATCGCGCGATCCCGACGCGCAGACACCCGGAGATGGGCGCATGAGCCATTGGTTCGAGTATTTCCCCGGTCACCACATGTGGTCCCAGGGCATGATGTTCGGCATCGAGATGCAGACATGGGGCGCGGCCGCGCTGGGCGAGATCGACCAGATCGGCCAGCGGCTGAAGGCCCACGTCGGGGACAACGAGAAATGGTGGGAGGAGTGGACCGGCATGGCGCGGCGCATCGAGGAGTCCGGCGACGCGGCCGAGCGCGCGGGCCGCGGGCTCACCGCGGGCAGCTACTATCTCAGGGCAGCCGTCTACTATTTCTGCGGAGAGCGCTTCATCGCGCCCTCGGAGCGCAAGTGGGACACCTACCGCAGCTGCCTGCGCTGTTTCCGCAAGGGCATCAGACACCGCTACCCGGATATCGAGCGCGTCGAGGTGCCGTACGAAGGCACCACTCTGCCGGCCTGGCTGCTGAAGGCCGGCGCGAAGGCGCCGGCCCCGGCGGTGGTGATGTTCGACGGTCTCGACAACGCGAAGGAGCTCTCGGTGCTGTTCGGCGGCGTGGAGATCGCCCGCCGCGGCATCCACGTGCTGGCGATCGACGGCCCGGGACAGGGTGAGGCGCTGCGCCTGCAGGGCATACCGAGCCGCTACGACTACGAGGTGCCGGGGCGCGCGGCCTACGAGTACCTCGCGCGCCGGCCGGAGATCGATGCGGAGCGGATCGGGGTGATGGGCTTCAGCATGGGGGGCTACTACGCGCCGCGCGCGGCGGCGATGGAGCCGCGCTTCGCGGCATGCCTGGCGTGGGGTGGCCACTGGGATTACCACGAGTCGTGGGTGCGACGGCGCCGGATCATGGAGTCCGGCGGCACGAAGGTCTCCGCGCCGCAGTTCCAGCTGCCGTGGGTGCTCGGCATGCCGGACATGGACGCCTGCATGAAGAAGCTCGAGAACTACCGCCTCGCCGGCGTCGCGGAGCGCATCCGGTGCCCCTTCTACTGCATCCACGGCGAGAACGACAACATCGTCCCGCTCGAATTCGCGCAGAAGCTTTTCGACGCGGCTGGCTCGAAGGATAAGACCCTGAAAACGCTCACGGCGCACGAGGGCGGCAGCGAGCATTGCCAGGAGGACAACCGCCAGGTCGGCGCCAACCTCGTCGCCGACTGGCTTGCCGAGCGCCTCGGCGGGCGCGTCGCCTAGATCCCCTCGACGATGCGCATGTCGCGCTCGGCGGCATCCGTGCCGAGCGCCTTGAGCGCGGCCTGATAGGCGGCGCTGTCGTGCGCCGCCACGGCCTGGGCGACGCTGTCGAACTCGATCACGACCACGCGCTGGCTGAG
>DATBKZ010000002.1:0-53305 GCA_036555615.1 Burkholderiales bacterium | reverse complement strand
GGACGCCTGCGGCAGTGCCTACCCGGTGGTTGTGAAGCAGGAGTACGACACGCTCTTCATCGGGGTGGGAAGATCCGAGGTAACGCCCTATACCACGCATTATCTGAAGGGTCATTCACCGGAGCAGCACCTGGTTCGCCTGCGTGAACGGCTGGGGAGCTTGGGGCTCGGTCGCCGCGATGCAGCATACGAGATGGAAGACCATGTCTCGGGCCTTTGCGACGTGATGCGCGTCCTCATCGAGGAGGGGCATGCACTGTCTGAACAAATGCAGTTTTTCAACGAGTTCGTCTACCCTTGCGTGAAGCCGTTCTGCGATGCTGTCGGCACGGCGACCAGCGCCGTGTTCTATCGTCACGTTGCACAATTCCTGGGCGCGTTTCTCGAGGTCGAGCGCCAGGCGTTCGAGATGATCGAGCCGGGTGGGTGAGCTCAGGATAAGAATTACTCTCAATAACTCCGGTTGTTCCTTGATGAGAATGGTTCTTACTCTCTGAATAGGTCAAAATGTGATTGATTTGGCATTGCCCGCAGAGTAAATTTGCATCCAAGAACAACCCGTATTGGATTGCTTCGGCAAGGAGGGTGTGATGAAGAGTCCGGACCGCAAACTTTCCCGTCGTAATTTCCTGCTGGCTGCTGGTGCTGGGAGCGTCGCGGCAACCGCCGCCGTCGTGGCCGGCACGAGCGCGCAGGGTGAGCCCAGGAAGACCGAAATCGCGAGCGGCTCGAAGGGCTATCACGTCACGGAACACATCCGCAAGTACTACAACACCACCAAGGTCTGAGGAGAGCGCCATGTTGCTCACGAGAAAATCCGCCAGCGTTTCCTCGAGCTCGAGCCGGCTCACCCGCAACGTCGCGGGCATGCTCGGCCGCACGATCGATCGGCGCACGTTCCTGAAGCGCTCCGGCATCACGCTCGGCGCAGGCGCGGTGGCGACGCAGCTGCCGTTCAATGTCGTGGAGAAGGCCGCGGCGGCGCAGGACGCCGGTGGCCGGATCGAGGTCAAGCGCACGATCTGCACGCACTGCTCGGTTGGCTGCGCGATCGACGCCGTGGTGCAGAACGGCGTGTGGATCCGCCAGGAGCCGGTATTCGATTCGCCGATCAACCTCGGGGCGCACTGCGCCAAGGGCGCCTCGATCCGCGAGCACGGCATGACGCACGACTCGCATCGCCTGAAGACGCCGATGAAGCTCGTCGGCGGCAAATGGCAGAAAGTATCGTGGGACCAGGCGCTGAACGAGGTGAGCCAGAAACTGCTCGCGATAAAGAAGGAAAGCGGACCCGATGCGACGTTCTGGATCGGCTCCTCCAAGCACAACAACGAGCAGTCATTCCTGTTCCGCAAGTTCGTGTCCTTCTTCGGCACCAACAACATGGACCACCAGGCGCGCATCTGCCACTCGACGACGGTGGCGGGCGTCGCGAACACCTGGGGCTACGGTGCGATGACCAACTCCTACAACGACGAGCAGAATTCGAAGTGCATTCTGTTCTTCGGCAGCAATGCGGCGGAGGCGCACCCGGTTTCGATGCTGCACACGCTGCACGCCAAGGAAAATGGCGCCAAGGTGATCGTCGTGGATCCGCGTTTCACCCGCACCGCGGCCAAGGCGGACACCTACTACCGCATCCGCTCGGGCACCGACGTCGCGTTCCTATGGGGCATGCTCCATCACATCTTCAAGAACGGCTGGGAGGACAAGGACTACATCAAGGCGCGCGTCTACGGCATGGATAAGGTGCGCGACGAAGTCGCCAAGTGGACGCCGGACAAGGTGGAAGAAGTGACCGGCATGAAGGAAGCCGAAGTGCGCGACGTCGCCGAAAAGATGGCCAAGAACCGCCCGAGCACTATCGTGTGGGCGATGGGCCAGACGCAGCACACCAACGGCAATGCGATCGTCCGCGCTTCCTGCATCCTGCAGCTCGCGCTTGGCAACGTGGGCGTTTCGGGCGGCGGCACGAACATCTACCGCGGCCATGACAACGTGCAGGGGGCGACCGACGTCGGTCCCAATCCCGAC
Source organism: Burkholderiales bacterium (assembly GCA_036555615.1). Taxonomy (GTDB): domain Bacteria; phylum Pseudomonadota; class Gammaproteobacteria; order Burkholderiales; family SG8-41; genus SG8-41. The sequence continues at coordinate 51,271 of DATBKZ010000002.1, read as the reverse complement.
TCCCTGCCGGGCTATTACGGCATTGCCGCCGGTTCGTGGCGGCATTACGCCGCGGTGTGGGGCGTGGAGTATGAGTGGATGAAGAAGCAATTCGCCTCCCAGGCGATGATGGAAAAGCCGGGCATCACCGTTTCGCGCTGGATCGACGCGGTGCTGGAGAAGAACGAAAACATCGACCAGGATCCGAATCTGCGCGCGGTGATCTACTGGGGCCACGCTCCGAACAGCCAGACCCGCGGCAAGGAAATGGTCGAGGCGATGAAAAAGCTCGATCTCCTGGTCGTCATCGACCCCTATCCCTCGGCGACGGCAGCGATGGCGGCGATGGTTCGCCAGGACGGCGTCTATCTGTTGCCGGCTGCGACTCAAATGGAATGCGCGGGGTCGGTGACGGCCTCCAACCGTTCTATACAGTGGCGCGAGAAGGTGATCGACCCGATGTTCGACTCACGCACCGACCACATGATCATGTACCAGCTCGCCGAGAAATTGGGCTTCGCCAAGGAGTTCACGGCGAAGATCAAACTGGTGAAAGGCAAGGGCGGCATGCCCGAGCCCGACATGGAGGATACGCTGCGCGAAATTAACCGCGCCACCTGGACTATCGGTTACACCGGGCAATCGCCCGAGCGGCTGCAGGCGCACATGCGAAATCTGCACGTCTTCGACGTGAAGACGCTGCGCGCCAAGGGCGGAAAGGACGCCAAAACCGGCTACGTGCTCGACGGGGACTATTACGGACTGCCATGGCCGTGTTACGGCAATGCGGCGCTGAAGCACCCGGGTTCGCCGAATCTTTACCAGACGTCCCGGCATGTGATGGACGGCGGCGGCAACTTCCGCGCGAATTTCGGGGTTGAACGCGACGGTGTCAACCTCCTCGCGGAGGACGGCTCTCATTCCAAGGGCGCCGATCTCACCACGGGATATCCCGAGTTCGATCACGTGCTGCTGAAGAAGCTCGGCTGGTGGGATGAGCTGACAGATGACGAGAAGAAGGCCGCCGATGGCAAGAACTGGAAGACCGATCTGTCGGGCGGCATTCAGCGGGTGGTGCTAAAGGGCCACGGCTGCCATCCGTTCGGCAACGCGAAGGCGCGGGCGGTGGTGTGGAACTTCCCCGATGCGGTTCCGCTGCATCGCGAACCGCTCTATTCGCCGCGGCCGGATCTCATCGAGAAGTACCCGACCCATGCCGACCAGAAAGTCCGCTGGCGGCTGCCGGTGCTCTTCAAGACGGTGCAGGACGCGAACAAGGACGCAGTCAAGAAGTACCCGCTCATCCTCACCAGCGGCCGGCTGGTCGAGTACGAGGGCGGGGGCGACGAGACGCGCTCCAACCCGTGGCTCGCCGAGCTGCAGCAGGACATGTTCGTCGAGATTAACCCCAAGGACGCGAACGACCGTGGCATCAAGGCCGACCAGTACGTCTGGGTCGAGTCGCCGACGCAGGCGCGGCTGAGGTTGAAGGCGCTGGTGACGGAACGGGTCGCCCCGGGAACGGTGTTCTGCCCGTTCCACTTCGCGGGCCACTGGATGGGCAAGGACATGCTCCAGTGGTACCCCGAGGGCGCGGCGCCGGTGGTGCGGGGCGAGGCGGTCAATACCGCGACCACCTATGGTTACGACATCGTGACCATGATGCAGGAAACCAAGACCACGCTGTGCCAGGTTTCCAGGGCCTAACGGACGAGGGATTGCGAGGAGCTCACCATGGCGAGAATGAAATTCCTGTGTGATGCCGAGCGCTGCATCGAGTGCAACGGCTGCGTGACCGCCTGCAAGCAGGAGCACGAGGTGCCGTGGGGCGTGAACCGGCGGCGGGTGGTGACGCTGAACGACGGCGTCCCGGGCGAGAAATCGATCTCGGTCGCGTGCATGCATTGTTCGGACGCCCCCTGCATGGCGGTGTGTCCGGTGGACTGCTTCTACAAGACCTCCGAGGGGGTGGTCCTGCACGACAAGGACTTGTGCATCGGCTGCGGCTATTGCTTCTACGCGTGCCCGTTCGGCGCGCCGCAGTTCCCGCAGGACGGCGCGTTCGGCCTGCGCGGCAAGATGGACAAGTGCACGTTCTGCGCGGGCGGTCCGGAACCCGATTTCTCGGCAGCCGAATTCCAGAAGTATGGCCGTAACCGCCTGGCCGAGGGCAAGCTGCCGGCCTGCGCCGAAATGTGCTCGACCAAGGCGCTGCTTGGCGGCGACTCCGACGTGATCGCGGACATCTATCGCAACCGCGTGTTGAAACGCGGCAAGGGCTCCGAGGTCTGGGGCTGGGGCACTGCCTACGGCAAGCCCGAGCGGCAGCCTACGGCGCAGCCGGGAGGCAAGTCATGAGAAAGGCGCTGGCCCTAGCGGCCGCCGTGACCTTGGCCGGGGTCGCGGCGGGCTGCGGCGAGAAACCAACAGTCACCGTCTACAAGCAGGGGCAGTACCAGGGCAAACCCGACAAGCGGCCGTGGGACAACGACCAGTTCAAGGGCGATCGAGGCGCGTGGGAGAACACGGTCAAGACGCGCAATCTCGGGCAGAACGAATACCACCGCATTACGGGCAGCTGATTCAATTACAACTACAGGAGACGCGCATGCCGGGATATCGTGACATGCGAGTGCTGGCTAGCCTTTTTCTGTTCTCGAGCGTGATGTTTCTTGCACCGCTGCCGGTGGCGGCGCAGGGCGCGGCGCAGGAGCACGCCAAAGAGCAGGTTCAACGGCAGCAGGAGCAGCCCCTCAACAATGCTCCGGTATGGCGCGATGTGCGGAGCGCGGCCACGCCGCCCTACCAGACGACGCAGGTGCGCGGCATCGAGACCAATGTCCTGGTGCAGACCCAGGGCGAGATCTGGCGCCAGATCCGCAACGGGCCGATCACGATCTATGGCGGCTGGCTGCTGGTCATCGTGCCGCTGCTGATCCTCGGGTTCTACCTGTGGAGGGGGCCGCTCAAGGTCCACGGCCGCCTCACCGGCAGGAAGATCCAGCGCCTGTCGAGCTGGGACCGGACCATACACTGGACGGTCGCAATCAGCTGGGTGATTCTTGCTATTTCCGGCGTGCTGCTGCTGTTCGGCAAGTACGTCGTGCTGCCGATGTTCGGCTACAGCGTGTTCTCCTGGCTCGCCATTCTGTCGAAGAACCTGCACAACTTCGTCGGACCGGTGTTCCTGATCGCCGCGGCGCTGATGTTCATCACGTATCTCTCGCGGAACATCCCGCGCGCATACGACTTCGGCTGGCTGCTGAAGGGCGGCGGCATGCTGACGGGCGAGCATGTGCCGTCCGGATTCTTCAACGCCGGCGAGAAGATCGTGTTCTGGGTCGGCTTGTTCCTGTTCACGATCATAGTCGGCGTGTCCGGCGTCATCTTGCTGTTCCCCAACTTCGAGCAGGGACGGCTGGTGATGCAGTACTCGAACGTCATCCACGCGGTGACCGGCGTGCTCTATGTCGCGATGATGCTCGGGCATATCTATCTCGGCTCGGTCGGTGTGGAAGGCGCCTATGACTGCATGCGCACCGACGGCAAGGTCGACGAGCAATGGGCCAAGGAGCACCACGAGCACTGGTATAACGAGGTCGTGAAAGGCCGTCCCGGCGCGGCGGGCGCTCCTGCCGCGGCGCGCGCGGCTGCGATGAAGGAGGGATGGAGACTATGAAGGCACCCAGGTTCTGGATGGTCGTTCCGGCGCTGATGGTTGCCGGCGCGGTCGGCCTCGCTTACGCCAAGTTGCCCGCGCCGAGCGCGGAGGCAAAGGCGGCAGCGGCGGCAAAGAAGGCGCAGGCTGCGGAAGCCGGCAAGAAGGCGGCCGCAGACCTTGCCAAGGCGCAGGATCGCGTGGCCGAGCGCTACAAGCGGGAGAAGGGCATGATGAAGAGCGCCGCGGCGCCCAAGATGAAGAAATAGAGCGGCGGCTGCCCTTCGCCATCGAAAGCCCGGTTCGCCCGGGCTTTTTTGTTGCTCAGACCACGCCTTCGAGCACCTGCACCTCGACCAGCGCCCCCGGCGTCACGTTGCCCTGTTCCGTGGGCAGGATGATGAAGCAGTTCGCTTCCGCCATCGAGCGCAGGATGCCGGAGCCCTGCTCGCCGGTCACGCGGACGCTCCAGTTGCCCGCGGCGTCCTGGGTGAGAATGCCGCGCTGGAACTCGGTGCGCCCGGGGGCTTTCTTGAGGCTCGAGGTGCACGGTACCTTGAAGGTGGGCAGCGGCGGCATCGGGTCGCGCCCGGAGAGCACGAGCAGCGCATCGCGCACGAACTGGTAGAAGGTGACCATCACGGATACCGGATTGCCCGGCAGCCCGAAGAAGTGCGCGGCGCCGATCCGCCCGTAGGCGAGGGGGCGTCCAGGCTTCATGGCGATCTTCCAGAACACGACCTCGCCCAGCTCGTTGAGCAGGTCCTTCACGAAATCGGCTTCGCCGACGGATACGCCGCCGCTGGTGATGACGACATCCGCAGCCGCGGCCGCGTCGTGAAAGGCTCTTTCTAGCAGCTTCGGATCGTCGCGAACGACCCCCATGTCCAGCACCTCACAGCCGAGGCGCGTCAGCATGCCGTGGATGGTATAGCGGTTGCTGTCGAATATCTGACCTTCTGCGGGCTGCGTGCCGATCGAGACCAGCTCGTCGCCCGTGGAAAAAAACGCCACCCGCAGCTTCCGGTAGACCGCGACTTCGCCGATGCCAAGCGATGAGATCAGCCCGACTTCGGCGGGCCGGAGCGCCACGCCGCGCTTCAATGCGACCTGGCCCACCTCGAGGTCCTCGCCGGCGCGGCGCAGGTTCTGTCCCTTCCTGTGGCCGGGGCCGATGGTGACGCGGTCCCCGCCGGCCTTGGCGTGCTCCTGCATGACAATGGTGTCCGTGCCGGCCGGCATAACGCCCCCGGTCATGATGCGCACGCATTGCCCCGCCGCAACTGTGCCCTTGAATGGAGCGCCGGCGAAGGAGCTGCCAACGTTCTTGAGGGCGACCTCACCGTCGGACTTGAGATCGATGAAGCGCACCGCATAGCCGTCCATCGCCGAGTTGTCGTGGGCGGGCACGTTGAGGGGCGAAACCACGTCCTCCGCCAGCACGCGTCCCAGCGCCGCCCGTACGCTCACGCGCTCGGTGGCGGTCACGGGGGAAAGGAAACGCGCGATGACCTCGCGCGCCTTCGCGACCGGCATCGAGTTCGGGTCGTAATCGTCGACGCAGCTGAGTGTCCGGGTATCCCTGACGGGCTCATTCATGACCTGTTACCTCGCACCTGGGTGCCGACGTTCATTCTAGCTCACGGGACTCGCGCAGGGCGTCCCGTGGAGCGATCAGGTTCCCGATCCCGGCGGCATCGTAGCCGGGATGGGTGTCGAGCCATTTCCGCATCGCGCTTCCGCGCAGCGCGTCGAGAAGGACGCGTACGGACGGTCGGGCGAGGGTGCCGGCGCGCGCGGCGAGGAAATACCGCTCGTCCGCGAGCGGGACGAAATCGAGGCCGTGCTGATGCGCGGCGGCCTCGATGCCGAATCCCGCGTCGGCCATCCCGCTCGCCACCGTTGCGGCGACGGCGGCGTGCGTGAACTCCTCGCTCTGATATCCCCGGATCCGCGACGGCCCGAGGCCGGCCGCGCTGAGCAGGCAGTCGAAGGCCAGCCGAGTGCCGGATTCCGGCTGACGGTTGATGAAGCGGGCGCCTCGTGCAGCGAGATCGGCAAGTGACCGCAGCCGCTTCGGATTGCCCCGGGGAACGATCAGTCCCTGGCGGCGCCCGGCAACGCTGACGAGACGCAGCCCCCGCATGCGCAGGAGCGGGCGGTAGGGCTCAAAGGCCGAGCGGTCGGTGGACGCTTCCGGCACGTGGAAGCCCGCGACGTCGCATTCCCCGCGCGCGAGGCTCGCCAGGCACTCCAGGCTGCCGCGAAAGTGCAGCTCCACTTCGGCAGCGCCTGATTCGGCTACCAGGTCCCGCAACGCGGCGAGAGCAAAGTCGTGGCTCGCGTGGATCAGCAGCGGCGCTCCGCGCGGTGGGTCGAGCGTGAGCGGCGTCGCGCGCCCGAGCGCACGCACTGTGGCGGCCAGTTCCCGCTCGATAACTTGCTTCGCAGTGTCGTCGGCTTCCAGGAGCTTGAGCGAAAACGGGCTGAGCCTTGCGCCGCGGCCGCGGTTCATCACGACCAGCGACCGGCCCAGCGTCCGCTCCATCTTCCCAATCAGGCCCCACGCGTGGCGATAGGAAAGTCCCTGCGCCGCCACGGCCCTGTTGAGCGAGCCGGTCCTGGCTACAGCGCGCAACAGCGGAAGCAGACGCGAATCGATGGCTTTGCCCTCTGCCAGCCATAGCACGGCGGGGCCGATTGCCATATATGCATTTTCAGGCATAAGTAGATGGAATCGGTCGGAACTGGTTAAGCTTGAAAGGCTTAAGAGCCTCTTATGTCATACAAAGCATAACACGTCCCATGAATGAGATCCTCGCGGCGGTCGCAGAAGCCGGCCGAATGATCGCCGAGTTCGACGCTGCGGTCGTCGAAATCGTCCTGCTATCGCTGCGAGTGAGCCTCACGGCGGTGCTGATCGCCTGCGTGATCGGCTTGCCGATTGGCGCGTCGATTGCGGTCGGGCGGTTTCCCGGGCGCCGCCCGTTGATCGTGCTCCTCAATGCGCTCATGGGCCTGCCCCCGGTGGTGGTCGGCCTTATCGTCTACCTGATGCTGTCGCGGGCCGGCCCGCTCGGCCAGTTCGGCATTCTGTTCACGCCGGCGGCGATGATCATTGCGCAGACGATCCTGATTGCCCCTATCGTGGCGGCGCTGTCGCGCCAGGTGATCGAGGACGCGTGGCAGGAGTACCACGAGCAACTGCGTTCTCTCGGAGCCGGCCCGACGGCATCCGCGCTGACCCTGCTGTGGGACACGCGCTTCTCGATGGTGACGATCGTGCTCGCGGGGTTCGGCCGCGCCGCCGCAGAAGTCGGCGCCGTGATCATTGTCGGCGGTAATATCGACGGCGTCACGCGCGTCATGACCACCGCGATCGCGCTCGAGACCAGCAAGGGCGACCTCCCGCTCGCGCTGGGCCTCGGGATGATCCTCATCACGCTCGTCCTCTCCCTCAACGCGGCCGCGTACTGGGTCAAGGAAACCGCCCAGCGGCGCTACGGCTGAGTGCGCGATGCTGCCACTCGTCCTGAGGAACGTCTGTTTTGCCGTCGACGGCCGGACGATCATCGACCGGGTTTCCATGGAGATTACCGCGGGACCGCGTACAGTCATCCTCGGGCCCAACGGCGCGGGGAAGAGCGTGCTGATGCGGCTCTGTCACGGCTTGCTCCATCCCACCTACGGCAGCGTCGCTTGGCGCGGGATGGCCAACGGACACAACCGGCAGGCGATGGTGTTCCAGAGGCCCGTAATGCTTCGCCGCTCCGCAATCGCCAACATTGCGTACGGCCTCAAGCTCGCCGGCGTATCGCCGCGCGAGCGCGAACTGCGGGCGCGCGACGTGCTCGAGGCCGTGGGCCTCGCCGAAATCGCCGATCGCCCGGCACGGGTGCTGTCCGGCGGCGAGCAGCAGCGGCTGGCGCTGGCGCGCGCGTGGGCGCTCGGCCCCGAAGTGCTGTTCCTCGACGAGCCCACCGCGAATCTCGACCCCGGCGCGACCCGAGATATCGAGACCCTGATCGGGCAGATCCGTGCCGGCGGCACCAAGATCGTGATGACGACGCACAACCTCGGCCAGGCCAAGCGCCTGGGCGATGAGATCCTTTTTCTGAATCAGGGGCGCCTGATCGAGCGCGCGAGCGTCGATCAATTCTTCACCAAACCCGCATCGGCGGAGGCCGATGCTTTCATCAGAGGAGAGCTGCCATGGAAATGAGCCGTAGAGCATTGCTCAGCATCGCGTTTGGGGCATCGATGCTTGCCGCGCCGCCGGTCGCCCAAGCACAGAAGTTCATCACCGTCGCGTCGACCACCTCGACCGAGCAGTCGGGCCTGTTCAAGCACCTTCTTCCGATTTTCGAGAAGAAGACAGGAATCGAAGTGAGGGTCGTTGCGCTCGGAACCGGCCAATCGCTCGACATGGGCAAGCGCGGCGATGCCGATGTCGTCTTTGTGCATGCCCGTTCGCTGGAGGAGAAATTCATTACCGAAGGCTACGGCGTGAAGCGCTATCCCGTGATGTACAACGACTTCGTGCTAGTGGGGCCGAAATCCGATCCCGCGAAGGTAGCCGGAGGCAAGGACATCACCGCGGCCCTCAAGAAGATCAAGGCCTCAAGCGCGCCGTTCGTCTCGCGGGGCGACAGAAGTGGAACTCACAACGCGGAGCTCAGGTTGTGGAAGCAGGCGGGCATTGATATCGCCAAGGAAAAAGGCCCGTGGTATCGCGATACGGGACAGGGTATGGGCCCGGCCCTCAATTCGGCCTCCTCCATGAACGGCTACATCCTCACCGACCGCGGCACCTGGATCTCCTTCAAGAATCGCGGCGATCTCACGATCGTGATGGAGGGCGACAAGCGCCTGTTCAACCAGTACGGCGTGATCCTGGTAAACCCCAAGAAGCACAAGCACGTGAAGAAGGACATGGGCCAGGCCTTCATCAATTGGATCGTTTCGCCCGAAGGCCAGAAGGCCATCGCGGGTTACAAAATCGGCAGTGATCAGCTGTTCTTTCCGAACGCCAACGCCAAGGGGGTGTGATGAAGCTCAGTGCCCGGAATGTTCTGAAAGGCAAGGTGATCCAGGTCACCAAGGGGCAGACGACCGCTCATGTCAAGATCGAGATCGCCGCGGGAGCCATCGTCACCGCCTCGATCACGAACGAGGCGGTGGACGAGCTGAAGCTTAAGCCAGGCGATGCGGCCTACGCGGTGATCAAGGCCTCCGACGTGATGGTTGCGCGCGACTGAGGCCCGGGCTAGGCTGCCGCTGCATGAGCTCCAGCATGCCGCCCGGCGTTCCCGAAGCCGCCGCGCAACCCCTTGATCGAGCAGCGCTTCGGTTTGACCGGAGGGAGTTCGCCGGCGCCTTCGGCGACCTCGGGACGCTCGTCCCGTTCCTGCTCGCCTACGTCACCATCGTCGGCATTCAGCCCGCCGGATTGCTGCTCGGATTCGGGATCGCCCTGATCGCCACGGGCGTCTACTTCCGTACGCCATTTCCGGTGCAGCCCATGAAGGCGATCGGCGCGGTCGCGGCAACCGGTGCCGCGCAGACGGCCGTCATAACGCCCGAATCGGTGGCCGTCGCCACGCTAGTCACGGGGGTGATCTGGCTCGCGATCGGGTTGACCGGCACCGCGGAGCGCGTGGCGCGCTGGGTGGGTCGCCCGGTTACGCTCGGGATCGTGCTGGGTTTGGGCGTCGCGTTCATGTTGGAAGGCACCCGCATGATGGCTGCCGGCGTCTGGCTCGCCGCACCGCTCTTGCTTGCCACGATCTTGCTGCTCTCGAATCGCGCCGTGCTCGCCATGCTTCTGATCCTCGCGGCGGGCGCGGCCTGGGCCATGCTCACGGAGCCGGCGGTGGCGGAAGCCCTGACGCAAGTCGAGCCCGGGTTCCAGCCGCCCGCCTGGCCCTTTCACGCCCTGACGTGGGAGGCGGTGTTCGTGGGGGTGGTGCTGCTGGCCTTGCCGCAGGTGCCGCTGACGCTCGGCAACGCGGTCATCGCACCCGTGGAGTTCAACAACCGCGAGTTTCCCGATCGGCCCGCGACGGAGCGGCAGGCTGCGGTTTCGACCGGCATCATGAACGCCGTAGGCTGCCTCTTCGGGGCGGTGCCGATGTGCCACGGCGCGGGCGGCATGGCGGCGCAGGTGAGCTTCGGGGCCCGGACGGGAGGCGCGCCCGTTATCCTGGGCGTGGTGCTCGTCGTGCTGGCGCTGGCGTTCAGCGAGTCGGTGGCAACACTCCTGCGACTGTTCCCGGCACCCGCGCTGGGCGTGATGCTGTTTCTCGCCGGCATTCAGCTTGCCCTCGGGTCCTGCGATTTCTCCCGTGACAAGGGTGAACGCTTCGTGACCCTCGGCACCGCGGCGCTTGCGATCTGGAACGTGGGCGTCGCGTTCGTCTTCGGCATCGCGGTATTGTGGATCGCTCGGCGGGGCTGGTTGCGGCTGTGAGCCGACCGCGGCGCGATTGACGTGAACCGCCGCAGTTTCCTGGCAACCGCGGTCCTCGCCGGGCTGCTTCCTGCGGCAGGCCGACCGCAAGACCGGCGAGTGGTGGTGGACGCCACCGGCCGCCGCGTGGAAATTCCCGAGCGCGTCGAGCGCGTCTACGCGGCCGGCCCGCCGGCGAGCATACTCGTGTTCGCGGTTGCGCCAGACAAGCTGATCGGCTGGACTTCCACGTGGCGCGAGGCGGAACGCCCGTTCGTCGCCCGGCGCTACGCCGATCTGCCCACGCTGGGCCGGCTGACCGGCCGCGGCAATACCGCCAACGTCGAGGTGGTGCTGCGGGCGAAGCCCGACGTGATCATCGATTACGGAGCGGTCAATGCGACGTTCGCCTCGCTCGCCCAGCGCGTGCAGCAGCAGACGGGGATTCCGTACCTGCTGCTGGATGGTGACTTCGACCGGATGGCGGAAGCCGCCGCGCAGCTCGGGACCGTCACGGGCGAGGAGGCGCGGGCACAGGAATGGGTCGCTTACATCCGCGATACGCTGGCACTTATTGACGCGCGCCTTGCCCGCGTCCCGCGCGAGCGCCGTCCCCGCGTCTATTACGGCCGCGGCCCGCTCGGGCTCGTGACTGGCCGGGCGGGATCGATCAACGTGGAGAGCATCGAGCGGCTCGGCGCAATCAACGTTGCCGCTGCCATGGGCCGCGGCGGCCTCGCTCAGGTCTCAGTCGAGCAGGTGCTGCTCTGGAACCCGGACATCGTCCTCACGATCGATCCCAACTTTTACGCTGCGGCCCGCGTTCATCCCCTCTGGCGGGCGCTGCCCGCGATCGAGGCCGGGCGCATCCACCTCGCGCCGAACGTGCCCTTCGGCTGGATCGATTTTCCGCCGTCGATCAACCGCCTGATCGGGCTGCGCTGGCTCGCCCGCATCCTGTATCCTGAGGTGTTCCCGGAAGACCTGCGGCCGATCGTGCGCGACTTCTACTCCCGCTGCTACCACCAGACGCCGACCGAAGCTCAGCTCGACCAGTTATTGCGCGCATCCGTTCCTCCGGCATGAGCCCGGCACGCGTCACGTTGGCGATCGCCGGATCCTGTGTCGCGCTCGCGGGCCTCGTCCTCGTCGCCTTCTCGGCCGGCCGCTTCCCGGTCGCGGCAGGAGACCTCGCGAGCGTGCTGTGGGCGGGGCTCACCGGCATCGAGCACGGCCTCGATCCTACGATCGAGACGGTCGTGCTGAAGATCCGCGGGCCGCGCGTCGCGGCGGCGCTGCTGATCGGCGCGGCGCTGGCGGCCGCGGGCGCGGCCTACCAGAACATGTTCCGCAATCCCCTGGTCTCGCCCGACATCCTGGGGGTGTCCGCGGGCGCCGCGGTGGGCGCCGTGCTGGGAATCTTCCTGTCTCTCAATGTCATCATGATCCAGTCCCTGGCATTTGCCTTCGGCCTGGGCGCGGTGGCGCTGGTCTACTTCACGGCCAACGCCGTGCGCGGCCACGATCCGCTGCTCGTGCTGGTGCTCGCGGGCGTGGTGGTAGGGGCCCTCCTGGGCGCGTGCGTCGCCTTGATGAAGTACCTGGCCGATCCCTACAACCAGCTGCCGGCCATTACCTTCTGGCTGCTGGGCAGCATTGCTTCCACCGCGCCCGAGGATGTGTGGTCGACGCTCCCGCTCATGCTGCTCGGGCTCATTCCCATGTGGCTGCTGCGCTGGCGCATCAACCTCCTGTCGCTCGACGACGAGGAGGCGCGCGCGCTGGGCGTGGAGACCGGCCGCATCCGGCTCGCCGCGATCGCCGCGGCCACCCTCATGACCTCGGCAGCGGTCGCGATCTCGGGCGTCATTGGCTGGATCGGGCTCGTCATTCCGCATTTCGCGCGCATGCTGGTCGGGCCCGATTTCTCGCGTCTGCTGCCGACGTCGGTGCTGCTCGGCGCCGCCTTTTTGCTGGCGGTGGATACGCTCGCGCGCACCGTCGCGCGCATCGAGATCCCGCTCGGCGTTCTGACGGCATTCGTCGGCACGCCGCTCTTCCTGTGGCAGCTGGCGACCGCGCGGCGGGGCTGGCAATGAGGCTCGAAGCGCGACATCTCGATTTCGGCTATCGCGGCAAGCGGGTGGGTTCCGACGTGTCGCTGTCGCTCGAAGCGGGCGAAGTGCTGTGCCTGCTCGGTCCCAACGGCAGCGGCAAGACGACGCTTTTCAAGACGCTACTGGGACTGCTGCCGGCGCAGGGCGGCAGGGTGCTGATCGACGAAGTGGACTTGACCATGCGGGCGCGGGACGAGATCGCGCGGCTGGTGAGCTACGTCCCGCAAGCACACGCGGCGTTCTTTCCGTTCACGGTCGAAGAGGTGGTCCTGATGGGCAGGACCGCGCATCTCGGGGTGTTTTCGTCGCCCTCGCGCCGCGACCGTGAGGCAGCGCTGGCGGCGATCGCGCGCATGCGAATCGAGCACCTTGCCGGCTCGATTTATACGCGCATCTCGGGCGGCGAGCGCCAGTTGACGCTCATCGCGCGCGCGCTGGCGCAGGACGCGAAGATCGTCGTCATGGACGAGCCGACTGCCAATCTCGATTTCGGCAACCAGGTGCGCGTCCTGGAGCACATTCAGGCCCTGGCGCGGGCTGGCATGGGCGTGCTCCTGTCCACCCACGATCCGGACCACGTGTTCATCTGCGCGGACCGCGTCGCGATGCTGCACGAGGGCCGTCTTGCTCGATTGGGAGCGCCCGCGGCAACGGTTACTCCCGAAAGCCTGCGCGAGATCTATGGCGTGGAGGTGGCGGTCGTCCAGGTGGGCGTCGGGGGCGGGGTGCAGCGGCAGGTCTGCGTACCGCGCGGGCCAGCTGCCGGAGGCCAGAATTGAACCGCGGGTAGAATGCGGGCATGGCGCGGTACCCTGGGCTGACGCTACGCATCCTTGCCGAAAAGCAGCCGGCGATGGGGCCAGGCAAGTCCCGGCTGATCAAGGCGATAGACGCTACCGGGTCAATCTCGGCTGCCGCGCGGTCGATGGGGATGTCATACCGGCGCGCGTGGCAGCTCGTCGAGGCGCTCAACCACAGCTTCAATGAACCGGTCGTCATGACCGCTACCGGCGGCAGACGCGGCGGCGGCGCCAGCGTGACCCGCTTCGGGCGCGCCCTGGTCCGGCGCTATGCGGCGATGGAGGACAAGGCCTCGGCCGCGATCGCAAAGGACCTGCAGCAGTTCTCGCGTCACCTGAAGAAGCGAACGCCCGCGCGCGGCGGCCGCTAGCCATTGGGGCGTGCGGTTGAGCGGATGCGCGCGACTACGTTATATTCACCAATATATAACGAGGAAACCGCATGACCGTTGCCCGGTTTCTGGCCGCCTTCGGCCTGGCGGCAGCTTTCCTGGCGCCGCCGGCATGGGCGCAGGCGCGCGCCGACGTGACGATTTTCGCGGCCGCCAGCCTGCGCGAGGCGCTCGATGAGCTGGCGCGCGAATACGAGCGTCAGGGCCGGGGCAGGGCCGCAATCTCCTATGCCGGGAGCCCGATGCTCGCGCGGCAGATCGAGAAGGGCGCGCCGGCGGACGTGTTCATTTCAGCCGACCTGGACTGGATGGATTACCTCGCGGCGCGCGGCCTGATCCGGATCGAAACGAGAACGAACCTGCTCACCAACCGCCTGGTGCTGATCGCGCCTGCGGACAGCCGGATGCAACTGACCATCGGCCGCGGCTTTCCGCTGGCCGCGCTGCTCGGAGACAGGCGCCTTGCAATGGCCGACCCAGAGAGCGTGCCGGCGGGCAAGTATGGGAAGGCAGCGCTCGCGGCACTGGGGGTATGGGGCGACGTTGCGCCAAAGGTCGCGCGGACAGAAAACGTGCGAGCGGCGCTGGCACTCGTCGCGCGCGCTGAAACGCCTTTCGGCATCGTGTATCGCACCGACGCGCTCGCGGACCGCAGGGTGCGGACGGTCGGCGAGTTTCCGCGGGGGCTGAACCCGGAAATCGTCTACCCCGCGGCAATCGTTGCCAGAAGCCGGGCGAAGCTGGCGTACGCGTACCTGCGATACCTGCGTTCCCATGCCGCGCTCTCAGTCTGGCAACGGCACGGCTTCGGGCCCGGAAGCTGAGCGGCGCCGCCCGTGTCCGCGCTCGAACTCGACATCGTTCTGCTGAGCCTCAAGGTCGCGCTGTGGAGCGTGGTGGCAAGCCTGCCTGTTGCGCTGGCGGTCGCGTACCTCCTCGCCCGCCGCGATTTCCCGGGGAAGAGCCTGCTCGATGCGGTTGTCCATCTGCCGCTCGTGCTGCCGCCGGTCGTCGTGGGCTACTTCCTGCTGGTGCTGCTTGGCCGCAGCGGTCCGATCGGGGCCTGGCTGGAGCAGTGGTTCGGTGTCGTCGTCGCCTTTCGCTGGACCGGTGCGGCGATCGCCTGCGCCGTGATGGGCTTCCCGTTGATGGTGCGTGCCATGCGCCTGTCGATCGCGGCAATTGACCCCAAGCTCGAGGCCGCCGCGGCAACGCTTGGTGCCGGGCGCCCGGGGATACTGTTTGCCGTGACGCTGCCACTCGCGCTGCCGGGTATCGTGACCGGGGTGCTGCTCTCCTTCGCGCGCAGCCTCGGAGAGTTCGGCGCAACGATCACCTTCGTATCCAACATCCCGGGGGAAACGCAGACGCTGCCGCTGGCCATCTATGCCCTGACGCAGGTGCCCGGCGGCGACGCGGCTGCGCTCCGGCTCTGCATCATTTCGATCGTGCTCTCGCTCGCCGCGCTGCTCGCTTCCGAGGCGCTGGTGCGGCGGGCGAGCCGGCGCGCGCTAGGTTATGACGCTGTCGGTCGAGGTTGAGCACGAGCTCGGGGCGTTCCGCCTCGACGCGGCATTCGCGTGCGAGTCCGGCGTGACGGCTCTTTTCGGGCAGTCGGGGGCGGGCAAGACGACGCTCGTCAATGCCATCGCCGGTTTGCTGCGCCCTCGCCGCGGCCACATCGAGTTCAATGGCGAAACGCTGTTCGACTCCGCGTGCGGCATGCACGTCCCGGCGCGCAAGCGGCGCTTCGGCTACGTGTTTCAGGAAGGGCGCCTGTTTCCGCACCTGACGGTGCGCCAGAACCTCGTTTTCTCCCGGATGTTCCGTCGCGTGGCGTATGGGGCCGGGGGGCTGGACCACATCGTCGAGCTGTTGGGATTGGGGGACCTGTTGCACCGGCGTCCAGGCGATCTCTCCGGCGGAGAGCGGCAGCGGGTCGCCTTGGGGCGCGCACTGCTCGCGGGCCCGCGCGCGCTGCTGCTCGACGAGCCGCTTGCCTCGCTCGACGCCCACCGCAAGGAGGAGGTGCTGCGCTACCTCGAGCTGATGCGCGAGGAAATCAAGATACCGGTGGTCTACGTCAGTCACGCCGTGGAGGAGGTTGTGCGCCTCGCCGATACGGTGGTCCTGATGTCCGCGGGCAGAGTGGTGGCCGTCGGCAATGTCGAGGAGGTGATGGGCCGGCCCGACCTGAGGCCGGCCGTGGGCGTCTTCGAGGGTGGAACCGTCATCGACACCAGAGTCGCCGCCCAGGACATGGACGACGATCTGGCCACGCTCGCCTTCGACGGGGGGACGCTCACGGTGACGAACGTGGATGCCCTCATCGGCGAGCCGGTGCGCGTGCGTATCCGCGCGCGCGATGTCTCCATCGCGCTCGACGCGCCCAGCCGCATCAGCATCCAGAACGTGCTCCCAGCCAAGGTTGTCTCCATCGGCGCGCCCGTCAGCGGCGTCGTCGATGTTTCTCTCGCGGTTGGGGGCACGGCGCTGCGCTCCCGCGTGACGAAGCGCGCGGCGAACCAGCTCGCCCTCGCACCGGGACGGGAAGTCTATGCGTTGATCAAGGCCGTTTCGCTGGACCGGTCCGGCGCAAGGTAGGATAGGAACATGAAGATCTTCGGCTTCGCGGGCTGGTCGGGCAGCGGCAAGACGACGCTGATCGAGAAGCTGATTCCGCTCTTCGTCGCGCGCGGGCTCAAGGTCTCGCTCATCAAGCATGCCCACCATACTTTCGACGTCGACCAGCCGGGGAAGGATTCGTACCGCCATCGCCATGCGGGATGCACCGAGGTGCTCGTCAGCTCGTCGCGGCGCTGGGCGCTGGTGCACGAGCTGCGCGGCGCAGCCGAGCCCGGCTTTGCAGAACTTCTGGAGCGCCTGTCGCCGTGCGACCTTGTGCTGATCGAGGGCTTCAAGCGCGAGCACATGCCCAAGCTGGAGGTGTACCGTGCCGCGACTGGCGAGCCGCTGCTGCATCCGGAAGACCGCGATATCGTGGCGGTCGCGGCCGACCGGCGGCTTGACGCGAGCCTGCCGCAATTCGACCTCGATGATGCGCCGGCGATCTCCTCCTTCATCCTGAAGCACCTGGGACTTGCTTGAGGCCGGCGCGCCGGGTCCCGGGACGCCCGTCTCGAGGTGACACGGCTGATTCGGGGGTGCATAATAAGCATATGATTACAGTGCTTTATTTCGCACGGCTGCGCGAGGCGGTAGGAACGGGCTCGGAGCGGATTACCCTGCCCACTGCAGTGCGCGATGTGGAAGGAGTGCGCGCGCTGCTCGCGGCGCGCGGCGGGGAGTGGGAGCACGCCCTTGCCCCGAAAATGGCGGTGCGCGCAGCAGTCAATCAGGCGATGGCCCATGGCGACACGCCGGTCGCCGATGGGGATGAAGTCGCGTTCTTTCCGCCGGTAACGGGCGGATGACAATCGGCATATGACGGTCAGGATCCAAGCCGACGACTTTGACGCAGGCGTTGAGATTGCCGCGCTCCGCCGGGGCAATCCGAAGATCGGGGCCGTGGCGAGCTTCGTCGGCGTGGTGCGCGACGTCAACGAGGGTGGCGCGGTCGCGGAGATGTCGCTCGAGCATTATCCGGGCATGACCGAGAAGGCGATCGATGAAATCATCGCGCAGGCGCGAGCACGTTGGAGCGTGCTCGACGCGCTGGTAATTCATCGCGTGGGCAGGCTGAGGCCCACGGATCAGATCGTTCTGGTCGCGGTGGCGAGCCGCCACCGTGGCGACGCCTTTGCCGCCTGTGAATTCATCATGGACTACCTCAAGACGCGGGCGCCGTTCTGGAAGAAGGAGGCGACCGGCAGCGGCAGCCGCTGGGTCGAGGCGCGCGCGACCGACGACATCGCGGCTGAGCGCTGGCGGTTGAAGGGATAGGCGAGCGATTCAACAGGGAGGACGCAAGTCAAGCGTAAGACAGAAGGATGGACGAAGAAGCACGCAGGTAAACATGACGCGCATCGCGAAGTAGACAGGGGGCGGCAATGCGTTTGCGAGTGCTCGGCTGCTCGGGCAGCATCGGTGGGCAGCAAAATCGAACGACGTCGTTTCTTGTCGATCACGACATCCTGGTCGACGCCGGAACCGGAGTGGGCGATCTCTCGCTTGCCGAGCTGACGCTGATCGACCATATCTTCGTCACCCACTCCCACCTCGACCACGTCAATTCGATCGCGTTCTTCCTCGACTCGGTCGGCGCGCTGCGGCCGAAGCCCGTCACGGTCTATGCCACCGGGCCCACGATCGCGATCCTCAAGAAGAACCTCTTCAATTGGGACATCTGGCCGGATTTCACGGTGATTCCCACGCCCGAGCAGCCCTGGCTGCGCTACCAGCAGGTCGAAGTGGGAAAGGTGGTCACGCTTGGCGGGCGGAAAATCACCGTCTTGCCGGCGGTTCACACCGTGCCCGCGGTCGGCTACCAGTTGGACAGCGGAAAAGGCAGCCTGGTGTTCACCGGCGACACCGGCCCGAACGATGCGCTGTGGGCGGCGGTGAACCGGATCGAGAACCTCAGGTACCTGATCATCGAGACGGCGTTTTCCGACAAGGACCGCGAGCTCGCCAAGCTTGCGCTCCACTTGTGCCCGTCGCTGCTGGCCGACGAGCTGGCGAAGCTGAAGCGCCCCGCCGAGATCTACATCACGCACCTGAAACCGAGCGAAATCGAGCTCACGATGCAGGAAATCGAGGAGCTGCCCGGCGACCATCGGCCGCGCCCCTTGCACAATAACCACGTGTTCGAGTTTTGACGCCGCCCTGCGGCTAAGTCGCTTGCGTGCCGGCCCGCCAGGACGGAGAATCCAGCCTGTTTCCACGGCCGGAGCGGTACCCGGCGGAATCAGGGCGCCATGAAGAAGGAAGTGCCAGTGGAGCAGCTTCAGTTCGGCGTCTACGTCTCCGAGCTCGACCGGCCGTGGACGGACACCCCCTTCGTGTTCCAGGGCTTCGTGCTCGAGAACGAGGAGCAGCTCGCGACGCTCAAGAAGTACTGCAAGAAGGTCTACGTCGATCCCGAGAAAGCCACGGACCTTCCCGATCGCAGCCGGTTGAAGACCGCATCGCCCCGGGCCAAGCACGAGAGCGTGCTTGCCAGCATCACGCGCAAGGTCGTCTACGAGGAGAAGGTCAGCGTCGACGTCGAGCTGCCGGTCGCGCGCGCGGCGCAGAACAAGACCGAGGCGGTGCTGAAGGACGTGTTCGAAACGGTCCGGGTCGGAAAGGTGATCGATGCGCCGCGCGTGCGGGAAGCGGTGACCAGCATGACCGACAGCGTCGTGCGCAATCCGGACGCGATGCTGCTGCTCTCGAAGTTGAAGGAGAAGGGCGAGTTGACGCTCGATCGCGCCCTCGGTGTATCCATCTACATGATCACGTTTGGCCGCTTTCTGCAGCTGCCGCGCGAGCAGCTCGATTTGCTGGGCATGCTCGGGCTGCTGCTCGATGTCGGCAAGGTGCGCCTGCCGGCCGGATTGCTCGAGAAGACTGAGGCATTGACGGAGGAGGAACGCAAGGCCTGCCAGCTGCACGTCCGGCATTCTATCGACATCCTGAAGGAAACCGCCGGGCTCCCGGCCGAGCTGCCTGGGCTGGCGGCACTCCACCATGAACGCTACGACGGCAGCGGCTATCCCGAGGGGCTGAGGGGACCGGACATCGGACTGTTCGGCTCCATTGCCGGGCTCATCGACTGTTTCGACGCGCTGACGCGGCCGCGGCCCTACGCCGAGCCGCTTTCGCCCTCGAATGCGCTCTCCAAGCTCTACGACTGGCGCGACACGCAGTTCGACGGCTCCCTGGTCCAGCAGCTGATCCAGTGCATCGGCATCTATCCAGTGGGGGCGGCGGTCGAGCTCAACACCGGGGAGATCGGGATCGTGATCGCGCAGAACCTGGTGCGGCGTCTGCAGCCTCGCGTCATGGTCGTGCTCGACGCGAAAGGGAACCAGATCAGGCCGCAGAAGATCCTTGACCTGGTGAAGGACCCGATGGCCGGTCCCGACATTCCGTATCGCATCAAGCGCACCCTGGAAAAGGGCAGCGTCGCCCTCGATGCCGCAGAGTTCTTCCTCTGACGGCGGGGCGCGCGCTCCGGAGCCGATCTCCAGCACCGGCCTGGAGCAGGAGCCGGGCATCGGCTTGAGGGCGCTCAGCGGGCGCCTGGCGGAGGAATTCAGCGTCGATTCCAAGACGCTCGCTCGTGTCGCCTCCGTAATCAACGACGTGCGTGAGCAGGCGCCCGACCTGTTCGTCCCGGCGGCCGGAGCGCTCGATTCCGCGTTTGCGCGCGCAAGAACCCCGGGCGGCGCCGAAATCGAGGGGATTTACGCCGCGCTCGGCGAGTGGGCGCTCGATGCGGAGGGCGAGACGCTCGAGCGCATGCGCCGTGACTGCATGCGCTTTCAGAGCGCCATGACGCGAGGTGCGCTGCGCTTGCACGGCAGCAACCTGCAGCAGTGCATGGAGAGCATCCTGGCGCTGCAGCGTTTCGTCCTGCTCCAGGTCGCGCTGATTGCGACGCTTTCCGCGCGCACCCAGGGTGCGGCCGCGGTGGTGCGCACGCTGCCGACGCCGGAGTATGCGGCGTTCATGGAAATCTTTCGCGCGACCATCGAGTCCCACCGCCAGGAGGGAAAGCAGCTGGGGCTGCTTCTCATCCAGGTCGAGCAGGTCGAGCAGGTGGATCGCCTGCTCGGGTTGCAGCGGGGCGAAGCATTCATGCTGCGGGTTACCCGGCGCATGCGCGAGGGGGTGCTGCGCAAGCAGGACCAGCTCGGGCGGGTGAGCCGCGACCAGCTCGCGTGCCTGCTGCCGCGCATCGCAGGCGAGGGTGTGGCGATTCTCGCGGCGAGCAAGATCCTCGCCGCGCTCGATGCGCCGATCGCGATCGGCGACCGCTCGTTCGCCCCCGACGCGGTGATCGGCATCGCGATGTTTCCCGATCACGGAGCCGATCAGCAAACGCTGGTGCGCAACGGCAAGCTCGCCGCACGCGCCGCGCGCGAAGCCGCCGAGCGCTATGCCGTCTACGACCCGGCTCACGGTGAGAGCGAGGAGGAGAAGATGCGCTACGCGGCGCGGCTGCGCCGCACGCTGGAGGAGAACGCATTGAGTCTCGCCTTCGAGCCGCAGCTCGACCTCCAATCCGGCCGAATCGCGGGGCTCGAAGTCCTGCTGCGGTGGAAGGATGCAGAGCTGGGAGAGGTCCCGGAAGCGCGCGCATTCGAGGCGGCGGAGGCTGCGGGCGTGACGCGCGAGCTCTCCTGGTGGATCTTCAACAACGGGCTGCGCGAATGCGCCGACATTGCGCGTGCCGGCCTGCAGGTTCCCCTCAGCCTGAAGATCCCCGCCGAGGGCTTCCTGCAGCCGGAATTTCCGGAATTCGTCGGCCGGGCGCTCCGCACCTGGAAAATCCCGCCCAAGCACCTGGTGGTGGAGATCCACGAGACCGCGATCACCGGCGACCTCGAGAAGGTCAAGGAGGCCCTCGAACGGCTGAAGGGCCATGGGCTGCGTCTCGCGATTGACGGCTTTGGTACCGGCTCGTCCTCGCTTCGCAACCTGGCCGAGCTGCCGCTCGACGAGTTGCGGCTCGCGGCGGCGTTTGTCGCCGACATGCAGAGGGTGCCGGTCCACGGAAAAATTGTCCGTTCGCTGGTGCGACTCGCGCGCGACCTCGACCTCGGGGCGACGGCCGAGGGCGTGAAAGACGGCGTAACCGCGCTCGCGCTGGCCTCGCTCGGCTGCACGCGCATCCAGGGCGAATACGTGAGCCCCCCGCTCACGGCGGCCGAGATCATTGCGCTCGAGAGAGGCGCGGGTCGCCTGTCCACGGTCACCCTCAGGCCGAAGGCAGACGAAAAAGCCGATCCCGAGAGCCTGTCCTGAGCCGGTCGAACGGCCTGCCCGAATCCCGCGTCAGCGGCGATTCAGCAACGAGCGCGCAGCATCGATCGTATCGGTTGCAGTGAGACCGACCGGGCCCGCGCCGCCGGCAACCGCGTGATCCGCTGCGGCACCGTGGAGGAATATGGCCGCAAGGAGCGCTGTCCTGGGTTCCGCCCCTTGCGCGAGCAGGGCGGCGATCATGCCGGTCAGTACGTCCCCCATGCCAGCGCTCGCCATGCCGGGATTGCCGGTGGTGTTGACATGCCAGGTTCCGTCCGGCGCCGCGCAGACAGTACCGGCGCCTTTCAGCACAACGAGGCTCCTGAGCCTGGCCGCAAGCATCGTCACGGCGCCTACACGATTGCCTTGCACCTCGCGGGTGGAAGTACCCAGCAGGCGCGCCGCTTCCGCGGGATGAGGCGTCAGCAGTGTGGGTGCCGGACGGGCGCGCAGCTGCTCGGCGAGCCGGGTATCGGCCGCAAGGAGATTGAGGGCATCGGCGTCCAGCACGAGCGGGAGCCGTGATTCGAGCGCGATGCCGAGGTGGAACGCGGCGTCCGGCATCTGGCCCAGGCCGGGGCCGACCGCGAGGCAGGTGAGATGGCGGAGCTTCAGTACTTCGTCCGCGCTCCGCAGCATGAGCTCCGGCTGTTCCGCATCGACGGATTGCGCTTCCCGCGCCAGCAGGCCTACGTAGACCCGTCCGCTTCCCAGCTTGAGGGCCGCCCGCCCCGCGAGCAGCGCCGCGCCGACCATGCCGTGATCGCCACCGATGATGCCGACACTGCCGTAGTCGCCCTTATGGCTGTTACGGGCGCGCCGGGGGAGAACTGCGTCCAGGACCTCGGGCCCGATGACAAATCCCCGGGCGGCACGCAGCGTCTGGGCGTCGAGCCCGAGGGCGCGCACGTGGATATCGCCGCAATGATCGGGACCGTCGAGAGTAAGCAGCCCGGGCTTCAGCGCGATGAAGGTGACGGTGTGGGCGGCGCGTATGGCGCACCCCATCACGCGCCCGGTATCGGACTGCAGGCCGCTCGGTACGTCGAGGGCAAGCACCGGCGCGCGCACGCGGTTGACGGCCTCGATCCATTCTGCATGACGGCCCGACACCGCGCGCTCGAGGCCGATCCCGAACAGCCCGTCCACCACCAGTCCCCAGTCCTGCGCCTTCGGCAACGCATCGGCGACGCTGCCGCCGGCGGCGCGCCACGCGCGCAGCGCCGCGGACGCATCGGCCGAGAGCCTGGCCGCATCCCCGGCAAAGGCCACGGAAACGTTGAAGTACCACTGCTTGAGGTGGCGCGCCACCACGAACGCATCGCCGCCGTTGTTGCCGGGGCCCGCCAGCACCAGGACGGGCTTGCCGGTGCCGCCCGATGCCTCGCGCGCAATTTCCGCGGCTGCCAGTCCCGCTTGCTCCATGAGTTGCGGCGGCGCCGGCGCCTGCGCGGCCGCGGCCTCGATGGCGCGCACGTCCTCGGTCAGAAAAATGGGTGTGTTGTGCGCGAGGCGTGCGGACATAAGTGCGTGTATTCTAACGTGAATAAGGTCGCGGCCCCTGCGGCGCAAGGGCCTTTCAGGTAAAATGCGTTTTTAGCGACTTCGATTCCGCCACATGTCGCAGACCCTGAGGCTGAGAGGAAGAAACGCCCTCTCGGTCTTTCGCAGAAGCAGGCTCGTTCATTCCCTCCGCTCCGCCGTTCCGCGCGTCACCGACGTTCACGCGGAGTACTGGCATTTCGTGGAGATCGAGCGCGCGCTGTCCGAGGCGGAAGCACGGCGGCTCGACCGCGTTCTTGCCTACGGCCCGGCCGGCGTCGCAGGCGCGGTGCGCGGCGAGCTCATGCTGGTCGTGCCGCGCTTCGGCACGATATCCCCCTGGTCGTCCAAGGCGACCGATATCGCGCGCCACTGCCGGCTCGAAATGATTCGTCGTATCGAGCGCGGGGTAGCCTACTACGTGGTGGCGAGCGATGAGCGGAAGCTCACGGAGGGCGAGCGCGCGGCGCTGGTGCCACATATTCACGACCGCATGACGGAGACGGTGCTGGCCTCCTTCGATGAGGCGGGGAGGCTGTTCGCCCACTACGCGCCCAGGCCGCTCGCCGCGGTGGACATCCTCGGCGGAGGAATTGCGGCGCTGGAGCGGGCGAACCGGGAGATGGGGCTTGCGCTGTCGCCGGACGAAATCGAGTATCTGGTCGAGCAGTTCCGGCGCATCGCGCGCAATCCGACCGACGTCGAGCTGATGATGTTCGCCCAGGCCAATTCCGAGCACTGCCGGCACAAGATTTTCAACGCGAGCTGGGTCATCGATGGCAAGCCGGAATCCGCGACGCTGTTCGGGATGGTCCGCACGACGCATGAGAAGAGCCCCCGCGGCACGGTTGTCGCCTATGCGGACAACGCGGCCGTCATGGCGGGCGCATCGGTCGCCAGGTTCTACCCGCGGGAGGACGGCATCTACCGCGCGACGCAGGAGCTCACGCACACGGTCATGAAGGTGGAGACGCACAACCATCCCACGGCGATATCTCCGTTTCCGGGCGCCGCCACGGGGGCCGGCGGGGAGATCCGTGACGAGGGCGCAACCGGCTGCGGCGCGAAGCCGAAGGCGGGGCTGGCCGGCTTCAGCGTGTCCAATCTCCGTATCCCGGGGTTCATCCAGCCCTGGGAGACGGATGGCATCGGGCAGCCGAGGCGCATCGCCTCCGCGCTGCAGATCATGCTCGAGGGCCCCATCGGCGCGGCGTCCTTCAATAACGAGTTCGGCCGGCCCAATCTGGCCGGATATTTCCGCACGCTGGAGCAGCGGGTCGGAGGCGAGGTGCGGGGGTATCACAAGCCGATCATGATCGCGGGCGGCGTCGGCAGCCTTGCGGCGCGCCATGCACACAAGCGCGAGTTGTCGCCGGGCACGCTCCTCATCCAGCTCGGCGGCCCCGGCATGATGATCGGGCTCGGCGGGGGCGCGGCCTCGAGCATGGGCACCGGGGTCAATCTGGAGGATCTCGATTTCGATTCGGTGCAGCGTGGCAACGCGGAGATCCAGCGCCGCGCGCAGGAAGTAATCGACCGTTGCTGGGCGCTGGGCGATGCCAATCCGATCCGTTCGATCCACGACGTCGGCGCAGGCGGGCTGTCGAACGCGCTGCCCGAGCTGGTCCATTCGGCGCGGCGCGGCGGGCGCTTCGATCTGCGCAAGCTACCAACCGAAGAGCCCGGCATGTCGCCGCTGCAGATCTGGTGCAACGAGGCACAGGAGCGCTACGTGCTGGCCATCGACCCCGGCGACCTCGAGCGCTTCCGGGGGATCTGCGAGCGTGAGCGCTGCCCCTTCGCGGTGGTCGGGGAGGCAGCCGCGGATGGCCAGCTCATCGTTTCCGATCCCCTGTTCGGCAATCGGCCGGTGGACATGGAGCTCGCGGTGCTCCTCGGAAAACCGCCCCGGATGACGCGCGAGGCGACCCGCGGGCGGCGGGAGCTGCCGCCCCTCGAGCTCACGGGCATCGATCTGCGCGAAGCGACGTACCGCGTGCTGCGGCTGCCGGCGGTGGCGGACAAGACGTTTCTCATCACCATCGGCGACCGTACCGTTGGCGGCCTCACCGCGCGCGATCAGATGGTCGGGCCCTGGCAGGTGCCGGTGGCGGACGTGGCGGTGACGCTCCTGGGCTTCGAAACCTGTCACGGCGAGGCTTTTGCCGTAGGCGAACGCACCCAGCTCGCGCTGGTCGATCCGCAGGCCTCGGGCCGCATGGCGGTGGGCGAGGCGATCACCAACATCGCGGCGGCGCCGGTTGCCGACATCGGCGATATCAAGCTTTCCGCCAACTGGATGGCGGCCGCAGGGCACCCGGGCGAGGATGCGGCGCTGTTTGACACAGTGCGCGCCGTCGCGCTCGAGCTGTGCCCGGCGCTCGGTGTGAGCATTCCGGTCGGCAAGGACAGCCTGTCCATGAAGACGTCGTGGGATGACAACGGCGCCCGCAAGGAGGTGACCGCGCCGCTCTCGCTCGTCGTGTCCGCATTCGCCCCGGTTGCCGACGCCCGCGGCACGCTGACGCCTCAGCTGCGGACCGATCGCGGAAACACGGCTCTGGTGTTGATCGACCTCGGGGCGGGACTGTGCCGCATGGGCGGCTCCGCGCTGGCCCAGGTTTACGGCCAGACCGGGGATGCCGCGCCGGACGTAGACGCGGAGCGGCTCAAGTCATTTTTCGGCGCGGTGCAGCGGCTCAATCGGGAGGGCCGGATACTCGCCTACCACGACCGATCGGACGGCGGACTCCTTGCCACGGTGTGCGAGATGATGTTCGCCGGCCGGAGCGGCGTATCACTAGAAATCGGGAGCCTTTCCGCCGGCAAGTCTGCGCTCGAGGCGCTGTTCAATGAGGAACTCGGCGCGGTCGCCCAGGTCCGCGAGGCGGATCTGCCCGCTATTCAGCGGGTATTCGCGGAGGCGGGGCTCGAGCGTTGCGTGCTTCCGATCGGGACGCTCAACGCGGAGGATACCCTCGCGATTTCCGTGGGAGGCGCGGAAGTGTTCCGGGGCGAGCGCGCGGCGCTGCGCCGTGCCTGGTCCGAGACGACCTATCACATGCAGCGGCTGCGGGACAACCCCGACTGCGCGCGGGAGGAGCACGAGCGCATGCTCGACGCGGACGACCCGGGTCTGCGCGCCACGCTAACGTTCGACCCACGCCAGGACGTCGCCGCGCCGTACGTGGCGCGCAGCGGGCGTCCGCGCATGGCCATACTGCGCGAGCAGGGCGTGAACGGACAGGTTGAAATGGCGGCCGCCTTCGACCGCGCCGGATTCACGGCCATCGACGTGCACATGAGCGACATCATCTCCGGCCGCGTGAGCCTGAAGGACTTCCGGGGATTCGCCGCGTGCGGCGGATTTTCCTACGGCGATGTGCTGGGCGCGGGGGAGGGATGGGCGAAGTCCATCCTGTTCAATGCCCGGGCGCGCGCCGAGTTCGAGGCGTTTTTCAGGCGGGCCGACACGTTCGCGCTCGGCGTGTGCAACGGCTGCCAGATGATGGCGAACCTCCGGGAGCTCGTCCCAGGGGCAGAGGCCTGGCCGCATTTCGTGCGCAACCGCTCGGAGCAGTTCGAGGCGCGCTTCGCCTTGCTGGAGGTGCAGCGCTCGCCCTCGCTCTTCTTCGAGGGCATGGCGGGCAGCCGCATGCCGATTGCGGTCGCGCACGGCGAGGGCTTCGCCGAATTCCGGGACGCGGCGGCCCTGGAAGCGGCGGGACCGCTCGTCGCGCTGCGCTTCGTGGACAACCGGGGAACGCCCACCGAACGGTATCCCTGCAATCCGAACGGGTCGCCCGGCGGCGTCACGGGGCTCACCACGCCCGACGGACGCTTCACGATCCTGATGCCGCACCCGGAGCGGGTATTCCGCACCGTGCAGAACTCCTGGCACCCGGCCGACTGGGACGAGGACGGGCCGTGGCTGAGGATGTTCAGGAACGCGCGGCGCTGGGTGGGATAGCTACTCGATCTTGGCCTTGGCGCGCAGGTCCGTGAACGCCTTGTTGACGGTCTGCTGGCGCAGCTGCTGCTCGATCTGGGGCTTGGCTTCCTCAAATGCCGGGAACTTGGCGGGACGCTCGTCATCGACGCGGATGACGTGCCAGCCGAACTGCGTCTGCACCGGCGCCTCCGTCATCTGGCCTTTCTTGAGCTTGGTGATGGCCTGCCCGAACGCCGGCACGTAGCGCGCCGGAGTCGCCCAATCGAGGTCGCCGCCACGGCCCTTCGAGCCCTGGTCCTTGGATTTCTCGCCGGCGAGCTTCTCGAAGCTCGCGCCTTTCTTCACCTGCGCGATGACCTGCTTTGCCTCGTCCTCGGTCTCGACGAGGATATGGCGGACTTTGTACTCGCGGCTGCCGGCTGATTCCTTGACGCGCTCGTACTCCTTCTTCACCGCATCGTCGCTGACGGGGTGGGCCTTGAGGTAATCCTGCAGGTAGGCGTTGATCAGCACCGCCTGCCGCTGGAGATCGATCTGCGTGGAGACCTCCGGCCTCTTGTGGATGCCCTTCTTGATCGCTTCCTGCGCGACGATCTCGCGGTTGATGAGCTCCTGGCGGATCGCGTCGCGCATCTGCGGCGTGTCGGGACGTCCCTGCGCGGCCATCTCCTTCATCAGGATGTCTGCGCGCGACTGCGGGATCGTCACGCCATTTACCTTGGCCAGCGCGCCCTCCTGGGCATGCACGGCGGCGGCGAGCGTGAAGCCGGCCGCCAGCGCTGCGTATCGAGTCAGTTTCATTGAGATTCCTTCAGGGTTGATGTCATCAGATCTCGCCGGGCGCGTAGGCCTTGATGGCGAGCGCGTGGATCTCGCGCTTCATCATCGGACCGAGCGCCTCGTACACCATGCGGTGGCGGAGCTGGGCCGGCTTGCCCTCGAACGCCTGCGCGACGATCACGAGCCGGTAATGCCCGCCGCCTGCTTTGGCGCCTTCGTGGCCGGCGTGCGCGGCGGATTCGTCGACGACTTCCAGCGACTCGGGATTGAGCGCGGCGAGCTTTTCTTCGATACGTTCGGCGACCGTCACCTCAGTCGGCTCTCTTGTCCTCGATATGGCGGGCGAGCACGAGCGCCTGCAGCAGGATGAACGCCAGCATGAGGCCGACGCCGCCGAAGAGCTTGAAATTGACCCAAGCGTCGGTCGAGAAGTTGTAGGCGACAAGGAGATTCAGCGCCCCCATCAGCGCGAAAAACACGATCCAGCTCGCAAGGAGCTTTCCCCACACGGCTTCCGGCAGCGTCACCTGCGCCTCCATCATCGCGCGGATCAGGTTTTTCCGGAACGCCAGGACGGCCACGGCCAGGACCGTGGCAAACAGCCAATAGAGCACGGTCGGCTTCCACTTGATGAAGGTCTCGTCCTGCAGCAGCAATGTCGCGCCCCCGAACACCACGATCACGGCCAGCCCCACCCACAGCATGTTGTCGACCTTGCGGTGGCGCAGCCAGGTCCAGCCGACCTGGAGGAGCGTGGCCACGATCGCCACCGCCGTCGCGACATAAATGTCGTAGACCTTGAAGGCGACGAAGAAGAGGACGACCGGGAAGATGTCGAAGAGAAATTTCATGGCCGCTCATTATACCCGGTCAGAGCCGAGCGGTAAGCAGGAAGCAGTGCTCAGTCAACAGGTTACGGCGGCGGCCCGTCCGGAAGCACCTTGCCTGGGTTCATCAGGTTGCGCGGATCGAACGCGCGCTTGAGCGCGCGCATCATCTCGACTTCCAGCGCTCCCTTATAGCGGGCCAGGTCGGCGCGCTTGGCCTGCCCGATGCCGTGCTCGGCGCTGAAGCTGCCGCCATAGCGCTGCACGACATCGAGCACGGTCCGGTTGACGTCGGTCGCCGCGAGGGCGGCAGCGTCGTCGCGCCGGCGTCCCGGGACGAAACAGTTGTAATGCAGGTTGCCGTCGCCGAGGTGGCCGAAGCAGATGACGCGCGCGCCCGGAAACGCGCGCTCCAGCGCCTCGCCCGCCTCCTCGATGAATTCCGGGATGCGGCTGATCGGAATCGAGATGTCGTGCCGGTAGAGCGCCTCCGGCGCGCGCGAGGCTTCCGGGATCGACTCGCGGATGCGCCACAGCCCCGCCCGCTGCGCCTCATTGGCGGCGATGGCGGCGTCGAGCGCAAGCCCGCGCTCAACCGCGCGCTCCATCGCCCGCTGGAACTCTCCCCGCAGCGGGCCATCGGGGCTTGGCTCCGCGAGCTCGGTCAGCACGTACCAGGGCGAGGTCCCGACAAGCGGCGCGCGCGCGCCGGGGACATGCGCCAGCACGAGCTCCACGCACCGGCGCGAGATCAGCTCAAATGCGCTCACGCGGTCGCCGCACGCATCGCGCAGCAGCGCGAGCAGTTCCACCGCCGCGGACGGCGCCGCGACAGCGACCATGGCAGTGACCGTCGTGCGCGGGAGCGGAAAGAGCTTCAGCACCGCGGCCGTGATGATGCCGAGCGTGCCCTCGGAGCCGATGAAGACTTGCTTCAGGTCATAGCCGGTGTTGTCCTTGCGCAGACCCCGCAGCCCGTCCCATATCCGGCCATCCGGCAGCACGGCCTGCAGTCCAAGCGTCAGATCACGCGTGTTGCCGTAGCGCAGCACGTTGATGCCCCCGGCGTTGGTGGCGAGGTTGCCGCCGATCTGGCAGCTGCCTTCGGCGGCGAGGCTCAATGGAAACAGCCGGCCGGCGTCGCGCGCAGCCTGCTGAACGTTGGCGAGAACGCAGCCGGCTTCCACGGTGATGGTGTTATTGAGCGTGTCGATTCCGATGATTCGATTCATGCGGCCCATCTGGAGCACGATGGCGCCGCCGCTGGCGGGCGGCGTTGCGGCGCCGGACATGCCGGTGTTGCCGCCCTGGGGCACGATCGCGGTGCCGGTTTCAGCACAGAGCTTCACCACCGCCGCGACTTCGCCAGTGGCGGCGGGCCGCACCACGGCCTGGGCGGCGCCCCGGAAGAATCCTCGCCAGTCGCCCAGATAGGGTTCGAGGTCGCGCGGCGCCGTCAGCAGCCCTTGCGCGCCGACGATTTCGCCGATCCGCTGGAGGAGTGAGGCGGCAACGGCGGAACGGGCGGAGCGGGCCATTCGGGAATTATAAGGGTTGGGGGTGTGCTACCATCCAGCCGCCCCCAGGTCACATGAGGCATCCACGGCCCTCAACGCGGGGCGGCCCGGCATCCAACGAGTCGGGGAGCGGTTGCTCGCAACCGCTGATGGGGGAGGAATACGACATGGCGGACCGGATCATCCTCGCCTGCACCATCCTGATCGCGGTGGTGTATCTCTACGCGACCACGTTGATCCCCTCGCTCGAGATCGGCGACCCGCTCGGCCCCAAGGCGTTTCCGCGCATGATCGGCATCGCGCTGCTGATTGCCGGGGCCCTGCTTGCGCTCGAGATGTGGCGGGAGCGGGGCAAGATCGCGGCGAAGGTCGAGGGCGCGGCGCTGTTCGACCCGAGGGTTCTCAAAGTGCTCGCCGTCGTCGCGATCTGGATCGGTATCTATTACTCCATGCTGGAAGGATTGGGCTACGTCCTCGCCACAACGGCCTTCCTGTTCCCGCTGATGGCATGGTTCAACCGTGGCAAAT
The DNA here is from genome assembly GCA_036555615.1 of Burkholderiales bacterium. Lineage (GTDB taxonomy): Bacteria > Pseudomonadota > Gammaproteobacteria > Burkholderiales > SG8-41 > SG8-41. The sequence goes on along the minus strand of DATBKZ010000002.1, from coordinate 20,817 downwards.
GGCTCGCCAACGCGATTTCGGCGATCGGGTTTGCGGCGCTGACGTACTGGCTGTTCATCGCTCTCGACGTCAGATTGCCGAGGGGCGTGCTGCCATTCTAGAGCGCACGTGGAGACTCTGACCCACATTGTGAACGGCTTCAGCGTCGCGCTGCAGCCGATCAATCTCTGGTACACGTTCCTCGGCTGCTTCCTCGGAACGATCATCGGTGTGCTGCCGGGCATCGGGCCTTCGGCGACCATCGCGCTGCTGATCCCGGTCACCTACGGAATGAATCCGACGTCCGCCCTCATCATGATGGCGGGCATCTTCTACGGCGCGCGCTACGGGGGCTCGACGACCGCGATCCTGATCAACACGCCGGGCGAAGCCTCGTCGGTGATGACGGCGATCGACGGCTATCAGATGGCGAAGAACGGGCGCGCGGGCGCGGCGCTCGCGATCTCGGCGGTCGGCTCCTTCATCGCCGGCACGATCGGCATCATCGGGCTGACGCTGTTTGCCGTGCCGCTCACGACCATGGCGCTCAAGTTCGGCCCGGCGGAGTACTTCACACTGATGTTCTTCGCGATGACGGCGGTTTCCTCCCTTGCCGGAAAATCGCCCGCGAAGGCGATGATCTCGACCATCCTGGGGCTCATGATTGCCACCATCGGCATTGATCTGCAGAGCGGGCAGCCGCGCTACACGATGGGCGTGCCCGAGCTGCAGGACGGCGTGGGATTCGTCATCGCGGTGGTGGGCCTGTTCGCGATCGGAGAAGTGCTCGCGACCATGGAAGACATGGTGAAGGGCGTACGCCCCGAGATCATCAAGCTGAAGGGCAGGATCTGGCTCACGCGGGAGGAGTGGAACCGCTCCGTCAAGCCGATCCTGCGCGGCAGCGTCGTCGGGTTCGTGATCGGCGTGCTGCCGGGCGCCGGGGGCACCATTGCATCGATCATGGCCTACGTGTGGGAAAAGCGCGCGTCCAAGCATCCCGAGCAATTCGGCCAGGGCGCGGTCGAGGGCGTAGCCGGGCCCGAGGCGGCAAACAACGCGGACACTGCCGGCGCGATGGTACCGCTGCTCACGCTCGGGATACCGGGCGGCGGCGCCACGGCGGTCATGCTTGGCGCCTTCATCATGTACGGGATCCAGCCCGGTCCGCTGCTCTTCCAGAACCGGCCCGACCTGGTGTGGGGGCTAGTCGACAGCATGTACATCGGCAACCTGATGCTGCTGATCCTCAATATTCCGTTGATCGGATTGTTCGTGCGCCTGCTGTACATCCCGGGCGGGATCCTGATGCCGCTGATCCTTGCGATCTCCACCATCGGCATTTATGCCATCAACGGCAACGTGGTCGAGCTCTACTTCGGGCTGATGTTCGGCGTGGCCGGATATGTTTTCCGCAAGGTGGACATCCCGCTTGCGCCGCTGATCCTGTCGCTGGTGCTCGGCGGCATCATGGAGCAGTCGTTCCGGCAGGCGATGACGATCTCGGGCGGCAATCCCAAGATCTTCGTGGGCAGCCCGATCTGCGTGACACTGGTTGCGCTCTCGATCATTTCCATCTTCCTGCCGCTCATTCTCAAGCGGATCGAGGCCATGGGCGCAAAGGCCAAGGCCGAATAGGGACGCATCGTGGGCAAGCGGATCGCTTTCGTCGGCGCCGGCGCGCTCGGAGGCTATGTCGGGGGACACCTGACGCGGGCGGGGCACGACGTCACGCTGATCGATTCCTGGCCGGAGCACGTCGAGCGCATGCGCGCCCACGGCATCGAGTTGACCGGCACCACCGCGGCCGAGCGGCATACCGTGCGCGTCAACGCGATGCACCTGACCGATGTTCAGGCCCTGGTCAAGCACAAGCCGGTCGACATCGCGTTCGTGGCTGTCAAGTCGTACGACACCGAGTGGGCAACGCTCCTGATCCGTCCGTATCTCGCCCCGGACGGCTTCGTGGTGTCGCTGCAGAACTGCATCAACGAAGAGCGCATTGCGCAGCACGTGGGATGGGGCCGCACCGTGGGCTGCATCGCGAGCCTCATCGCGGTGGAGCTCTACGAGCCCGGGCGCATCAAGCGCACGGTGCCGATGGGCGGGGACCGGCACACGGTGTTCCGCGCCGGCGAGCCGCACGGCCGCGTGACGCGGCGCATCGAGGAGGTGGTGGAGCTGCTGCGCGCCGTGGACAGCGCCAAGGTCACGACCAACCTGTGGGGCGAGCGCTGGTCGAAGCTCGTCATCAACTCGATGCGCAACGGCCTGTCGGCCGCAACCGGGCTTTTCGGCAACCAGCGCGACGCCATGGAAGGGCCCCGCGGGGTGTCGATACGGCTGGGCAGCGAGGCGGTGCGGGTGGGGCAGGCGCTCGGCTTCCAGCTCGAGCGCATGCTCGGCATGGAGCCGGAGGCTCTAGCGCGCGCCGGCGAGGGGCACCGGGACGCGCGCACGGAGATCGTTAACGTATTGATCGAAGGCGCGAAAAAGCGCGCGGATGACCAGCGGCCCTCGATGGCCCAGGACATCGCCAAGGGCCGGCGCACGGAGACCGATTACATCAATGGCTACGTGGCTGCGCGCGGAGCCGAGATCGGCGTGCCGGCGCCCACCCACGCCCGCATGAACGAGGCGGTCAGGCGAGTGGAGCGGGGCGAAGTGCTTCCGTCCCCGCAACTCATCGCCGGCTGGTAGGGCCAAGGCGGCCGCGCTTTGCTATCATGCTGGCGCAACCCGGGACCGCGCCCCACAGCGCCGTGAATCCACCCGTGCCCGAATGGTGCGGGGTCACCACGGGTGAAAAAACCACAGGAGGAGCACCATGAAAACCAAGCTTGCGCTCGTACTGGCAGCTGCGGCATTGGCGGCGGGATTGCCCTTCGGGGCAGCCTGGTCCGCTTCGTTCGAAGGAAAGACCATCACCATCGTGGTCGGGTTCAAGGCGGGAGGGGGCTACGACCGCGTGGCGCGCGTCCTGGCGCGGCACATCCCCAAGTACCTCCCCGGCAATCCCAACGTGATCGTGCAGAACATGCCGGGCGCCAACAGCATCACCGCCGCCAACCACGTCTACGCCGTGGCCAAGCCCGACGGACTCACCATCGGAACGTTCAACCGCAATCTCATCCTCGCGCAGCTCACCAACGTGAGAGGAGTGAAGTTCGACCAGACCAAGTTCGCCTGGATCGGATCGGCGGCGAGCGAATCCACGATTCTGGCAGTGCGCAGCGATCTGCCCTATCAGAGCTTCGACGAGCTCAGGAAATCGGGCAGGACGCTCATCATCGGGGCCACCGGGCCGGGCGCCAATACCTACGATTTTCCGCTGCTGCTGAAGGAGTTTCTGGGCGTCGATCTCAAGATCGTGAGCGGGTACTCCAGCAGCGCGGACATCATGCTGGCGATCGAGCGCAAGGAGGTGGATGCGCGCGCCGGCTCCTATACTTCCATACGGCCATTCGTGGATCGCGGGCTGGTGCGTCCGCTGATCCGTGGCAGCGCGGTCGAGGCCGGAATCGAGAAGCTGCCGGTCGATGAGAACCTCGCGCCCACGCCGCGCGCGCGGGCGATCATGGCGTTGCGCTCGGCTCCGGAAGTCATCGGGCGTCCCTATGTCATGACGCCGGGCACGCCCGACGACATCGTCAAGGCGATGCGCTCTGCATTCGACCAGGCGATCAAGGACCCGCAACTGAAGGCGGAGGCGAAGAAGGGGAAGATGGACCTCGAATTCATGCCAGGCGACGAGGCGCTGAAGGTCATCAAGGAGGTTCTGTCCCAGCCGAAGGACGTGGTCGACGAGTTCAGCAAGTACATCAAGTTCGGCGAATGAGCCGCACGGCGCCAGTCCGGGCAGTCCGACAGGTACCCTTCGGAATCGGCGCCGTGAGCGCGGACGCGTTCCGCGATGCTCCATCGGCTGAGCCAGGAGTGCGGGACGAAGGAGGGGGCGCTGCCCCCTTTTTCAATTCCCGGTCAGCAGCGTGATCGAAGCGCTCTTCGAGGGCCTGCTTCTCGTCCTGCAGGGCAAGGCGCTCGCCTTCATGCTGCTCGGCATCGGCGTCGGATTCTGGGTCGGGCTCCTGCCCGGGCTGGGCGGCGCGACCACCCTGGCGCTGATGCTTCCCTTCATCTACTCGATGACGCCGGTGGAGGGGTTTGCGTTCCTGCTGGGCATGCATTCCGTGGTCGCCACGACGGGCGACATCACTTCCGTGCTGTTCGGCATACCCGGTGAAGGCACCACGGCGGCCACGATTCTCGATGGCCACGCCATGGCGAAGAAGGGCGAAGCCGGGCGCGCGCTCGGTGCGGTGCTCGCTAGCTCGCTCGTGGGCGCCCTCATCGGTGCGGCTGCCTTGGCGCTCGCGGTCCCGGTCGTGCGCCCGCTGGTGCTGACCTTCGGCTCACCCGAGCTTTTCATGATCGCCATCGTCGGCATTGCGTTCATCGCGTCGCTCAGCGCGCAGGGCGGGCGGGGCATGCTGCGCGGCTTCCTCGCCGGCGGGGTCGGCCTGATGGTCGCGACGGTCGGGCAGGATCCGCAGGCTGGAATCGCGCGCTACACATTCGATTCGCTGTACCTCTGGAACGGCCTCGATCTCGTGCCGGTGCTGATCGGCATCTTCGCCATCCCCGAGATCGTGGATCTCATCGTCCGCGGCACCTCGATCGCGGGCGATCTGCCGCGGGACCGGTTGAGCCGGGGAGCGCTGGAAGGCGTCAAGGACACCTTTCGTCATTTCTGGCTCACGATCCGCTGCAGCCTGATCGGTACCTTCATCGGGATCATGCCGGGGCTCGGCGGCGCAGTGGCGCAGTGGCTCGCGTACGGCCACGCGGCGCAGAGCGCGCGCACCGCTGAGGAGCGGCAGGGATTCGGGCGGGGAGACGTGCGCGGCGTCCTCGGGCCAGGCGCGGCCAACAATTCGAAGGAGGGCGGCTCCCTCATCCCGACCGTCGCGTTCGGTGTGCCGGGCAGCTCCTCCATGGCGATCCTGCTGGGGGGCTTCTTCCTGCTCGGGCTGGTTCCGGGCCCCGACATGCTGACGACGCACCTCCCGGTCACGTTCTCGATGGTGTGGACGATCGTGCTCGCGAACATCATCACCGTCATCGCCTGCTTTCTGTTCCTCAACCATCTTGCCCGGATAACGGTGGTGCGGGGTCACCTTCTCGTTCCGGTGATTCTCGTGCTGGTGTTCGTCGGGAGCTACACCACCAACAACCACTACGGCGACATCCTCGTGATGCTGTTCTTCGGGGCGGTCGGCTATCTAATGGTGGCGGGCGGCTGGCCGCGGGCGCCGTTCGTGCTGGGGCTCGTGCTGGGCAAGATCGTCGAGAACAATCTGTATATTTCAGTTGCGCGCTACGATGCGGCCTGGCTCACCCGGCCGGTCGTGCTGGTGCTGATGGCGCTGGCGGTCGCGGCAATTCTCTATCCCCTGATACAGGCGCGGCGCTCGGTCTCGAGCAGGGAAAAGCATGCATAGCAAGGCATCGTTGATTCTGGGCGCGGGCATCATGCTGCTCGCGGGCGCGGCGATCATCATCGCTCTCGACTGGCCGCTGAAAGCCAAGCTCTTCCCGCTGGCAATCGGGATCCCGGTCTTCGTCATGGCCACGGTGGAAGTGATCTGGGGCGTGCTCGACCCCGCAGCCCGCAGCGAGGCGATGGAGTTCAAGCTTTCGGAGCAGGCATCGGGTCGGCCCGGAGCGGCGCGGGCATTGACCGCGATTGCCTGGATGGTCGGCTTCCTCGCGGCCATCGCCCTGCTCGGATACCCGATCGCCATTCCGCTGCTCGTTTTTCTCTACCTGAAGCTGCAGGGACGGGAGCGATGGATGCTGTCCGCGGCCGTTGCCCTGGCAGTATGGGGTGTTTTCTACGCAGTCTTCGATGAGCTGCTGCACCTGCCGTTCCCGGCGGGGTGGATCCAGCAATGGCTCGGCCTCGCGTAGCTCCGGGAGGAAAGGAATAATGATCCCCGCCAAGCGCCTGCGCTACTCGGCCATCGTCGATCGCGCGCCGCTCACGCTGCCGGACAAGGCGCGCGTGGTGGTGTGGCCGGTCGTCAACGTCGAGGTGTGGGACATCGCGCGGCCGATGCCGCGGCAGGCGCTGCCGCCGCCCACCGGCATCCCGCACCAGCCGGACGTCCCGAACTGGGGCTGGCACGAATACGGCATGCGCGTCGGATTCTGGCGCCAGAAAGCGTTGCTCGACGAGCTGAAAATCGTCCCATCGCTTTCGATCAATGCGCGCGTGTGTCTCGACTACCGTCCGGTCGCGCGGGCGGCGCGCGACGCGGGCTGGGAGTTCATGGGCCACTCCTACGACCAGCGCCCGATTCATACCGAGCCGGACCAGGCCGCGATGATCCGCCAGTCCGTGAAGGTGATTCGCGAGTTCGCCGGCAGGCCACCGGTCGGATGGATGGGCCCGGGATTGACCGAGACGCTCGACACGCCCGAGCTGCTCGCCGCCGCCGGCATCCGCTACATCGCCGACTGGGTGATCGACGACGAGCCGTGCACGATCCGCACGCGTGGCGGCGAGCTGGTGACATTGCCGTACTCGCTGGAGCTGAACGACATCGCGATGATGGTGGTACAGCATCACCCGGCGCGGGAATGGGAGACGCGGTGCATGGACTACTTCGACCGCGTCTACCGCGAGGGGCGGGAGCGCGCGAAGGTAATGGCGATCGCCGTGCATCCCTACATCACGGGCGTCCCGCACCGCATCAAATATTTCGAGAACGTGTTCCGGCGCCTGCGCAGGCAGAAAGGCGTGCTGTTCTGGACCGGCGAGCGCATCCTCGACTGGTATCTCAAGGCCCGCGCGCGGTAATATACGTTTTGCCTCATTCAACGCGCAAGGAGTTCCCGATGGCAAAAGAACCCTGGAAAACGGACAACTGGTTCGTCAGCCCGTGGAATTTCGCTGACGAAGTGCGGAAGGATTTCAAGTTTCCCAAGCAAATCAAGATTCACGACATCACGCTGCGCGACGGCGAGCAGCAAACCGGCATCATTCTCAGCAAGGACGACAAGATCCGCATTGCGGAGGGGCTCGCGGAAGCCGGCGTGCATCGCATCGAGGCTGGCATGCCGATCGTCTCGCCCTCCGACGCCGAGGCCATCAAGGAGATCGCGAAGCGCAACCTGGGGCCCCAGATCTTCGCGTTCTCGCGCTGCATGAAGGAGGACGTCCAGCGCGCGATCGACACCGGCGTCAACGGCGTGGTAATGGAGATTCCGTCGAGCCAGCACATGGTCGACCTTGCCTACAAGTGGCCGATGGAAAAGGCGATCGAGACCTCGATCGAAGCGACCAAGTTCGCGCAAAAGAACGGGCTGGAGGTGGTGTTCTTCCCCATCGACTTCTCGCGTTCCGAGATGAACTGGGTGCTCAACCTCATCGACCGGGTCGCGACCGAGGGCCACATGGACGCGCTCGCGCTGGTGGACACGTTCGGGGTCGTCTCGCCGCACGCCATGCGCTACTTCGTGCGCGAGGTAAAGAAGCGCATCAACAAGCGGCTGGAAGCGCATTTTCACCAGGACTTCGGCATGGGGGTGGCGAACACCATCATGGCCGCGGCCGAAGGCGTCGAGGTGCTGCACACGACGGTGCTCGGAGTGGGCGAGCGCGCCGGCAACACGCCGATGGAGGAAACGGTGATGGCGCTCCTGACGATGTACGGCGTGGACGTCGGGCTCAAATACGAGAAGCTGACCCCGCTCGCGAATCTCGTGCAGAAGCTGACCGGCGTGGAAGTGCCCTCGAACAAGCCGGTGGTCGGCAAGCAGCTCTACCAGATCGAGTCGGGCATCATCGCGAGCTGGTTCAAGAACTGCGGCGAGAAGTACGCCACTGAGCTCTTCCCGGTGCGCTGGAACTTCGTCGGGCAGCCGCCCGCCGAGGTGGTGATGGGCAAGGGCAGCGGCATCGATTCGGTCAAGACCTGGCTCGAGCAGCTGGGCATCGAGGCGAGCGACGAGGAAGCCACCAAGATGACGGCGCAGGTCAAGAGCTATTCGCTCAAGACCAAGAAGCTGCTGACGGAATCGGAGTTCCGCAAGATCGCGCAGGACGTGATCGGGCAGCGCGCCGCGGCGTAGGGCGTGCCGGGACGATCGGGCGGGGGAACGCGCGCCGCTGGCGAGCGGCGGGACATCAGAGCGAGGAGAGGCCAATGACTTCTGCAGCCAAGCCGGTAGTGAGGATCGCCCCCAACAACCCAGTCTTTGATCTGCCGGTCATCGTCGGCATCGAGGAGCGGCTGTTCGAGAAGGCGGGGCTCGACGTGAGCTTTTCCGCGACCTATGCGGACCGCGAGCGGGACAGCGCCGAGAAGCCGATCCTGTCGCGACTGAAGGAGGAGCTCTTCGAGTGCGGGTCGGCGGAGAGCTACAACGTGTGCGAGTGGGCGAGCATCGACCGGCTGGAGCGCGGCAAGCGCGGCGGCAGTATCGCGGCTTTGCGCGCCGCCGTCGCCGCGCAGGCGATCCTGACATTTGACGATCGGCTGCAGACGCCGCGCGACATGGCCGACGTGCCGGTCGTGGTGCAGGAGCTGACCGGCTCGCACTACACGACGCTGCAGATGCTGGAAAGCGCCATCGGGCGCGAGCATGTCAACATCGTGAATGGCGGCCTGCCGCAATTCCGCTGGGCGGGACTCAAGAACGGCAGCTACCGCGCGGTGACGGTCATGGAGCCCTTCATCAGCCTCGGCCTCAAGGAAGGCGCGCACCTCATCGCCTGCTCGTTCTACCGCGGCGGCGAGGTGGTGGCGGCCGAATTGACGCCGGAGCAGCGCAAGGCCTATTACGACGCGGAGAACGAGGCCGTTGATCTCATCAACGCCGATTTCTACAAATATGCGCACCACGTGGCCGCGCATGCCAAGGGGGCGCTCAAGGCCCACGAGCTGCTGCGGACATTCGTCCACTACAAGCACGTCGATTACTACGACCCCGCGCTGTTCGGCCGCGCCTACGACTGGATGAAGGCCCGCGGCATGACCGAGGGCCAGAGCCAGCACGCCGCGCTGGTCGTAGGTTGAGTTTTCTGCGGTGACCTCTTCGACTGAAAGCACCGGCTAGCGTCCAGGCAAAGCGACCTTGATGGTCTTTCCGCCGTAGCCGAAGCGCTGGTCGCGCGCCTGAACGACAACCGTTCGCACGGCACGCGGGATCTTCACCCCATAGAGGTCGCGCGTGAATGGTTGCTCGCCCGCGTGATCGTGCAGGAGCTTGCGCTCGCCGTAGACGGTCCCATCGTCTCCACGAACGCGAAAGGCGTCGGCATAGCGCTGCGGTGTGTCGTAGGGCGAGGAAACCGTGACGTCGAAATCGAACGTCTCGGCGCCGGTCGCCCTAACCTTCACGGCGAGCACATCGGGGTGCTGTTGTGCCGCCGCGTCAGCCGCCCGAGCAGGAGCCAGCTCAACGCCGGTTGCGAGCACGACCGCGAGAACAATAGCCAGTAGCCGCAGGTACATCTTGATTGAATCGCGTTCCAGCGCGGCGAACCGCCGCGGTGCGTGCCGAGTGGCATATAACGGAAGACCGACTCACCGCCTGAATGGCAACAAAGAACCGACTCAGGTCAGCCCGGTGCGGCCGGGGCCAGGCGATCCGAGCGGAAAATGGCTGACGGACCGGAGGAGGATCAGTTCGGACGCTGCAGGTCCGCGATCACCGCATTCAGGAAACGCCCGGCCTCCCCGCCGGTCACCGCCCGGTGATCGAAGGTGAGCGAGAGCGGCATCATGCGGCGCACCACCGGCCGGTCCTCCACCACCACGACCCGCTTCTCGATGCGGCCGGCGCCGAGGATCGCCACCGTGGGCGGCAGCACGACCGGTGAGGCGTAGCGGCCGGCGATCGAGCCGTAGTTCGACAGCGTGATGGAATTGCCGCGCAGCTCCTCCGGCGGCACCTTGCGGGCGCGCGCGTCGGCGATGAGCTTCTCCAGCGCCGTCCTGAGGCTGGCGTGGTCGCGCCCGGCACAATTGCGCAGCACCGGCACCAGCAGCCCGTCGGGCGTGTCCACGGCGATGCCGATGTCGATCTTCCTGAGCACCCAGCGGCCGATCTTCTCGCTGTCGTACCACGCGTTGAGCGCGGGCTCAGCACGGCAGCCGGCGATGAGCGCCCGGATCAGCCGCAGCATCACGGGCGTTCCCCGCGGCCACGCATCGATGTCGGCGTCGTCCATGATGGTGGCGGACGCCACCTCGGCGGTCGCGAGCTCCATGTTCTGAGCCATCGCGCGGCGCACGCCACGCATCATCTCGATCGGGCCGGTCTCGGCCAGGATGCGCGCGGCCCGCTGCACGTCCGCCGCGGTGAGCAGTCCGTCGGCGCCGGTGGGCGTCACCATCGCGAGGTCCACGTTGAGCTTTCGCGCCAGCGCCCGCACCGCGGGCGTCGCCTTGATGCCCGCCGTCACCGGGGCCGGCGCAGGGGGCGCATCCGCCACCACTTTCTGGCCGACCTCGACCACGCCGACGACGGTGCCGGCGTCGCGCGCGTCGCTTTCCCCCTCGAATCCCACGAGGGGCGCCCCGATGTGCGCGATGTCGCCGACGTCGCCGTAGAGGCGGGCGATTTTCCCGGAGTAGGGCGCGGGTATATCCACCACCGCCTTGGCGGTCTCGACCGACACCATCGGCGCGTCGGCCTTGACCTCGTCGCCGACCGTGACGTGCCATTTGACGATCTCGGCTTCCTGCAGTCCTTCTCCGAGGTCCGGCAGTTTGAATATCTTCATGGCGGTTCACGCTGCATCAGGAAAATGCGAGAGCCTTTTTCGCCGCGGCGACGATCCGCTCCTTGTGTGGCAGGTAGTGATGCTCCAGCCGTGGCAGCGGCACGACGACGTCGTAGGCGGTGAGGCGCTGCACCGGCGCAAGCAGGGTGAGCAGCCCCTCTTCGGCGAGCCCGGCGGCGATCTCGGAGGCGAAGCTGCACGTGCGCGCGGCCTCGGTGACGATCACGCAACGTCCCGTCCGGGCAACCGAGGCGAGTATCGTGTCCATGTCGAGCGGCTTCAGCGTTGCCACGTCGAGCACTTCGGCGGCGACTCCCTGCTCCGCCAGAACGTCGGCCGCGGCGAGCGACTCGTGCACCATCGCGCCCCATGCGACCACGGTGACGTCGCTTCCGGCACGCGCCGTGTAGCAGGTATCGAGCGGGGCGGCCTGACCGTCGTCGGCAAGCTCCTCCTTGAACAGCCGGTAGAGCCGCGTCGGCTCCAGGAACACCACCGGATCGGGATCGCGGATAGCGGCGAGCAGCAGGCCGTAGGCACGGCGCGGCGACGACGGGTAGACCACGCGGATGCCCGGTATGTGGGCGAATATCGCCTCCGGACTTTCCGAATGGTGCTCCGGCGCATGGATGCCCGCCCCGCACGGGGTTCTCAATACCATGGGGCAGGAGAGCCGTCCCTGCGTGCGATGGCGCATGCGGCTGGCGTGGTTCACGATCTGGTCGAGCGTGGAGTAGGCGAAGCCGGAGAACTGGATTTCGGCGACAGGCCTCAGGCCCTCCACAGCCATGCCGATCGCCATGCCGGCGATGAGGGCTTCGGCGAGTGGCGTGTCGATGACGCGCTCCGGCCCGAAGCGCTCGATCAGCCCCAGCGTCGCGCGGAACACGCCGCCGTCCACGCCCACATCCTCTCCCAGCACGACGACGGAGGCATCGCGCCCCATCTCGTGCTTCAGCGCAAGGTTGACGGCTTCAACGAGGGTGATCTGCGCCATCTCTCGGAGATTCAGGTTTCGGGATTTCCGCACGCGGCGGCGCGCTGCTTCTGCAGCGGGCCCGGAAGCGTTGCGTAGAGGTGGTCGAACATCTGCGCTGCCGTGGGGGGCGCCGTGTCGAGGTAGGCCTGGGCCGCGGCCTGGACCTGCTCGTTGCACGTCTTGAGCAGCGCGTCCTCCTTTGCCTTGTCCCACGCGCCGGCAGCCGTAAGATAGGTCCGCAGGCGCAGGATCGGATCGAGCTTCCACGCTTCGGCGACCTCGTCGGGACTGCGGTAGCGCGTCGCGTCGTCCGCCGTCGTGTGGTCGGACAACCGGTAGGTGAGCGCCTCGATCAACGCCGCGCCCCCGCCCGAGCGCGCGCGGGCGAGCGCTTCGTCCATCGCGTGGCGCACCGCGACGAAGTCGTTTCCATCCACCTGGAGGCCTTCGATGCCGGCCGCGATCGCCTTCTGCGCCAGGGTTTGCGCCGCGCTCTGTTTCGCGCGCGGCACTGAGATCGCCCATTGGTTGTTCGTGATCACGAAGACCACCGGCAGCTTCCAGGTGCCGGCAGCATTGATCGCTTCGTAGAAATCGCCCTTGGAGGTGGCGCCGTCGCCGAGCACGCAGACCACGGCGCGCCGCTCGCGCCGCAGCTTCATCGCGTAGGCCGCGCCCACGGCGTGCGGGGCGTGGGCACCGATGGTGATGCAGATCGGAAAATCCCCGCGCGGACCGGCGAAGTCCGAGCCCCGCTCGTCGCCGCCCCAGTAGAGAAAGAGCTCCTTCAGCGTGACCCCGCGCATGAGCTGTATGCCGTTCTCGCGATAGGTGGGGAGCATGACGTCGTCGCTCGCCATCGCCGAGGCGACGCCGGCGTTGACGGCTTCGTGGCCGAGCAGGGAAGCGAAGGTGCCGATCTGGCCGGTCCGCTGCAGCGCGATCGCCTTCGCGTCATAGGCGCGCATCAGCGCCATCCAGCGGTAGGCCGGGACGAGCTTCTCGGGCGTTCGCGCAAACTCCGGCAGCGGCGCGACGACAGTGCCGTGCGGGTCGAGAAACTGCGAGTAGCGGATTTCGAAGCGAGCGACGATGGACACGGGGCTGGCGGGAAAGGGCTTTATGCTAGATTCTACCGATGAAGCTCGGCTTCTTCACCATGCCCATGCATCCTCCCGGGCGCGACTACACGCAGACGCTGAAGGAGGATCGCGAGGCCGTGCTCCTGGCGGACCGGCTCGGCTACTGCGAGGCATTCATCGGCGAGCACATCACCGACGTGTGCGAGACCATTCCGTCGTGCCTCTCCTTCATCGCGAGCCTCGCGCACGCGACCCGGACCATCAGGCTCGGGAGCGGCACCGTCAACCTGCCGAACAGCCATCCCGCGCAGGTCGCGGCCCACGTCGCCATGGTGGACCACATGCTGGAGGGGCGGTTCATTTTCGGGATCGGCCCCGGGGGCCTGCGCTCCGACATGGAGGCGTTCGGCAATCTCGACGCCGACCGCAACGCGATGTTCGTGGAGTCGATCGACCAGATCCTCGCGCTGTGGGCGAGCGACGCGCCGTACGATCTCAAGGGCCGCTACTGGAATATCTCGACCACGCGCACGCTGATCCGCGAGGCGGGGCAGGGCGTGATGTTGAAGCCCTACCAGAAGCCGCATCCGCCGATCGTGGTGACCGTCGTCGTTCCGCATTCGAAGGGGCTTGCCGCCGCCGCGCAGCGGGGCTGGAAGCCGGTTTCGGCGAATTTTTTGCATCCGTGCTGGGTCGCCACGCACTGGCCGATGTTCGTGCAGGGGGCGGGCCGCGGCGGGCACCGCGCCGATTCCCAGGACTGGCGCGTGTGCAAGAGCATCTTTGTCGCCGAGGACGATGCCACCGCGCGGCGCTACGCGATGAGCCGGGACGGACCTTACGGGTTCTACTTCTGGAACCTGCTGGCCAAGCGCAGGAGCGCCGGCGGCGTCGAGATCTTCAAGCACGATTTGGCGCTCCCCGATGCGGCAGTGACCTTGGAATACGTCCTCGACCGGCTGGTGGTGTGCGGGAGCGTCTCGAGCGTGGTCGATCAGCTCCTCGCCTTCCGCGAGACGGTGGGCGACTTCGGCACGCTGCTCTATTGCGGCCACGACTGGGCCGAGCCGCGGCTCGCGCGCCGCTCGATGGAGCTGATGGCGGAGAAGGTGATGCCTGCCGTCAACGCCGCAATCGGCGGCGCGTCGCGCGCCGCCTAGACGCAGAACAGGTCGACGAACTCGTTGACCGGGGTTTGCGCCAGCCGCGGCGCGTCGCGGCAGAGGTCGAGGATCGCCTGCTGCTGCTTCGGCGGGAAGCGGCGCGCAAGGTTCACGCGGAATTTCGCCTCGAGCTGCGGGATGCCCTCGCGGCGCCGCCGGCGGTGGCCGAGCGGATATTCAACCGCGATCTTCCCGGTCTTGCTCCCGTCGCTGAAGAACACCTGTAGCGCGTTGGCGATGGAGCGCTTCGCGGGATCCAGGTAGTCGCGGCTCCACTTCCGGTCCTCGACGCAGGTCATCCTCGAGCGCAGCCGGTCGATGCGCGGGTCCGCCGCGGCCGCGTCTTCGTAGTCGGCGGCGGTGAGGCTGCCCCTGATGAGCCCGATCGCGGCCATGTACTGGATGCAATGATCGCGGTCCGCCGGATTGGCGAGCGGGCCCTTCTTGTCGATGATGCGGATCGCCGACTCGTGCGTGGTGATCACGATCCGCTTGATATCGTCCAGACGGTCCTTGACCTGCGGGTGCAGCCGGATTGCCGCTTCGACCGCGGTTTGCGCATGGAACTCGGCCGGATACGAAATCTTGAACAAGACGTTCTCCATCACGTACGAGCCGTACGGGCGTGCCAGCTTGAACGGCCTGCCCTTGAACAGGACGTCGTAGAAGCCCCACGTCTTAGCGGTGAGAGCCGAGGGGTAGCCCATCTCGCCCTTCACCGCCATCAGCGCGAGGCGCACCGCGCGGCTCGTCGCATCGCCCGCCGCCCACGACTTGCGCGAGCCGGTGTTGGGCGCATGGCGGTAGGTGCGCAAGCTCTGGCCGTCCACCCACGCGTTCGACAGCGCGTTGACGATCTCGTCGCGGCTGCCGCCCAGCATATGCGTCACCACGGCGGTGGTCGCGACCTTCACCAGCACGACGTGATCGAGACCCACGCGGTTGAAGCTGTTCTCGAGCGCGATGACGCCCTGGATCTCGTGCGCCTTGATCATCCCCGTCAGCACGTCCTGCACGACGAGCGGCGGTTTCCCCTGCGCGAGGCGGGTGCGCGAGAGCCAGTCGGCGGTGGCAAGTATCCCGCCCAGGTTGTCGGAGGGATGGCCCCACTCGGCGGCGAGCCACGTGTCGTTGAAATCGAGCCACCGGTTCATCGCCCCGATGTTGAAGGCCGCCGTAACCGGGTCGAGCTGGTGCGGCGTGCCCGGGACGCGCGCCCCGTTCGGAACCACAGTGCCCGGCACGATGGGTCCGAGCAGCTTCGTGCAGGCGGGATATTCGAGGGCCTCGAGGCCGCAGCCGAGCGTGTCCATCAGGCACAGGCGCGCGGTGGCGTAGGCCTCGCGGCTTCGGATGCGGTAATCGCAGACATAGTCCGCGATGTCGGTCACGACCCGGTCAGGCTTGGGGCGAACATTGGAGATTTGCGTGCTCATGTGAATGGATCAGGAATCACTTCCAGCGAAAAACGTCGAAGCCAAACGTGATCATCAGGCCCGCGGTGCCCAGCAGATTGAACTGCATGCTGGCCCGATCGACTTTGTAGCCCAGTGCCGGGACGATTCCCGGCGCGACGCCGTTGTGGTTGTAGGGAATCTTGTCCTCGTACGGCTCCTTGTAGCCCAGAATGACCCCGCCCGTCAGCTTGAAGTACCACCCCTGGCCGCTCGCGCGCTGGGACCACACCTTGCCGCCGTAGAGGTACTGGCTCTTCTGATCGAAGGAGTTGTTGAAATAGGTGAATCCGGCAAGCCAGCGCGACGGCCGCTGCCACTCGAGCCCCACCATCCACGAGTGCTTGGCGTGGTCGAAATCGGGATCGAAGTGGATGACTCCCGGCGCCGCCTGCAGCATCACGGTCTCGAAGGGGCCGTTCGACTCGGGCGTGACGTCGGCCGCCAGGGCGGGCGACGCGACCCCTGCAGCGATGATGAGCCGGAAAAGTGCTCGGCCAAAGCGCATGGACGTGCAAGCATAGCATCGAAACGCTTCGGCACCCTGTGCGCGCGACTCGGTTACAGCCACCTTTGCAGCGCGTCAATGAGCTCGAACTCTTCTGCGATCTCCCAGATCATGAAGACCCAGAGAAACCACATGGAGCCCAGCAGTCCCCTCCTGAAGCGGCGCGGGCTCATCACCCAGTTCTCGGGCTCGTGGTAGCCCGACCAGCGGGGAACCCAGCGGGGAGTCGCCGCGCAGTATTCACGATAGGCGGCGCCGAATGTCGAGGCGAGCCGCGCTTCCTCCGCGCGCACGACGCTCGGATAGAACAGGACGAAACCGCAGGCGAGCAGCAGTGCGAGCGGCGGGTTCTCGACCGCGAGACCGAGGCCGAGCGCGCCCAGGAAGTTGAGGCCGTACAAGGGATTGCGCACGACGGAATACGGGCCTTCGGTGATCAGAATTTCATTCTTCGCCCCGGCGATGAACGCAAGGCACCACAGCCGCCCCAACGCCGCAATGGCCAGCAGGAAGAACCCGATGATCTCGCCTGTCTCCAGGACCATGCGACCGAACACAAGCGGTGGCGGAATCACGACGGCATAAGCGATCGCAATGACCGCGGCGACTCGCGACCAGAAGATCCGGTGTTCGGCAAACGTCAACTTATGCCATGCCATGCGTGCTCTCTCGTTGTTGCGTTCGCGCTTGGGCTCAGGTGCGGCGTTCGAGCGGCTCGAACGGCCGCGGCTCCGGGCCGGTGTAGACCGCCGTGGGCCGGATGATCTTGTTGTCGATGCGCTGCTCGATGACGTGGGCCGACCAGCCGCTGGTGCGCGCGATGACGAATACGGGCGTGAACATCGCGGTCGGCACGCCCATGCGGTGGTAGGAGACTGCCGAGAACCAGTCGAGGTTCGCGAACATCTTCTTCTCGCGCATCATCACCGCTTCGATCCGCTCGGCGATCTCGAACATCTCCATCTCCCCCGCGTCCTGCGACAGGCGTCGCGCCACCTCCTTGATCACCTTGTTGCGCGGGTCGGCGATGGTGTAGACCGGATGGCCGAAGCCGATCACGACTTCCTTGTTGCGGACACGCGCCGTGATGTCGCGTTCCGCCGCGTGCGGTGACTCGTAGCGGCTCATCACCTCGAACCCGACTTCGTTGGCGCCGCCGTGCTTGGGGCCCTTCAGCGCACCGATCGCACCGGTGATCGCTGAGTACATGTCGGAACCGGTCCCCGCGACCACCCGCGCGGCGAAGGTCGAAGCATTGAACTCGTGCTCGGCGTAGAGGTTGAGCGAGGTATGCATGGCCCTCACCCACAGCGGCTTCGCCGGCTTGCCGTGGAGCAGGTGCAGGAAATGCCCGCCGATGGAGTCATCGTCGGTTTCGACCTCGATGCGGCGCCGGTCGCGGCCGTAGTGGTACCAGTAGAGCAGCATCGAGCCGAAGCACGCCATCAGCCGGTCGGCGATGGCGCGCGCGCCCGCGATGTTGTGGTCATCCTTTTCGGGTTGAAGGGCGCCGAGCGCCGAGCAGCCGGTGCGCAGCACGTCCATCGGGTGGGCGGATGCGGGTATCTGCTCGAGCACGGTTCGCACCGCAGCCGGCAGGGCGCGCAGTGTCTTGAGCCTGACTTTGTATGCCGCGAGCTCCGTTCGAGTGGGCAGCTTCTCGTGAACGAGGAGGTACGCGAGCTCCTCGAATTCGCACTGCTCGGCGATATCGAGGATGTCGTAGCCGCGGTAATGCAGATCGTTGCCGCTGCGGCCGACCGTGCACAGCGCGGTGCTTCCGGCAGCGACCCCCGAGAGCGCTACCGATTTCTTGGGCTTGGGCCCGGCCTGTGCTTCGCTCATACGAGGGGGTCAGCCGCCAAGCAGGTGCCGGATGGAATCCCGCTCCTCGTGCAGCTCCTTCAGGGTCGCCTGCATGGCCGCGCGGCTGAATTCGCTCACCTCGATGCCCCTGACGATCTGATACTGCCCGTTGCGGCAGACACACGGGTAGCCGTAGAGGACGCCCTCGGCGATGCCGTAGCTGCCGTCCGCGGGAACGCCCATGCTCACCCAGTCGCCCTCGCGCGTCCCAGATACCCAGTCGCGGATATGATGGATTGCCGCGTTTGCGGCGCTCGCCGCCGAGGACAGGCCCCGCGCATCGATGATCGCCGCACCGCGTTTCTGTATCGTCGGGATGAAGGTCTTCTCGAGCCAGGCCTGGTCGTTGATCATCGGCCAGATCTTCTTGCCCTCGATCTCGGCCTGGAAAATGTCGGGGTACTGGGTCGCGGAGTGGTTGCCCCACACCGTCATCTTGCGCGCCGCCACGACGGGCTTGCCGACCTTCTGCGCCGCCTGGGCGAGCGCCCGGTTGTGGTCGAGGCGCATCATGGAAGTGAAGTTCGAGGCCTTCAGGCCCGGCGCGTTCTTCAGGGCGATGAGACAATTGGTATTGGCGGGGTTGCCGACGACCAGCACCTTCACGTCCCGGCTCGCAACCGCTGCAAGCGCCTTTCCCTGCGGCGCGAAAATCTTGCCGTTGGCCTCGAGCAGGTCCTTGCGCTCCATGCCGGGACCGCGGGGCCGCGCTCCGACCAGCAGGGCCACGTCCGCATCCTTGAAGGCAACCATGGGGTCGGCCGTGGGCACCATCCCCTGCAGGAGGGGGTACGCGCAGTCGTCGAGCTCCATCATGACGCCCTTCAAGGCCTTCTGCGCCTTTTCGTCCGGAATCTCGAGGAGCTGAAGAATGACCGGCTGGTCGGCTCCGAGCATCTCCCCGTTGGCGATGCGGAAGAGGAGGCTGTAGCCGATCTGGCCGGCGGCGCCGGTGACGGCGACGCGCACGGGATGTTTCATTTTATGGACTCCTGAAATGCGGGATGGTTGTTTTGCTTTTCGGGAAGGAGCGGCGGCGCGGAACATCGCGCGCGCTGGTTTGGTGCACGATGATAACGAAGCAGCGACCGCGGTGACAAGAACTGCTAAAATTTGAAGCCGTAACAGGTGCAGGTCCGGTGCCGGGACGTGATGGCACGGGACGAGCCGGGGGATTCCCCGGCAACCGTTAGATCGATGGCTACGCCGCGGCCGAAATATCTCAATCTGATCCAGATCCGGCTGCCGGTGCCCGGGGTGGTTTCCATCCTCCACCGGGTGAGCGGTGCCGTGCTGTTCCTGTTGCTGCCGCTGCTGCTGGCATTGCTTCAATTGAGCCTGGAATCGCCCGAGGCCTTCGCGCGCTTCCAGGTGGTTTCATCCCACTGGGCGGTCAAGCTCATCCTGATTGGGGTGGTGTGGGCATACCTCCACCACCTGTGCGCGGGCATCCGCCACCTCGCGCTGGACCTGGACTACGGAACGGAGCTCGCGGCGGCGCGTGCGAGTAGCTTCGCGGTGCTGGCGGTCAGCGTGGTTCTGACGCTCGCGGTGGGGGCGGTGGTCATATGGTGAAGCGGCAGGTGGTCGGCGCCCATTACGGACTGCGCGACTGGCTCGCACAGCGCGTGACCGCCGTGATCATGTTGGTCTACACGGCGGTCATCCTGTGGACCGCGGCCGGCATGTCGCAGATGGACTACGGCCAGTGGAGGGCGTTGTGGCAGGCGCCACTGGTGCGCTATGCCACGGTGCTGTTCATGGCGAGCCTGCTGCTGCACGCATGGATCGGCGTGCGTAATATTTTCATGGACTATGTCAAGAACGCCGCATTGCGCCTGGCGCTCTACACGATCGTCATCAGCGCGCTCGCCTGGTACGCCGCCTGGTCCGTGCAGATCCTGTGGGGAATCTGATGGGACTGCCGGTGCGCTCGTTTGACGCGGTCATCGTGGGCGGCGGCGGCTCGGGGCTGCGCGCGGCGCTCGAGCTCGCGCGCGCCGATCTGAGGGTCGCCGTGGTCTCGAAAGTCTTCCCCACGCGCTCGCATACGGTCGCGGCGCAGGGCGGGGTAGCCGCCGCGCTCGGCAACATCGACGACGATAACTGGCACTGGCACATGTACGACACGGTCAAGGGCTCCGATTATCTCGGCGACCAGGACGCGATCGAATTCATGTGCCGGCGAGCGGCCGAAGTGGTCTACGAGCTCGAGCATTTCGGCATGCCGTTCGACCGCATCGCCAGCGGCAGGATCTATCAGCGCCCGTTCGGCGGCCACATGCGCGAATACGGCAAGTCGCCGGTGCCCCGCGCGTGCGCCGCCGCGGACCGCACCGGCCATGCGTTGCTGCATACGCTGTACCAGGCGAATCTCAAGGCGCACACGCAGTTCTTCGTGGAGTGGATGGCGCTCGATCTCATCCGCGATGCGGATGGCGCGGTGCTGGGCGTGACGGCGCTCGAGATGGAAACCGGCGAGGCGATGATTCTGCAGGCGCGAGCGACCGTTTTCGCCACGGGCGGGGCCGGGCGCATTTTTTCCGCCAGCACCAACGCGTTCATCAACACGGGCGATGGCCTGGGCATGGCGGCGCGCGCCGGCATACCGCTGCAGGACATGGAGTTCTGGCAGTTTCATCCGACGGGTGTCGCGGGCGCGGGCGTGCTCATCACGGAGGGCGTGCGCGGGGAGGGCGGCTACCTTCTCAACAAGCACGGCGAGCGGTTCATGGAGCGGTATGCCCCGAACGCCAAGGATCTTGCGAGCCGGGACATCGTATCCCGCGCGATGGCGACGGAGATCAAGGAAGGGCGCGGCGCCGGGGCGGACGGCGACTACATCCTGCTCAAGCTCGATCACCTCGGCGAAGAGACCATCCGCCGGCGGCTGCCCGGCATCCGCGAGATCGCGAAGACGTTCGCCAACGTCGATCCGGTCAAGGACCCCATTCCGGTGGTTCCAACCTGCCACTACCAGATGGGCGGCAT
>DATBKZ010000001.1:0-23144 GCA_036555615.1 Burkholderiales bacterium | reverse complement strand
GCGGGCTACTACGTGCTGCGGCCGCTGCGCGACGAGATGGGCATCGCGGGCGGCGTGCGCAATCTGCCGTGGCTGTTCACGGCGACCTTTTTCGTGATGCTCGCCGTGGTGCCGGTATTCGGCGCGGTGGTCGCGAAGCTTCCGCGCCGGCGCTTCATTCCGCTCGTCTACCACTTCTTCGTCCTCAACATCGCGGTCTTCTGGCTCCTGCTCGCGCTCGACATCGCCACGGTCAACGTCGCGCGCGTCTTCTTCGTCTGGATCAGCGTGTTCAACCTGTTCGCCGTCTCGGTCTTCTGGTCCTTCATGGCGGACCTCTACGCCTCGGAGCAGGGCAAGCGCCTGTTCGGCTTCATTGCGGCGGGTGGCTCCGCGGGCGCACTGCTCGGGCCGGCGGTGACGGTATGGCTCGCGGTGCCGCTTGGCCACGTCAATCTATTGATCGTTGCCGCCCTGCTGCTCGAAGCCGCCATCTTCTGCGCGCTGCGGCTCGAGGCCGCGGCGGCGCAGTTGCGGGCCGAAGCGCCGGTCGCGACACCGCCCGCGGAGCGACCGGAAGCTGCGGGGCTGGGCGGTGGCTGGCTCGCGGGCATCAGCCTGGTGCTGCGCTCCCGCTATCTCGCCGGCATCGCGCTCTGGGTCGCGCTGCTCTCCCTTGCCGGCACGTTCCTCTATTTCCAGCAGGCGAACATCGTTGCCGCCGCGTCCGACGATCCCGCCGTGCGCACGCGCATCTTCGCCACCATCGATCTCGCGATCGGGATCCTGACCCTGCTCGTCCAGTTCGTGGCGACGGGGCGGCTGATCACGCGCTTCGGCGCCGGCCCGGCGGCGGCTTTCCTGCCCTTCGTCTTCTGCCTCGGGTTTCTCGCGCTCTGGCTCTCACCCGCGCTCTGGATCGTGATCGCCTTCCAGGCCGTCCAGCGCACCGCCAACTTTGCCATCTCGAACCCGGCGCGCGAGGTGCTGTTCACGGTCCTCGAGCGCGAAGAGAAATACAAGGCCAAGAACGTGATCGACATCGTGGTGTTCCGCGGCGGCGATGCGCTGAGCGGGTGGCTGTTCGCGCTATTGCGCGGCGCCGGGCTGGAACCCGGCGCGATATCGCTTGTCACGGTACCAGTAACGGCTGCCTGGCTCGCGCTCGCGCTGGCTCTCGGACGCGTGCACGAGCAGCGCACACGCGACATTTCGAAAGGAGCATGACATGAAGGACGACACCACGCCCGCCTCCCGGCTCTTCACGCGCCGGGAAATGCTGGCGATGACCGCGGGCCTCGGCGCAGCCGCGCTGGGCATCACGCCTGCCGGCGCCGCGACGGCGGCAGCAAAGCCGCTGCTCACGCGGCCCATCCCGCGCACGGGCGAGCAGCTGGCGGTGGTCGGGCTCGGCACCGCCATCGTCTTCGACATCGAGAGCGGCGCGCCACGGATCGCTGAGCGCCGTGCAGTCATCGAGGCTCTGCTCGCCGGCGGCGCCCGCCTGATCGACACCGCGCCGTCCTACGGCGCCGCGGAATCCGTTGTCGGCGACCTGCTATCGGAAATGAAGTCGCGGGAAAAGGTTTTTCTCGCGACCAAAGTGCGCGTGTCCCGTCGCGAACGCGCCGTCGCCGAGATCGAGCAGTCTCTCAAGCGGCTACGCACCGGTAAAATCGACCTCATGCAGATCCACAACGTCGGCTTCGTGGATCGAGATGTGGTCGCCGATCAGCTCGCGCTGCTGCGCGAGTGGAAGGAGCGCGGCGTGTTCCGCTACATCGGCGTGACGCACTCCCAGAATCAGCCACGGGCCAACGACCGCCTGATCGAGATCCTGCGGGCCGAGAAGCTCGATTTCATCCAGGCCAACTACTCGATGGCCGAGCGCAGCGTGGAGGAGCGGCTGCTCGCGGTGGCGGCCGACACCGGCACCGCCGTCCTCGTCAACCTGCCCTTTGCGCGCGCCCGGTTGTTCCGCGCCGTGCGCGGCCGGCCCCTGCCCGCCTGGGCCGCCGAGTTCGACGCGACCACCTGGGGTCAATTCTTCCTCAAGTACATCCTCGCAGCCGAGGCGGTGAATGCGGTGATACCTGGAACCGACAAGCCCGAGTACATGGTGGACAACCTGAACGCCGGGCGCGGCCGCCTGCCCGATGCGGCGATGCGCCGCCGGATGGTGGCGCACATCGACGCCCTGAGCTGACAACGACTCCCACCACCCCGGCGCGTCGCGCCACCCCTCCTCTGGCAGGAGGGGAATTTGACCCCCCTCTCCCCGTGTCAACGGGGAGAGGGTTGGGGTGAGGGGTAAGCAGAAGTAAGCAGCCGCAAAGCGGGCTCGACCGCGTCGTCCGCGATCCTCTTCAGCTCCTCGGCGGTGCGATTCTGAATCGGGTGCGGGACGTAGAGCACCGCGGGCTCGAATCCGAGCGCTTTCGACTGCGATTCCACCGCGTCGGTGAAGCCGGTGGTGACGACCGAGATGCCGGGTATGCCGCGGCTGTCGAAGTTCATGAGGTCGTGCAGACTGCACGACGTGCATGACCCTCAGTCCGAGAGGCCGATGAGTACGAGGTCGACCTCGCTCGCGACCTTCTGGAGATTCTCGGGGGTGGCGACCTTAGCGTTGGTGGGCTTGCCAAAGCGCTTGGTCTTGATTCCCTTCTCGTTGAAGCGCTTCTCGATCTGGTCGAGGAATTCCGGGGTGCGCGTCTTGCCGATGTCGAAGAGCCCGATGGTCTTGCCGCCAAGCGAGGGCGGCGGCGCGCGCCGCGGCCGCTTCACGGCCGAGGTTTCCGCAGTGGGGTCCCGCATCCAGTTCGTCATGTTTTGACCTCCTTGGTCACAGGTTGCAGCTCCAGTTTATGCCGTCCGGCGAGCCAGCCGGGAAGAATCGCGGAAAAGAGCCCTGCCGGCCCGCCCGCGCGCACGACCATCAGGCCGTCGTCGTGAAACTTCGGGACCATCTCGTTCGCGCGCTCCTGCGGGACGCCCTCGCCCACGCCGTCCCTGCCGGCGAGTATCTCCCTGCCGGGGCGGATCGTCGCTTCATACAAGGCCCGCTCGATCTTCTTCCGGTCCCAGCCGGCCTCGCGATAGATCGCGTAGTGCTCCGGCGAGAGCACGACGATCGCGCGCGCGGACTGCACCAGGTTCGCGTGCCCCATCCTGTTCAGCGACATCGCAAACGAGCGGGTGAGCCCTTCCGGCGTGCGCGATTTCTGGTCCACCATCGCTTCCGGACCGTGCCCCTGGAAGAGCGTCACGGTGGAGGCCCCGCGCGGAAAGCCGCGCGCGACCGACAGCGGCTCCCAGGTCGGGTCGGACTCGTCCTCGGCGAAACACAGCGTGAATTTGCTCGGTGCGCCGAGTGTCGCGCGATCCGCCTCGCCGGGCCGGCCGCCGCCCACGTTGCGCACGATGAGGTTCAGCGCCCGCCCGATCGTCGCGTTCGCGCGGTTGCCCTGCCCCAGGACGTTGATGCCGCTGTTCATGCCGATTCTTTTCGCGATCGGGCCGTTGACGATGATGACGGGGCCCGAGAAATAGGTGGTCGCGAGCACGCCGTGCAGCGTGAAGACGGGCTCCAGCGCAGCCTCCAGCGCCGCGAGGAGCACCGGCATGAACTCGGGCTTGCAGCCGGCGAGCACGGCGTTGATCGCGGCCTTCTCGACCGTGCAGGTGCCGAGGTACGGGGGGATTTTTCCGATGATCTCGTCCGGGCGCCGCCGCGTTCCCTTGAGCATCGCCAGCACGCGCTCGTCGGTGGGCGGCGTGACCGGCAGCCCGTCGCTCCAGCCGCGCTCGAAGCAGATTTCAACCGGGTCGCTGGCCTCCTGGTACTCGATCTTGCGCGATACCAGCGTGCCGCCCATGTGCTTCGCTTCCAGCCGCTCCGCCACCCCGGGCGAAAGTGACAGCGAGCCTCAGCCCGGGCGAAAGGCCGGCAATCCCTCGCCGAGATCGCGGATGCCGGTCAGCCTGCGCCACCCGTCGCGGTCCCAGCCGACTACCCGCTCCGTCTCGCGCCCGCCCTCGTAGCGGATCAGCGTGGGCGTGGCTTCGATATTGTTGAGCCAAGAGTAATCGAGCTCCCGGTCGTCGACCAGGTCGGGAACTCCGGACGGGAACCCGGGGTCGTCCTGCGAGACGACCTGGAATGAGGGAAGGGTCTTCGCGACGCTCTGCATCACCGGCTCGATCAGCTCGCAGGTGGGGCAGGCGTGCTTGGAGAAGACGACGAGGCCGTCGGGCTTGAGCATCTTGATGCAGTGGCAGGATGGGCGCGGCGTTATAGTCTACCCTAACGCTTCGAGTTGCGTGACTCGTGACTGGTGACTGGTACCTCGTGTTCATGCTAGAAACTGACCTCCAATTGTTGAACCCCGGGCGGCGCAGGATGCTGCGGCTCGCCGCGGGTGCTGCCCTCCTCGCCGCCATGAACAAGAAGAAAGCCCATGCGCAGTCCTCTGCTCCACTGAAACGCCGCATCCCGCGCTCGGGGGAGATGCTGCCGGCGGTCGGCGTCGGGACCTGGCAAACCTTCGACGTCGGTGCGAACGCACCCGAGCGCACAGAGCTGAAGGAGGTGCTCCGGCTCCTCGTCGCGGGCGGCGGCTCGGTCGTGGACTCCTCCCCCATGTACGGCGAGGCCGAGCGCGTGGTGGGCGATCTCTCGTCGGAGCTCAAGCTGCGCGAGAAGCTCTTCTTCGCCACCAAGGTCTGGACCCGCGGGCGCGACAGCGGCATCCGCCAGATGGAGTCTTCCTTCCGGCTGATGCGAACGCAGCGCATGGACCTGATGCAGGTCCACAATCTCCAGGACGTTGCCGTCCACGCAAAGACGTTGCGGGAATGGAAGGACGCCGGCCGCATCCGCTATGTCGGCATCACGCACTACCACTCCGGCGCCTACGGGGACCTCGAGCGGTTGGTGAAGACGCGCGAATGGGACTTCGTGCAGTTCAACTTCTCGATGGCAGAGCGTGAGGCCGAGGCGCGGCTGCTGCCGGTGTGCGCCGAGTCCGGGACCGCGGTGATCGTCAACCGCCCGTTCTCGATGGGGGCTCTTTTTCCCAAGGTCAGAGGCCGGTCGCTTCCCGAGTGGGCGGCGGAGTTCGACTGCGCGAGCTGGGCGCAATTCTTCCTTAAGTACATCCTCGCGCACCCTGCCGTCACCTGCGCCATACCGGGCACGAGCCGGGTCGCTCACTTGAAGGACAACCTGCAGGCGGGCGCGGGTCGGCTGCCAGACGCGAAGATGCGGCGCCGCATGCTGGAATATCTGGACCGCCTGTAGCGTTTGCGTGGGTAGCCGGGTATCGTGACGGCCGCAGTCCAGACCAATCACCCAACGGAGGGCTTTATGTCCGCACCGAGATTCATCCCCCACGTCCTTGCCGCCGCCGCGCTCGCAATCGCTGCGGCACCCGTGTTGGCGCAGCAGCGGCCGGAATACGGCACGCCGGTCACCACCGCACAGGCGAAGAAGATCGCCGCGGGCGTTATCGCCGAATGCCAGGCCAACAAATGGAATGTCGCCGTTGCCGTGGTGGATACGCACGGTGGCCTCGTGTACTTCGAGCGCATGGAAAACACACAGACCGCGAGCCTGGATATCGCCATCATGAAGGCGCGGGCCGCGGCGACGTATCGGCGACCGACGCGCGCGTTCGCCAACGTGATCGCCAAGTCGGGCCCGGCGGTCATGACCCTGCCCGGCGTCGTGGCCTCTCCCGGCGGAGAGCCGATCATGGTCGGCGGCAAGGTCACCGGCGGCGTCGGGGTGAGCGGCGTCACCGGCGACCAGGATGAGCAGTGCGCGAAGGCCGGGCTATCCAAGATGTAGACATGGCGGCACGCAATACCGAAAATGGGGCCGTGCGGCCCCGTTTTCATTTTTGGCGTTCGGCTGCGGCCATTGCGTGCGCCGTCGTGCTCGCGGGCTGCAGCATGGTCCGCATCGGCTATCCCCAGCTCGACACGATCGCGGCGTGGACCGCCGACGAATTCTTTGAGCTCGATTCATCGCAACGGCAGGAGTTCCGCAGCCGCTTCGCGCGCTTCCACGAATGGCATCGCTACGAGCAGCTGCCGGACTATGCGGCATTCCTCGCCGAGATCAGGGCGCGCATCGAGAGCGACTTTACGCGCAACGATGCCTTGTGGGTGGTGGATGGCTTGAAGGCCCGCTACCGCACGGTCATGACCTACGCAGCAGCTGACGCGGCGGCCATGCTCATGACCATCACGCCCGATCAGCTGGAAACCCTGCGGCAGCGATGGGAGACGACCAACCGCCGCTTCGTCCGCGATTTTCGCCTCGACGCCAGCGTCGAGGAGCAGCGACGGGCGGCCGGCCGGCGCACGCTATCGCGCATCCGGGACTGGGTCGGCCATCTGGACGACGCCCAGGAAAAACAGATCCTCGCGTGGGCCGCCGGCCTCCCTCTCGTGCACGGGCTGCGCCACCAGGACCGGATGCGGCGCCAGCGCGAGTTCCTGCAGTTGATGTCACAGCGCGGCGATCGCGACCGATTCACGGCGCAGCTGCGTCACTTCCTGCTCAACTGGGAGGAGGGGCGCGATCCCGCGTACGACAAGCTGTTCAACGAGTGGACGGACCGGCAGGCCGATCTCTATGCGTCCGTTTACCGCATTCTCCTTCCGCACCAGCGCGAGGCCGTCGGGGATCGCCTGCAGGTCTACATCAACGACTTCACGCACCTCTCGCGGCGTCCCGCGGCGCAGGCCGCCGCCGTGGAGCGCTGAGGGCGACTCACTGGATCCTGAGTCCCGCTTTCGCGACCAGGCCGCGCCACTTCTCGAATTCCGCCTTCACCTCCACCGCGTATTCCTGCGGGCGGTTGGCGACGATGGTGGTGCCTTCGGCCGCCATGCGGCGCTCGAGCTCCGGCGCGCGCACTGCCTTCGCCGCTTCCCCATACAGCTTCTCGACAATCGGGCCGGGCACGCGCGCGGGCGCGAACAGGCCGAACCAGGCGACCACCTCGTACCCGGGCAAGCCGCTTTCAGCGACCGTCGGCAATTCGGGCAGCGCTTTGCTGCGCACTGCGCTCGTGACCGCAATCCCCTTCAGCCTTCCGGCCTTCATGAACGGCTGCGCCGAGATCGGGCTGCCGAATATCCAGTTGACCTGGCCCGAGATGACCGCCGGATAGCCGTCCGCGACGCCCTTGTACGGGACATGCGTCATCTGCACGCCGGCGAGCACGCACAGGAGCTCGGATCCCAGGTGAAAGATGCCGCCGGTGCCCGACGATGCGTAGGTGATGACCCCCGGCTTTGCGCGGGCGAGCGCGATCAGATCCTTCACCGAG
Organism: Burkholderiales bacterium; assembly: GCA_036555615.1. Classification (GTDB taxonomy): domain Bacteria; phylum Pseudomonadota; class Gammaproteobacteria; order Burkholderiales; family SG8-41; genus SG8-41. Next base: position 15,822 of record DATBKZ010000001.1, on the reverse strand, counting down.
GACACGGGAAGGGACGGCGTCGTGAGGATGACATAGGGGTTCGTCGTGAGCTTGGTAACCGGCTGGAAATCCTTGACCGGGTCGTAGCGCACGCTCCGCACCGCCGCATTGGTCACGAAGCTCGAGCTGCTCACCATCAGCGTATGGCCGTCGGGAGCAGCGTTCGCGGCGATTTCCGCGCCAATGCTGCCGCCTGCGCCGGGGCGATTGTCCACGACGAAGGGCTGCCCGAGCGTACCCCGCATATGCTCGGCCACGATGCGCGCGATGGTGTCGACCCCGCCACCCGCCGGCACCGGCACCACGATTCGCACCGGGCGCCCGGGATATTGCTGCGCGCCCGCGGGGGCGATTCCAAGGCAGAAGGCAGAAGTCAGAAGGCAGAAGGAGAGTGTCTTGAAAATTTTCACGGCAGGCTCCGCATCGGGTGTCACAAAAAGGTGTCAGGAAACTTTTCGAAAAGGTTCCTGACACCTTTTCCATCTCGCGGAGTATAGCGCGCTGCTAGAATACCGCCTCGAATCCCGCCCGCGCCATGCCTCATTTTCCGCGTCCGATCGCATCCAAGCTGCCCAACGTCGGCACCACGATCTTCACGGTGATGTCGCGCCTCGCGCAGGAGCACAACGCGATTAACCTGTCCCAGGGATTCCCGGATTTCGATTGCGCCAGGGAGCTGCTCGCCCTGGTCACGAAATACTTCAATGCCGGGCTCAACCAATATCCGCCGATGGCGGGCGTCATGCAATTGCGCGAGCGCATCGCGGAGAAGGTCGAGGCGCTCTATGGCGCGCAGTACGATCCCGAGCACGAGGTGACGGTGACACCGGGCGCGACCTACGGCATCTTCACCGCCATCGCGACGCTGGTGCGGCCCGGCGACGAGGTCATCCTGTTCGAGCCCGCCTACGACAGCTACGTGCCCTCGATCGAGGTGAGCGGCGGCGTCCCGGTCTTCGTCCAGCTGCGCTACCCCGACTACAGCATCGACTGGCAGCGGGTGCAGCAGGCGATCACGCCGAGGACGCGCATGATCCTCATCAACACGCCCAACAATCCCACCGCGAGCGTGCTCTCGGGCGAGGACATGCGGATGCTCGAAGGGATGCTCCGCGGCACGGACATCGTCGTGGTGAGCGACGAGGTCTACGAGCACATCGTGTTCGACGGCCACCAGCACCAAAGTGTCGCGCGCTTCCCCGGGCTCGCCGAGAGGAGCTTCGTCGTGTCCTCCTTCGGCAAGACCTATCACGTCACGGGCTGGAAGATGGGCTACGTGCTCGCGCCGAGAGAGTTGACGAGCGAGTTTCGCAAGGTGCACCAGTTCAACGTCTTCGTCACCAACGGGCCGCTGCAGTACGCGCTCGCCGAATACATGGAGAACAAGGACGCCTACCTCTCGCTCGCGGCGTTCTACCAGAAGAAGCGCGATTTCTTCCTCCAGGGCGTGCGGGCCTCGCGCTTCAAGCCCCTGCCCTCGCGCGGCACCTTCTTCCAGAACCTCGCCTACGATGCGGTGAGCGACGAGCGCGACATGGATCTCGCGATCCGCCTCACTAAGGAGCGGGGCATCGCTTCGATTCCGGTCTCGGTGTTCTACCGCCAGCCGCCGGACCACAAGGTGCTGCGCTTCTGCTTCGCCAAATCCGAGGAGACGCTCGCCCGCGGCGCGGAAATCCTCCGCAGGCTCTGAGCCGCCAGGAGAAAAAGGTGTCAGGAACCTTTATCGGTGCGGATTGCCCGCAGAAAACAAGCGGTTGCAGAAAAGGTTCCTGACACCTTTTCCCTCCCTCATCCCTTGCAAGGAGCCACCATGCCGCCAGTCAGATGGGATACGGTCCAGGTCGATGGCAAGCCGATGCGCGTCTATATCGGCGTCCCGGACGGCGCGCCGCGCCGCGCGGGGATACTCGTCGCGCAGCACGGGCCCGGCGTGGACGGGTTCATCCAGGACGTGGTGCACCGGCTCTTCCGCCAGGGCTACGCCGCCGCGGCGCCGGAGCTCTTCCACCGGCAGCCTGCCGACGTGAAGGATATGCCCGCGCGCATCGGCATGCTCAAGGACGACGACATCATCGCCGACATGAACGCGACGGCTGCGCACCTGAAGGGTTTGAAGGATCCCGCCGTCGGCCCCGTCGGCATCGTGGGCTTCTGCATGGGCGGACGCGTCGCCTACCTGATGGCGGCCGCGAGCAAGGAGATCAAGGCATGCACCGTGTTCTACGGGGGCAACATCATGAAGCAGTGGGGGAGCCTCCCCGCGCCCTTCGACCGCACGCAGGACATCTCCTGTCCCGTCATTGGCTTCTTCGGCAATGACGACACCAACCCGAGCCCCGAGGACGTGAACAAGATCGACGCGGAGATGACGCGGCTCGGCAAGCCGCACGAGTTTCACCGCTACAACGGCGCCGCGCATGCGTTCCAGAACTTTCTCGACGCGACGCGCTACCGGGAGCGCGCCTCCCGCGGCTCGTGGAGCGAGATGCTCGCGTTCTTCGCGCAGCACCTCAAAGCGTGACCGCATGACTGAGGACAAGCGGGCGCGGCCACTCCCCCTCACCCTTTCCCTCTCCCCCAACCGGGGGAGAAGGGATTCCTGAGCCCCGGTGCGTGTCCTGGTCGTTCTCGTCGGGCTCGCGGCGGGCGTGCTCGGATACGGCTACTGGCACAGCGCGAGCCACGCAACCCTGTCGGTAGTCCTCACGGACACTTCCCGGAAGGAACGCGACGGGCGCGTGCCCAACGCCGAGATCGTGTTCCTCGACGCCTCCACGCGGCCGATCGCAAGGGGAAAGACCGACGACAAGCTCGGAATCGTGCTGCTCCGGCACCCGGTCTCCGGCTACTGCGGCGCGGACCTCACGCTGGAAGCCTACCGCGCGTGCGTGATCGCGCAGTCGGGATGGCTCGCGAAATGGGTCGGTGAGCTGCGCTTCATCAGCGTCGTTCTCGGCAATTGCCGGATCGAGCGCATCCCGGTGGAAGTCACGGTGCGCCGCGACAGCCTGGCGACGTGGTGGATCCCGTTTCTCGAGAGAAGCGGCGCGCCCTACTCCCGCTATGCCGTGCGGCTCGAGGTGGACAGCAAGGTGTGCGCGGTGACCGGCTTCCGCGGCTGAGGCTAAAGGACTCCCGACAGGCCGCCGTCGACGTTGATGCAGCAGCCCGTCACGTAGCTCGCGGCGTCCGAGGCGAGAAACGCGATCACGTTGGCGACCTCCTCGGCTTCCCCCATCCGGCCGAGCGGCACCGTCTTGCCGACCTTCGCGTAGAAATCCACGACGCTCATCTTGTCGCGCTCGGCGTTCCGCTCCTGCTGCCTCGACTTGATCTTGCCGACCGCGACCGCGTTCACCAGGATATTGTGCGGCGCCAGCTCCTTCGACAGCGCCTTGGTGAGCGCGAGCCCCGCGGCGCGCGAGATCGTGGTCGGAAACGACCCGGCGAACGGCTGCTTGGCGCCGACCATGTTGAGGTTGATGATGCGGCCCCCGCCCTGCTGCTTCATGTGCGGGATCGCGGCGCGCGCAGTGCGGATCTGCGCGAACACCTTGATGTCGATATCGTTCTGCCACGCCTTGTCGTCCACGACGTCGAACGGCCGCTGCCCGGTGCCGCCGGCATTGTTGACGACGGCGTCGATGCGGCCGTAGCGCTTGACGGTCTCTTCGATGAAGCGCGGCATGTCGTCCGGCCGCGCGGCGTCCGCCACCACCGTCATGACTTCCGCCCCGGTCGCCTTGCGGATCGCCTCCGCCGCCCCTTCCATCACATCGGCGCGCCGCGCGCAGATCGCAACCCGCGCGCCTTCCTGCCCGAAACGCATCGCGGTTGCGCGCCCGATGCCTTCGCTGCCGCCCGTGATGGCGACGACCTTACCCTTCAATCCCAGCTCCACTGTGCCCTCCCTTGTCGGTCCGGACGCGATTGTGACACAGATGGCGGGATCCACGCGGCGGGAAACGACCGGCTGCGCGTCTGCTACACTGCGCCGGTGATCATCGCGATTCCCGACGACTACCACGGCGTCGTCACGAAGCTCCGGTGCCTCGCGAAACTCTCCGGGCACGACGTGCGTATCTTCCGCGATGTCGCGCCCCCCGCCGGGCGCCTGCTTGCCAATCTGCGCGAGGCGGAAATCATCGTCCCGGTGCGGGAGCGCACCCGCTTCACGCGCGATATCATTGCGCGCCTGCCGCGGCTGAAGGCCTTCAGCCAAACTGGCCGGAGCACGCACCACATCGACGTCGCCGCGTGCACCGAGCGCGGCATCGCCATCATGGCGGGCATCCACGCCTCGCCCCATACCGTCGCCGAGCACACGTGGGGGCTCATCCTGTCCTCGCTCCGCCCCATCGCGCAGGACGCCGCGCTGATGAAGCGAGGTGAATTCCGCGAGTCGTTCAGCGTGCCGCTGCACGCGCGCACCCTCGGCATCTACGGACTCGGCAAGATCGGCAGGCTGGTCGCCGCCGCCGGGGCAAGCTTCGGGATGCGCGTGCTGGTCTTCGGGCGGGATGCGTCGGTGGCCGCCGCGCGCGCCGCCGGCTACGCCGTCGCGGCAAGCAAGGCGGAACTCTTCGAGCAGTCCGACGTGCTGGTGCTGATGGTGCGGCTGCTTCCGGCCACGCGCGGAATCGTCACCGCGGAAGACCTCGCGCGCATGAAGCCGACTGCGCTCTTCGTCAACACGGCGCGCGCCGAGCTGGTCGCCCCCGGCGCGCTCGCCGAAGCGCTCAAGCGCGGTCGGCCGGGACGGGCGGCGGTGGACGTGTACGAGAACGAGCCCGTGCTGAACGGCGATCATCCCCTGCTCAGGCTCGACAACGCGCTGTGCACGCCGCACACCGCGTGGCTCGAGCAGAACACCTACGAGAGCTACTTCGGCGAGGCATTCGACAACATACTGACGTTCGTTTCCGGCAAGCCCGCCAACCTGGTGAATCCCGAGGTCTTCGCACAGGCGGAAGCCGGGAACACACAATCATGAAAACCCTCTTCGACACGGAAACCCACGAAGCGCTCCAGCAGCTGTGCGACGAGACCTGCGAGGCCATGCAGCTGGCACGGAAAAGCCCCGATCTCGACGACCTTTCGGCCTGCCTGGCGGTTGCGCTGCTCAAGATCGGGCTTGCCACCGGCTTCGTCGAGCAGCGCTACCCCGGCTTCGCCAAGGAGATCGAGGTCAAGCGGCAGCGCGTGATCACGGCGCTCGCCGAAGAACAGAAGCTGCAGAAGCACTAGCGCCGTTGCCGATCGTGAATGGTGAGGGGTTCATATTCTGGAAGCGCCCGCTCCGCGTAGCAGGTCCGGCATCGGCAGCCAGCGCGGCTGCGCGGCTCGGCACGCTGCTCGCCGGCGGCCGCTTCGGCCTGACAGCGCGCCTGGTGGGCGTCCTCGACGGCCCTGCCTTGAGGGTATGGCGGAGGGGCCCGCTCGCCGGAGCCGGCGACGCCGTCCAGTTCGAGGGCAATCTGCGCGCGGAGGCGAATGGCACCGTGATTGAGGGTACACTGTGCTACAAGCTTGCCACCCGTATCCAGTTCGTGGGCCTGCTGGGCATCGCGGCCCTGCTGCTGGCGGCCGGGACTTTCCGGAGCCTCGCTGGAGCGGATGCCGGTGCGGATCTGCTCGCTTTCGCGGGCGCCCTCGCGCTCGCCGCGCTGGCGTGGATCTACGCCAGCAGCAGGATGCGGGACGAGGAGATAAGGTTCATCGAGAACAAGCTGAGCGAGGCGGTCGCCTGATACCGGATGAGCGCTGAGAGGGAACCCAGGACGATAGTCATATCGTCGCGCTTCTGCGGCCCGCCCGATTCGGGCAACGGCGGCTACGTATGCGGTCGACTTGCCGCGTTCGTCACCGGATCGTCGATCGTGCGGCTGGAGTCTCCGCCGCCCCTCGACACCGAGCTGACGGTCAAGGAATCCGGATCGAACGTCGAGCTCGTCCATGGCCAGTCCGTCATTGCGCGGGCGCGCCCGGCCGTGATGTCCCTCGACATTCCCGCCGCGCCGAGCTACACGGAGGCCGAGGCGTCGGCAAAGTCCTACCGCGGCTTCCGCAGCCACCCGTTCCCGACCTGCTTCGTGTGCGGGCCGGAGCGGGCTGCCGGCGACGGGCTGCGCCTGTTTGCCGGTCCGCTGCGCGCCGGGGTCGTCGCCTGCCCGTGGATACCCGATGCATCGCTCGGGGATGGCGGGGCCTACGTGCGCTCGGAGTTCATCTGGTCCGCGCTCGATTGCCCCGGAGCCTTCTCCTTCGAGCTCCCGGACCAGACGGCCGTGCTGCTGGGCGAGATGGCGGCCTCGCTGCGCGGATCGGTTCCCGTCGGCGAGCGCTACATCGTCCTCGGCTGGGAGCTCGCCCGCGACGAGCGCCGTCACTTCACGGGCACGGCAATCTTCACGGAATCCGGCGACTGCCGCGCCTGCGCGCGCGCAACGTGGTTCGAGAAGCCTCTGGCTTCCTGAATGCCGACGAACGAGCTCGGTCAGCCGGTTGGCTTCCCGGTGCCGGGCTGGAAAGAGCCGCCGCGCCCGCCGCGAAGGGCGATGGCGGGCCGCTACTGCCGCGTCGAGCCGCTTGACCCGGCGCGCCACGCCGCGGATCTTCACCGCGCGAACGCGCTCGATGCGAGCCAGCGCAGCTTCACCTATCTCATGTCGGGTCCGTTCGCGTCACTCGATGCGTACCGGCAGTGGATGGAAGCGTCCTGCCTGGGCGACGATCCCCTGTTTCACGCCATCATCGACGGCGCGACCGGCCGGGCCGCGGGCGTGGCCAGCTTCATGCGCATCGACACCAGGAACGGCGTGATCGAGGTGGGGAATATCAATTATTCGCCGCTCCTGCAGCGCAGCCGCGCAGGGACCGAGGCGATGTACCTCATGATGCAGCGCGCTTTCGGGCTCGGCTACCGGCGCTATGAATGGAAATGCGACGCCTTGAACGCGGCCTCGCGCGCCGCGGCGGTGCGGCTCGGATTCTCGTTCGAGGGCATCTTCCGGCAGGCGGTGGTCTACAAGGGCCGCAACCGCGACACCGCTTGGTACGCCGCCATCGATGGCGAATGGCCGGCGCTCAAGCAGGCGTTCGAGTGCTGGCTCGACCCCGGCAATTTCGACGCGGAGGGCCGCCAGCGCGTGCGCCTGTCCGATCTCACAGGTCCCATATTGAAATGCCGCGGATGATTGTTGTCGCGATCGTTGCCGCACTCGCGGCGTGCAGCCGCACGGGATCGGACGAGGTCGATGCGGAAAGCGCAGCAATCCTTGCGCGCGTGCCGGTAGGCAGCTCGTTCAAGAGCGCGTCAGCGGCGATGATGAAGCTCGGGTTCACGTGCAACACCGCCCGCAGGCAGTTCACCGACTCGAAAGGAAATGCGCGCGAGACCGAGCTGCATCTCGTGTGCGAGCGCGACCAGTCCGAATGGCTCATCTGCACCCGGCGCACGCGGGCGATCCTCATCCAGCTGAACGGCCGGCTCTCGAACGTCCTCGTCAACGTCGGGCGCGTCTGCGCCTGATCAAATGGTCCCTTCCTCCCCCCTCGAGGGGAAGCACACGAAATTCCTTCCCCCCTTGAGGGGGAAGGTTAGGATGGGGGGTAATGGACCCAACGACCGCAAGAAAACTTCGCAGCAACCTGACGGACGCAGAGAAGCGGCTGTGGAGAAGGCTCCAGCGCCGCCAGATTGGGCGCGCGAAATTCCGGCGTCAACAGCCGATTGGTCGCTATATCGTGGATTTTGTATGCTTCGAGTGTCGCGTGATTATCGAAGTGGATGGCGGCCAGCACGCGGAACGACGGTATGATGACGAGCAGCGTACACGCTGGCTGGAGGCCCGCGGATATCGGGTGCTGCGATTCTGGAATAATGACGTGTTGGAGCATACCGACGCCGTCGCACAGGCCGTTTTCGATGCTGTGGAAAGATGCGTTTGACCCCCCACCTCAATCCTCCCCCTCAAGGGGGGAGGAAGCCTGAACTCAGCGAGCCGCGATGCAACCGGCACTGACCGACGCCCCGCTCTTCCCCTTCGCCGTGCTCTTCGGGGCGCTCGGCATCGTCGTGGTGATCGCCGCGGTCGTCTCCTTCATCCAGCTGAGGCTGCCGCAGTCCGGATACCGCATGCTTGCGGGGCTCTTCCTGCTCACGCTCGGGGCGCTTGCCGGTACGATCTCCGTCGGCATGCTGGGCTATCGGGCGCTCACGCGTGAGGAGGTGGCCGCGCGCATCGCGGTGAAGCCCGCCGGCCCGCAGCGCTTCCTGGCGACGTTCAAGTTCCCCGACGGGCGCGAAGCGACCTACGACCTGGCCGGGGACGAGATCTACGTGGACGCGCACATCCTCAAATGGAGTCCCTACGCCAACATGATCGGGCTGCACACGGCCTACGAGATCGACCGCGTGGCTGGGCGCTACCACAAGATCAAGGACGAGCGCGCCGCGATGCGCACCGTGCATGCCCTCGGGCAGGACAAGGCAATCGACCTCTACGCGCTGCGCCGGCGCTATTCGATACTCTCGCCGCTCTTCGACGCCGAGTACGGCTCGGCGACCTTCGTCCCGGTCACGCGTCCGGCCGAGCTCGAGCTGCGGATCTCCACCACTGGTCTCCTGATGCGCGAGACCACGCCCCGCTAGCCGTATGCGCAGCGCCTTTCACCTCGCCCTTGCCGCCATTGGCGCTGCCTGCCTGACGACGTCCTGGGCCAGCGCGGCGGACGAGAGCGCTGCCGCGCAGCCGGTTTTCACCGAAGCCGAGATCAAGATCATCCTGTCCCACGGACCGTGGGGCGCGCCCGCACCCAGGGATCCGACCAACCGCGTCTCGGGGAAGCCGGAAGCGATCGAGCTCGGGATGCGCCTGTTCTTCGATCAGCGCCTCTCCGCCAAGGGAACGGTCGCCTGCGTCACCTGCCACGAGCCCGAGCGCAATTGGACGGACAACCTGCGGCGCAGCACCGGCATGGCCGAGATGGACCGCAACACGCCGACGCTGATGAATCTTCATGGCGCGCGCTGGTTCGGCTGGGACGGCGCCGCCGACTCCCTGTGGTTCCAGAGCCTGCGCCCGATTCTCGACCGGCGCGAGCTGGCGGCAACGCCGCGCCATGTGGCTTCCCTGATGCGCGGCGACGAGCAGCTCGCGTGCCGCTACCGCAATGCCTTTGGCGCGCCCCCCTCGGCCACCGATGACGATGCGGTGCTCGTGGACGTCGGCAAGGTGCTCGCCGCCTTCCAGGAAACATTGATGAGCGGGGCGACGCCGTTCGACCGCTTCCGCGACGCCCTGGCGCGGGGCGGGCCGCCTGCCGCCTCGGGCTACTCCGAAGCCGCGCAGCGCGGGTTGAAGATCTTCATCGGCAGGGGTGGCTGCACGCTCTGCCACGCCGGGCCCAATTTCACGAGCGGCGAATTCTTCGCCACCGGTCTCACGCCCTACGTGCCGCCTGGCAAGCGCGATCCCGGCCGCGTTGCCGGAATCGCAGAATTGCTGAAGAGCCGGTTCAACCTCCTCGGCCCGTACAACGACGATGGAACGGGAGCGAGCGCTGCGCATACCCGGAAGGCGTCTTTCGAGAAGGTGAGCTCGGGAGAATACAAGGTGCCGTCCCTCCGCAACCTGATGCTGACCGCTCCCTACGGGCGCGATGGGCGCGTGGACACGCTGGCCCAGGTCGTGCGGCACTACTCCGATCACGACCCCATCCGCATGCATGCGAAGGACGGGCGTCCCGGCACGCCCCTGAACCTCACGGCGCGCGAGCAGAGCGACATCGTGGTCTTCCTCGAGTCTCTCAGCACCTTCTCCAATCCCTGGCGTCCCGAAGACACCGAGCAGTGCCACTGATCTAGAATTGCCCCATGGCCGAAGACCTGACCTGGGCGTTTCCGGATTCCGTTCAGCCCGACCCCGACGAGACCCAGTTCGACCTCGAACGCGCGTTCGATGCGGTGGTGCTGGTCCGCTCCGAGATCCCCGAGGACGCGTACAGCGCCGCAACGCTCGGCACCGAGCGCGGCGGCTACGGGACAGTGATCCGGGAGGACGGCCTCGTTCTCACCATCGGCTACCTCATCAACGAGGCGTCGCAGATCTGGCTCACGACCAATCGGGGAGCGTTCGTCGCGGGCTATCCGCTGGCGTACGACCACATGACGGGGTTCGGCCTGATCCAGCCTTTGGGCAAGCTCGCCGCCCCGCATCTCGAGCGCGGACTGTCCTCCGACGCCAAGGTCGGCGACTCGGTGTTCGTGATCGGCCACGGCGGCCGCCCCCACTCCCTCAAGGCCAAGCTCATCGCGAAGCAGGAGTTCGCGGGCTACTGGGAGTACGTGCTCGATGAGGCGCTCTTCACCGCGCCGGCGCACCCGCAGTGGGGCGGAGCGGCGCTGCTCGACGCGCAGGGCAACCTCATCGGCACCGGGTCGCTCCTCGTGCAGCACGAGATCAATGGCCAGCCCTACCCCGTCAACATGTTCGTGCCGATCGATATCCTCGGCCCGATCTACGAGGCGATGCTCAAGACCGGGCGCAGCCCCAATCCGCCCCACCCCTGGCTCGGGATGTCCACGCAGGATCCGGCAGGAAAGCTCGTGGTTGCCAGGATCTCTCCCGAGGGCCCGGCGAGCCGCGCTGGCGTCCGCGTGGGCGACATGGTGCTGGGTGTCGGTGGCTCAACCGTGCAGGGACTCGCGGAGTTCTTCCGGGCGGTGTGGCGCCTGGGCACGGCCGGGGTCGAGGTGCCCCTCACCCTCGCGCGCGGCGGCGACGTGCTTCACATCACGGTCAAATCGGCGGACCGCAACGACTATCGCCGCAAGCCCAAGCTCCACTGAATCCCGGGAGCGCGCATGATCGAAGTGCCGGTGTTGATCGTCGGCGGCGGTCCGGTGGGCCTGAGCACCTCCATCCTGCTCTCGCGCCTCGGCGTGGCCTCGCGGCTCGTCGAGCGGCATCCCACCACCGCGTTTCACCCCAAGGCGCGCAACATCAACATGCGCACGATGGAGGTCTTCCGCCAGTGCGGTGTCGAGGAAGCCGTCCGCGCGGCCGGTCTTGCGTTCGAGCGAACCGTTTTCCTCATCTTTGCCGAGAGCCTGGCCGGCCGGGAAATCGAGCGGCGGGTGCCGCGGCGATCGAACACGCTCGGAGACGCGCCGAGCGGCGTGCGCCACTGCCTCTGCGCGCAGGATGACCTCGAGCCGGTGCTGCGCCGCCACGCCGAGGCGCTCGCCCCCGGCACGCTCGCGTTCGGCACGGAGCTCACGCGCTTCGAGCAGGACGCAACCGGCGTAACGGCAACGGTCCGTGACGCGGGCGGCGAGAGGCGCATACGGGCGCAGTACCTGATCGCCGCCGACGGCGCGCGCAGCCGGGTGCGGCCGGCGCTCGGGATACCGCTGCACGGCGTGACCGAGGTCTATCGCAGCGTGAACGTGCTGATGAACGCAAACCTCTCGCAGTGGGTGAAGGACCGACCCGCCGCCATCTATCTCGTCCAGCAGCCGGGGCTGCGCTGCACGTTCCTCACCATCAACGGCGTCAACCGCTGGGGCTTTCTCATCAACCTGCCGGTCGGCGCCTCCTTCGAGCCCTACACCCCGGAGCACTGCGCCGCGGTCGTGCGCACCGCCGCCGGGGTGCCGGATCTCGAGGTCAGGATCCTCGGCATCGATCCGTGGGTGGCCGCATCCCTTGTGGCCGACCGCTTTCGCGCGGGCCGGGTCTTCCTCGCAGGGGACGCCGCGCACGAAATGCCGCCCACGGGTGGCTTCGGTCTCAATACCGGCGTCCAGGACGCGCACAACCTCGCCTGGAAGCTCGCAGCCGTGCTGAGAGGATGGGCCAGGCCGGAGCTGCTCGACACCTACGATGCCGAGCGCCGGCCCTGGGGCCAGTTCGTCACCGACGAAGCTTTGAACAGCGCGCTTTCGATGGGACGCGGCCGGCAACTTGGTGGCGATTCGGGCGACCCGCCCTCGCTTGCACGCCCCGAGTTCCACAGCGAGCTCGGGGTGATCTTCGGTGCCACCTATGCCTCGCCTGCCGTCATTCCGGACGGCACCGATCCGCCGGCGATCGAGAATCCGGTCGCGCAGTACGTCCCCTCGGCGCGGCCGGGCAGCCGTGCCCCGCACGTATGGCTCCAGCACAATGGCCATCGGATTTCGACACATGACCTGATCGGGATGGGCTTTGTGCTCCTTGCGGGCGAACGGGGCGCGCCGTGGCGCGATGCGGCGCGCACGGTCGCTGCCTCACTCGGCGTGCCGCTGACCGCATGCACGGTGGGTGCCAACGCCGACGTTCGCGATCCCCAAGGGCAGTGGGCGCTCGCGTACGGCGTGGAGCCGGAAGGAGCGGTGCTCGTGCGGCCGGACGGCCACGTCGCGTGGCGGCAGCGCTCGGGAGTCACCGATCCGGAACGTGCGTTGGAACGGGCGCTGCGCGGCATGCTGCTTGGCCGAGCATAGGCGGCGCCTCCGCACGAGGCCGGAGGCTGGGCGCCCCATGCTAGCATTGCCCCCTCCATTCACGATCGGAAAAATGCAATGAAAGCAGCCTACTTCATGAAAAACGGCGGCCCCGAGGTCATGCAATACGGGGATGTTCCCGACCCGGTCGCCGGCCCCGGCCAGGTAGTCGTCGACGTGCATGCGGCAAGCGTCAATGGCGCCGACTGGAAGGTGCGTTCCGGGCACTACGCGCCGATCACCACGTTTCCCTACATTCCCGGGCGCGATTTCTCGGGAGTCGTCGCCGCGCTCGCCGAGGGCGTGAAGGACTTCAAGGTCGGTGACCCGGTATTCGGCGTGGTCGAGACAACCACCGAGGCCTGTTACGCGGAGAAGGTCGCCATCAAGGCTGCCATCGTGGCGCGAAAGCCCGACAGCCTCTCCCACGTCGAGGCGGCCGCGCTGGCGCTCACCGGATTGACCGCGCTCGTGTCGATCGAGGACACGTTGAAGCTCAAGCGCGGCGAGACGATCCTCATCCAGGGCGGCGCGGGCGGTGTGGCAAGCTTCGCGATCCAGGCCGCCAAGCACATCGGTGCGCGCGTGATCACGACCACCAGCACCGCCAACCTCGATTACGTGCGCAAGCTCGGCGCCGACCAGGTCATCGACTACAAAGCCCAGGACTTCACGAAAGTCGTGTCCGGCTGCGACGCGGTGTTCGACACCGTCGGCGGCGACGTCGCAGCGCGCTCGTTCGCCGTGCTGCGCCCGGGCGGCCGCGCGGCGTTCATCGCCTCGGGGCAAACCGCGCCGGCCTCGCCGCGCGCGGACTGCACGTCGCTTCGTCCCAAGGTCGGGCGCGACCGTCCGCATCTCGAGCGCATCGTTGCGCTCGTCGCGAGCAAGGCGGTCCGCGTTCCCGAGATCAAGACCTACAAGCTCTCCGAAGCCGCCGCGGCCCACCGCGTGAGCGAAGGCCGCCACTTCCGCGGCAAGCTGGTCTTCAACATCCGCTAACAAAGTACATGCCCCTCCTGCCCGAGGAGGGGCGGTGCGACGCACCGGGGTGGTGGGAGATGGTTCGCTCCTGCCCGAGCGTGGGCCAGCGCAACAATTTCACTCAATGCAACTCCTCACCCGACACGTAATGGCGGCTTCCGACCCGAAGCGGACTCTCAACGGTCCTCCTAAGAGGAACATTGCTTTATCGACCCGCCCGCTGAAAGGTCTAGGGGGCAGCGAATGACTACGCTGAAAGATTCTCATATTCCCACTGAAAAAACACACTCATTTTCTCAGAACTCGGGTCGCTAAGTAGTCCAAAGTTGTTCCTTTGGTCAAATGCACGGAGACTTTCATAAAGCCACTTCGCATCTCCCCAGGTCATTGGTGATGATAATTGCGTCACCTTGACGTGGCCTTCACACGCCTTCCAGTAATTACTTAACCAGTAGTAAAAGAATTTGTACAAGAGCTCAGTATTAACATGACCAGCTTTCGCAAACGTGCCAAGAATTTGAAAGAAATCGAGCACGTCGCTTACTTGGCCCCATCTAACATCGGCTGGCGGGACTTCGTGGCCCTGCAGAAGAAATGAAGAGGCGGTTTTGCGTGTCTTGGTCATCCTCTCGTCGTGAAAGCGGTTGTAGAAGTCTAGAACTAAACTAACTTGATGAGCTGATCTAGATCTGCGACTTTCTACTATGAGAGCGACCACGCTGACGACGACAGCGACAACAGCAGCCAACGCACTTATGGTACTGGGATCGAGTTGCACTCTGATTACCTCGTGGGGGATGAATGAATGCTGCCGGCCACGAGTGGATGTTGGTCAGCTTCGGGCCGAAGTGGACATCTATGTCGCACCACAAGACAAACCTCGCCGCAGCGCGATATGAGTGAATGTCGAGGAACCTGAGTTTCGGGTCCTCCTCGCGTGACATGTTCGCTACGTAGTTGGAGCAGGTGCGGATCGAAGCATTTTGTTGGCGCCCGCATGCTTATACGCTGCAAAGCCGAAAAATGCAGCGACCGCCCACCACAGGACCCACATTACGGTTATGCCCCAAGCAAAGAACAGTAGTCCCCCCAATACGCAAAAGCCGGAAATCATGTAAGCAGCAATAGGAGAACTGACATAGATCGCTCCGGTAGTCTCGTTCCGAAGTCCCATAGCATGGAACCCTTCATCCCGATCTTTTCCCACAACAGTAACGATGTCCCCTTCGGTAAGGCTGCCCATAGTACTCAACTTCAAGTTGACTGGCCGGTTATTTACACGAAACGAAAACGCGTGAGAAGTACTTGTATGGCCGTGCACTCTTCCGTCTAGCGCGGAAGTTTGGACGGATCCAGAAATCTCTGTGGCGTGACCAAGATTGCTTATCTTTCCACTCATCAGCCTATATTCCATATAGCCTCCCACCTCAGCAAAGAATGACGATGAAATAGTCGTACTATCGGTACTGCCACGTAGACGCATGCGACATTTACCTCTGTCTCGTCTATGCCGACTCAGATATGACGCTCGTCGGCTTCATCGGCATGTTTGACCGCTGTTGGAAGCCGCCGAAGAGAATAATGCCTAGCACTGCAACAAAAGTGATGACGCAGGCAATCAGATACCAGGGCCACCAAGGCTTGAACATCATGGGCGCGTCGAGGCTTTGACGTGGAATGTAAGCTCCGAGCTCCTCAAATTGAAGGAACACCTTGATTCTCGCGAGACTCGCAACAATTTCCTTGCGGCGCCGATATTGTGTGTAAAGGAGCCACATCACAGCGCCTGTAAGCGTCGCACTGAGAGTGACGAGCCCAATTTTCTCCACAACGCCATTCGGTGGGTGGTCGACAAGCCATGCGGCAAGGCCCAATTGTAAGGTCATGAAGCCACCCAGAATCTGAAGGTCAAATCTCGTTAGAGACCGAAGCAGCTCAGTATGATCATGAAAGCGAGCGATTGCGGCCTCAAACCGCTGCTGTGGTGTTAGATGCGTTTCTGAGGTCGCGAGAATCGGTGCCGGTGTCCTCTCGGTCAAAGCCCCCTCCTGACACGCGGTCGGTCGAACGTAGTTGGTTGACTAATCAGTTGACACGCTCCGTTAACCACTTCATACAACACGATCATCCCATTCCTCGCTCGACAAGTTACGCCACAGGAAGCAAAGGGGCAATTTGACTCTGAGGGATGATTGTCCGCAGCCGCAAGCGGACGCCGCCTGTGACAAGGGCCTCCGGAAATAGGCCAAGCCAAATTTGGAGGTGAACCTTTCCACCGGGCGAGGGATTGAATACGTTTCCGCAAAGCCGACGCAGTCCCTCTTATTCTTGCGCCGCGAGTGCAC